>CAZJWA010000047.1:0-5358 GCA_964549585.1 uncultured Butyrivibrio sp. | reverse complement strand
TTCTGGTGCTACGAATATAAATGCTGCGTTTACTTTCATGATAAATCCTCCATTAGTATGTATTTGCAAAAATGACTATTCATTTCTGTCTGTTACAATTTGAAGATTAACAAAAATCATGAAAATAAACTTGTAATATATTGCGAAGTCAAATCAGGAAATGAATCTCAGTCCAGACCATTTCGCCAGAATAAGAACAATAATAACTACGACATATCAGAACGAACTTATATTGTTTCTAAAATCTTTCATGCTAATTCCCATATGCTTCTTGAAAGTATTGCAAAGATAGCTTTGATCTGAAAAGCCAAGGTCGGCAGCAACATCACTCTCCTTATGTTCTCCCTTGAGTTCTCTTTTAGCAAGAAAAAGCTTTGCCTGAATATAATACTGGTTTGGAGTTACGCCCATATACTTCTTGAATAGTCTGATAAAATGATATTTGGAAATATGTACAGAATCAGCTGCTGCATCTAGGTCAAACTTCTCAAGTAAATGGCTCTTTATATAATCTGACGCCTCTGTTACAAGTTTTTTCTCATAATCATCCTCAGAATCAGAATTAGCCGCTTCTCCTGCTCCATCTAAAATCAGCTCTGTAACATCTTCAAGAAACTTTCTCTGAGAGCCTCCTCCTATAAATCTGTCACAAATGTGCATTATCTCATCTGCCTTGTCATCATGAGGAAAAAAGTTGTCATACTGATATATCATTAGATTATCCTTAAGCTCATTTTTCAGACAAATCGTAATATAGGAATATCCATAGGTTCCTGCGTCCGTATCTATCGTCACACCTACATTTGAAGGAATAAGATATGTCATTCCTTTTCGAAGCTCTTTTCTCTTATCATCAATAAGAAAAGTAGCCTCTCCATCAAGGACCACGCCAAAGCAGAAGCATTCATGCGAATGAAGTGGCAGTGAACATAGGCCTTTCGCGTATAAAATCTCTATGGAATTTCGCTCAAACATTTTTATATCATTTTTCATATATTATATATTACCATATGCTTCACTATTTTGAACTTTATTTGTCGCTAGAACTGTGTTTAAAGGAATCAGAGGTCTCACCCCAAAGCTACATCAGCGTTAATAAATGCCATATACTCTTCAAGTGTAAGATTATTATTCATAATAAAAGTAGCAGCCTCTACTCCAACGTATCTAAAGTGCCACGGTTCATAAGTTATTCCTGTCACATCCTCTTTACCCTTTGGATATCTCAAAATAAAACCGTATTTAGCACAGTTTGCATAAAGCCACTTATAACCGGCTGTATTCTCCTGAGATTCGGTAAGACCTGTATATGATGCATCTGTAATGTCCATAGCAAGTCCCGTCTGGTGGTCGCTCGATCCAGGTCTTTGAACTATTGTCTGAGCATGAGACTCTGCATCCGTCCTCGAATAACCTTTGGCCAAATAGTAGTTTGTCTTATTATTAAAAAGAACTGTCTGCCTCGCATACGAACGATATCCTGAAACGACATACAAATTCACGCCTTGTGCTTTAGCATCCGCCATCATGGTTGATACGATTGTCGTGACATCGCTTCGAAGCTGTACTCTGTTGTTAATAGAGGAAACACTCGGAACATAATCTGCACTTATAAAATTGGTTGAGTTTGCAAGAACGTAATTATCATCAGAAGGAGCAGTCAAAGGTAAAAGAGTTCTTCCCTCAATAAGCGCATTTGCCACTCTCCCCTCAGCCTTACCTCCAATAATATAATTCTGATAATACAGCGCATAATTGTTTCCAAACGCTGCATAAAGATCATCATAATTTGACATATAATATTGAAGATTAAATTCAGCTGATGGCTCCTGACCATGGCTGATTCCATAGTCCAGAAAATGATTATACAAAGCAGTAATATCATAATTATAAAGAGCTGCTGTATAAGGATAACGCGCCATATAATACGCCGGATCAAAAATCGTAGTATAATCTGCAGTCTGCACCTCGGTGGCAGTAGTCTCACTGCAAAGTATCTGAATTGGAGAAGCTACCATGAATGTCCCCATTATTACAACCGCCCCTGCAACTGCAGCAATTTTGTTTAATATTCTTTTCATTTATATTATTCCTTTCAGCTTTTCTTTCTATATTATATGTATTTTTTACAGAATAACGTCTGTAGATATATAAGTCTTTTTTATTCTAACATATTTTAAAAGATGTTTTTCTTAAGAAATGCTTATTTAGTAGCAAAATAAAGCATAAAAGTCAAATAATATGATATTATAATAGACGTTAAAACATCATGTAATAGAACAAAATCCTAGAAATATAATAATCTTTATATTACATAGGTGGTTAAGATACGTATTTGAGAAAAGAATTAAGAATAACTGCCCCGTCATTTAATCCGTTTTTAATTTTTCTTCTCTTTTGCTTTAATTTTGCAGTGTTATTCTATTTTTTGTAAAGAGGACATAGCCCATCAGGAAACCGGCTTTTCCAAATACATGAAAGAAAATAACAATCAAAAAGCAAAATAAAAAAGGAGTAATAAACAATATGGAAAACATCGAAAAGGTAGAAAAGCTTAGAGAAAAGGCAAATGTTTCATATGAGGAAGCTAAAGAAGCACTCGAGAATAATAACTGGGATATACTTGATGCAATGATTTCTCTTGAGAAATCTGGAAAAGTAAATGAAGAAAAAACCGCAAATTACTCGACAGAGCACTGTCAGGGCACAGTTGAAGGGGCTCCAAAACCTTACGCCGGCGAAGAAAAAAATGTCTTCAAGGATTTTATCAGATGGTGTCTGAAATGGATTCATAAGGCAAATACAAATTTTTTCAAAGTAGAAAGACACGATAAGGAAGTACTGTCAGTTCCGATTTCTATTCTTATCCTTCTTATTATCTTCTGCTTTTGGGTAACAATACCTCTAATTATCATAGGTCTTTTTGTTAATATGAAGTACTCATTTGTAGGCCCTGACATCCACAGCGCAGATGTTAACGCTGCAATGGACAGCGTTTCAAAGGCTGCAGAGAATATTAAGAACGAATTCAAGACAGAAACAGGAATTCATAATGATAATAGTGAGCAATAAAAAGTACTCGGCAAAGTTTTGTAATAATATATTTTATGTAAGAAAAGAATTAAAGCTATAGCATTTCGGAGCTATGGCTTTAATTTGCTATAAAAATAATCTATGCATTTTACCAAAAAGGAGCAGTATGGAAAAGATTCTTATTGTTGAGGACGAAGAAAAAATTGCAAGGTTCATTGAGCTTGAATTAAAGCATGAAGGATACGAGACTGACAAAGCGGGAAATGGTCGTCTTGGACTTGAGCTTGCCGAAAAAGGTGGCTACAGTCTGATAATTCTTGATATTATGCTTCCTGAGCTAAACGGTTTTGAGGTGCTGCGTCGTATTCGTAAAAATTCCTCAGTTCCGGTAATCATGCTCACAGCAAGAGATGCTGTCATGGATAAGGTTGCAGGACTTGATGGCGGCGCCGATGATTATATCACCAAGCCATTTGCAATCGAGGAGCTTCTTGCAAGAATCCGCGTAGCACTTAAGAAACATCAGCCAGAGAGCGCTGTGGCCGCGGCCGATAATTCCATCATCACAAGTGGAAAGCTTTCTTTAAATAAAAACCTTTATGAAGTTTCCTATGATGGAAATAAAATAGAGCTTACGCACCGTGAATTTGAGCTTCTTAAATACCTTCTTGAAAATAAAAATATAGTTGTATCTCGTGAAATTCTTCTCCAAAAGATATGCGGCTACGACTATATGGGCGAAACTAATGTAATCGACGTTTACGTAAGGTATCTTCGAAGTAAACTCGATGATGTATATGGTGTCCATATAATTGGCACTGTGCGGGGTGTTGGATATGTCATCAAAGACGAAAACACTTAATCCGGGCGTGCAGCAAACAAGCAAGAACAGTAAACGATTCACATCCATTGCGCGAAAGATAAATGGCAAGAACGCGCTTCTTCTATTTAGAAAATATCTTTCAACAGATCTTTTTACAATAATACTTATTTGCATACTGTTTGTTGTAATAAACGATATCAATCACCTCGGATCATTTGATTACTCCCTTGTAAGGGGACTAAGAAATACTTCAGGGTTTGAAACAATTATATATTCAGTAGGAACGACGGGAAGTCCCGGATACTATGAGCTTCTTATTGGGCCGTGGCTAATCCCTATTTTCTATGGCATTTGCATTATATTTGTTGTTCAGTTTTTTGATTTTCTAACAGTCCTTATTTTCGGAACAGGGCGAATACGAAAGGCTCTAAGGCCTCTCAATGATATAGCACTTCAAACTACCGCACTTACGGAGATGGCACTTGATGATAGCAAGTATCAAGCCTTTGATGATAGTAAATATCAGAACCTTGAAGAAGCAATATCAAATTTCAGTGTCGAAAAGCCCGGTTCCAAAATTTCCATGAAGGATAAAGAGCTCCAGGGAATCGAAACAGCAATAAATGACCTCATTGAACGAATGCGAAACAATTACAGACAGCAAACGCGGTTTGTATCTGATGCATCACACGAGCTTCGAACTCCTATTGCAGTAATTCAAGGATACGTGAATATGCTTGATAGATGGGGCAAAACCGATGAAGCAATTCTTGATGAATCAATTGAAGCTATAAAGAATGAAGCAGGTCACATGCAAAAGCTCGTCGAGCAGCTCTTATTCCTTGCAAGAGGAGACAGTAACAGGCAGGCACTTGATATTAAAGAACAATCGTTAAATGAAATCATGCGTGAAGTTTACGAAGAATCCATAATGATTGATGAGCATCACAGATATGTGTTTGAAGAGCGCGGTGAAGCCCATATGATGGGCGATAATGATATGCTAAAGCAGTCCGCGAGAATTCTTATCGATAATGCAGTAAAGTATACTCCGGAAGGTGAAGAAATAATCATTAGAGCCGGTATTTGGACAGATGATAATCCTTTCTATCAGATTCAGGATAACGGAATCGGAATGAAGCGTGAAGATCTAGAGCATGTATTTGAAAGATTCTACAGAGCGGATGCGGTCAGGAATTCCAAGACAGGTGGAACCGGCCTTGGTCTTTCAATAGCAAAGTGGATAATTGATCAGCACAACGGCTATTATGCAATCACATCCAGGGAGCAGATTGGGACAAGATTTACTGCTGTATTTAGAAAAGATGAATCACAGAAAAAAGAAGCTGATAATGTTTCAAAAGAATAACAAAGGGCCGGTAGCAGAGATGCTGCCGGTTTTATTTTTTTGCAATATAACATCAAAAAAAATCCCCTGACCGCATATACAGCCAGGGGACTTCTGATTAACTTTTTATATTTCTACTATGAAAGGGATAAAT
>CAZJWA010000046.1:16859-21868 GCA_964549585.1 uncultured Butyrivibrio sp. | reverse complement strand
ATCTGAGCCTTTTTTCTTTGCTCAATCTTTTCATAAATCATTTGACACTATCATTTTAAAATCTCGAAAAGAACCTTTCCTTATCACCATTTATCTTGCATGTGTCACTTGTGTATTCAAGGAAGCTTTGCACCGCAGGCGGAAGATAGAGTGAACTCTTATAGTAAAAAGAAACATTTCTTTCAGAAAGTGGATCGTCAATTTTGTAGAAATAGACTTCAGGCTTGTCATTTGAAGCAGGAGGAACGATTCCGAGCGTTGTGTCTCTGATTATCGTAAACCCGTAGCCATGAAGAGCCATAAAGTACGTTGTAGGTATCTGATCAAAAAACATATAGGTATCAGGAGATATACCAGCCTGATTAAACATTTGAAGGCTTCTTTCATATAAGTCATTTCCTGGACGAAGTGCAAGAAAGGGAAGAGACTTGAATTTCTTTAGTGATACTCTGGGAACTGATTCGTCAAGGTGCTTCTTTTCTTGAATATCCTGAAAAGTCAGCCGGTATTTCATAAGATTATCGTTTATTTCATATGATGCGGGAACTGCCAGAATCAGATGCTCTCTTGCAAAAAACTGTCTTTCATATCCATCAAAGTCTGAACTGTTTATCGACAGTACCATATCTGCATCACCTGACTTGAGAAGCTGTAAAAGACCTGGATTTCCGGCATTTTCCAAAAGATCCACCTTTATTCCAGGATGAAGCGACAGAAATGGATTTAAGTGAATTGGAAGTGAATAACAGCAGTAAAATGTCGTTGTTCCAATAGTAAGTGAGCCTTCTTCAAGACTTTTTAAATTCTCGAAATATTCTGACATGTTATTGCTGATTCCAAGAATCTGCTGAGCAGATTTAACATAGAATTCGCCGTCTCTTGTAAGTCTTATTGGACTGCAGCTTCTATCGAACAGAGCACACCCAAGCTCGGTCTCAAGCTTCTTAATTGTAGCACTAAGTGCAGGCTGTGAAATATACAGACTCTTTGCTGCTTTAGAAAAACTCTTGTATTCATTAACCGCGAGTACGTAATTAATTTCTCTTATCATAGAAGAAACCTCTCTTTCCGGGTCGGAATAATCTTCCAGGGTATTTTGATTTTTTAAGCTGCTTAATATCTCTTTTTAAAAAGAAATCCTAAGAAAATTCTACATTATAATCAATTGTTTATGCAAATCCAATTTACATAATTTTATATTTATAAGAATTATTCTCAAATAATCTCTTCTTAACGCCCCTAAAACTCAATGATATATAAAATTAGTTATAGGTTTGATAAAAACCATATATTTGAATTATAATGACCAATCTATATAATTACACATATACCAAAAAGGCACATGAAAAATTGTAAACTTTCCACAATATTGGTAGTAACTGTAGGGATTTGGAAAATGGAGGTTAAGTTTGAAAGCATGCTTTCAAACTGCGAGGCTTAAAACTGCGTTAAGCCTCGAAAGCTCAAACGCAGCATGGAGGTTGAGGAGTATGAGAAGAGATTATTTACTAAGAAGAGCGGTAGCTATTGGAACAGTTTCTGTTATGTCTGTAGGAATGCTTGCAGGCTGCGGAAGTTCATCAACGGACACAGCATCATCAGACACTGCTGAAACTACAGAAGCAGCAAGCGCAGATACAGAAGGTACTGCAGACTCTGCAGATGCGCAGACAATCATCGTTGCAACCGGTCAGGCATGGGCTCCATATTGCTATAGAGATGATTCAGGAGAGCTTACAGGATATGATGTAGAACTCCTTAGAGCAGTTGATGACTATCTTACAGATTACACATTTGATATTCAGGGCATGGATTTCTCAACTTGTATTGTATCAATTGACTCAGGTGCCTGCGACATGGTTTCTTATCAGCTCGTTCAGAGTGATGCAAGAAAAGAAAAGTATATCTTCTCTGACGATCCATATTGCCTTTCACCACTTGCCCTTTGCACAAAGAAAGACAGCGGTATTTCATCATTTGATGATATGAAAGGAAAGACAATTTATTCAGATCCTTCAACCTTTGAGTATTCACTTCTTACTGAGTACAACGAAGCACATCCAGATACAGTTTTCACGATTCAGTCTATAAGTGATATGTCGCAGGCAGATGAATATAAGGGCGTTTCAAACGGATCAGTTGATGCTTCTCTTACATATGAGACAGCATTTGCAGAGACTATTCCTGAGATTGGTGTTGATAACCTTCAGCTCTCAGAAGCAGTTATTATCGAGGAATCCTACTATATGATAAGACCTGAGCTTACAGATTTTAGAGATGCCGTTTCAGAAGCCCTTAAGGCACTTCAGGCAGATGGCACGATCAAGAGTCTTAATGAACAGTATTTTGGTGATGACTATTTCACAAAGTATGCTGACCTTATCAACTACGATGCAAGTACAGAAACCTCAGTTGAGTAATTATTGTTAGAAAATGGCTGCAGGGGCGCTTATAAATAAACGCCTCTGCACAATTTCTTTTTATATAGAAAATCAGGAGAAAAGCTTATGAATTATACATATAATTTTGAAGCCATTCCGGGATACATAGTGACAATAATGAATTCTTTCCCTGTAACGCTGGAAATACTGCTTATTTCTCTTGTATTCAGCCTTGGTATAGGAGCCCTTGTAACAGTGGGTTCACTAAGTAGTAACAAAGTAGCAAATTCTCTTTCAAAGGGATGGATCTCTTTTATGAGAGGAATTCCAACACTCGTTCTTATCTTCTTACTATATTTGGGACTTCCGCAAATAATGCTCCCATTTGGAATAAATATGAGTAGATGGAACAAGATAATCTTCATCATTGCAACGCTTTCCATGAATACCTCAGCCAATATGGCAGAGATGATGAGAGCAGCATATCTCGCAGTTGATAAGGGACAGCTTGAAGCAGGCTATAGTGTGGGAATGAGCTTTTTTACAGCATTTAGAAGAATAATATTTCCGCAGGCATTTGGTATTGCCATTCCAATGCTTGGTAATAATATAGTAAATCTTTTTAAAGAAACGTCACTGGCCTTTACTATTGGCGTAGTAGATATTCTCGGAAGAGCAAGAGCAATAAGCGGAGCGTCATATGGTGCAAGTAAGCTCGAAACATATATAGCTTCCGGAATCATTTTCTGGATTATCTGTATCGTTCTTGAGCAAGGGACCAAGCTCCTTGAGCGAGTATACACAAAAGGCCGTAAAAGAGCCACCAGTTAAGAGGAGGTTAGAATATGGATTTTGAATTTATAGCACAGGCTTTTCCGCAGATATGTGCAGCGATACCGATAACTCTCCTTATGACATTCGTGTCAGCTATTCTTGGATGGGGGTTAGGTCTTTTGTGTGCACTTGTAAGAAGATCAAAGGTAGTGTTTTTTCCACAGCTAATAGCGGTATTTGTTTCATTCATGAGAAGTGTTCCGTCAGTAATTCTTCTATATATAAGCTACTATGTAATGCCCGCAGTGATTTATGCATATGGGCAGAGTATAGGTGTAGAAATTAGTATTGCAGGAATTCCTGCAGTTGTATATGCAATCGGAGCCCTTACACTTAATCAGGCGGCATATGCATCGGAGTGCTTCAGATCAGCTATTGCAGCAGTCGATGAAGGACAGATGGAAGCAGCATACAGCGTTGGAATGACCAAGACTCAGGCGATGATTCGAATTGTATTTCCGCAGGCACTCGCAACAGCAATGCCTAATCTTGGAGGACTTTTCGTTATGCTGATAAAAGATACATCACTTGCTTACTACGTTGGTGTATACGAAATTACAGCAACTGCAAATCTTCTGTCTATGCCAAAGCTCAACTTCATTGAGGCATATATTATGACAACTCTTATTTATGAAGTACTAAGCTTTATTTTCAACAAACTTTTTAACAAGGGTGAGAACAGACCTAAGAAGTTTAGAGCTGTAGCAACAGCCTGACATTAAATTTTGGGAAAAGAGGTAACGCATATGAGCTATATGGTAGAGCTTAAGGGAATACATAAATCCTTTGGAGACAATCATGTCCTAAAGGGCGTAAATATGAAGATTGAAAAAGGTGAAGTAATCGTTATTCTTGGGCCTTCCGGTTCAGGTAAAACCACTTTACTTAGAACGGTAAACTTTCTTGATGCTGCTGATGAGGGAGAAATTTCTGTAAATGATTTCAAGGTTGATGCCATGAAGCATACAAAGTCCCAGGTCTTAGAGCTTCGAAGAAAAACAGCCATGGTATTTCAGAACTACAATCTTTTCCAGAACAAGACAATTCTCCAGAATGTTATGGAAGGACTGATAACTGTCAAGAAATTCAGAAAAGAAGATGCTGAAAGAGTAAGTAAGGAAATTCTTGAAAAGGTCGGACTTAATGAAAAGTATGACTGTTATCCGTCGCAGCTTTCCGGTGGTCAGCAGCAGAGAGCTGGAATAGCGAGAGCACTTATTTTAGATCCGGATGTAATTTTGTTTGATGAACCTACATCAGCTCTTGACCCTGAGCTTGTAGGTGAAGTTCTTGAAACAATAAAGGCCGTTGCAGAGACTGGCATAACAATGATTGTCGTAACTCACGAAATTGCTTTTGCAAAAGAGGTAGCAAGCAGAGTTGTATTTATGGAAGGCGGCGTGGTTGTTGAACAGGGTAAGCCTGAGGATATTCTAGTTCATCCAAGAGAAGCCAGAACGCAGCAGTTCCTAAGCAGAATAACCGGATGATTTGATACCGGAATTTGACTATTGATATATGGCTGCTTAGAAAGGAGAAATATGACAATTACATCAGAAATGGTTCTGATTCTAATATGTACAGTATTTGTTTTACTGATGAATGCAGGACTTACCATAATGGAAATAGGCTACACAAGAGCCAAAAACACTGCTGATATTATTTTGAAAAATCTTACAGTATTTGCTGTAAGTATACTTGTTTTTTATTTCCTGGGCTTTGGAATCATGTACAGCGGAGACGGCGGCTTTTCAGGCAGAATAGATATCTTTTCAATTGGTGATTATTCAAGCG
>CAZJWA010000046.1:15307-16759 GCA_964549585.1 uncultured Butyrivibrio sp. | reverse complement strand
TTTCAGAAAGAGTAAGACTTTCTGTGATGGTAATTATTAGTATCGTTTCAGCGATAATAATTTATCCAATAATAGGACATTGGATATTTGGAAACGGATGGCTCTCCTCAAACGGGTTTGTAGATCTTGGAGGATCTCTTTTATGTATTACGGCAGGTATAGGAGGAGTAGTTGCTGCGAAACTTGTCGGACCAAGACTGGGAAAATATACCAAAGACGGATTAGTAAAAGCAATTCCTGCAGATAATATCAATCTGGCTTCTATAGGTCTTATCCTAGGAGGGGCAGGATTTATTGGTATAGAAGCTGCATTTGCTATTCTTTCTTCTTCTGATTGTGATCTTGGTCTTATCATTACAAATACTGTAATTGCAGGCATGACAGCAGGACTAATCAGTATGTGTGATAGCTACAGAAGATACAAGAAAATAGATATATCACTTCTTCTAAATGCGGTGCTTTCCGGGTTTGCGGCAGTAGCTTCCGGAGCAGGTGTTATAACGCCTGTTGGAGCTCTTTTTACAGGACTGATTGCAGGCTTTATCGTTACCTATCTCATTGAATTTCTTGATAAGAAGGCAAAGCTTGATGACCCGACCGGGTTTACGACATCATTTGGAATAAGCGCAGTAATTGGATGCCTTCTTACAGGTCTTTTTGCAGAAAAGGATGGGCTTTTATACTCAGGCAGTGCTTCGCTTCTTGGAGTGCAGATTGCAGGACTTTTTGGAATCGTCATCTGGGTAGTTCTGGTATTCTACGTGACAATTAAGATAACAGATGTGACAGCAGGGCTTCGCGTTACAGAAAATGAAGAGATTGCAGGTCTTGGTAATCTAAAGAGCGACCTGGGTAATGATTTCGTAGAATTCATGCCATCACTTGATAAAGCGAAGGCTAGTGAAGAAGAAAGCGAGCTTAGCGGCGTTGCAAGAAAAGATATTCCGATTGATGAGGCAATTCCTGTAAAGGCGATTCCTGTTGGAGCTGTCCCTGAGGGAAAAGATATTATTTCAAAAATTGACATTATATGTAAGCAGTCCAAATTTGAAGAACTTAAGGATGCGATGAACAGTATAGGAATTACCGGTATGACAGTAACTCAGGTTCTTGGCTGTGGTATCCAAAAGGGCGCAAAGGAATATTACAGAGGAGTTCCTCTTGATATTCAGCTTCTTCCAAAGGTTCGTGTTGAAATAATTGTTGCGAAGGTTCCAGTAGTAAAAGTTGTAAATACAGCAAGAAAAGCCTTATATACGGGGCATATTGGAGATGGAAAGATATTTGTATCTGATATCAGAGATGCTATCAAGGTTCGTACAGGCGAAACCGGATACGATGCAATGCAGGGGCTGGACATCATTTGAATTAGCACTTCGTGCTAAATCAAAAAGAGGTTGCAAAAAGAGCAACCTCTGAAATACAACAAGGTTGCAAAAAGAGCAACCTCTG
>CAZJWA010000046.1:0-15207 GCA_964549585.1 uncultured Butyrivibrio sp. | reverse complement strand
TTGCAAAAAGAGCAACCTCTGAAATACAACAAGGTTGCAAAAAGAGCAACCTCTGAAATACAACAAGGTTGCAAAAAGAGCAACCTCTGCATATATCAAGGTGAAGGTTATTATCAAGGAGGGAAATTATGAGTATCAATGATTTGCTTAGAGATCCACTAAAAGGTTCTTCTTCATATGTTGCAGGAGCAGCAATAACAGATATGTCTGATCCTGAAATCAGTAAACTAAACGCAAATGAGAACATGCTTGGACCAAGTCCAATGGCAATCGAAGCAATGGCTGCAGAACTTAAAAACGGATATCTATATCCAATGTCAGTATTTGATGCCCTAAAGACAAAGCTTGCCGATTTTTATAAACTTCCAAAGGATAATTTTACTCTATTTAATGGCTCAGGAGCAGGAATAAATGCGATAGCAGATACCTTCTTAAACCCAGGAGATGAAATGGTTATCTCTTCTCCAACATATATGGCTTATGCTCCGCTTCCTGCACATTACGGTGCAAAGATAGTTGAGGTATCGTCAATAGATGATCTCTATACCGATCTGGATGCAATTCTTGAAGGGATAACTGATAAGACTAAGCTAATCTTTATCTGTAACCCGAACAATCCAACAGGTACACTTCTTGATAATGATAAGCTTGATGCATTTATGGCAAAGGTTCCAAAGCATGTTATCACGGTAATTGACGAGGCATATTTTCACTGGATTGATATTCCGTATGAAAGTGCATTTAGATTTGTTAATAGTATGAATAACGTAATCGTTCTAAGGACGTTCTCAAAGATATATGGAATGGCAGGAATCAGATGCGGCTTTGCAGCAGCAAACGCTGAGATTACAGCAGCTCTTTATACTGCTTCAAATATCTTTTATTCAAATAGGATTGCAGCTGCAGGCGCGATGGCAGCACTTGACGATGAGAAGCACTATACGAAAGTCTTTAATAACAACATGGAACAGAAAAATTTCATGGCAGCAGAAATGGAGAAGATGGGAATAGATGTGGTTCCTTCCCAGACTAGCTTTATATACTTTAATGCACACTGCGATGGTGATAAATGCATTGAATTCCTTAAAGAGAGAAAGGTCTTTATCAGACCGTTTCCACAGCCTTACCTTCGCGTCAGCATAGGACTTCCATGGCAGAACGAAGCGTTTCTCGAAGCAATGAAGGCATTCCTTGTTTCAGAGGGAAAAGAAATAGTGGCATGAGGTGAAAGTGTTGGAGAAGACAGGAGCTCTTTTTGATAGACAGAAGATTTTAAAGTTAATAATCCCGCTTGTTGTTGAGCAGATACTTGCCGTAACAGTCGGAATGGCAGACATGATAATGGTTGCAGGCGCTGGTGAAACAGCAGTTTCAGGAATATCACTTGTTAATACAATCAGCAATCTTTTGATATACTGCTTCTCGGCGCTTGCAACAGGAGGCGCGGTAGTAACAGCGCAGCTTCTTGGAGCAGGAGATAAGAAGACAGCCTGCAGGTCCGCTGATCAGCTTATGATGGTGTGCGGAGTTTCGTCTATCGTTATCACAGTATTTTGTCTTCTTTTTAACAGATCGCTCTTGCTTTTGATCTACGGAAATGTTGAGGAAGGAGTAATGAGTAACGCTGTTACATACTTCTACATAACAGCATTATCCTTCCCGTTTCTCTCAGTCTATAATGGCGGCGCAGGACTCTTTAGATCCATGAACAATTCCAAAATATCAATGGAAATATCGGTTATCATGAATTTCCTGAATATCATCGGAAATGCAATCTTCGTATTTGGATTTGGAATGGGAGTTGCAGGAGTTGGCTTATCCACAATGATTTCAAGAGCAGTAGCAGCGATAGCAACGCTTGCACTTATTACAAGACCGAAATTTCTAGTTCATGTATCGCATCTTTTTCGCCCCGGAATTGATATTAATCTGATTAAAAAGATTCTTCATATCGGAGTTCCCGGAGCACTTGAGAGTAGTATGTTCCAGATAGGAAAGCTTCTTACACAAAGCCTTATTTCAAGCTTTGGAACTGCTGCGATTGCAGCTAATGCCTGTGCAAGCACTGTTGAAACAATGGCCGACATTCCGGCTGTTGCAATTGGACTTGGACTTGTGACAATAGTTGGGCAATGTGTTGGGGCAGGTGATTACAAGCAGGCAAGATATTATGCCAAAAAGCTTATAAGCTATGCATATGCGTTTCTGATCCTATTTAATGTTATTATCTTCGCCGGTTCAAATGTGATATCAGGATGGTATAATCTCTCGGAAATGGGGAATTACTATTCAAATATCTTAATCAAATATCACAGCGTTTGCTGTATGCTCCTTTGGCCACTTGCATTTACGATTCCTTCAGTATTAAAGGCAGCAGGGGATGCAAAATATACTCTTATCTCTAGTGCTACTTCTATGTGGATATTCAGAATTGGACTTGCATATATTATAGGCGGCTACATGCAGTCAAGATATAATCTTGGAGTATGGGGCGTATGGATTGCAATGACGATTGACTGGCTTGTAAGGTCAATACTTAACATAATTAGATTCCATGGACACAAATGGGAAACAAAGGCACTTATTGATGATAAAAAAGCTTATGACTAGACGGGCTGATATCAAAGAAATAATATGATATGGATGTAGTATGGATACAGAAGTGAAATTTATTAAAAGGATGGAATAATATTATGAAAATAGTCGTAATTCAAGAAGCAGTTATTCAGCCGGATCTTACACCGGAAGAAATTACCGCACATTGGAATAAATTAAAGGATGTTCCGGGAGTAACAGAGCTTGAAATAAAATATCCCGAAGGCTATCCTTCGGCTGAAGAATTTCATGAAATGATAGGAGATGCGGATGCCGTATTTGGAATGTGGGTTTCTGCAATGACAGTAAATGAGGAACTTTTTGCCAAGCATCCAAACCTAAAATATATAGCTACACTGGGACATGGCTTTGGCGAATTTGATATAGAGATGACCAGGCGAAAAGACGTCGTAATAACAAATACAATTTATGGTGCGCACACAATTGCTGAGTTTGCCTGGGCACTTCTTATGGAGGTATGCCACCATACAACTGAGCATAGCCAGATTGTAAAGGGTAAGGACTGGACGGGACTTGACCATTATTATGGAAGAGTTGCAACGCCTCAGATTGAATTATTTGAAAAGACCTGCGGAATTATTGGACTTGGCGCCATCGGTTATTCTTTTGCCAAAATGGCTCAGGGCTTTGGGATGAACGTAATTACATACAACAGACATAAGAAGTCTGGAACTCAGTATGATGAAATCGAGCAGGTATCGCTTGATGAGCTTCTTGAGAGAAGTGATGTCATTTCGCTTAATGCACCGTACAGTGCCAGCAGCGCAAAGATGATCAATGAAGAAACGATTGGAAAGATGAAGGACGGTGTCATTCTAATCAATACTGCAAGAGGCGGTCTTATTGATGAGCCGGCACTTGCAAAGGCACTAAAGAGCGGTAAAATTTACGGGGCAGGTCTCGATGTTCTGACAAATGAACCTCCGGAAAAGGATAACCCTGTTGTTAAGTGCGATAATGCGATAACGACTGCGCACATCGCATGGCTTACAAGGGAGTCCAGACTTCGTGCCTGCGATATTGCAATAGAGAACTTCAAAGCATATCTTAAGGGAGCTCCGGTCAGTGTTATCAACTGACATAGACCTTTGTAATTTTTACAAAAAAGCTTTCGGATATTTGAAACGCCTACTATTGAAGAAGAGCGTGCAGTACGCTAGAATGCTTAATATCGAAGCAAGCAATGACGGTTGCCGGATACATTAAATTGTATCCGGTTTTCTTTTTACAAAAAACATTTTAGATTTTAAAAGAGGAGGATTGTTATGAACTATACAGATCTTGTAAGGAACCCATATAAAACAAAGCCGGAGACTAACAGAGCCAGCAGACAAAAGACCAGCAACACACCCTCCGGTGTACTTAGAATGAACTACAATGAGAATCATTATGGAATGTCCAAAAAGGCACAGGAAGTTATTAAGGAATACGCTACTAAGGGGAATCTTTATCCTGACTTTTTTGCAATAGATTTTAAGAAGGCAGTTGGCAAAAAATATGATGTTGACTGGGGATGTATTGCTCCGGCAGCAGGCGCTTCGCCACTTATTGATATGCTTGGAGAGGTCTTTTTAAATGAAGGAGATGAATTCATTTTCGGAGATCCGACTTTTGAGGCATTCAGAGATGTTGCCAATGATTTTGGCGCTGTAACAGTACCGGTTCCACTTGATAAAGATATGAAATTTGATCTTGATGCTATGCTTAATGCTATTACTGACAAGACAAAGATGATTATTATAGTTAATCCGAACAATCCGACAGGAACATTTGTAGAATCGGCAAAGGTTGAGGAATTCATCAGAAAGGTTCCTGAGAATATCGTTGTCGTTGTTGACGAAGCGTATCTTGAGTACTGCACAGCACCTGGTACGTACAGCATGATCAAGATGATAAGAGAAGGTTATGAGAAGCCACTTGTTGTTCTTAAGACATTTTCTAAAATATATGCGATGGCAGGAGTAAGATGCGGATTTGCATGTATGCCTGAGGGACTTGTAGCACAGTTTTCGAAATCTGCCCATGAGTGGAATGTCAGCTCAATCGCACAATATGCAGCAATTGCAGCAATGAGCGATCAGGAACACATCGATTATGTAATCAAAACAAATGAGAAGGAAAGAAATTATGTCGAGGCAGAGCTTTCAAAGCTTGGCTGCAAGGTATGGCATTCAGAGACAAACTTCATCCTCTTTGATACGAAGATTGCTCCGCAGATTCTTAAGAAAAAACTTGAGGATAGAAAGGTTCTTATTACTACTCCGGCAGGCTATAACCGTGTAAGCGTTGGAACCAGACAGATGAATGATACCTTCCTTTCCTGCATGGAAGAAATACTTAGTGAGGAAGCTTCTGAAATCGAAAAGGCGATGTGATTCATATTATTTATCAGTACGTTAGCACGTCATTCATTAAAACGATTTAATGGATGGCGTGTTTTTTTGCTCTTTTCAATAATTTATCCGTACGTTTGCATGTTATTCATTAAAAATATTTAATGAGTAGCGTGCTATTTTTGACTTTTCTTAATTTAATAAATTGCAAACTTAGGGTACAGGCTGTTTATCACAATACATATAATCTCAGTTATGAATTAGAATGATATTTCTTTGATGATTTCTTTTAACTTATCTGCTGATTCATGAAGCTTTTCCTGTTCATTATCTGTGAGCTCTATCGGTATAATCTTTTCGATTCCATTTTCGTCAACAATCGCCGGCATACTTAGGGATACATCTGTGATACCGTATTGATCATGCATCATTGAAGATACCGGAAGAATACTCTTTTCATTTCGAATGATTACTTCGCAAATTCTTTTTACTGACATGGCTATTCCGTAGTAGGTTGCATGTTTCTTGGCGATGATTTCATAAGCGCTGTTTTTGACATCTTCGGCAATTTGATTCATTGTTTCGTCGTGATTGCAATGCCCTTTCATTCCGCAGAAATCTGAAAGAGGAACACCTGATACATTTGCGCTTCCAAAGGCAGCTATTTCACTGTCTCCATGTTCTCCGATAATAAAGGCGTGAACGCTTCTACTATCAACATTTAGACGATTTCCAAGTTCGTATTTGAGTCTTGCACTATCAAGTACGGTTCCTGAGCCAAGAACTCTTTTCTCGGGAAGGTTGCTTAGCTTTATAGCTGCGTATGTGAGGATATCTACCGGATTAGCCACAATGAGCAGAATCCCTTCAAAAGCTCTTTTGTTGATTTCGGGAATGATTGAACCAAGTATGCCTATATTCTTTTTTACAAGATCAGTTCTTGTTTCACCTGGCTTTTGGTTTGCGCCTGCTGTTATTACGATAATTCCTGCATCTGCAAGATCATCATAGTCACCTGCATATATTTTCATAGGCTTTGCAAATGGAATGCCATGGCTAATATCAAGTGCTTCACCTTCCGCTCTGTCTTTGTCTGCATCGATAAGTACGATTTCTTCTGCAAGTCCGCTTTGCATAAGCGCAAAGGCTGAGGCTGATCCAACAAATCCGCATCCAATAATCCCGATTTTTCTATTGTTCATATATTGCCTCCTTAATTGTTTAATCCTTTTCTCTTTACAACCAAAGCATAGCTTCGGTTGAAATAATAGTATGTTGTACATACAACGAAAATGTAATTTTCATAGAAAGTTAATAAGTTTGTGTTCTTTACGGTACTGTCCGGGAGTTGTGCCGACTATTTTTTTGAAAACATAAATAAAATAGCTCTGAGATGAGAAATCCAGGTAGGTGCTGATTTCACCCAAGGAATAGTTTGAATAGGCTAGTAGGTTTTTGGCTTTATCTACGAGTACTAGGTGAATGAAAGAAGTAAGAGTCTGACCGGTTTCTTTGTGAAATAGGGCAGATAAATATTTTGGAGTCAGGTTTGCTAAGGTTGATAAGTTTTCCAGCGTTAAGGAGTTGTTTCTTCCATGATAAATGTAGTCTATTACATGAGTAATGACAGGAGAGTAATAAACCTTCGGAGCATTTAACAAATCTGAAACTCTAAGAGTAAACTCTATAGCCATCTGCTCATTTAGCTTTGCTAGTGAGTCTATTGTGGTGCATAGCTCCATTTTTCGAATGTAAACATCACTTAGGGCAAAGGCGGTCTCTTCATTAAGACCACCTTCTATTGCATATCTAGTTACAAGAGTGACATTAGATATGCTTGCATAGAATAGGAGCTTTATTTTGGAACTTGAGGATGTCATTTTACCATATGCTGCAGCGGGAAGAGCAAAATAGGTGTCTTCGAGAGCGTGGATGTCGCCTTTTGATACGCATTCTAGAATAGCTTTCTCTTGAGTATATGGGGTATGTATGAATTCATTTTCTTCATTTTCAAGAAGTTCATTTGTCAGTGAGTAGTTAATATCAGATTTAAGCTTGTACATATGTAGCCTCCATGTCATGACAGGACTCGTAGTTTGAAAGTTTTCTTTCAAATCGGCAGCTTTTTTAGAACACGATATATTGATATAAAACACGATATATTGCAATAATTGTATCTCTAAAGCGGATAGAATTCAATTATAAAGAGATGTCAAAGGAAGGAAAGCGTGTAGGTATGCTCACGGATTCTGAAATGGTTGAAGAGAGAGAAAGCAAAATATGTAAGCGACTTACGATAGATGAAAAAATACGCTTGTTAAGCGGAGTGGGTGATTGGCACACCTATGATTGTGGTGGAAAAATCCCTTCTATCATGATGACTGATGGACCTCACGGAATTAGAAAACTTGATAATGAAAAAGTTGGTGATATAGAGACAAGCAGGCCTGCTACGTGCTTTCCTACGGCGAGCGCAGTGGCATGCAGCTGGAATCCAGCTCTTGTAAAGGAGATGGGGGAAGCAATTGCGCGTGAAGCAAAGAAAGAGAAAATATCTATTGTTCTTGGATGCGGAATTAACATTAAACGATCACCGTTGTGCGGGAGAAATTTTGAATATTTTAGTGAAGATCCATATTTGACCGGAAAACTTGCAACTGGGTATATTTCCGGAGTACAAAGCCTTGGAATTGGAACAAGCCTTAAGCATTTTGCAGTTAATTCGCAGGAAACAAGACGTATGACTTCGAATAGTCTGGTCGATGAAAGAGCCTTGAGAGAGATTTATCTGTCAGCATTTGAAGAAACAATAAAGAACGCAAAACCGGCTTCTGTGATGGCATCGTATAACAGGGTTAATGGTGAGTTTAGCGCAAGAAATAAATATCTTTTGACTGATATTCTTCGTAATGAATGGGGATATAACGGCGCGGTGGTGTCAGATTGGGGAGCTGCTAATAACATCGTAGAATGTATGAAAAATGGTCTTACGCTTGAAATGCCTGATTCCAAGGGATATCACGAAGAAGTACTTAAAAAAGCATATCAGGAAGGAAGAATTACAGAGGATGAGCTTGATTTATGGGCTTTGCGAGTTATAAAAGATTTTTCTGAACTTAATGAAAATGTTGAAGAGAATTATGAAGTTGATATGGCTTGGCAAAACGAGATAGCTCTGAAGATTGAAAACGAAAGTGCAGTTCTGTTAAAAAGCAATGGGCTCCTTCCGATTCGAAAGGGAAAAAAGATAATAATAATTGGAGAGCTTGCAGATCATATGCGTTTTCAAGGCGGTGGCAGCAGCCACATTCAGCCGGCAATGAAGAAGAATGCCATTGATGCAATAAAGGAAAAAGGCTATCAGGTAACATATTTTCAAGGTTATAGAAACAATTCTGATAATACAGATCAATCATTAGTGGATGAGGTAAGAAAATATCTTGAAACGAATTATGATAGAGAAAATTCTGTAATCATGTACTTCATTGGGTTAACTGACAGTTATGAAGGAGAGGGGTATGATCGTGAAAATCTTTCTCTTGCGCAAAATCAAGTTAATTTATTACTTCAAATACCTGAAATTGTCGGAAGCGATAATATTGTAGGGATTTGCTTTGGCGGAGCGCCTTTTGATTTCTCTTTTGATAAAAAAATCGGTGCCCTTTTGCAGATGTATTTGGGAGGTCAGGCAGTTGGAAAATCTGTTGCAGATCTGATAAGTGGGGACACTAATCCATCAGGAAAGCTGGCGGAAACAATACCTATTGCTTTAGAAGATACTCCTGCCTGGAGGTACTTTGCACCTTCAAATGATGAGGTTGAATACAGAGAGAGTATCTTTGTAGGTTATCGTTATTATGAAACATTCTATGTTCCGGTGAAGTATCCATTTGGATATGGGTTATCGTATACCACATTTGAATATTCCGGCTTGGAAGTACCAAAAGAATTTATTGAAGGAACGATAAATGTAAAATTTAGAATTAAGAATACCGGAAATGCAAAAGGTGCAGAAATCGCTCAGCTATATGTTCGTCCTGAAAGAACTGACATTATCAGAAGTTCCACCGAGTTAAAAGGATTTGAAAAAGTATTTTTATATCCGGGAGAAGAGCGAGAGGTTGTAATTAAGCTCTGTGATAGAAGCTTTTCTGTATTTGATGTTCATAAAAAGGAATATTCTGTGATAGCAGGGAGTTATCAGATATGTATTGGAGCTTCAGTCCAGGATATTAGACTTAGTGCACCAATTGATGTTCATGGTAATAGTTATTTTAGAAATGAGCGAGAGATGTTTCCAGATTACTTTATGGAACAAGCAAACGGAATAGTAATTAATAAAAAACAGTTCTGCACACTTCTTGGCAAAGATATAAAGACTGATATAGTAAAAAAACGTGGGAATTATACTGTTTACGATTCGTTTAATGATGTGACAGATGTATCTCTTTTTGGCAGAATCATTCGAAGTATTGTAAACCTGGGACTTAAGATGATGTTTCGAGGAAAATCCAAACAGGATCCGGCATTTCGAATGGTGAAGATGGGAGTAGAAGAAGGAAACTTAGAGGGACTGATTGCTACAAGTGGCGGCATAGCAACGCCTAAGCTGATTGAGATGTTAGTCTATAATGCAAACAAAGAATATGGGAAGGCATTTTTAAGAATGCTACAAAAGCAATAAAGGGGGCAAGGGATATGGAGAATAATAAGCTTGATAAACGTACTAAATGGTGCTACTGCATTGGCGCGACAGGAAGAGATATGGCATATGCTTTTGTAACGATGTTTCTTCTAACTTATATTCAGTATACGATGAAACTTACGGTGGCACAGTATGCAACGATATCCGCGATACTTGTTGCGTGCCTTTTGTGGGATGCGATTAATGATCCCATGATGGGAATAATTATTGAAAACACACATCTTAGAGCAGGAAAATTTAAGCCATGGATACTGCTTGGAGTATTTCTAAACGCTCTTGTAATAATTTGTTTGTTTACAGTAAGACCTGAAGGCTGGGGATTTGTAGCATTCTTTGGCGCAGGATATCTTTTATGGGGCATGACATACACAATGAATGATATCGCATATTGGGGAATGCTGCCAAGTTTGACGTCAAATCCAAGAGAGCGGAACTGGCTTGTAACTGTTCAAGGTATTTTTATCTGCATAGGACAGTTTTCTGTTGCGGGACTGCTTCCAAATGTTGTTGCAGGAAATGCTATTATAGCGTATCGAACTGCGGCCATAGTGATTGCTTCCTGTTTCATTGCATTCCAGTTACTTACTGTATTTGGGGTGAAAGAGCGAAAGAGACCTGAGAAAAAGAGATCCTTATTGTTCAAGATTTTCATTCGAAATGACCAGCTTCTTGTTATTGGGATAGCATGTTTGTTATTTCAAATTGGTAATGGTTTGCTTATCATGATAGGAATGAATTTCTTTTATTTTGAGTTTGGCTATTCAGTGGGCGGAGGTCTTGTATTCTGGTTTACGATTATGTATGGACTAGGAACACTTATTTCAGAATCTATGTTTGCATGGTTGTCAACGAAATTTACAAGAAACAAGATTATTACGTTAGCAACGATTAGTATAATTATTGGATATTTATTGTTCATGAGCGTCGGATATATTTTACCTAAAAGCGTTGTTTTACTTAATATAATAGGCTTTCTAATTTTCTTTTCCCAGGGAGCTTTTAATATGACGATGATCGTTATGTTAAATAATACGATTGAGTATGACGAAGCAAGATTTAATGAACGTCATGACAGTATTATTTCTGCGGTAAGAAGTTTTGCAACAAAGCTTGCTAGTGCAGTTGATCAGGCAGTTGTTGCACTAATACTTATTATCAGCAATATCTATGCTATAAGTCAGAAGATTTCAGGCCTTGAAATACAGGCAGGTAAAGGCGAAATTACTTCGGAAAATGTAATGCAGAAGGCAGATCTTTTCATAGAGAGTGCGAGTGAAGACCAGAGATTTATTCTTCGCCTTGGAATAGTTGCTGTTCCTGTTATTTCAATTGGAGCTGCATATATTCTAATTAGAAAAAAGTATATTATCGATGAACGAAAGTATGATGAATTAGTTGCAGAAATAAACGAAAAGCGGGAATGAAATTTAGAGTTTGATTAAAAAGAAATAATTAAAATAAGCGGTGCCGGTAATTGAAAGCAACCTACAAAAGTTAGACCATAAACCTAGCATTTGGAAGTTGATTATTATTACGGCATCGCTTGTTTTACATAACCTCAACATTCAACACATTAAATCCAGCCATATAATTGTATGATACGTTCTGAGAAATATTTCGTACGATTTCAATGCCGATTCCGTCGAATTCATCTTTCTTTTCAAAGACAAGATAATTATTGGCAGGGCCGTCTGCTCGTATAGAGAATTTTAAATGATTTTCTGATACAAAAAGTCTGATATCAATGTAAGTTGGCTTTTTGTCCTGTTCTAAGATTCGCATGGAAAGTTCTTCAAGGCACAGTTCGCACCGGTAGGCTGTCTTCACATCATAGCCGTGGTCAATCAGAAATGAGTGCATTTTTTCAAAATTTGCGGGTACAGAATCTTTTTTTACAATCATCGAATAATTAAGAAGGTTCTTATCGTTATAGAGATCGGATGGCAGCATCATTATATCGTCGAGCGATAAACGCATTTTACCAGCTCTTTTTGCAAGAAAGAGATATATACAAATGAAGAACGTTATGTAGCAGGCAGGATACATAACCCAAACCATGCTTATGCCAAGTCCAAACCTTCCTATCAAAAGAGCTGTGGTAGGAACATATAGCAGAAAGTCTGCGCCTACGGTAAAGAAAGAAGCAAATAGTGTGTGACCAGCAATTGTATAGAAACTGACAGAGGTGTCATTTACTATTTTGAGAATGCATACAAGTATTAGCCAGACAAAAGCACCAGTCAGGGTATTAATCATAATAGAATCTGTTACACCAAAGACACTTAAGATGGGCACCTTAAATATCAGAAATACTACTGATAAAATGATTGATATTATAATGGGAAAAGAGAAATTGCTTTTAATAACTTTTTTGATTCCCGAAACGTCGCAGGCTCCCATTAGTGTACTCGTGAGGTTTGAAAGGGTTGTTGAAGCAGGCTCAGTTGTGCAGGTTTCAAGAGTTTTTATTGACTGAAATACAGTGTAGATGGCAAGACCGGCTGGCCCAATAAATATCGCAATTATGTTGTTTAGCACTACACCAGTTACAAAATCGCCAATCTGATTGGCTAGATTTGGAATGGAGTATCTAAGCGCCTGTAAGGTCCATGTAATAGATTCTTTGCCTAATCTGAAATAGAATTTGAGAGATTGTGGCTTGGCAAAATATACTATAAGAAGGAATATCATACCGCAAATGTAGCCAAATATCGTGCCATATCCAAGACCTTCAATTCCTGTTCCAAGGATTAGAACGAAGAAAAGAGAGGCCATAATATTAAATACTGAACAAACAACGCTTTTCATTGCACACCCGCGTTTATATCCAAGCAGCAGCATCATTTTATAGAGAGCAAACTGCACCTGATTAAAGAGCATTGCAATTAGGCTGATTCTGAAATATGTATTGGCGTAGGCGCGAATCAGTGGATCTTTTGCTCCAAGAAAATAGACAACGTTATTAGAAAACGGAATGAAAGCTATTATGAACAGCATACAAGTTGACAAATTTATGTAAAACATTGTTGAAAACTGTTTATTTGCCTTTGTAATGTTACCACGACCTATAGAGTTACTTATTAATATGATGAAGCCGTCTAGCAGCAAACTTGCAATTAAAAAGAAGAATGTCATGAATGTTGAGCAGATACCGACACCTGCAAGTGCATTCATATCAAATAAAAGACCTGATACAGCTGTATCTACCAGTGTACCTATTACGTATGTAAATGTTTCGAAGAATGAGGAGACAAAGAATTCCTTATAGGCTTTTTTTATAATAAGGTTACTGGAATTATCTAAAGAGTAAGCATCTGAAGTCATTATGTTTTAGTCTCCATTCTGCGACGTAGTTTGAAAGTCTTCTTTTAAACTTTGTACACTTCATTCTGTCTTTTGAGGATTCCTTGAGCTACTTAATGCGATAACCTAAGTATACGCTTTATTGATATTTGGAACAATAATAGTATTTGCCTATGATAAATTCAGGTAATATAATTAACTTATATTCGTAACTTAATAATCGCTGAAATAATTATTGTTTTTACCATTTACCTTAGAAAGTGTGAGAAATATGGACAAAAACCGAGTAGTTATCGAGGATTCCAGTCAAGGTCAGAACATCTCCGGAAAAAAGAAGCAAAAAAAGCATAGGCTTCTTAAGGTCGTTCTGATCCTTTTTTTGACTATGGTAGTATTCTTTTTCCTTATTTGTATGATTCCTGATGAATACTATGTGGATGATGGAAATCCTTTTAACTATGATGCAAATTCTCTGACATGGGAATATTCAGATGATTATCAGCCTACTAAGCTGACTGCACTTGTTGACGAGTTGTCTCAAGGCGGTGAGAGCCTTTGTGCGGATTATGAAGGCGGAGAAAACGGAATATGGGGAAGTAAGGGATCAAAAGTTGGTCTTAGAAAACCTGCTTCAGATGTTTCAAAAGCTGAGACAGTTACCTGGATGGTGTATATAATTGGTGCTGATCTTGAAAGCCAATCTGGCGTAGCATCATATGATTTAAATGGAATGATTGATTCGCGAAATGGTGAAAATCTTAACATTGTAGTAGAAACGGGAGGCGCATCAGAGTGGCAAAATGAATATGTTGATGCAAATACAAGGCAGAGATGGCTGATCCAGGACAGTGATATGTATTTGTGTGAGGATATTGGTCAGGGATCAATGTGCACTTCTGATTCTCTTTCGGATTTTATCAAGTGGTCTGCACAAACATATCCTGCAGATAGATACATAATATCTTTGTGTGATCATGGTGGAGGAACACTTGGGGGATTTGGAAGGGATGAAAATTATGAAGAAGATTATCCCCTTTCCCTTCCTGCTTTGTCAAAGGCTTTTGAAGACGGAGGCGTGAAGTTTGATATTATTGCTTATGACGCTTGTCTAATGGGAACACTCGAAATAGCCTATGATATGTATCCGTATGCAGATTATATGCTTGCCAGCGAAGAATCACTAAATAGCGGAGCGTTTTGTTATGCCGCGGCCATGTCGGAACTTTCTGATAGACCCAATATGTCAAGTCTTGAACTTGGAGCACGGATGATTGATGATTTTGCGGCATATGACGAAAGTGGGGATATGACATTATCTTTTGTTGATTTACGAGAGGTTCCAGCCTTGTATGATGCATATCAGAAGTACTATCAAAATGCAGAAAAACTGCTTGATGAAAAGAAGTTTGCTGAATTTTCTGCTGCACGTAGTACATGTAGGACATACGGTAATGGTGATAAGGATCAGATTGATTTGGTGGATTTTGTAAAGCGAACGAACGTCCCTGGGACTGATGATGTGGTAAAGGCACTGTTTAAGGCAGTCAAATATAGAAATGTGTCTTCTCTGACGGGCTCATATGGGCTTGCTATTTATTCTCCTTATATCCATCCCGAATACTATCAGGTGGAAATGGATGAGCTCTCTGAGATTGGTTTTGTTGGAATAGATGGCTTTTACAATACATTATTGAGTATTGTAGCAGCTAGTACTGAGGGCAGTTCAAATTCAGTTAGCGATAATCAAAGCGAAGAATCAGCGGATGATATTTCTGGTCAGGACTGGTATGAGAGAGATGCTGCAGATGATTATGATTTTACTACGATATCAGATGCAAGCGAATTGAAGATTGAAAATAACGGAGAAGATAATACATATATTCTTTCTCTTCCGGAGGATGAATGGCCATCGATTACAGAAATACGAAGCTACAGAATATATGATGATGGAGATAAATTCGTTTACCTTGGTGAGGAACAAAAGTATCATAGGACTTCCGATGGAAATGTGGAGATGAATTTTGAAAAAAGCTGGAAATCTGTAGATGGTTCATTAGTTACATATTATGCAAACGAACCTGAAATAAATGAAGATGTGACAGTATTTAGCGGAAGAATTCCCGCAAGGCTTAATGATGAGGATAATATTAGTATTATTGTAAAAGAGACGGTGTATTCAGACGGAGAATCTACTTCGAAGATACTTGGCTACTATCCTGATGATTCTGATAATGTAATACCAAATGGATA
>CAZJWA010000045.1:0-21924 GCA_964549585.1 uncultured Butyrivibrio sp. | reverse complement strand
TATTAAAAAGAAAGGAAGATATGGTGTTTTGCTTCTGAAAACATCATACAAGGATTATATGGAAGAAAAGACCAAAATAATTAAATGCAGACCATATCCTCTTGGCTGTGTCAGAACAGGCACGGATATCAGATTTTCAGCAGAATTTACTGATAAAAAGAATGCAAAACTGCTTTTATATTCCCTTGATCCAAATAATAAAATAAAAGGCAAATTATCATTTGATCTTGATGAGAGCTTTTTTTATGGAAATATATGCAGTATAAGGATTGAAGACGTTCCTGTAACTTATACGGTTTATTCAATCTTTGAAAACGGAGTTAAGAGACCTGACCCTTATGCTACCGGCATAATCGGTCTTGAAAACTTTGGAGCAAAATGCAGTCCTTCAAGTCTTTTATGCAAAATCGCCTTTGATGATTCAAATTATGGAAATAAAGGACAATCATCAAAGCTTATGACACCCTATGAAAATAGCTTTTTTTACCTTTTAAATGTCAGAGCCTATACAATGAGCCCTTCATCAGGGCTTCCAAAAGAGCTTAGAGGTACCTTTAAGGGACTTGAATCTAAAATAGATTATATTAAGAGTCTTGGTTGCACAGCGGTTGAGCTCATGCCTGTTTATGAGATGCCTACGGTTTTTAATGATGAAACTACTCGTAATATGATGGTAAATGTAAGTGGTACGATGCAGGTCGATGAAAAGTCGCAAAAGACAAGGCTTAATTTGTGGGGATATACAGATGGCTTTTACTTTGCGCCAAAATCTTCTTATTCTTCTGATAAAAATGATCCAAAGACCGAGCTGATTCATATGATAGAGACCTTTCATGATAATTCAATGGAGGTTATTTTTCAGTTTTATTTTGACGCCGGCACAAAGCACCAGTTTATTCTTGATGTTATCAGATACTGGGTTACTGAATATGATATAGATGGGATTCATTTAAAGGGCGCAGATGTTCCTTCTATGATGATAGCAAAGGATCCGCTTTTATCAGATATAAAGATAATGGATTATGGCTTTGACACCAGGCAGATTTATTCAGCCATGCAGACTCCAGGTTATACTAATATTTCTGAATATAATGATAATTTTGAATGCCTTTCAAGGAAATTTTTAAAGGGTGATGATAATACGTTAAATGGTTTTCTTGCTTCGTCATATCATGCTGATGAAACTAAAGGGCAGGTTAATTATATTTGTAATTATGATGGCTTTAGGCTATGCGATCTGGTTTCATATGAGCATAAATGTAATTATGATAATGGCGAGAATAATGCAGATGGAAATGATGAGAACTTTAGCTGGAACTGCGGAGTAGAGGGCTTATCAAGAAAGAAAAGCATTACTGAGCTTCGAGACAGACAGGTTAGAAATATTCTGACAATGCTTTTCATGGCACAGGGTACACCTATGATCTATGGCGGTGATGAATTTTTGGATTCTCAGGCAGGAAACAATAATCCATACTGTCAGGACAATAATACCGGATGGGTCAATTGGGCAAAACAAAAACATGGCAATGAAATCACGGAATATATAAGGTTTCTTTCTAAGCTGAAATTCAGCCATGCTATGCTTCATCAGAAAAAGTCTTTCAGACTTATGGATTATAAGACACTGGGTTATCCGGATTTTTCATATCACGGAACTTATTGCTACAGACCTGATATGTCGAATTATTCACATTCAATCGGAATTCTTTTTTGCGGTTTATATGATGATGACGGAACCTTCTTTTACGTAATTTATAATATGCACTGGAAGAGTGAAAACTTTTCACTTCCCGAGCTTCCAAATGGAATGGAATGGAAGATAATTGCTGATACCCAAAATGGGTATTTTGGATATGATGGACTAGAGTCTAAACTCATTTCAGAAAATGCTGATAAAAGAAAAGTTCTTGTTTGCAGTGAACGAAGTACTTACATTTTAGAAAGTATTGGTAAACCCATAATCCAAAAGAGTAATAAAGACAAAATAAAAAAAGTAAAAGCAAAAACAAAGGAACATTAATAGTAATGCAGCAGGCACAGGAAACATTTGAGGATAATAATAAAATTTTGGCTATAACAAAGCCTCCAATAAAATTAAAGAACTTTTTTGGACATTTAGGAACGATAAATCATCATAGAAAGCTTGTAAGGCAGGGATGCTTTAAAATGGGGCTATACAAGCAGGGTCTTACGCATGACCTTTCAAAGTATGCTCCTGTTGAATTCCTTACAGGATGCAGATTTTATCAGGGTACAAGAAGCCCAAATGCCAAAGAACGTGAGTATTATGGCTATAGCAGAGCCTGGCTTCATCACAAGGGCAGAAACAAACATCATTTTGAGTATTGGGTTGATTTTTCTGAACACGATAACATAAATCCAAGCGGTATTATTACTGTTGATATGCCAAACAGATATATTGCTGAAATGATTGCGGACAGAATCGCGGCAAGTAAGACTTATAGAGGCAGCAAATATTTGGACTCGGATCCAATAAAGTATTATGAAGCACATAATACAAAACTTCCTATTAGTCCTTCTACTCGAAAAAAACTGATTTTTTTATTAAAAATGCTTGCAAGTTATGGTGAGAATAAAACATTTTCCTATATTAAGAATGTCTTTTTACATGATGAAAAATAAAATGAAAAGTTTAGCAAATGAAGATGAGAAAACAAAAAATGACCGGGAATGCTTTGACAATTCTTTAAAGAAATTTCTCGATTATAAGCCGCAAAGAAGCAGTATTGGTATACTTAAAGAAAAGTCAATTCATCTTATTGTGAAGGATTTCTATGCAGGAAATGACGATTATAAAGAGGTGCCTATAAATGGTTATGTGGCGGATATTTATAATGGTGAGAGAATTATAGAAATTCAGAATGGTAATTTTTATAAAATGCGTGATAAACTCGCGTCATTTCTTCCGGATTATCATGTAGATCTTGTACTTCCTATGCAGTATCATAAGACACTTTCATGGATTGACCCGGAAAGCGGAGAAATATCAAAGAAAAATAAATCTCCAATTACCGGTAATCCTTATATGGCGTTTAAAGAATTTTACCGGATTAAAACTTTTTTAAAGCATCCAAATCTTTCTCTTGTTGTTCTTTTGATAGATTATGATGAATACAGGCTTATGGATGGTTGGAGTGCTAATAAGAAACGTGGTTCACACAGATATGACAGGATTCCGGTAAGACTCGAGAGGGAGATAAGATTTGATACTCTTTCTGATTTTGGGGAGCTTGTTCCGGATTCACTTGATATGCCTTTTACGATAAAAGAGCTCTCTAGTGCGACCGGAGTTAAAAGAGCTTACCTTTCGCAGGCAGTTACGGTTTTATCCTATCTTGGCGTAATAAAAGTATGCGGTAAGCGCGGAAGAATGAATGAATATGTGATTTCTGATGGCAGCTATGAAGAATCTTTTGATGTAAACTCCATGGTTAGCGATTTAAGAACAAATTATAGAAAAAGGACAATGAAAATGAATAAATTTCAAAAAGAAACAGTTATTGAGCGATTTTTAAGATATGTAAAGGTTGATACACAATCTGATGAGAATACTAATACCTCTCCTTCTACGCCTAAACAGCATGATCTTGCTAAGCTTCTTGCAAATGAACTTGAGAAAATCGGTGTGAGCGATGTAACATACGACAAAGAGCATTGCTATATTTATGCTTCGATTCCTTCAAATCTTGGAAAGGGTAAAAAAGCTGCCACAATCGGCTTTATAGCTCATATGGATACTTCTGACGCAGTAAGCGGTAAGAATGTTAATCCAAGTATTGTTTCTAAATTCGACGGCAAGGATATTTGCCTTAACAAGAAGGAAAATGTAGTTCTTTCTTCAAAGGATTTTCCTGAGTTATTAAATCACATAGGCGAAGATCTTATCGTCACTGATGGAACAACTCTTCTTGGAGCCGATGACAAGGCAGGTATTGCTGAAATAATGGAGCTTGCCAATTTTCTTATTTTAAATCCGGATTTTAAGCATGGTCCTATAAAAATTGCTTTTTCATGTGACGAAGAAATTGGCGAAGGTACTAAATGTTTCGATATCAAGAAATTTGGTGCTGATTTCGCATACACTGTAGATGGTGGAAAGCTTGGACAGCTTGAATATGAGAATTTCAATGCTGCAGAGGCTCAGCTTATTATTAAAGGCAGAAGCGTTCACCCGGGGGATGCAAAGGGCAAGATGGTAAGCGCAGCGCTTATTGCTTTTGAATTTCAATCTCTTCTTCCTGCCGCAGAAGACCCAATGTATACAGAAAAGCGTGAGGGCTTCTATCACCTTGTAATTACAAAAGGTACAGTAGAAAAGGCTGTTTCATATTACATTATTCGTGATCACGATATGGATAAATTTAATAAGAGAAAAGAGCTCTTTAAGAATGCTGTAGATTTCCTTAATCAGAAATACGGCGAGGGAACAGTTGAACTTACAATGGAAGATTCGTATTACAATATGATAGAAAAAATCAGACCTCATATGCATTTAATTGAAAATGCAAGAAAGGCTATGACTGATCTTGGTATTACTCCGCTTGAAGATCCAATTAGAGGAGGAACTGATGGAGCAACGCTGTCATTTAAAGGTCTACCTTGCCCAAATTTATGCACGGGTGGATATAATTATCATGGCAAGTATGAATATGCTTCTGTTCAGGAAATGTATTCCTGCGTAGAAATCTTAAAGAATATTGTGAAGATTTACTCGGATTATAAGATTTCTACTGCTGGGACTAAGTCTGTAAAAACAGCTACAAAGAAAGGTACCACAAAGAAAACTTCAGCACCAAAAGCACCAAAGAAAAAATAATAGAACGGATTTTTTAATATGAACGATAATAATCTAATGACAGATGAAAAAATTGAAGAACTTATTGAGAGCTCTGATTTAAATAAGCTTGAGCCTGAAGGTGAGCCATATAGGCAATATTTCTTTATAAAAAAAGCCAGAGAAATTGTAAAACAGCTAAGTGCTGAAGCAGGTAGAAAATTAAAAGCCTGCTCAGTATGTTTTGGATGCCAGATGAATGCAAGGGATTCTGAAAAGCTCATGGGAATTCTTAAATGCATTGGTTTTGAAGAAACGGACAACGAGGATGCAGATTTTGTAATTTATAATACCTGCACAGTTAGAGACAATGCTGATCAACACCTTCTTGGCAGACTTGGCCTTGCCGGAAGCATTAAGAAAAAGAAAAATCCAAATATGAAAATTGCGGTTTGCGGATGCATGATGCAGGAAGACGGCGCAGTTGAAAAGCTTAAGAAAAGTTATAGATTCGTTAATTTGATATTTGGTACACATAATTTATATAAATTTGCAGAACTTATTTGCTCAATGTATGACTCGGATAGAATGATTATTGATATTTGGCAAAAGGGCGATTTAATCGTTGAAGATTTGCCTATTGAGAGAAAATATCCTTTTAGATCAGGAGTTAATATCACTTTTGGCTGTGACAATTTTTGTACTTACTGCATTGTTCCTTATGTGAGAGGAAGAGAGAGAAGCAGAACACCTAAAGATATTGTGAGAGAATGTGAGAAGCTTGCGGCAGATGGCGTTAAAGAAGTTATGCTTCTTGGACAGAATGTTAACTCGTACGGAAAAGGGCTCCCTGATGATGTAAGGATTTCTTTTCCTGAATTATTAAAAGAGGTTTGCCTTGTTGATGGAATTGAAAGGGTCAGATTCATGACTCCTCATCCAAAGGATTTGTCTGATGAGCTTATTGAAGTAGTAAGGGACGAGCCAAAGGTTGCAAAACATATACATTTACCGATTCAGGCTGGTTCAAATCGTATTCTTGAAAAGATGAACAGGCATTATACGAAAGAAAGCTATCTGGCGCTTGTTGATAAGATCAGAAAAGAAATACCTGGAGTTTCTGTTACTGCTGATATTATGGTAGGCTTTCCTGGAGAAACAGCGGCAGATGTTGATGAGACAATTGATGTTATTCATAAAGCCGCATTTGATAATGCTTTTACTTTTATTTATTCAAAGAGAACAGGAACACCTGCTGCCGCAATGGAGAATCAGGTACCGGAAGCTCTTGTAAAGGAAAATTTTGACAGGCTTTTAAAAGAGGTTCAGGCAACAGCTGCATCTCAGGCTCAGAAATACGTAGGAAGTGTTGCAAACGTCCTTGTTGAAACAGTCAATGAACAGGATAACTCACTTCTTACCGGAAGAATGTCTAATAATACACTTGTGCATTTCAAAGGAAATAAGTCTCTGATTGGATCATTTTGTGATGTCAGGCTTGATGAATGTCACGGCTTTTATTATTTTGGCACTGTCTGTAGTAAATAAAAATAATAAGTCGAAAGGAATATTTTGAAATTGGACACACAAAAGGATATGCCTGCAATTGAAGATGTCTCTCCAATGATGCAGCATTACATGAAAACTAAAGAAGAGAATCCAGACTGCATTTTGTTCTACAGACTTGGTGATTTTTACGAGATGTTTTTTGACGATGCAGTTACAGCATCGAAGGAACTCGAGCTTACTCTTACCGGTAAGGCTTGCGGCCTTGAAGAAAGAGCTCCTATGTGCGGAGTTCCATATCATGCGGTAGATACATACCTTAATAAGCTTGTTTCAAGAGGGTATAAGGTAGCTATATGTGAGCAGATGGAAGATCCAAAGCTTGCAAAGGGTATTGTAAAGCGTGAAGTAATTCGGGTAGTTACTCCGGGAACAAACCTTAATATGCAGTCGCTTGAAGAGTCTAAGAATAATTATCTTATGAGTATTTTTTATACACCTGATAAAAGCGGCTTATCCGTAGCTGACGTTTCAACAGGTGATTTCTATCTGTCGGAGGCTGATAGTCTTCGAACACTGATGGATGAAATAAATAAGTATTCTCCGTCGGAAATCATTTGTAATAATGCTTTTGCGCTTAGCGGAATAGATATGGAAGAGTTTAAATCAAGGCTTGGAATAACAGTATATCCTCTTGATTCCCACTATTTTGATGAGATTTCTGATAAAAGAGCATTAATGAAACAGTTTAAAGTAAATTCATTAATTGGACTTGGAATTGATGATTTTCAGCTTGGAACTATTGCTGCAGGTGCTCTGCTTATATATCTTTTGGATATGCAAAAGACGGATCTTAGTAATATTTTAAAGGTATCTCCTTATCTTACAAATAGATTCATGCTCCTTGATAGTTCTACAAGGCGGAATCTTGAGCTTGTTGAAACTATGAGGGATAAGCAAAAAAGAGGAACACTTCTTTGGGTTCTTGATAAGACTAAAACAGCAATGGGCGCGCGTATGCTTAGAAGCTTTATTGAGCAGCCACTTGTTGATATCTCGGAAATTACCAAAAGACAAAATGCTGTTGAAGGACTTGTGAATAATTCTATTGCAAGAGATGAAATCAGAGAGTATTTAAGTCCGATTTACGATCTTGAAAGACTTATGTCCAAAATCAGTTATAAAACTGTTAATCCAAGAGACTTGCTTGCTTTTAGAAATTCAATTAAGATGCTTCCTGCAATCAAGATTGCTCTTGAAGATTTAAAGGATGTTCCCGAGCTTAATGAAATTTTTGAGGAAATTGATGCACTTAAGGATATTTACGAGCTTATTGATAAAGCTATTGTTGAAGAGCCTCCTCTAATTATTCGAGAGGGCGGATTTATCAAAGACGGGTTTGATGAAAACGTTGATACGCTTAGAAAAGCTAAAACTGAAGGCAAAAACTGGCTGACAGAGCTTGAGACAAGCACAAGAGAAAGAACAGGAATAAAGAATCTTCGAATTAAATACAGCAGCGTGTTTGGGTACTCTTTTGAAGTAACTAATTCATTTAAGGACATGGTGCCTGAAGATTTCGTAAGAAAGCAGACACTGACAAATTGTGAAAGATATATTACTCCAAGACTCAAGGAGCTTGAGGATACAATTCTTAATGCTGAAGAAAAGCTTAATACAGTTGAATATGATGTCTTTTGCGGCGTTAGAGAAACAATCCTTGCTGAAATAGGAAGAATTTCTGCAACAGCAAAGCAAATTGCGCTTCTTGATGTATATTGCTCACTTTCCTATGTCGCTGATAAGAATGGATATACAAAGCCTGAGCTGAATTCAAAGGGGCTTATAAATATTACTGAGGGTAAACACCCTGTTGTTGAGCAGATGATGGACACAACAGATATGTTTATCTCAAACGATACATACCTTGATAACAAAAAGCACTGTGTTGCAATTATTACAGGACCTAATATGGCCGGCAAATCAACTTATATGAGACAGACGGCGCTTATTGTTCTAATGGCTCAAATAGGAAGCTTTGTTCCTGCCAAAAAAGCTGTAATAGGCGTAGTTGATAGAATTTTCACAAGAGTTGGAGCATCAGATGACCTTGGAAGCGGCCAGTCCACATTTATGGTTGAGATGAATGAGGTCGCAAATATTCTTAGAAATGCTACAAGTAATTCTCTTCTTATTCTTGATGAGATTGGGAGAGGAACTTCGACTTATGATGGTCTTTCGATTGCATGGGCAGTTATTGAGCACATCAGTAATCGTAAAATTCTTGGAGCGAAAACTCTTTTTGCTACGCATTATCATGAGCTTACAGAGCTTGAAGGTAAAATAGATAATGTTAATAACTATTGTATTGCAGTCAAGGAAAACGGCGATGATATTGTATTTCTTAGGAAGATAATAAAGGGCGGCGCAGATAAGAGCTATGGAATTCAGGTTGCAAGGCTTGCAGGACTTCCTGATATGGTTATTGACAGGGCAAAAGAGATTGCCGAGCAGCTTTCAGAAAATGATATCACTGATAATGTTCAAAAGATTGCAGTTGATTCTAAGTCCGATAATAAACCTGTAAAGCATTTCGATCAGGTTGATATTGATCAAATGTCACTGTTTGATACAACAAAGGATGAGGATATAATTAATGAGCTTCGTGATGTTGATATTTCAAATTTAACACCGCTTGATGCTCTTAATACTTTATATAAGCTTCAAAATGAATTAAAGAACCGTTGGTCACCGCAAAATGCAGGCTGATTTTAATTTATAGTTTGCAAGCAATTTAGACACATGGTAATAGCGCAGATGTAACAGACGTGACACATATCATAGAAAGGCATGAGGATTAATATGGAACATATTCATGAACTTGACCAATGTACTATTAATCAGATTGCTGCAGGTGAAGTTGTTGAAAAGCCTGCCAGCGTAGTTAAGGAGCTCGTAGAAAACGCCATCGACTCGGGGGCTACAAGTATTACTGTTGAAATAAGGGGCGGCGGAATTGATCTTATACGTGTTACGGATAATGGGTCCGGAATAGAAAAGGATGATATCAGAAAAGCTTTTAGGCGTTATGCAACAAGTAAGATTTCAAGGATTGAGGATTTATTTACTATTCATTCACTTGGCTTTAGAGGTGAGGCACTATCTAGTATAGCGGCAGTTTCACAGGTCGATCTTATTACAAAGACTTCTGATAGCCTTTCCGGAATCAGATATACGATTAACGGCGGAGATGAAACAGGCTTTGAGGAAATTGGAGCCCCAACCGGAACAACTATTATTGTTAGAAATATCTTTTTTAATACACCTGTACGAAAGAAATTTCTCAAAAAGCCGCCGACTGAAGGCTCATATATTGCTGATTTAATGGAGCACCTTGCGCTTGATAATCCTGATGTTTCAATTCACTTTATAAATAATAAGGATGATAAGTTTCATACTTCCGGTAACGGAGACTTAAAAGAAATTATCTACCGAATTTATGGAAGAGATATTGCGACAAATCTTGTTCCGATTAGTGCAAGTACTGATGGAATAAAACTTGAAGGCTATTTGGGAAAGCCCTCTGTTAACAGGTCAAGTAGAAATTTTGAGGTGTTTTTTGTCAACAGAAGGTTTATCCACGACAAGGTTATTTCAAAGGCTATAGAAGAGGGCTATTCGCAGTTTCTTATGCAGCATAAATTTCCGTTTGCTATTTTGCATATTGAAATGGAACCGGATATGGTAGATGTAAATGTTCATCCATCCAAGATGGAAGTGCATTTTAACAATGTTCCAAATCTTTATGAATTTATTAGAAGTAGTATTGCCGAGACACTTTCTACAAAAGAAATGATTCCGGATGCATATATTGATGAGCCTTTGATAAATAAAAAACCTGCTGTCACAAATGAGCCTTTGCAAAAGGAAGAACATAAAACAATCGCTGCCACTATTCAAACTAAAGCTTCTTATCCTGAGCCTTTTGAGTATAAGCGAATCGAGAGGCAAAAGGTTAGTGATGAAAAGCCCGTTTATGCTGATGGCCCGGCAAAAGATCCTATTTTGATTGAAGATGATAATAGGGCGACTATTTGGAATAAAGTAATTGAGGGTCAAAAGGATAATTCTGAAAGTTCTAAGGAAGAAGATATTCATTCAAATGTAATTAAGAAGAGTAAGCAGATAATTGTTGAAAAGAATGTTCAGCTTTCGATATTTGATGATGAGAAGATGCTTTCTAAAGAAAATAGAGAGAAATATAAAGTTATTGGACAGATTTTCAAGACTTATTGGATTCTGGAATTTGAGGACAAGCTTTTTATTGTTGATCAGCATGCGGCTCATGAAAAAGTAAACTACGAGAGAATGCTGAAAAGATATCATGATGGAAGCGTAGATACGCAGCTTTGCAATCCGCCAATAATAATCACTTTTACTTCTCTTGAAGAAAACATTTTCAAGAATTATAAGAGCTATTTTGAAAAGCTTGGCTTTGTTTTGGATGATTTTGGGGGAAGAGAATATGCGCTTCGAGAGATACCGCTGGATCTCTATGGCTGCGCAAATCCAAGTGAGATGCTTTGTGAAATCTTAGACGAACTTTCTTCATCAAGTGGCGAGAAGGATCCGGAAGTTATTACCGGAAAGATAGCAAGTATGGCCTGCAAAGCTTCCGTAAAAGGGAACATGAATATGTCAGTAGCTGAAATGCAGGAGCTTATAGATGAGATGCTTTCGCTTGATAATCCATATAATTGTCCTCATGGAAGACCTACGATTATTTCGATGACTAAGTATGAATTTGATAAGAAGTTTAAGCGCATTGTGTAGCGTGGTGGCAATTGGTATTTCTTTTTCCATTATCACATATACATATTTGCGGTAGGAAAAGAGGCATATGGAGAAAAAGAAACCACTTATTATATTAACGGGGCCAACTGCTGTCGGAAAATCCGCTTTGTCAATATCGCTTGCTCATAAAATCGGTGGAGAGATTATTTCCGCTGATTCAGTACAGGTTTACAGAAAAATGAATATTGGTTCTGATAAGATTACAACAGATAAAATGGACGGGATTCCTCATCACTTAATTGACGTTCTTGAGCCAAATGAAGAATTTAATGTAGTTCTTTTTAAGGAGATGGCAAAGAAATGCATTGATGATATTGTTTCTCGTGGGAAGATTCCGATAATCGTTGGAGGAACCGGATTTTATATTCAGGCTGTTCTTTATGATATTGATTTTACTGCGACAGATTCTGATACGGCGTTTAGGGAGAAACTTGAGCAGACTGCGGCGACCAAAGGAAATGAATATCTTCATTCTCTTTTACAAAATGTTGATCCTGATTCAGCTGCAATTATTCATCCGAATAATACAAAGCGAGTTATTCGTGCACTTGAATATAATTATAAAACAGGAGAGCAGATTTCAAAGCACAATGAACTTGAACATAATAAAATCTCGCCCTATGATTTTAGATACTTTGTTTTGACAGATGATAGGGATATACTGTACTCTCGTATAGATAAACGTGTTGACAAGATGCTTGGTGAGGGACTCTTAGATGAAGTTAAGACGCTAATTGAAAGCGGAGTAAGTGCTGATACGACTTCAATGCAAGGACTTGGATATAAAGAGATTGTGAGATACTTAAATGGAGAATATGATTTAGACCGGGCTATATATCTAATCAAGCAGGGAACCAGGCATTTTGCCAAGAGACAGCTATCATGGTTTAGACGCGAAAAGGAAGTCATTTGGATTGACAAAAATGATTTTGGGCATGATGATGAAGCAATAATTAAGGAAATCTTAAATAAATCAAAGGATATTTTATAATGAATTATAGTAATAATGAAATGTACGAAAGTCTTGGAATTTCATCAGAGGTTTATAATTTTGGTGAGAAAATTTGTAAAGAGTTAAGCGAAAGATTTAGCGAGATAGATGCAGTTGCTGAATACAATCAGCTTAAGGTAATTGGAGCGATGCAGGAAAATAAAGTCGGAGAGGCTTGTCTTCTTGGAACTACCGGTTATGGTTATAATGATATCGGAAGAGATACCTTAGAGAAGGTTTATGCTTCGATATTTCATACCGAGGATGCGCTCGTAAGACCTCAGATAACTTGTGGAACACATGCACTTGCGCTCGCACTGATGAGTAATCTTCGCCCGGGTGATGAACTTTTATCACCGGTTGGAAAGCCTTATGATACCCTAGAAGAGGTTATTGGTATTCGCCCATCAAAGGGGTCACTTGCTGAATACGGAGTCACATATAAGCAGGCGGATCTTCTTCCTGATGGAAGCTTTGATTATGATGAAATTAAAAGATGCATAAATGAAAAGACCAGGCTTGTTACGATTCAGAGGTCAAAGGGGTACCAGACAAGACCGACTTTATCAGTGAAGCGTATTGGAGAACTTATTTCTTTTATTAAGGGAATTAAACCAGACGTAATTTGCATGGTTGATAACTGTTATGGAGAATTTGTTGAAAAGATTGAACCATCTGATGTTGGCGCAGATATGATAGTAGGCTCACTTATCAAAAATCCCGGTGGCGGTCTTGCTCCTATTGGAGGATATATCGCTGGTAAAAAGGAATGTGTAGAGAACGCTGCATTTAGATTAACATCACCGGGACTTGGTAAAGAAGTTGGTGCTTCACTTGGTATACTAACGCAGTTTTATCAGGGACTTTTCCTCTCACCGACAGTTACTGCATGCGCACTTAAGAGTGCAATTTTTGCTGCAAATATTTATGAGAGACTTGGTTTTGATGTACTTCCAAATGGAACTGAAGACAGACATGATATTATTCAGGCTATTTCTTTTCACAAACCTGAAGGTCTTATCGCATTTTGCGAAGCAGTACAGGCGGCAGCACCTGTTGACAGCTATGTTACGCCAGAGCCGTGGGACATGCCGGGATATGATGCCAAGGTTATTATGGCTGCTGGAGCATTTGTATCTGGTTCATCAATTGAATTATCGGCTGATGGTCCTTTAAAAGAGCCATATACGGCCTTTTTCCAGGGCGGACTTACGTGGCCTCATGGAAAATTTGGCATTCTTAAGACTCTACAGTATATGATTAATAAAGGAATTGTTCTTTACGAATCTATACAGTAAAATAAAAAAGTAGTATTATTTATATTGGCTTTGAATGGTTTGCCATATCCGACTGCCCGGAGAATGCAGAAGGAGAATATGGAAACAAATTGTAAGTCTATCAGAAGTATGAAACTAAGAGATGATTCGATAGTTGAGTCACTTCCTTATGAGAAATTTATGAAGTATGGACCAAATGCTTTAAACGATTCTGAGCTCTTGGCGATTATTATTCGAACAGGAACCAGAAACAAAACTCCGATGGATATTGCCAAAGAGATAATTCATTTTGGTAATAATCAGGAGAAGGGTCTTAATGTACTAAATCATATTTCTGTAAAAGAGCTAAGAGAAATTGAAGGAATCGGTGAAGTAAAGGCAGTAAAGATTAAGTGTATCGCGGAGCTTTCAAGAAGAATGTCTCTCGATAAAGGGCATGCTAATCTTGATTTTAGTAAGCCAAAAACTATAGCTGATTACTATATGCAGCGGCTTCGACATGAAGAGCGAGAGAATGTATATCTTTTGTCACTTAACAACAAGATGATGCTTCTTGACGAAATGATTCTTTCAGTTGGAACTGTCGATGCATCACTTGTTTCGCCAAGAGAAGTATTTATTCATGCTTTAAGGCAGAAGGCTGTTTATGTTATCATTATGCATAATCATCCGGCAGGGAATCCTGCCCCAAGTAAAGCAGATTTGCAAATCACCAAAATGATTCAAAAAGCCGGTGAAGTACTTAATGTAGAGTTACTTGACCATATTATTATCGGTGATAATTGTTATACCAGTTTTAAAGAAAAGAATCTTTTATAGGAGGTTATTCTATTTTGAGTAACAATGTATTCGGAATTGATCTTGGAACAAATAATATCAAGATATACAATAAGGCTGCTGACAGTATTACGGTTCAGAAAAATATGATTTCAATTCGCAATAAGACAGAAATATTTGCTTATGGCGATTCAGCTTATGAGATGTATGAGAAGGCCCCAGGCACTATAAAGATTTCATATCCATTAAGTAATGGCGTAATTGCTGACATTAATAATATGGAATCTCTAATTAAGCTTTTTATTACAGATCAGATGAAGGGTAACCTTAAACCAGTTGATTTCTATATTGCTGTTCCGACAGATGTTACTTCTGTCGAGAAGCGTGCATTTAATGATCTTATTAGAGAGAGTAATGTTAAAGCCAAAAAGATTATGGTCGTCGAAAAAGCTATTGCTGATGGACTTGGCCTTGATGTTGACGTTATGAATTCTCAAGGCGTGTTGGTCGTTAATGTTGGCTATGATACTACTGAAATTAGTATATTATCTCTTCGCGGAATCGTTCTTAGTAAGCTTATCAAGGTTGGCGGAAAGAAATTTGATGAGTCAATAAGGTCAGCAATAAGAAGAGAATATAGTCTTATGATTGGCGATAAGACAGCTGAAAATGTAAAGATTGAGCTTAGGAATCTGGAGAAGGACAATAAGGGAGCAACAGTATATGGAAGAGATATCGTTACAGGTCTTCCTGTAGAGAGAGAGATCCCAACTTCCATTATTAACAATGCTCTTTTGGAGAATTTTGAGACAATTCTTGATAATATTAAGGCAACTCTTGAGCGTACACCTCCGGAACTTGCTGCTGATATATATAAGCATGGATTATATCTTACGGGCGGAGCTTCACAGGTATGTCATCTGGCACAGATGCTTAGTAATGGCGTAGGACTTAATGTGAATATTTCGGAAAATCCAATCAATTCTGTTGCACTTGGCCTTTCAAAGATTATCAAAGATGATCAGTATAAGCCACTTGCTTACGATATCGAAGGAATGAGTAAATGAGTCCAGTAATTAAAAGAAGGGGAGATAAATTTACCATACCAGGTAAATATCTCCTTTTTATTTTGACAGTACTTTGTATTTCATTAATTACAGTTACATATAAGACAAATATTTTCTCCGATGCAACAAATACAGTTGTCGGAGTTATTGTTGTACCATTTCAAAACGGTATAACAAGTGTTGGAACTTTTCTTAAGGCTCAAGCTGATAAATTTGATACAATTGCATCTCTTCAGGCTGAGAATGCAGGCTTGCAGGAACAGATAGATTCACTTACTACAGAGAATACTAATCTTTCACAAGAACGCTATGAGCTTCAAAATCTTCGTGAGCTTTATGCTCTTGATTCTGAATATGATCAATATGAGAAAACCGGTGCAAAGATTATAGCTAAGGATTCGGGAAACTGGTATCACAGCTTTATCATCGATAAAGGTACTGATGATGGCCTTAGCGTTGATATGAATGTTATTGCGGGAAGCGGCCTTGTAGGAAGAATTTCAAGTGTCGGATCAAACTGGTCAAAAGTTGAAACAATAATTGATGATGATTCTTCTACGAGCGGAATGATTCTTTCTACTTCAGATAATTTAATTGTTACAGGAAATCTTGAGACATATGCTTCAGGTTTTATTGAGTTTTCGAAGCTTGTTGATGATGCAGACAGAGTAACAGTTGGAGATAAGGTTGTAACTTCTAATATAAGTAATAAATATCTTCCAGGCATTCTAATTGGATATATCAGTGCTATTGAATCTGATTCAAACAATTTGACTAAATCAGGTCAACTTACACCTGCTGTTGATTTTGAGCATCTTGATGAAGTACTCGTTATATTACAGACAAAGCAGAATGTTGATGAATCTACTGTAACGACGTCAGATAGCATTATTTCAGGTACAGCTTCTTCGAATAATGATGCCGGAACTTCGGATTCTTCAGACGAAGCATCTTCTAGTGACAGCTCGGAAGCATCATCAAATAAAGCTTCCGGTGAATCAACAACGAATTAATGGGAAGAAGATAATGAGAAAAGCATTAGTAACAATTCTTATGATATTAGCTGCATTTGTTTTGCAGACCACAGTTTTTTCTTATCTGAATTTTGGCGGAATCGTTCCCAATCTTCTTATTCTTGTAACAGCATCTACAGGAATAATGAGAGGAGAGAAGGATGGACTTTTGACGGGCTTTTTTTGTGGCCTGTTAGTTGATATCTTTTTTGGCCAGTTTTTGGGTATGTATTCGCTTATTTATATGTATATTGGTTATGTTGATGGGAAATTCAACCGAATTTTCTATCCTGAGAATATACTCTTTCCTATAGGAGTTATTCTTGGAAGTGATTTAGCTTATGGCTTTATTTGTTATATATTATTTTTTTTTATGAGAACAAGATTTGATATAGGGTACTATTCTATGAGCATCATTATTCCTGAAGTTGTTTATACTGCGGTATGCACAATCTTTTTATATCCGGTTATTCTCAGGATAAATACAAGGCTTGATGAAATACTTCAAAGGAGTGCTAAAAAATTTGTTTGATGAAATAAGAGAAACTATTCATAAGATATTTACGTCAAGATTTACTGCTTTTATTTTAATAATAGTAGTTTTATCCTGCACACTTGTGTACAGGCTTTTTACTTTGCAAATTGTTAATGGTGAATCATATCTTGATACATTTCAGTTAAAGATTAAGAAGGAAAAAGATATTCCAAGTACCAGAGGAAATATTTATGATAGAAATGGCAATCTTTTAGCATATAATGAACTGGCTAATTCTGTTGCAATCGAAGATGTTTATGACAGTGGAAGCGGAAGGAATAAATCTATCAATGCTACAGTAAATAGCGTTATTGATATCATTGAGTCTCATGGCGATCAGGTTGTTAGTGATTTTAATATAGCACTTGATGATAATGGGGATTTTGAATTTACTGTTGAAGATACTGCAAAACTTCGCTTTATTGCTGATGTGTATGGTATTGCAAATACTAACGACCTTAAATACGAGCAGAAGTCAAAGACAGCTGCAGAAGTAGTTTATGATTTGTGCACTTCTTTTGGAATAGGCGGATACACTGATCCTAATGATTCTTCAACCTTTACTCCGGGTCTTGGATATACAAATGAACGGCTTCTTAAGGTACTTACAGTAAGATATGATATGAATTTGAACAGCTATCAGAAATATATTGATACAACGATAGCTTCTGATGTGAGTGATGAGACTGTTGCAGATATCATGGAAAATTCCAAATCACTTGATGGTGTTTCAATCGTTGAAGAAACAGCAAGAAAGTATGTAGATTCGGAATATTTCTCACAGATTATTGGCTATACAGGAAAGGTTTCTTCGGATGAGCTTGCTGATCTTCAGGCTGAAAATCCTGCTTATGACCTTAATGATACTGTAGGTAAAGCTGGTATTGAGCAGTCTGAAGAAACTACGCTTCAAGGAACAAAGGGTTCTGAAACTGTATATGTTGATAAGCTTGGAAAGGTTATTGAAACCAGTGATTTTGTAGATTCTGTAGCAGGAAATGATGTTTATCTTACTATTGATAAGGACCTTCAGGAAGCGTCCTATGATATTCTTGAGGAACATCTTGCAGGAATTCTTTTATCAAAGATTGTAAATTTGAAAACAGCTCCTACAGTTAGTAAGTCCAGTGATATTAAAATTCCGATATATGATGTTTATTATGCTCTTTTTAATAACACAGTAATTGATACGACTCATTTTGTAAGTGATGATGCCAAGACAACTGAAAAGAAGGTTTACCAGCAGTATTTGTCTAAACAAAGCAGCGTTTTAAATAAGCTTACTGAAGAAATGACTGATACCAAAACTACATATGAGAATCTTTCAAAAGAATATCAGGTCTATGAAAGCTATATAGTTCAAATGCTTTATGATGATAATATTTTAAATTCTGATGCAGTAGATAAGGATGATGAAACTTATATTGCATGGACTAAAGATGAAACTATTTCAATGAGCGAATTTCTACATTATGCAATTTCAAAGAACTGGGTTAATGTAGATAAACTCAGTTTGGATAATCAGTATTATGATTCTGAAGAAATATATTCAAGCATAGTAACGTATATAACAGACCAACTTTCGAACGATGTATATTTTGATAAGAAGATGTACAAATATATGATTGATGATGGGATGATTAGCGGTACTGATGCTTGTAACCTTCTTTTAGAACAAGGGGTAGTTACACTTAGCTCTTCTGAAAAGACAAAGTGGGAAGGCGGCGGAGAATCATCTTATACATTTATGCTTAATCGCATTTCAAATTTGGATATTACACCGGCTCAGCTTAATCTTGATCCATGTTCGGGCTCAATGGTTATTACGGATGTAAATACAGGAGATGTTCTGGCGCTTGTATCATACCCAAGCTATGACAACAATAAAATGGCAAATGGAGTTGATGCGAATTATTATGCTTCTTTAAGAAATGATCTTTCAAAACCGCTTTATAATTACGCAACTCAGCAAAAGACTGCTCCTGGTTCAACCTTTAAGATGGTTTCTGCAACTGCAGGACTTTTGGAAAACGTTATTACTACAAGTTCTACGATTACATGCGTTGGTGAATTTGATATGATTACGCCTTCTCCAAGGTGTTGGATTTATCCAAGCGCTCATGGATCACTTAATGTATCCGGCGCAATCAGGCATTCTTGTAACTATTTCTTTTTCCAGGTTGGTTATGATCTTGGACTTGTTGGAAATACATATTCATCTGATGTTGGTCTTAATAAGCTCGAAAAATATGCTGATATGTATGGATTAACTGATACAAGTGGAATAGAAATCGATGAATCCGATCCACAGTTTTCATCTATTGACTCTGTTAGATCAGCGATTGGACAGGGTAACAATGCATATACAACTGTTGGACTTGCCAGATATGTAACGACTGTTGCAAATAGCGGAACTTGCTATAATCTTACTCTTATTGATAAAACGACTGATTCCAATGGTAATCTTTTATTGGATAATTCTGCTACAGTCAGAAATACTATAGATATGAGTTCTTCTTATTGGGATGCTATTCACCTTGGTATGAGGGGCGTTGCTGAGAATCATTCATATTTTAGTGAAGTAAGCGTTAATGTTGCAGGTAAGACTGGAACAGCAGAGGAGAGAACGGATAGAGCAAACCATGCATTATTTGTTGGTTATGCGCCTTATGAAAGCCCGCAGATAGCTATTGCAACAAGAGTAGCCTATGGATATTCATCAAGCTATGCGGCTCAGATTTCAAAGGATGTATTTAAGTACTATTTTGACGAGAATAACAGAGATACACTTTTGTCAGGAACTGCAAAGGAAATTGATTCTACAAACAGTTCAGCAGACTAAACTATTAGAGGATTTCAATGATAAAGAGATATTCACTTCGGAAATATGATTTTTTATTGATAATACTGGTAATTGTTCATTCTTTGATCGGCGTTGCTGCAATTAGCAGTGCTGATGACAGTTTGGTAAATAAACAGCTTATGGGAATATTCCTTGGCGTAGTTCTTATGGTTTTTATTTCATTTCTTGATTACACTAAGCTTATTAGGTATAACTGGGTAATTTATGCTACAAATATTGTTTTGCTGCTACTGGTTTTTGTAATGGGGCATTCAACAAATGGATCTCAGAGATGGCTTAATATTTTTGGAGTGACTTTTCAGCCATCAGAAACTGCCAAAATTTTACTGATTCTTTTTTATGCTCAGTTTATTATGGTAAATACCAAAAAGAAAATGACAACAAAATTTATTTTGCTATGCTGTCTTTTACTTATTCCGCCGCTTATTCTTGTACTTAGACAGCCTGATTTGTCGACGAGTCTTATGATAATAATTATCTTTTGTTCAATTATTTTCATCAGTGGGATTGACTGGAAAATTGTAGCCGGGATACTTGCAGTAACTATTCCAACCGCATGTGTCGGACTTTACTTGGCAATTCAACCTGACTGCATATTCCTTCATGATTATCAGCAAAGACGTATTTTAGCATGGCTTCATCCAGAGGATTATGCTAATTCAGAGGCTTATCAGACGCTAAACTCTATGATGGCAATCGGTTCGGGTCAGCTTCAAGGGAAGGGCTATAACACTAATGAAATTTCATCTGTTTTAAACGGCGGATTTATTTCTGAGTCACAGACGGATTTTATTTTTTCTGTTATAGGCGAGGAATTTGGTTTTATAGGCTCTTGTATTGTTATTATTTTGTTTGTACTAATTGCAGTGAAATGCTTTATCATTGGCTCAAAGGCAAAGGATAAAGCCGGACAGATAATTGCTACTGGTATGGGGTGTCTTATGTTTTTTCAAAGTTTTATGAACATAGGAGTTGCAACTGGACTGCTTCCAAATACCGGTATTCCTCTTCCCCTAATTAGTTCTGGTCTTACTTCACTTGTAAGTATTTATATTGGTATGGGATTTGTTCTAAATGTTAAGCTTCAAAGCAGAAGATATTAGTGTTTTTATATAAAATTATTAAAAATCAATAAAACAATTAAGTTTTATTCGAATTTCTGAAGCTAAAGTAACAAAAATATGTTAAAATGATTGTGTTCTGAATTGCAAAAGATATGTTTAGGAGGTCAGGCTTTATGAATATTGCATTAATTGCTCATGATGCAAAAAAGAAGCTTATGCAGAATTTCTGCATCGCATATAGGGGTGTTCTTAGTAAAAATGAATTGTATGCAACAGGTACAACCGGAAGACTTATTGAAGAAGTAACAAATCTTTCTGTTCATAAGTTTCTCGCAGGTCATCTTGGAGGAGAACAGCAGATAGGTGCTGCTATTGAACATAATGAGATAGATTTGGTCATCTTTTTAAGAGATCCTCTTACTCAGAAATCACATGAGCCGGATATCAATAATGTTATGAGATTATGTGATATGCATAACATTCCGGTTGCAACTAATCTTGCATCCGCAGAGCTCTTAATCAAATCACTTGATAGAGGAGATCTTGAGTGGCGTGAAATGTATAAATAATCGTTTAATAAAAAAAAGCATTGTTATGATTTTATCATCAATGCTTTTTTTGACTGGATGTTCTGGCAGTGGATATAGTTTGCCTTATGAAAATACTAGTGAAAGTTCCAAGTTATCGAATGAAGCTTTGTCAACTTTTGCGTCTGGTCTATGCGTTGCAGATTCAGATGTTTCAAGTGAAAGCGCATCTATGTCATCAGCGAGCTGCGCAGGTTTATTTGATTTAAATAATAAAGAAACGCTATATGCTCTTAATGTAAATGAACAGGTTGCACCGGCTTCACTTACAAAGGTTATGACGGCGCTTGTTGCACTTAAGTATGGCTCGCTTGATCAAACACTTACTGCAACTTCTGATGTTCAGATAACAGAATCAGGTGCACAGCTTATTGGCCTTAAAGCAGGAGATACGATGACTCTTGATCAGGCTCTTCATATTTTGCTGATTTATTCTGCAAATGATGCTGCGGTACTTATTGCTGAAGGCATCGGTGGCTCGATGGATAATTTTGTTGAAATGATGAATGAGGAAGCAAAAGAAATTGGGGCTACAAAGAGTCATTTTGCCAATCCACATGGACTTACTGCAGATGATCATTATGTTACGACA
>CAZJWA010000044.1:0-22373 GCA_964549585.1 uncultured Butyrivibrio sp. | reverse complement strand
CTTAGGAGGCGTGTGCTCTATCCAGCTGAGCTACGCATACGTATTAAATTATGTCTGTGGAGCAGCATATTTCTTAGTACTGCAACATTTTTCAGACTTTTTATACTTTATCATATTAGAGCACTCACTTCAAGTTAATCCTTGTAATTTACGTAGCCTTGAAGCCATATCTGTCCCTTAAATCTTCTTCCAACTTCAGGTTCTCCAAGAAGATCTTTCTGATTAATTCCAACGTCAAATGTCAGCTCATTGCATCTGATTTTGAGCAGATACATAAACTCTCTTGTGAATTCATTCTGCTCTCTTTTACATTCTTCGATTTCTCCAAGAACTGAATATTGATCGCATTCGACTCCAAAAGGCATGAAATATGTATCAACCAAAGTATAGACATCATCGCGCTTAATCTTTTTGGTTATAGATGTGTATAGGTCCATATCCTCGAGCGAAAGACTTTCGATTGCTGTATTGTCACCGTTTCTTGCATCGGTTATCATACCTGTTCGCTTTTTCATTTTAGTTCTGATTTCCTGAACCTCATCCGCTGTTTTCTGGATAGGCATCATAACAATACCTGCTACTGAAAGGGCTGACAGGGAAATCGTCGCATCCTCAATAAGCTTTCTTTCATCTCCATCGTTCTTGAGAAAAGAAATCATATTTTGAATATAGAATATAAGTGAAACTCCGATTCTTGAATCCTCACATATTCCTTCATATGATTCCTGTGCATATTGCCGTTCAATAGAAAAAGCTGCATCTGTACTTATTTCTGATGCCTGAACATAAGGAAAATAATACTCGATAGTAAATTTGTCTTCCTCATCAAAATTTCCTACAATAGCAATCCCAAAGTTTTGAGAGACCTGCTTATAAAAAACACTTAGAATAGTATTGTCTTCATTAATATTATATGAACTGCTTGAAGCTGTATGAACACATTCATTAAGTATTTCCTGAAGCTTTGCACGAGATGGAATGTTACTATATCCAATTGCCTTCATATATTTATGCATACAGTAACCTCCCTTCTGTGCACAAATTAAATCTTTTAACTATTTTATCACTTCTTTTCCACCCATGTAAGGCTGAAGGGCTTTTGGAATTTTAACTGATCCATCTGCCTGGAGATTGTTCTCAAGAAATGCGATAAGCATTCTTGGCGGAGCAACACATGTATTATTAAGAGTGTGGGCAAGATAATTTCCGTCTTTTCCCTTAATTCTGATTTTAAGTCTTCTTGCCTGAGCATCTCCAAGGTTTGAACAGCTTCCAACCTCAAAATATTTCTTTTGTCTAGGTGACCATGCTTCAACATCGCATGATTTACACTTAAGATCTGCAAGATCGCCTGAACAGCATTCAAGAGTTCTTACAGGAATATCCATTGATCTAAAGAAATCAACTGTATTCTTCCAAAGCTTATCATACCAGGTCTTTGAATCTTCAGGCTTACATACTACTATCATTTCCTGCTTTTCAAACTGGTGAATTCTGTATACGCCTCTTTCCTCGATACCATGCGCACCCTTCTCTTTTCTAAAGCAAGGAGAATAGCTTGTAAGTGTCTTTGGAAGATTTTCTTCAGGAATTATCTGATCAATAAAGCTACCTATCATTGAATGCTCACTTGTTCCGATGAGGTATAGATCTTCTCCTTCAATCTTATACATCATTGCATCCATTTCAGGAAAACTCATTACTCCTGCAACTACATCTGAATGAATCATGTAAGGAGGAATACAATATGTAAATCCTCTGTCAATCATGAAATCTCTTGCATAAGAAAGAACTGCTGAATGTAGTCTTGCCATATCTCCCTTAAGATAATAAAATCCATTTCCTGCAACTCTTCTTGCTGCATCAAGATCTATTCCATCAAATTTTTCCATTATCTCTGTATGATAAGGTATTTCAAAATCAGGAACTACTGGCTCACCGAATTTCTCAATTTCTACATTCTGTGAATCATCTTTACCAATAGGTACTGATGGGTCCATAATCTGAGGAATCACCATCATTATCTTAGTGATTTTTTCATCTACTTCCTTTTGCTTTTCTTCAAGCTCTGCAAGTCTCTTTGCACTATCTGCAACTTCCTGCTTTTTCTCCATAGCTTCATCTTTTTTGCCCTGAGCCATGAGAGCGCCTATTTCTTTGGATATTTTATTTCTCTTTGAGCGAAGATCATCTGCTTCCTGCTGAACTTCTCTACTTTCTTTATCAAGTTCAATAACTTCATCAACAAGTGGAAGCTTTGAATCCTGAAATTTCTTCTTAATATTATCCTTAACTGCATCTGGATTTTCTCTTAAGAATTTAATGTCTATCATAATAATTTGTCCTCCAAATTTTTTATCTTGAACTTATTGCGTCGTTAAGAGCTTCTCTTTCCTCATCTCCAAGATCAAGCTCGCTCTCGCCTCTTTTAATTATCTTTATGTATTGATAGCATCCATCAGCGCTATGAACTGAATTGAGAATAAATCCATTGTCATTTTCATCGAGTACTGCAAGTGCAAAGCTTAGTTTTCCACCCATCTGATTAAATGCATCATATTTAATAATACCAATCTTTCGAAGGCTTCTCTGAAGGCTTACCTTGATTTCACTAATTCCCTTTTTGTTTGCCTCTGAATTACCAATAATATATTTATTATCTTCAAAAAGCTCGGTAATTTGATTTTCCAGACTATCGCAGTCCTTTCCTTTGATGAATTTATTGATTCGTTTTGAGAGCTTTCCACATTTTACTATCTGTACTATCAAAAGAATTATCAAAATAAGTATTATTCCAATAAGCACCAGAAAAAAGATTGCCGGATCGATATTTCCAAGTCCCAAGTAATTTAAAATCTCGCTATTCATTTCTTTTAGTTTTCTCCGTTTCTTTTTGCAAGGAGGTCTGTGATTTTTTCAAGATCATCATTCGTATAAAACTCAATCTCAATTTTACCTGAACCATCGCCTTTTCCGGAGGATGAAATCTGTACCTTTGTACCAATAGATTCCTTGCATTTTTCTTCCAAACTTCTATAAATTACTTCAAGGCTCTCATTCTTAATAGCCTTCTTTTTTTCTTTCTTTGGAGCAAGAATACTTTTAACAAGCTTCTCTGTATCTCTTACGCTGAGTTTCTCATCAAAAATTCTCTCGGCAATAGCAATTTGTTCCTGCTCATCCTCAATAGAAATGATTGCTCTTGCATGACCGGTAGATAGTTTGCCATCAATAATCATTGCCTGAACTTTATCGCAAAGCTTTAATAATCTCATTGAATTCGTAATTGCAACTCTGCTCTTTGATACTCTGTCAGCAACTTCATCCTGCTTGAGTCCAAATTCAGTCATAAGTCTTCTATATGCAACGGCTTCCTCAATAGGGTTAAGATTCTCTCTTTGAATATTTTCAATGAGCTGAATCTCTACAATCTGCTGCTCAGTCAGATCGTTTCTTATTACAATCGGCACCTTCTTGAGTCCAGCAATTTTTGCCGCTCTCCATCTTCTTTCACCGGCAATTATCTCATAGTAGTCTTCTCTTTTTTTAACCAATATTGGCTCAAGGATTCCTACCTGTTTGATTGAGCCAGATAACTCCTGTAATGCATCTTCATCAAAATTCTTTCTTGGCTGTTTTCTATTTGGTTCAACCTCGATTATGTTGACCGTTTTCTTTACTCCATCTGCATCGCTTTCTACAGTTGAAATAATTTTGGCTTCTCCCTGAATAATAGAATCCAAGCCATGTCCTAATCCTCTTTTTGCAGTTTTCCCACTTTTCGCTTTTGCTGCCGGCATAATTTCCCCCTTTTCTTTCTGGTTGAGATATTATTTTGATTACTGGAATTTTCTACTAATTACTTCTTTTGCAAGAAGTCTATATGCTTCTGCACCAGATGACTTTGGATCATATGAGGTGATTGGCTCTCCATAACTTGGCGCTTCAGCTAGTCTGATACTTCTTGGAATAATTGTATTATAAACTTTTTCACTGATGTTCTCTTTTACATTTTCTACAACCTGAAGTGAAAGATTTGTTCTCGAGTCATACATAGTAAAAACAACTCCATCCATCTCAAGATTTGGATTAAGTCTCTCCTTGACCAGGTTCACAGTATGAATAAGCTGAGACAATCCTTCAAGTGCATAATATTCACATTGGATTGGAACAAGCACTGTATCAGCTGTCGTCATTGCATTGACCGTTAATAAACTAAGTGATGGAGGGCAGTCAATAATAACAAAGTCGTAGTTATTTCTTATCTCTTTGATTTTGTTTTTTAATATAAACTCTTTTCCCTCTGCGTCAATCAGTTCAATTTCAGCTGCAGCCAAATCAACGTTTGATGGAATGATATCTACGCCTTCATAAACATTTTTCTTGATGCAATCTGTTACTTCACACTCATCAATAATAAGTTCATAGATTGTATTTTCAAGTTTATTTTTCTCAATTCCAAATCCACTTGTTGTATTTCCTTGTGGATCTGTATCAACAACGAGAACTTTTTTCTTCTGATCTGCAAGTGCTGCTGATAAGTTTATCGCAGTAGTAGTCTTTCCTACTCCACCTTTTTGGTTTGCAACCGCAATTATTCGTCCCATCTAATCCCCTTCGTTATCTGATATAAAAAGAGTCCTTGTTTTATTTATATATTCCAAAAACCACAACATCTTGATTTTTGTTTTTGAAAGCCATCTTTGTTTTTAATTATGTTTCACGTGAAATTTTTTCTTTTTTAAAATGTTTCACAAACTTTTTCTAGATATTGTGTTTTTATGTTTCACGTGAAACAATTTTTTGTGTTTTCAATTATTAGGTTTAAAATGTTTCACGTGAAACATTTTAAATGATCAAGTTTTAATAATATAAACAATCCACAACATCTAGTAAAAAACAATTTGAAAGCAATCAAGTACACAAACAATATTCTATCACGAAAAACATTATTGTGAGTATATATTTGAATAAAAAGAAATAATATAGAGCTTCCATTCCCATTTAGAAATTAAGAATTCACTTTTATCTTTAAAAAAGAACCATCTATAGAGGTTCTTTAGATGGAAGCCCAGCTTTTCTAGGATACATTGGCATCGTATTCTTGCACTTATCAATAATAATAATCGAACGATTAACATCCGTATCAGGAAGAACAAATTCATTAACAGACCTTGTCTTACCACCTAAAAGTTTGATTGCCTTCCCTGCAGAAGATACCTCGTCCTTAATATCAGCACTCTTATAAGAAATAAAAACTCCCCTTTTTTTTACATAAGGAAGACAATACTCAGAAAGAGTAGAAAGATTCGCAACAGCTCTTGCACACCCAATATCAAACTTTTCACGAAGAATTCCAGTCTTGGAATGAGCTGCCATATCCTCTGCTCTACCATGGACAGTTACAATTTGACCCTCTTCATTGTTAAGTCCGAGCTTATCAATTACTTCATTAAGAAATTTCAATCTCTTATTCAATGAATCAAGCAATGTAACATTTAAATTAGGAAAAATAATTTTTAATGGAATTCCAGGAAAACCAGCACCAGTTCCAATATCAACAAGCGAATAATTCTTTGCAGAAAAGTCATAAAATTTAGAAGCCATAAGTGAATCAACAAAATGAAGCTTACAAACATCTGAAAATTCTGTTATGGTTGTAAGATTCATAACTTTGTTCCATTCAACAAGTAATTCAAAATAAGTATTGAACTGATCAATCTGCTTATTGGTGAGTTCTATTCCTAAAGTTTTTAAATCAGAAGTAAACGCTGAATAATCCTCCATAATAATCCTTTCAAAAAACATCTTATAATACAGAATTCAAAAAAGCTAAGAATCCACACAATTAACCTCTACCATACTTTGCTTCTATATAAATAAGAAGAACAGAAATATCTGCAGGATTTACTCCGCCAAGTCTGAAAGCCTGACCTATATTTAAAGGTCTAAACTTATTAAGTTTCTGCTTTGCTTCAATTCGAAGACTACCAATATCATCATAGTCTATATCAGCTGGAATAAATTTATTCTCCAACTTTTTATATTGTTCAACCTGTTTGTTCTGTCTATCAATATAACCTTCATACTTTATAGTAATCTCAACCTGAGTAATAATATCATCAGAAAGCATAGGTCTATCTTTATCAATTTCAGAAAGAATACCATAATCAAGCTCAGGTCTGCATATAAGTTCAGCAAGAGATGTAGCTGTTTTTAAAGAAGATGTTCCCTTATCAGTAAGAAAAGCTTGAACAGTGGCATTGGCTCCAACAACAGTATTTTTAAGTCTTTCTACTTCCTTCTGAATCTCTTTTTCCTTATAGACAACATACTCATACTTATCTTTAGAGACAAGACCTGCCTCATAACCTTTTTCACGGAGCCTGATATCAGCATTGTCCTGTCTAAGAAGAAGTCTGTACTCCGCTCTCGAAGTCATCATTCGATACGGTTCAAGATTATCCTTCATTACCAGATCATCAACAAGAACACCAATATAACCCTCAGACCTGTCGATAGTAATAAAAGGCTTTCCTTGAATTTCTCTAGAAGCATTTATAGCAGCGTAGAGTCCCTGCGCCGCTGCTTCCTCATAACCGCTGCTACCATTAAACTGACCTGCGGAAAAAAGACCATGTATCTTTTTGATTTCAAGAACAGGCGAAAGTTGTCCAGAGCATAAGCAATCGTACTCAATAGCATAGGCATTTTTTACAATTTTACAATTCTCAAGTCCGGGCACAGAACGATACATTTCAAGCTGAACATCTTCAGGCATAGAAGAAGACATTCCATCAACATACATCTCATTAGTAAAATGACCTTCTGGCTCAATGAAAACCTGATGCCTATTCTTATCAGGAAACTTTATTACCTTATCTTCAATAGAAGGACAATATCTTGGACCAACACCTTCAATAACACCAGAATAAATAGGAGACCTATCAATACTAGCTCTAATTATTTCATGCGTTTTTTCATTAGTATAAGTAAGCCAACATGATTCCTGCTTTTTTTGAACAGCTTCTTTAGGAGTATCAAAAGAAAAAGGAACAACAGGAGAATCACCAAACTGCTCAGTCATCTTAGAATAATCAATACTTCTACCGTCCATTCTTGCAGGAGTTCCGGTTTTAAATCTTCTAAGTTCAATACCACTCTCTAAAAGAGACGCCGAAAGATTATTTGAAGGCTGCATTCCATTAGGACCTGTGAAGGTAATTGCCTCACCACAAAGACATCTGGATTTTAAATAAGTACCAGTACAAATAATCACAGCCTTACATAGATATTCACGGCCAGTATAAATCCTAACACCAACTATCTTCTTTTCTGCAGAAGGGTTCTTATCGTCGGAATAATTTTCAGTTAATAATTCACACACCTCTGCCTGCTTAATAGTTAAGTGATCTTGATTTTCAAGAACACTTTTCATAGACTGAGAATATGCCTGTTTATCTGCCTGAGCACGAAGTGAATGAACAGCGGGCCCTTTCGAAGTATTAAGCATTTTAGACTGAAGAAAGGTTTTATCAATATTTCGCCCCATCTCCCCACCAAGAGCATCAATTTCTCTAACAAGATGACCCTTTGAAGAACCACCAATATGAGGATTACAAGGCATAAAAGCAATATTATCTGCACTAACAGTAAATATTACCGTTTCAAGTCCAAGTCTTGAACAACAAAGTGCAGCTTCACAACCAGCATGTCCAGCACCTATTACACAAACATCTACATTTTCAACAAACTTATCCATATCTAATCACCACAAAGAATTCATTATTTAAACTTAAATAAACAATTAGTTAAACTATTTAAACTATAAAAATTTCACCACTACTATAATTAAAGTATAAATTATTTTCCCATACAAAATTTCTCAAAGATTTCATTAACAAGATCTTCTCCAACATCTTCTCCGATAATCGAACCAAATGCTTCATATGCATTCATTAGATCAATAGAGTAAAAATCCTCAGACATATTATCATCAATTGCATTCATAACAAGTCTCAAACTTTCAGTCGCTCTGCAAAGAGCATTCTTATGCCTAACATTTGTAATATACATTTCCTGTTGCGGAAGAAGCTTTCCACTAAAAAACATTTCACTAATAATATTTTTTAGTTCAACAATTCCATTTTCTTCAACCATAGAAGCCTTAATAATAAATTGTTTCTTTGAGCCAGCCAAAATATAAGGTATTCCATCGTTAGTATAATTAAGAAGTGAATCTTTACTATAATTATCAGATGAAGAAAAAAAAGAAAACAATTCTTTTTCATTAAGGATAACCTTATCTGAAAGATCTGTTTTATTTAAAATAACAACAAAGTTTTTATCTTTTATTTTGCTAATAATTTCAGAATCATTAGCATCAAGCTCGCGTGTAGAATCAATCATATAAAGAATAAGATCAGCTTTTTCGGCAAGCGAAACAGCTCTCTGAACTCCAATTCTTTCTATAACATTATCTGTATTTCTAATTCCAGCTGTGTCATTAATATTTAATACAAAATCACCAAGTCTAATGGTATCTTCTATATTATCTCTTGTAGTACCAGCAATGTCAGTAACAATAGCTCTCTCTTCTCCGGCAAGCAAATTTAGAAGAGACGATTTTCCTGCATTTGGCTTTCCAATAATTACTGTATTTATTCCATCTTTACGCATATGTCCTTCATCAAAAGAACTGATGAGAATATCACAATCATTAATAATAGAAGAAACTGTATCTGATAATCTTTCAGGGAAACCTGTAAGATCATAATTTTCTGGATCATCAATGGCTGATTCAATAAAAGCCATATTATACAAAATCTGTTTTCTAAAATCATTAATTTTAGTTTTCAGTAAACCATGAAGCTGCATTTCAGAATTATTAAGAGCAAACTCATTTTGTGCACTAATAGTATCCATAACGGCTTCAGCCTGTGTCAAATCAATTCTACCATTTAAAAAAGCTCTTTTTGTAAATTCACCTGGATCAGCAAGTCTGCATCCCCCATTAATAAGAACTCCAAGAATTTTATTAATAACAACAATGCCGCCATGACAATTTATTTCAACTACATCTTCTTTGGTATAACTTTTCGGAGCCTTCATTACAGAAACCATTACTTCATCAATAATGCAGTGTTCGTCAAAAGAGTCATCTATTCGACTACAGAAAAAGCCAAGCCTAATCGTATGAGAGGCCTGTTTCAAAACCATATTTTTTGAATAATTTGGTGAAACAACAAATTTATTTGCTGTTTCTACTGCATTAATACCACTTATTCTAATTATTCCAATACCGGAATCAGAAACTGCTGTAGCAATCGCAGCAATCGTATCATTTTCATGAAACATAATATTTAAACCTCTGCATTAAAGCTTTCCAATAAAAAGCCCCTCAATGCATTGCAAAGAGGGGCATCAAAGAAATTACTTTTTCAAAGTTACTACAACTCTTCTATAAGGTTCTTCACCTTCACTATGCGTTGTAACAAATTTATCATTTTGTAACGCTGAATGGATAATCTTTCTTTCATAAGGATTCATAGGTTCAAGAGAAACCGGCTGTCTTGTTTTCTTGACTTTCCTACCAATATTGCTGGCAAGATTTTCAAGAGTAGCTCTTCTTCTCTCACGATAATCCTCTGTATCAACCTTTACATGAATATAATCTTTTGCTTCTCTGTTAACAACAAGTGAAACAAGATACTGAAGAGAATCAAGAGTTTGTCCTCTTTTACCAATAAGGACGCCCATGTCTGCACCTTCAAGCTTTACATCAAGCTGTGAATCTTTTTCATTGTAACTAACATCAGCAGAATAATCCATTTTCATTGCAGAAAAAATATCACTTAAAAATTTCTTTGTTACTTCAACATAATCTACATCTGATTCATTATCAGAATCTTTCTTAGAAGGAACTTCGGTGGTTTCTTCCTTTGTCTCTTCTTTAACTGCAGCCTTAATTACAGCAGGCTTAGCATTAATACCAAGAAATCCGTTTGAACCCTCTGAAATAATATCATAATAAAGTCTGTCACTGGTGACAGATAATTGTTCGCATGCCTCAGTAATAGCATCATCAACAGTTCTAGCAGAAACTTCAATAAAGTCCATATCTCTCACCCCTTATTTATCATTTCTTTCATCGAAATCTTTTACCATGTTTGCTTTAGAAAGAAGACTTCCTTTTCTAGCCTTTCCACTTTCATACAAAGAATCAGCTTTATATTTTGCTTCCTCTTTCTCCTCATTAGAAATATTAGATTCAGCTGAAACATCAGTATCCATATATCTAGTTCTAAGATTTGCATACTGATTCATATTAGGAGTAACTTCTTTTTTCTTCTCAAGCTTCTTCTTATAAGCAGCCTGATTCTTCTCGATTTCAGCATCAATATCCATCTTATCAATATGACGATTTACAAATACCTGCTGAATACTACGGATTACAGAACCTGATATCCAATAAAGTCCCATACCTGCAGGAAGAGTAAAACAGAAAAATGCAGACATAAGAGGCATTACCATGTTCATAGTCTTCATAGTATTGGCCATCTGTGCAGTAGAATCATTAGGGTCAGTATTTGCAGGAGTATTATCCCCAGCTGTAGGCATAAGCTTAACATTTATCCACTGAGTAAGTGCTGCAAGTACAGGAACAGCTATTGCTGCAATAATCAGAATAACTGATTTCTGACTTATCGCATTACTAAGAAGATAAGAAGGTGAATCACCTATATTAAGTCCAAGAAAATTATTAAGATGAATTACATTTGCATGAGTTGAAGTAACAAGTGATGACAAATCAGGAAACTGAGTAGCAAGTGAATCCCAATCAGCTGATGAACACTTATTAAGTACATCAATAAATGTATTAGTTGTATAGCTAGATACTACTCCATCTGTAAATGAAGCATTGGAAAACTGACTTGTAAATCTTGAAGCACCTGATAAAGTCTGCATAAAATCAGTACTTCCAGGAGCAGTGATAAGCTTATCAGCAAGACCCTGAAATACAGAGTAAACTGAATTAACATATGCAGGAATAGAATCAATAACTCTATAAAGAGCAAAAAGAATAGGCATCTGAATAAGCATCTGAATACAGCTTCCTGTCTGGGAAACGCCATATTTAGCATAAAGAGCTTTTACTTCTTCCTGCTGAGCAAGCATTGAATTTTGATCTGACTTACCCTTATATTTGTTCTGAATTTCTTTAAGCTCAGGACTCATTTTAGTCTGAAGCTTTGAAAATCTCTGCTGCTTGATAGTAAGAGGAAGCAGACACATATAAATTACAAATGTAAAAATTATGATTGCAAGACCAATATTAGGAATTCCAAGAGCATTCAAACAAATGAAAACTCCATTCATAAGCTTTCCTAATACCCAGGCAACAGGTCCAATTATTTTGCCTTGATATTGTGTTAATAAAACGCCTGTCAATTTGTGACCTCCGGTGATATTCAAAAATAAACTGTTCTGCCTGAATTATGGAACAGGATCATAGCCCCCGCTTGAAAAAGGATTACACCTTAATATTCTCCACAAAGCAAGTAAACCACCCTTAAGAGCCCCATATTTCTCAACTGCTTCCAAAGCATATTCTGAGCACGTTGGAATATAAGGACATTTGGTATACTTTAATGGTGATAAATATTTCCTGTAGAATTTAATCAAAAAAATAAAAATTTTCTTCATAATATCTTTTCAGTCAAAACTATCAAAAGTTACATCCCGTCATTTTTTATTATCCGGGCCTTACCTGCCAATCTAAGCATAGAATCTTCAATATCATGAAAAGAAGAATCATGAGCGCATGATCTGGCTACGACTACTATATCTAAACCACTATTAAATATATTTTCATGTAGTCTGTATGATTCTCTAACAAGTCTAGAGAATCTGTGTCTTACAACACTATTTCCAATTTTCTTACTTGCAGAAATTCCAAGACGATTTTTATCTGATTCATTTTTCCACATATATAAAACGATGTTCCTATCAGCATAAGATTTACCGTTCTTATAAACGTTCTTGAAATCTTCTGTTTTTTTTAATGATTCTGAAAAAATCATTCAATATTTCTCCATATCAGCTCAAATTAAAAACAATATATTATCTTCAAAAAAAGACCACATATAAAATGTGGCCTTAATCATCAAGCTGATAAAACTTTTCTGCCTCTAGCACGTCTGGCAGCTAATACTTTTCTTCCTCCGGGAGTACTCATTCTAGATCTAAAACCATGTACTCTCTTTCTCTGAAGCTTATGTGGCTGGAATGTCATCATCTTCATAGTTAAATACACCTCCTTCTTAATCAAACTCATTAGTAAAATAATATGTCTTATACATAATACATATTAAAAGAACATATTATTAAAATGTCTTTTTAATCAATGCATTATAAGTGGAAAAAATCTCTATTAGTATATAAAATAAGACCAGTAAAGTCAAGGCTAAAGCCTTATAAAAAGCGAACTTTTTCATAAAAAATTTTTTTACAACATATAGTATCACAAATAATTATCAACAACAAAATGTTGAAAATGTGGATAACATGTGTTTTTTAAAAAAAATACAATAATAAATCCACATTCTGTGGAAAACATGTGGATAATAATGTGAATTATTAATCTTAAATTACGAAAAAAGGAATTTTAAAGGGAAAATTCGTGTTTATAAAAAATAATTTTTTCCACAATATATTTTTTTAAATAATAATTATGACATTATTGTCACAAAGTTATCCACAAATAAGCATAATTTGATATTTCCTGCCCTATAATATAAAATATAGTCATCTGCGTTAATAACCTTAAATTAACGAATAAGATAGTAAAATTAAATATTGAAGGGGCACTAATGGAAACACTTGAATCATCGGAATTAATTAAAACAGGTTGGGAAAGTATTAAAAATAACATAAGAGAAGAATCAGGAATTACGGATATTTCCTATAAAACATGGATAGATCCTCTTAAATTCTATAAGCTTGAAGAAAATATAGTTTATATTCTTATTCCTTCTGACAATACTATTGCCCTTTCTTATATTGTTAATCACTATGAGAATTTTTTTAAAGTCACAATATCAGAGCTTATTGGAATGGCACTTAATATTTCCTTTCTATTAAATAAGGATATTTCAGAAAGTGAAGATGAATCAAACAACACTTCTATAGAAGAAAAAAATAAAAACATCGATTATGAAAGTGCAAATCTTAATCCTAAATATGTATTTGATACTTTTGTAGTAGGAAGTAATAATAAATTTGCTCACTCCGCTTCACTTGCTGTAGCAGAATCACCTGGAGAATCCTATAATCCTCTTTTCCTTTATGGAGGCCCTGGACTTGGTAAAACCCATCTGATGCATTCAATAGGACATTTTGTAATGGATCATAATCCAAAAGCAAAAGTTCTTTATGTTACATCAGAGCAGTTTACAAATGAAGTAATAGAATCCATAAGGAGTGGTAAGAGCGAAGCAATGTCAAGACTTCGTGAGAAATATCGTAAGGTAGATGTACTTCTTGTAGATGATGTTCAGTTTATTATAGGAAAAGAATCTACTCAGGAGGAATTTTTCCATACATTCAATGAGCTTCACCAGGCAGGAAAACAGATTGTTCTTTCATCAGATAAACCTCCAAAGGAAATGGAAACGCTTGAAGAAAGATTCCGCTCAAGATTTGAAATGGGACTTATTGCAGATATTCAGGCACCTGATTATGAAACAAGAATGGCTATTCTTAAAAAGAACGCCGAGGATTCTAATAAAAAAATAGACGATTCAATATTTGAATATATTGCTACTAATATCAAATCAAATATAAGAGAACTTGAAGGAGCATATAATAAGATCATTGCTTATTCACGTCTAAATAATGTTGATGTTAACCTTGATAATACCAAGGAAGCACTCAAAGATATTGTTTATCCTGATCAATCAAAGGTAATTACTACATCACTTATAATAAGTACTGTTTGTGAGCACTACAGCGTAAGAGAAGAAGAACTCATTTCCAAGAAAAGAAATTCTGAAATTGTTCTTCCAAGACAGATAGTTATGTACCTTTGCAGAAAGCTTACTGATGTTTCACTTGAAGAAATAGGAAAGAGTCTTGGAAAAAAAGACCATACAACAGTAATGAGTGGAATAAGCAAAATCAAATCTCTTATTAAGACAGATGATGAGCTGGCTAAGAATATAGATATCATAACCAAAAAAATAAATCCTTCTATTTAATATGTAATACTATTACATATTAAATTTATAATAGTATTATTTATTAAGTTTAAAATAGTAAAAATTAAAACACTACTTTCTATTAAATATATAGATTTTTTTATAGCAACAAAAGTTTTGTGGATAAATAAAAAGAAATAGTTGATTATGGTGTTAATTAATTGTTATTTGATGTTATAAACACATAAATGACCTAAAAAGGTAAAAATGACGATGTTAATAAAATAATACTTTTCAACACCTAAATAAGATAATATCAACTGTTACTCAATTGTAAAAAAACCTTATTAATTGTATAATAAAATAGGTTTTACACAAATTCACAACTATTATTATTTAGAATGTTATTAATCTTTTATTTTTATATATTTTTTTAAGCCGAAGGGAGTTATCAACAAATGAAATTCGTTTGTGCTAAAACAGATCTTGTAAATGGATTACAGATTGTTTCTAAAGCTATTCCTCCAAAAACAACAATGTCAGTTCTTGAATGTGTTCTTATCGATACTACGGAAGGAATAATAAAATTTACCGGAAACGATATGGAGCTTGGCATCCAAACTGTAGTAAAGGGAGATATTGTAGAAAGAGGATTTATTGCAATTGATGCTAAATTATTTTTTGACATTGTAAGAAAGCTTCCTGATAACAATGTTGTTGTAGAATCAGATAGTTCATATAAAGTTTCAATTACATGTGAAAAGGCAAAATTTAATCTTGTAGGAAAATCAGGTGAAGATTATACCTTCCTTCCTGCAATAGAGAAAATAGATGGAATAAAGATTTCTCAGTATTCTCTAAAAAATATAATAAATCAGACTATTTTTTCAATTTCAGAAACAGATACAAATAAAATGATGAGTGGTGAGCTTATGGAGATAAATGATTCTTCACTAAAGCTTGTTTCACTTGATGGACATAGAATTTCTATTAGAAAAATAGAGCTTTCTGAGAGTTATTCTCCTAAAAAAGTTATTATTCCAGGTAAAACACTAAGCGAGATAAGTAAGATTCTTGGTGATAGTACAGAAAGTATTGTAAATATCTTTTTTACAGACAAACATGTTTTATTTGAGTTTGATGATACAATTGTAATTTCAAGACTTCTTGAAGGAACATATTTTAGTATTGATCAGATGCTTTCAAGTGATTATGAGACAAAGGTTACAATTAATCGTAAAGAACTGCTTAGTTGTATAGACAGAGCTACTCTTCTTGTAAAAGAGGGTGATAAGAAGCCTGTTATTATTGCAATTGAGGATGGAACATTTGAATTAAAGATTAATTCTACAATTGGAAGTATGGATGAAAAAATAGATATTGATAAAAAGGGTAAGGATATAATGATCGGATTCAATCCGAGATTTATTATTGATGCGCTGAAAGTAATTGAAGACGAACAGATAGATATTTATATGGTTAATTCAAAAGCTCCATGCTTTATTAGAAACTCAGAATCAACATATATTTATTTAATACTGCCTGTTAATTTTACAACAGTAGATTAAATTAAATAAGGAGTTTTATGATTACAATTAAGCTTAGAGCAGAGGATGAATACATAAAGCTTGGGCAGGCTCTCAAAAAAGCCGGACTTGAGAGCAGCGGTGTTGATGCAAAATATGATATTCAAAATGGCGAAGTAAAGGTTAATAACGAAGTTGATACCAGACGAGGAAGAAAATTGTACGACGGAGATATTTTCGAGTACAATGGAGAACAGGTTAAAGTAGAGAGATGATAATTAAGTCTTTAGAGCTTGCTGATTTCAGAAATTATGATGAAATTAAAATTGATTTCAGCAGTGGCACCAATATACTATATGGCGACAATGCTCAAGGGAAAACTAATATTCTTGAAGCTATTTTTCTGTGTGCTACAACAAAATCCCATAAGAGTTCAAAAGATAAGGAAATTATCAAATTTGACAAGGATGAAGCTCATATTAGAGCTATCATTGATCATGATAATGCGGATTATCGTCTTGATATGCATTTAAGAAAAAGCAAATCTAAGGGAATAGCAATCGACGGGCAGAAAATTAAAAAGGCAGCTGACCTGATTGGAAGGCTGAATGTAGTATTTTTTTCTCCCGAAGACCTATCCATCATCAAAAATGGTCCTTCAGAAAGACGACGTTTCATGGATATGGAACTTTGTCAGTTGGATCAGTCTTATTTATATAATTTGTCCAGATACAATAAAATAATGGTACAAAGAAATAAGCTGCTTAAAGATATGTATGAGCACCCTGAGTATAATGTTGTTTTGGATGTTCAAAATAAACAGCTTGTTGAATACGGCAAAAAAATTATTGAAATAAGAGAAAAATTTATTAGTGAGCTTAATGAAATAATAGGACCAATTCATTCAAAGCTTACAGGTGAGAAAGAAAAACTCTCAATTTATTATGAACCTAACGTAAAAATTGAAGAGTATGAAAGTAAGATTGCAAAAGCTAAGGATAGAGATCTTTTTCTAAAGCAAACTTCTGTTGGCCCACATAAAGATGATTTTTCATTCTATGTGAGAAGTACTGATAATAATAATGATATAGATATTAGAAAATTTGGATCTCAGGGACAACAAAGAACAGCATCTCTTTCCCTAAAGCTTTCAGAAATAGAGATTGTAAAAAGAACTAAAAAAGAAAATCCGGTTCTTTTGTTAGATGATGTTTTGTCTGAACTTGATAGTAATAGACAAAATTATCTCTTAAATACAATTGGTGATATTCAGACGATTATTACATGTACCGGCCTTGATGAATTTGTAAATAATAGATTTGAAATAGACAAACTTTTTAAAGTTGTTAATGGTACAGTTACTTGTGAGAACTAGGTATAGAATCAGAAATACATAGAAATCAATTATTTCTATTTTGGTTATGTGTATATGGAGGAAGTAATGAGTAAAGAAGAAATGGAATACGGCGCCGACCAAATTCAGATACTTGAAGGACTTGAAGCAGTTCGTAAAAGACCTGGTATGTATATTGGAACTACAGCAAGCAGAGGTCTTCATCATCTTGTTTATGAGATAGTTGATAATTCAGTTGATGAAGCACTTGCAGGTGTTTGTGATCATATTGAAGTTACAATAAATAGTGATAATACTATTTGTGTAAAAGATAATGGAAGAGGTATTCCTGTCGGAGTAAATCATAAATCAGGTCTTACAGGAGTAGAAGTAGTATTTACAATTCTTCACGCAGGCGGAAAGTTTGGCGGTGGCGGATATAAGGTTTCCGGTGGTCTTCATGGAGTTGGAGCTTCTGTCGTTAATGCTCTTTCTGATTGGTTAGAGGTTCAGATTTGTAGTGATGGTAAAATATATCAGCAGCGCTACGAGAAGGGAAAAGTTTGTTATCCATTAAAAGTTGTTGGAGATTGTCCCACTGATGTGACAGGAACTACTGTAACATTTAAGCCTGATGAAACAATTTTTAAAGAAACAACTGTATTTGAATTTGATATTTTGAAACAGCGTCTTCGTGAGATGGCATTTCTTACAAAGGGACTTAGAATTACTCTTCGCGACATGAGGGTTGAAGAAGGTCAGAATCCTGTAGAAGAGCATTTTCATTATGAAGGCGGAATTAAGGAATTTGTTGAGTATCTCAATAAAAGTAAGACTCCTTTATATGACCAGATTATGTATTTTGAAGGTGACAGAAATGGAGTTCATGTTGAAGTAGCTCTTCAGCATAATGATTCATATTCAGAAAGCACATATACTTTTGTTAATAATATAAATACACCTGAGGGTGGAACTCATCTTGAAGGCTTTAAGCTTGCACTTACAAAGACATTTAATGACTATGCAAGAGCAAATAAAATGTTAAAGGATAGTGAAGACAATCTTCTTGGAGATGATATAAGAGAAGGTGTTACAGCTATTGTCAGTGTTAAGATTGAAGATCCTCAGTTTGAAGGTCAGACCAAACAAAAACTTGGAAATACTGAAGCAAGAGGAGCTGTATCAAGTGTTGTAGGTGAGCAGCTTACATATTTCCTTGAACAGAATCCAGCTGTTGCAAAGATGATACTTGAAAAATCAATACTTGCTCAAAGAGCAAGAGATGCTGCAAGAAAGGCCAGAGATCTTACAAGAAGAAAATCTGCACTTGATGGACTTGGACTTCCGGGAAAGCTTGCCGATTGTTCCGATAAAAATCCAGAAAACTGTGAAATATTTATAGTTGAGGGAGACTCTGCAGGAGGTTCTGCAAAGACTGCAAGAAGCAGAGCTACTCAGGCTATTCTTCCACTGCGTGGAAAAATATTAAATGTTGAGAAGGCAAGAGTAGACAGAATATACGGAAATGCTGAGATTAAGGCAATGATAACAGCATTTGGTACAGGAATACATGATGATTTTGATGTTAGTAAACTTAGATATAACAAAATTATTATTATGACCGATGCCGATGTCGATGGTGCACATATTGCTACTCTTATGCTTACATTTCTTTACAGATTTATGCCTGACCTTATTAAACTTGGGCATGTATTTCTTGCTCAACCGCCACTTTATAAGCTTGAGAAGAATAAAAAAGTTTGGTATGCATACAGTGACGATGAGCTTACAAATATCATCAATGAAGTTGGAAGAGATCAAAATAACAAGATTCAGCGTTATAAGGGACTTGGAGAGATGGATCCTGAACAGCTTTGGGAGACAACAATGGACCCAGAAAGAAGAATTCTTCTTAGAGTTAATATGAATGAAGAGGCAGAATCAGATGTGGATGTAACCTTTACAACTCTTATGGGAGATAAGGTTGAGCCTAGAAGACTTTTCATTGAGAAGAATGCTAAATTTGTAAAGAATCTTGATATTTAACAAAGAATGAGGAATAAAATGGCTGATAATAATAATCATGGAAATGGAGACGATAACGAACTTAGTGATGACGTGTTTGATGAAAGAATAGGCACTGATCGTATCCACGAAGTAGATTTAAAGAAAACAATGGAAACATCTTACATTGATTATGCGATGAGTGTTATTGCATCACGTGCTCTTCCAGATGTAAGAGATGGCCTTAAGCCTGTTCAGAGAAGAGTTCTTTATTCAATGATAGAGCTTAATAATGGACCGGATAAGCCACATCGTAAGTGTGCGCGTATCGTCGGAGATACAATGGGTAAATATCACCCACATGGTGATAGTTCAATCTATGGAGCCCTTGTAAATATGGCACAGCCATGGTCAATGAGATATTGTCTTGTTGACGGACATGGAAATTTTGGTTCAGTTGATGGTGATTCACCAGCTGCAATGAGATATACCGAGGCAAGACTTTCCAAGATATCAATGGAAATGACAGCCGATATAAATAAAGATACAGTTGATTTTGCACCTAACTTTGATGAAACAGAGAAAGAGCCTACAGTTCTTCCCAGTAGATTTCCTAATCTTCTTGTTAATGGAACAACCGGTATTGCAGTAGGAATGGCAACAAATATTCCTCCTCATAATCTTCGCGAAGTTATTGCTGCAGTCAACAAGATGATTGATAACAAGATAGAAGAAGACAGAGATACTGATATCGAAGAACTTCTTTCAATTGTAAAGGCTCCAGATTTTCCTACAGGTGGAATAATCCTTGGAACAAGAGGCGCCGAAGAAGCATATAGAACAGGCCGTGGAAAGGTTATTTGCAGGGCTGTTACAAATATTGAAACTATGGAAAACGGCAAGAATAGGATAGTTGTTACAGAACTTCCTTATCTTGTTAATAAAGCAAATCTTATTTCCAAGATAGCGGATATGGTTAAAACCAAGAAGCTTGAGGGAATTACTGCTCTTCGTGATGAATCAGATCGTGAAGGAATGAGAATTGTAATTGAGCTTAGACATGACATTAATCCTAATGTAATGCTAAACAGATTATATAAGCATACCCAGCTTCAGGATTCTTTTGGAATAATCATGCTTTCACTTGTAAATAATGAGCCAAAGATTCTCTCTCTTACTGAAATGCTCAAATATTACATAGAGCATCAGGAAGAGGTTGTTACAAGAAGAACAAAGTATGACCTTAATAAGGCTGAAGAAAGAAATCATATTTTAGAGGGCTTACTTATTGCTCTTGATAATATTGATGAAGTAATAAGAATCATCAGAGGAAGTGCAAATGTTCAGATAGCCAAGGAACAGTTGATGTCACGCTTTGGATTATCTGATGCGCAGTCTCAGGCAATTGTTGATATGAGACTTCGTACTCTTACTGGTCTCGAAAGAGATAAGATAGAGCAGGAGCATGCAGAACTCCTCAAGAAAATAGAGGAATTAAAAGCTATTTTGGCAGATAAAAAGATTCTTCTTGGAGTAATTAAGACTGAAATAACCCTGATTAGTGATAAATACGGAGATGACAGACGTTCGAAGATTGGAATGGATGATTCTGATATTGATATGGAGGATCTCATTCCTAACACAAATACTGTTATCGCAATGACAAATCTTGGATATATTAAGAGAATGTCTATTGATAACTTCCGTACGCAGAACAGAGGCGGTCATGGAATAAAGGGAATAGCTACGATTGATAGCGATTATGTAGAAGATCTCCTTATGACCACAACTCATAACTACATCATGTTCTTTACCAACATGGGACGTGCGTATAGAATAAAGGCTTATCAGATACCAGAGGCTTCAAGAACTTCAAGAGGAATAGCGATAGTTAATCTTCTACAGCTTAATCCTGGAGAAAAGATATCTGCAATAATATCAATTAAAGAATTTGAAGAAGGTAAGAATCTCTTTATGGTTACCAAAAAGGGAACAATAAAGAAAACTCCATCTGAAGAATTTTCTAATATCAGAAAAAATGGTATTACAGCAATAAATCTTAAGGATGATGATGAGCTTATTGAAGTAAAGACAACACATAAGGATTCAGAGATATTCCTTGTAACAAGAAACGGCATGTGTATCAGATTTAATGAAACAGATGTAAGAGCTACAGGACGTTCGTCAATGGGTGTAAGAGGTATGAACCTCGATGCCGATGATGAAATAATAGGAATGCAGCTGGATTCACAAGGTGATTCACTTCTTATAGTTTCTGAAAAAGGTTATGGAAAGAGAACAGCACTTGGAGATTTCAAGGTTCAAAACCGTGGAGGAAAAGGAGTTAAGTGCTATAAGATTACTGAAAAGACAGGATTCGTTGTTGGAGTAAAGGCTGTAAATGATGAGCATGAAATAATGATGATTACGAATGCCGGAACAATAATACAGCTTAGAATGTCTGAAATTGGTATTCATGGAAGAATAACATCAGGAGTAAAGATGATAAATCTTGATGAAAAGGTTCTTGTTGCCGGAATAGCAAAGGTAAGAGAAAAGGTTTCTGACGGAGATAAAGAATTTGAGGATATTGAGGATGCTATGGAAGATCTTGATGATACAACTTCTGTAAGTGAAGATACATCAGATGATGATAGTATAGACTCAAATGACGAAGATTTATCTGAAGAAGAGACAGACGAAACAGAAGATAATGAATAATATTTATGAATAAAAAATCATTTTTTCTGTTGACAATGAATAAAAATGCTTTTATATTAATAAACAACAAATGAATTATCTAAGCAAATTAGTAATTCTTTGATATTGATAAACCATTGAGCAAGAAGAGTAAGTATTGAATTCATTTTCAGAGAGTCATTGGCGGGTGTGAAATGACAGTGAAGAGATACCGAATGGGCTTGTGAGGGCAGTCTGAAATCATTAGAGAGTAGGCGCTGACGGGGACCTGAGCCGTTACCAGACAGGTACATATGATAGTATGTAAAACGAGTGGATAAGCAGTATATCTGTTTATCAATGTGGGTGGTACCGCAGAAGCTTAATCATTAATTAAAATTAGTGAAGAGCCTTTGTCCCAAATAATCTATTTATTTGGGATGAGGGCTCTTTTTTGTGTAGAGAACACAGCTAAATACTTTCAAGAAAAACTGTATCTATAACAGATATCCATCATCCCAACAAAGCAAACGAAAGGATGGAAGTAACATGATTAAGGAAGCAATCGCAAAGGTAGTAAGTAAGCGCTTAATATTTCGCCGTATTGCTTAATCCTTTTTTATTCGGTAAAGT
>CAZJWA010000043.1:0-23502 GCA_964549585.1 uncultured Butyrivibrio sp. | reverse complement strand
TAATGGATAGAACGGAGGCCTCCGACGCCTTTAATGCAGGTTCGATTCCTGTCGGGTGCAGAATAGTTCGCCCAGCGGCGAACTATTTATAAAAGAATAAAAGAGGTTATTAATGAAGAATAATAAAAAGCTTACTCCATTTAGAAAAGAAGAAAAGAAAATCGTAACATGGGTGATTGACCATAAAAAGATGGTCATGCCTGTGATTTTAGTTATTTGTATAATTATTACTGCGGTTATCACAATAAAACAAAGCACAAAGGTGCCGGGAACAGACGAAAAGGTATCACTTGCTTCAGATAGTGCTGCTTCTGAAATATCAATCCCTGATGTTGCACTTGAAGAAAATGCATATCCGGAAGTTAATAGTGTAATTAACCAGTACTATACTGCATATGCTGAAGGCGATATGGATACGATTGAATCAATTTCCAGTGGGATTTCCGATACAAGAAAGCTCCGTATCGAGGAAAGCGCTAAGTATATTGAGTCTATTCCTACAGTAGATGTGTATACAAAACCAGGTCCTGTCGATGGAAGTTATATTGCGTATATATATGAAGAGATAAAGTTTACCGATTATGATACGTCTGTTCCGGGAATGGAATCAATGTATATCTGCACAAAGGACGATGGAACCTGCTATATTAACTTTGTTGATGATAGCTCGGTGTCTGAATACATCAGACAGATTTCACTTGAGGATGACGTTGTTGATTTAAATAACAGAGTTTCTGCAGCATATAACGAGATGGTGGCTTCGGACGATACTCTTTCGACATTCCTTACTAATTTTTCAAAGGCACTTAATGAAGCAGTTGGTGAAACAATAGCTTCGAGTACGGCTTCATCTGATGTAAGTAGTGATTCTTCTTCTGCGGCATCTTCAGATAGTGTTTCATCCGCTTCTTCAGATAGCAGCGCAGTGGCTTCATCTGTAGCAAGTACCGATTCTGCATCTGCTTCATCTGCAGCGTCTACAACTGATACTGTTACAAAACTAGAAGCAACAGATGTTGTTAATATCAGAAAGTCTGATAGTGAGAAGGCTGACGTTCTTGGTAAAACTGAAGTTGGAACAAAGTATGTTCTTGTTGAAAGCAAAGACAATGGATGGAGTAAGATAGAGTATGATGGTGGAACAGCCTTTGTAAAGACAGAGTATTTTAAATCTGTTACAGAGACAGCATCAGATAATAGCTCGGCTGCTTCTTCACAGACTGCAAAAGCAGATACTACTTCAACTACTACTTCAAGCGACGCTGTTACTACTAATGGTACAAAGTATGTTAAAACTACATCAAGGGTTCGTAAGTCAGCAAGTACAGACTCTGAGGTAATTGCTACTGCATATGAAGGCGATTCAATTAAAGTTACCAATGTTCGTGCAGATGGCTGGTCAAAAGTAGAATACAGTGGAAAAACCGGATATATTAAGACAGAATATCTTAAAAACTAAAGAATATAATAAACATATTTATCTTTGATTGAAATCAGGTTGAAATTGCTTTCAGCCTGATTTTATAATAGAAACAGATATATTAATCTATCTCTTTTTTGAAAGGAATGGTTATTGTATGTTTGGAAAAACTAGAATTGGTATTATGGGTACAGGAAATATAGCATCAGTAATGGCAGCAACACTTAAAAAGCAAAAAGGAGTTAAGCTTTATGCTGTTGGTTCAAGAACGCAGGAAAGAGCTGATGAGTTTGCTAAAAATTATGGCGCCGCAAAGGCATATGGCTCATATGCTGATCTTGCCGCAGACCCAAAGGTTGAGCTTATCTATGTTGCTACTCCGCACTCTGAGCATTTTGAAAATGTAAAGCTTTGTATAACGAATAATAAGCCGGTTTTATGTGAAAAGGCATTTATGCTCAACGAGAGACAGGCGAAGACGATATTTGACTATGCACGTGATAAAAATGTGTATGTCTGTGAGGCAATGTGGACGAGATTTATGCCGTTTATGAGTACCATAAAAGAAGTACTTGGAAGCGGAATAATTGGTGAACCTACAATGCTTACAGCAAATCTTGGATATAATATCATCGGCAAGCAAAGAATAACAAGTACTGAACTTGGTGGCGGAGCTCTTTTGGATGTTGGGGTATACACTATTAACTTTGCGTCAATGATATTTGGGGATGAGATAGCTGATATTTCTTCAATAGCTTCTTATGCTGAAACACATGTCGATGTTCAGGATAGTATTACGCTTAGATACAAAAATGGAAAAATGGCAGTTCTTAATTGCTCAGCCCTTTCAAAAAGTGACAGGCAGGGAGTTATTTACGGAACTAACGGGTACATGATTATTGAAAATATCAATAATTTTGAATCTCTTTCAGTTTATAACAATGAAAATAAAAAGACGGCATTCTATAAACGCCCAGGTCAGATAAGTGGCTATGAATATGAAGTGGCAGCTTCGATAAAAGCAATCAAGGAAGGCTGGCTTGAAAGCCCTATGATGCCTCATAACGAGACTCTAAAGATGCTCAACATCATGGATTTTGTTAGAAAACAGATTGGTGTTCATTACGCAGCTGATGAAGTTACAAAGATAACTCTTAGTGAAGAAGCAATGAAGGCTGAAATGGAGGACAAAGTAACTGTAGTAGAGGCTCCTAAGTCAGAAGAGATAGTGGAAGAAGCTCCAAAGGTTGAGGAAAAAGATACTTCAAGCTCTGAAACTACTCCTATAGAAGTTAAGCAGGATGCGCCAAATAGCCTTGAAGGTGCAGGCTCTGAAGCGGCAGAAGATAATGCATCTTCGACTGAAGAATAAAAAAAGTCAATAAATGATTAATTTTGTAATTTGTACAAAACATACAAAAAAACAACAATAATTTTAGCGGTTTAGTGCGAGAAAGTTATTGCTGTTTTTTTGTTGACATCATATAATACTTAAAGACAATGGTGTCTGTGCAATGGGGCGTAGAGACTGCTAGTTTTTTTTACGCTCTTTTTTGTTGCATTGTTTTATTTCTTCGAATGAGTAACTGATTCGAAATGAATTTGTTTGTAAAATGTACAGCACACCGAGCAGGCAGGCTTTTCCTGTGTATGAAATATGGAGAATTTCATATACTGCAGACATACATGTAAAACAAGGATATGGTCATCAGACCGAAAGGAAGGAAAATTTATGTCATATGTAGATGAGGTCCACAACTACGTTGTAGAAAAAAATCCGGCACAGCCTGAATTTCATCAGGCAGTAAAAGAGGTTCTTGAATCTCTCAGAGTAGTAATTGAAGCACATGAGGAAGAATATCGCAGAGATGCTCTTCTTGAAAGACTTGTAACACCTGAAAGACAGATTCTTTTCAGAGTTCCATGGGTAGATGATAATGGACAGGTTCATGTTAATAACGGATTCCGTATCCAGTTTAATTCAGCAATTGGACCATACAAGGGAGGACTTCGTCTTCACCCTTCAGTAAACCTTGGAATCATTAAGTTCCTTGGCTTTGAGCAGGTATTTAAGAACTCACTTACAGGACTTCCAATCGGCGGTGGTAAGGGTGGTTCTGATTTCGATCCTAAGGGTAAGTCAGATCGTGAAGTAATGGCATTCTGCCAGAGCTTTATGACAGAGCTTTACCGTCATATCGGAGCAGACACAGATGTTCCTGCAGGAGATATCGGTGTTGGCGGACGTGAGATTGGATATCTTTTTGGCCAGTATAAGAGAATCAGAGACAGATATGAAGGCGTTCTTACAGGAAAGGGTCTTACATTTGGTGGATCTCTTGCTCGTACAGAAGCTACAGGTTATGGCCTTCTTTACATCACTCAGGAGATGTTAAAGTCTCATGGTGATAGCTTAAAGGGCAAGACTATTGCAGTTTCAGGTTCAGGAAACGTTGCAATTTATGCAATTCAGAAGGCTCAGCAGCTTGGAGCAAAGCCTGTTACATGCTGTGATTCAACAGGATGGATTTATGATTCTGAAGGAATCGATGTTGAGCTTCTTAAGGAAGTTAAGGAAGTTAAGAGAGCACGTCTTACAGAGTATGCTGCAAAGCGTCATTCAGCTCAGTACCACGAAGGAAAAGGCGTTTGGACAGTTAAATGTGACATCGCTCTTCCTTGCGCAACTCAGAATGAGCTTCTCATAGATGATGCTAAGACACTTGTTGCTAATGGCGTTAAGGCTGTTTGCGAAGGTGCTAATATGCCTACATCTATCGAGGCTACTCAGTACTTCCAGAATAATGGAGTTCTTTTCATCTGTGGTAAGGCTTCAAATGCAGGCGGAGTTGCTACTTCTGCACTTGAGATGAGCCAGAACAGTGAGAGACTTCACTGGACATTTGAAGAAGTTGATCAGAAGCTTGAAGGCATCATGGTTAACATCTATCACAACATTGACGATGCTGCTAAGAAGTACGGATGCGAAGGCAATTACGTGGCAGGAGCCAATATAGCAGGCTTCCTCAAGGTCGCAGAAGCAATGAGCGCTCAGGGAATTTGCTAATTATTTGTTTGTAAAATACACTAAGACCCGAAACAGTGATGTTTCGGGTCTTTTTTGCGTAAATAATATCATTATAGTAATCGAGCAGGGAACATGCTCGATTGCACATGCTTTTGACAAGTGTAAGCCTAAAATATAATAAATCCACACATTATTTAAACTAATTTATGCAAAATAATAGCAAAACGACGGAATATAGCACGAAATAATATAAATATGATGCTTTATGCATAAAACACAGAAGAATTTTCAAGATAGGGAGAAGAATATTCTATGTTTTTGCATATGAACGATTTGTATAATTCTTTTTGTAAACAGTAATTTGTGATTTGGCAAAAGAAATGGGAAATCAAATCACACACACAATCAGGAGGGTTACATATTTATGAAGAAGGCACTTAGTATTTTAACAGTTTCAGCTATGACAGCTTCATTACTTGCAGGATGCGGATCAACCGCAGCTACTACAGACACAAGTGAAGCAGCAACAGAGACAGCAGCAACAGAAAGCACAGTAGCAGATATTGCAGAGAGCGCTGCCGAGTCGACGGATGTAGATCTTTCACAGGCAAAGGTTGGTGTTTGTATTTATCAGTTCTCAGATAACTTTATGACACTTTTTAGAGGAGAACTTCTTTCTTACATGGAGTCACTTGGATTCTCAGCAGACAATATCACAATTGTTGATGGAGCCAATGACCAGGCAACACAGACAAACCAGATTCAGAATTTTATTACAGAAGGCGTTGATGTTCTTATCATCAATCCTGTAAATTCATCTTCTGCAGCAACAATCACAGATATGGTTACAGCTGCAAACATTCCGCTTGTATACATCAATCGTGAGCCTGATGCAGATGAAGAGCAGAGATGGACAGATGACAACATGAATGTTACCTATGTTGGATGCAACGCTAAGCAGTCAGGAACATTCCAGGGAGAAATTATAGCAGACCTTGGACTTGATACTATTGATATGAATGGTAATGGCAAGATTGATTACATCATGATTGAGGGAGATCCTGAAAATGTTGATGCTCAGTATCGTACAGAGTATTCAGTAAAGGCTCTTGAGGATGCAGGCTTTGAAGTTAACTGCCTTGACGATGAAGTTGGTAACTGGGATCAGGCTACAGCCCAGCAGCTCGTTGCAAATGCACTTAGCCAGTACGGCGATGATGTTGAAGTTGTATTCTGTAACAACGATGCGATGGCACTTGGAGCACTTCAATCTATTCAGGCAGCAAATCGTACAGTGGGGAAGGATATTTACCTTGTAGGTGTTGATGCTCTTTCAGAGGCACTTGAGGATGTAATTGCAGGTACTATAACAGGAACTGTGTTTAATGATCATATTTCACAGTCACACAGCGCAGCTGATGCAGCAGTAAGCTACATTACCGGTGCCGGAAATGAACATTACATCGGATGCGATTACGTAAAGGTTACTTCTGATAATGCACAGGAAATTCTTGATAGTGTTAAATAATTAAAAATATAACCGCGGATGCAGGGCTTCCGGCTTCTGTATCCGCTTTTTTTAGAAAAGCAGGAATATCTTGAATATTGATAATTCCGGCATGGAGGAAACTATGTCATCAGAGTATAAACTGGAGCTGAAAGGTGTATCAAAATCTTTTCCCGGAGTAAAAGCTCTTGATAATGTACAGCTTGCAGTTCGCCCTGGAACTGTACATGCACTTATGGGTGAGAATGGAGCAGGCAAATCAACTCTTATGAAATGTCTGTTTGGAATTTACAAGATGGATGAGGGTGAGGTCTATCTTGATGGAAATAAGATTGAAGTAGAAAGCCTTGATGAAGCAATGAAGCTTGGAATTGCAATGGTACATCAGGAGTTGCAGCCGGTTCTTGCAAGAAGCGTTGCAGAAAATATGTATCTAGGAAGATTTCCAGTCAAAAAATATGGTCCACTTCAGGTGATTGATCATAAAACTATGTACGAAGAAACAGAGAAGTGGCTTAAAGAAGTAAATATGGATTTTAATCCAAAAGCGCAGCTTGGAACTCTTTCTGTAGGACAAATGCAGTCAGTTGAGATTGCAAAGGCAGTTTCACATAATGCGAGCGTAATTATTTTCGATGAGCCTACATCTTCTCTTTCAGATAATGAAGTTGAGGCACTCTTTAGAATCATGGATATGCTTAGGAAAAAAGGCGTTGCCATGATTTACATCTCTCATAAAATGGATGAAATAAAGCGAATAGCTGATGATATTACTATTATGCGTGATGGAACCTATATTGGCACCTGGAATGCGGATGAGCTTTCAACGGATGATATTATTGCAAAGATGGTAGGACGTGAACTGACAAATATTTATCCATCAAAGAATAACAATGCCGGTGAAGTAATAATGGATGTTAAGAATGTTTCATCCATACATGCGAAATCATTCCAAAATGTTTCTTTTAATTTGAAAAAAGGTGAGATTCTCGGATTTGGCGGTCTAGTCGGAGCGCAGAGAACAGAGCTGATGGAAGGAATATTTGGAATAAGACATCTTGCAAGTGGTGAAATAAACATTAAAGGTAAAAAAGTTGAAATAAAGAAGCCAGTTGATGCCATGAACGCAGGAATTGGAATGATTACAGAAGACAGACGTGGAAATGGTATATTTGGATGTCTTTCTATTAAGGATAATGTTGGTGTTACTGTATATAACAAATTCTTAAAGGCTGGATTTATTCTTGATCACAATAAGATTAACAAAACTGTTGATGACAGCATCACGAAACTTAGTATAAAGACGCCAAGTATGCAGGAGCATATTTCCAACCTTTCGGGCGGAAATCAGCAGAAGGTTATCGTATCTAGATGGCTTGCGAATGATCCTGATATTTTGATCATGGATGAGCCTACAAGAGGCATTGATGTTGGAGCAAAGCATGAAATATATGAAATAATGACTGATCTTGCAAAGCAGGGGAAAGCAATTATCATGATTTCATCTGAAATGGCAGAGCTTCTTGGAATGTCAGACAGAGTATATGTAATGTGTAATGGAAAACTTACGGGCGAAATTGATGACGAGGCGGATATGACTCAGGAAAAGGTCATGAGCTTTGCAACGAAATTTTAATAGTCGTATAAAGAAACACAACAAAAGGAAACGAAATGGTTAAGACAAAACAGCAGAAAATCAAGGATTTTCTGATAAATAATGGAGTAATTATTGTAATGTTTATCCTTGTAATTTATACGGGATTTACATCCAAGAACTTCCTTTCGACAAATAATTTATTAAATATTCTTATGAATATGAGTTCTAGACTTGTTATAGCACTTGGAATAGCAGGTTGTGTTATAACAGCAGGTTGTGATCTTTCAGCAGGACGTATGATAGGCCTCGCTGCATGTATAGCTGGAACACTTCTTCAAAAGGTTGATTATTCAAATAAATTTTTTCCAAACATGAAACCACTAAATGTATTTGTTGCTCTGATAATTGTTATGTGTATAACAGGAATGTTTGGAGCTGTATCAGGATTCTTTATTGCATACCTTAGTGTTCCACCATTTATTGCAACACTTGCAATGATGGAAATAGTATATGGAATCGCACTGATTTATACAGGAGCTACGCCTCTTGGAGGCTATGTAACTGCATATACGAGCTTTGCTACAGGAAGCTTTCTTGGAATAAGCTATCTTGTTTGGATAGCGGCTCTGGTTGCACTTATCACATGGTTTATATTTAACATGACACGTCATGGCAAATATATGTATGCAATCGGAGGAAATCCGCAGGCTGCAGAGGTTGCCGGTGTTCCTGTTAAAAAGACAATGATACTTATCTATATGAAGGCAGCTATGATGTATGGACTTGCGGGCTTTATGCTTGGAGCAAAGGCAGGAGGAGCTTCAGTTAACCTGGGCTATGGCTACGAGATGGAAGCAATTGCAGCTTGTACAATTGGCGGTGTTTCAGTTACAGGTGGACGAGGCAAGGTTTCTAGTGCAATCATTGGTGTTGCCGTATTTGAACTTCTAAAGGCAGCCCTTCAGTATCTTGGAGTAGATGCAAATGCTCAGTATATTGCAATTGGCGTTGTTATCTTTGTTGCAATCTCTCTTGATATCAGAAAATATGTTGCAAAGAAATAAAGAATTTGTTTTAAACAAAGTAACTCGGAGACTGCATTTGGTTTGCGGTCTCCGTTTCTTTTCTTACAAAAAATGATAGAATAATCTATAGCAATCTCAAAAAAAGAAAGGCAGGAAAGATTATGACTTTTGAAGAAATAATGTCGCAAGCGGGAATTCCGTTTTTACTATTCGTAGTATGTCTTTATTACGCCTGGAGACTTCTTGCACTTAAAGATACAGATGCAGTACGAGGAAAAGGAAAACCTCCGCTTAAAGACCCTGATGGATATGCAAAGGCTGCCGGAGGACTTTTACTTTTTTTTGCAATTGCATCACTTGTTATGGGAATAATAGTTCTTTTTAATGTAACTATTGCTCTTATTTGGATAGTAATTTGTACAATAATACTTGGAATAAAATGGAAAAAGATGCATGGACTCTATGAATAAAAATAATACAAGAAAATACCGCGTGATGCTGGTGGATGATGAGGAAGATGTTATCAGGGCAATTGGCGAGCGCCTTGACTGGGAACATTTGGGCTACCTTGTTCCTTCATATGCTCATAATGGGATTGAAGCCCTTGAAATGGCGGAGGGTGATGCTCCTGACGTTGTAATGACTGATATCAAGATGCCATACATGGATGGACTTACCCTAAGCCACAGATTAAAGGAACTCTATCCAAACGTAAGGATAATTATTTTTTCTGGTTTTGATGAATTTGAATATGCCAAGGAAGCAATAAAACTTGAGGCGCAGGAGTATATTTTAAAGCCTATTGATGCAGGAGAGCTCAGCCAGGTATTTGAGCGAATCCATGCTTTACTTGATAAAGAAATAGATGAACGGCAAAACGTCGAGAAATTAACATCGTATTATATGGAAAGCCTTCCACTTTTGCAGGAGGATTTTTATTGCTCTTTGGTTGAGGGAAATATCTCGGAAAAAGATATATGGAAGGAGATAGAGGATTATAGTATAGATCTTCATGGACCCGTATACTGTCTGGCAATTCTTCATACAAGTCAGAGCAGCATTCCAAAAGGGATGAATCCTATGCTGCTTACGCTTTCTGTAAAGAAACTCGCAACAGAGCGTCTAGGAAACGAATGGCAATCCAAATTCTTCACATTTCTTGGAAATACCTGTGTTATTGCGCAGCTTCAAAACGAAAATGATATGACTGAATTTACGAATAGCTGTGACAGATTTTGCAGACTTGCAGGAAGCGTTTGCGGAGCAAATGTTACAGTAGGAATAGGCAAAGCATGTGGGCATATAACTGAGCTTAACGAGTCTTATGCGGGAGCCAGGGAAGCGGTATCATACAGAGCAATATACGGAACCGGGAGGGCAATTTGCATAAATGAAATTGCTCCACATGAGAATTTAGATATTACTGATACTATGGAAGAAAAGCTCCATGATATTTTTAAAAAAATAAAGATGAAAGAGGAAGGGGATGTAAAGGAAGCAGTACTTGCGTATGTTTTAAGCTGCTCTGGAGAAATGTCATCTCTTTCAAATCACCACTTTTTTGTGGCAGGACTTCTTAGCGAGCTTAACCGCTTTGCTGTTAATAATCATCTGACTCAGAGCGATGTTTTTGGAGAAGACAAGGATCCAATTAGAACAGCACAGCAGATGGACCCGGATACACTTCCCATATGGCTTTCTGATATATGCATCAGGATGCAGCAGCTTCTTTTGGAAAAAAGAAATGTGACGACCAAATCGTTTGTCACTGGAGCAATTGATTATGTTCATGAAAATTATTCAGACAGTGAGCTTTCAGTAGAAAAAATCTGTAATATACTCAGTGTTAGTACGGCATATTTTTCGACTGTGTTTAAGAAGGAAACCGGAAAGACATTTATCAATTTCCTCACCGATTATCGTATGGAGAAGGCTGTAGTTCTTTTGACAGAAAAGGATGAAAAGACATATGTTGTAGCAAACGAGGTGGGGTACTTAGACGCAAATTATTTCAGCTATGTATTCAAAAATAAATTCGGAGTTTCGCCGTCGAAATATAGAACAGGGAAAGCATAAAAGCCTTGAATAAACTTGCTAAAAGATTTAGAAAGTCAAAATTAAAGAGCATACAGATGACGATACTGATTCCTTTTACTTCAGTAGCGCTGATTTGTATGCTCTTTTTGGGCGTAATGCTTTATTACAGCTTTGCAGGTAGGACAAAATCAATGGCGATAGAAAGCTCTGAGCAGCTTTTGGGGCAAACGGTAGTTAATCTTGAGGACTATCTTCTTAATATGCGCCGGGTTTCTGACGCGATGTATTACGATGTAATTAAAAATAAAGACATGAGCACTGATACAGTTGATAGTGAGATGAATTTGCTATATGAAGCAAATAAGGATGACCTGATCAGCTTTGCACTTTATACAAGCGATGGCGAGCTTGTCTGCGCTGCGCCAATTGCAATTGAGAAGGATAATCTTGATGTAACAACTCAGGAATGGTATACGCAGGCGACTGGGCAGATGGAGAATCTTCATTTTTCAACGCCCCATGTACAGAATCTGTTCGATGACGCAAATTACAGGTATTACTGGGTGCTTTCTCTTAGCCGGGCAGTTGAAATAACAACAAACGGTGTTCCAACTCTTGGAGTGCTGCTCGTAGATATGAATTACAGCTCTATTGAACAAATGCTGAACAACGTTAATAATAATAATTCTGATCAGTATGTTTATTTATGTGACAGTACTGGAGACATAATTTATCATCCCAAAAAGATGCAGATTAGTTCAGGACTGTATCAGGAGAATAATTCTGTCGCGGCGGGGTATGAAGACGGAAGCCATACTGAAACCTTTAATGGTCAAAAGAGAATTGTTATTGTTGATACAGTAAGCTATACCGGCTGGAAAATGGTAAGCGTAATTCCAATGACAAGCTTTAACATGGGACTTAAAAATTCCAGATATTTTGCAGTGATGCTTGTAATTCTGGCACTTCTTGTAATGATAATTCTAAACAGACTTATTTCGATTCGTGTATCTAGTCCGCTTCAGAATCTGAATAGTTCGGTCAAAGAGATGGAATCGGGAAATATGAATCCGAATATTTATATTGGAGGTTCAACAGAGGTAGAACATCTGGGGAAAACGCTCAGCGCCAGTGTTAATACAATTAATAGACTTATGAAGGATATGGTTGCTCAGCAGGAGGAAAAGCGAAAGAGTGAGCTCGATGCGCTTCAGTCGCAGATAAACCCGCATTTTTTGTATAATACCCTTGATTCAATTGTATGGATGATTGAGAGCAAAAAATATGATGAAGCAGTCTTTATGATAACCCAGCTGGCAAGTTTGTTCAGAGTAAGCCTTAGTAAAGGAAGAACGATAATTCCAATAGAGGATGAGCTTAGACATGCTGAGAATTATGTAAATATACAAAAGGTACGATTTAAGAATTCTTTTACCGTAGATTTCGATATAGCACCTGAAATTAAAAATTGTTGTACTGTTAAACTGATTGTCCAGCCTATTCTTGAAAATGCAATATACTACGGCGTAAAAGGAATGGAGGATGATGGATGCATTGTTGTTAAGGGAGTTAAAGACGGAGATGATATCTATATTTCTGTAACGGATAATGGCTTTGGGATGCCTTCGGATGAGGTGGAGCTTCTTTTGACTGACAATGAAAGAGTTCATGCTCATGGTTCGGGGGTTGGACTTATTAATGTTCATAGAAGAATCAAGCTCAGATTTGGAGAAGAATACGGTCTTATGATAAAGAGCGAGCTTGATGAGGGAACTACGGTAACAATTCATATTCCTGAAATTGAATACACAACGGAGAATAGAAAGAATCTTGAAAATGTTAAGAGCTGAAAACAAAGCTTCGAAAAATAACAGAATAATATTTCTTATTATAGTTCTTTTTCTAATTGCAATAATGGTTCTGTCCGGACTTCTCATGCTATGGGATGGTTCAAACGAAAAGAAGGACAATATTTGCGTTATTTTAAATGATAGTAGTTCATCAAGATGGACACCATTTATTACAGGAGTAAATCAGGCTGCAAAGGACTATGGAGTACATGTTGATATTGCTACTACCGGCAATTTTCATAGTATTTCTGAAGAAAAAAGAGCTATTGATTCAAATACCGCTGCGGGCGTTAATGGTATTATTGTTGACCCTGTAGGGAACATCACAACAGACTTTGTCAGCGAAATAACGGCAGGAATGCCGGTAGCCTTTATTAATTCGGATTTGACAAGCGGCTATACGGATAATGGCAATTATTCATGTATTTCAACCGATAATTATGAAATAGGACGTGCTATTGCAAATGAAATCCTAATTGATAATGAAAATGACCTGACAGGAATAAAGGTTGGAATATTAACCGGAAATCTTGATTCACTTCAGATGGAGAGACGACTTGAGGGCTTCAAAGAAGTGGTTATAGAAAGCGGCGGAGAAATCGTATGGGAGTCGGGGGACTCTGCTACAATAAGTAATGTTATCAGCTATAATCAGAGCCGCGACAAAGCAGAGATTATTGCTGCGATGAATAATGATATGCTTGAAACAGCTGTTGATTATGTCCTTACATTCAATGAAGAAAATACTGATAAAAAGGCTGACAATATAGCGTTGTATGGCGAGGGGTGCTCTGATAAGAATATTTACTATCTTGATAAAGGAATAATAAATAGCATGATTTTTCCAAATGAATTTACGATGGGCTATGAGAGCGTATATGAGGTAGTTAATAGACTCCAGAACAGGCAGACTTCTATGGAGAATAAGCAGATCAGCTTCAAGGTCGTCAATAGGGACAACATGTATGATAAGGAAAATCAGGAGCTTTTGTTTCCAATCGTACAATAAAGACTGTTTTGAAACGTTTTATTTACCAAGCTTTGTGCAGAGGGATTATTATGGGGAATATTATACGAAGAATCGTAAGTGCTTTTGCTGTTCTTTTTCTTTTGACAACATTAGTATGTGGATGCAGTACAAGTGAAAGCGAAGTAAATGCGCAGGTAAAAATTGGTGTAACAGTGTACGACCAATATGATACCTTTATTTCTGAACTCATGGACTGCTTTAACTCTGATGCAGAAGAAGGCGTAACGGTTGAGACCTTTAATGCTTCAAAGAGCCAGCAAAGTCAGAATGAGCAGGTTCAAAGCATGATTGATGACGGATGTAATGTAATATGTGTTAATCTCGTTGATAGAACAGCTCCTACTGAAATAATTGATATGGCGAGAAAATGTGACATACCTGTCATATTTTTTAACAGAGAGCTTGTCGAGGAAGACCTCCAGCGCTGGGATAAGCTCTATTATGTTGGTGCAGATGCATTTGAATCAGGAATTCTTGAAGGAGAGCTTGCGGCAACAACCTGTAAGTCTGATGCTACAGTAGATAAGAATGGTGATGGAGTTATTCAGTATGTGGTTCTTGAAGGTGAAGCAGGACATCAGGATGCTATTGTAAGAACTGAGTATTCGGTAAACACTCTTTTGGGAAAAGGGGTTTGCGTTGATAAAATCGGATATGCTATGGCAAATTGGAACAGGACTCAGGCTCAAACGAAGGTAAGCCAGATGATAGATCAACAGGGTGACAATATTGAGCTTATAATGGCTAATAATGACGATATGGCGCTTGGAGCAATTGATGCATATAAAGCTAAGGGAATTCTTCGCAGTAAATGGCCGGCAATTTTTGGAATTGATGGAACAGATGAGGGCCTTGAAGCAGTCAAAAAAGATGAGATGATTGGAACGGTTTACAATGATAAGGAAGGGCAGGCACAGGCCATGATGAACCTTGCTGTTGCACTTTCAAAAGGAGAAGACCTTGATAGCCTTGGCCTTACAGACGGTAAGTATATAAGACTTCCTTATCAGAAAGTAACAGCAGCAAATGTGAATAATTTCTTAGACTGAAAAATTATTCACATTTGAGTGATTCTATTTGTTATTGTATTCGTTCCAGTATTCAATTCCGCCGTCTATTTCGTTCTTGTAAACGGTAACCATAATTTCATGAAGTTTTTTGCATTCTTCTTCAAGATTAAAGGAAGCAGGGATTACGCGTGTTACCTGGTCAATGTCATCAGCAATCTTTAGCGCAACAGTGCTGTCCTTGACGTGAACCATGCCAAACAAAGTAGAAGAGTAGGTCTTACTTTCTAAGCAGGAAGCAATATAGGTGCATGCAAAATCAGCCCATTCCGCTTCAAGAAATTTGTCATATTCATAATTTAGAACACCAAATTCTTCAAGATTTTTCCTTAGCTCTTTTTCTAAACGCTTTTGATTCCAAAAGCCAATGCTGTCATTTTTGGAAATCAGTATCGTCATGAAGGCTCGCATGAATCTATCAGGGCGTATGCCATCCTTTGTTTTCTTGTCCTCAAAGCGTTTGTGAAGCAGCTGAAGCCTTTGATTGTCATCACTTGATTCATTCTCCGATTCTTGTGAGGTCTTTTGCTTTAAAAGCTCCTCACGAAGCGAAATATCTTCAATATCGTAATATTTCTCAGGCCAGTTCAATAAATATTCTTCATTTGATAAATGCTTCTTCATTGCGTCTCCTAGCTGTATACAGTTTTTGTATTAATACCTATTTGGTTTTATATGACTTTTATATTATATCAGATTTTAGTACATGCACGAATTAGTATTCCAGGGTCTTTATTATCACTTATAAAGTAAAAAACAGCAGCCGTTCCTACTAAACGGCTGCTTTACAATTTAAAATCAAATTTAAAAATCTGATTTTATATAGGAGAGTGGCGGCTTTAAATAACAGCCGTCTGATGAAAGTAATGTTATCTTGCTTCTTTTTTTAGAAGCGAAGAAATTTCGGCTTCGCTTGTCAAAGACATGACCTTATCACAAAGAGCATTTGCTTCTTCGACAGACCACTTTGAAATAGCGGCTCTAGTTGCTAATACCTGAACCGGATTAACACTAAACTCCTTAAGCCCAAATGATATTAAAAGCGGAATCATCATCGGATCTGATGCGGCTTCACCACACATCCCGACAGGTATTTCTGCATTATTTCCTTCACTTATAATGTTTCTTATTGAACGAAGAACAGATGGCTGGAATGCTGAATACAGATAAGAAACATTTGCATTTCCCCTGTCAACGCTCATCGTATACTGAGTAAGATCGTTCGTGCCAATAGAGAAGAAGTCGGCTTCTTTTGCCAGAATATCTGCAATTAGGGATGCAGAAGCTGTTTCCATCATGCAGCCAATCTGAATATCTTTATCAAAAGAAATATCTTTTGCCGAAAGCTCTTTTTTAAGCTCAGAAACGATTTCCTTAACAGCTCGTAATTCATCTACGCATGTTACAAGTGGAACCATGATTTTGATTTTTCCAAATGCACTTGCACGAAGAATAGCGCGTAGCTGTGTCTTGTAAAAATCCTGATTACCCAGGCAGTATCTGATAGCACGATAACCCAGGAATGGATTATCTTCTTTTGCAATATTAAGATAAGGAATATCCTTATCTCCGCCAATATCGAGAGTGCGGATGATGACCGTCTTATCACCCATTGTCTCTACGGCTTCTTTGTAGCTGTTAAACTGATCATCCTCGGATGGAGTTCTAATAGCATCCATAAAAAGAAATTCTGATCTGAAAAGACCAATTCCTTCGCCGTCACATTCGATAGCCTTCTTGGCATCACGAGGTGTTCCTATATTACAATATACTTCGAGGTCTGTGCCATCCTTTGTTTTGGTAGGTACGCCTCTGAATTTATGAAGCTCTCCCTGAAGTCTTATAAAGTTCTCACGTTTTATCAAATAAGAGGAGAGAACTTCGCCATCGGGATTTACAAATACCTTCCCTTCTGAACCATCAACGATAGCAGTGTCCTTATTTTTTACAAGAGCTGTAATATCAGGAACGCTAAGAACGGCAGGAATCTCAAGTGCTCTCGCAAGAATGGCAGTGTGAGATGTCTTTCCACCTATTTCTGTAATAATTCCTGAAATATTATCCTTGTTAATTCTAGACGTCATTGATGGGGTAAGATCCTTGGTTACAAGAATCGTTCCCTGTGGAAGAAGAGCAATATCTATGTCTTCAATACCCAGAAGAATCTTTAGGAGACTATCTTTGATATCACGTATATCAGCAGCTCGCTGACGCATCATATCATCCTCCATGCCACCAAACATTCCAATGAACATATCACTTACTGCCGAGACAGCAGCTTCTGCGCATTGACCTGTGGCAATCATTTTTTCCATTTCTCCGGACATTGTGGGATCACTAATCATTACAAGATGACCCTCGAGAATTTCAGCTTCCTTCTGACCAAGGCGCTCTCTGATGTCATTTGCCTGCATAGTAGTGTCAGCCTTGAATTTTTCAATTGCTTTTTCAAAGCGGATTTTTTCTGAGGCGGTATCGGTAATAGTAGAGTTATCAAATTTAAGATCCTGTTCAGTAATAAGACAGATACTGCCTATTCCTATTCCGCGTGAGCATGCGATTCCCTGTAACATAGTTTATTCCTTTCCACAATGTGAATAAGTCCACTAATGATTAAAAAAGTTTAATCACCAAGTCCGCTTTCTACAAATTCAACAGCAGTTGCTAAGGCTAGTTCTTCATCGTCACCATCAGCTGTAATCTCAATTTCAGAACCATTCTTAATGCAAGCTGCCATAAGCATCATTACACTCTTTGCATCATAACCTGTTCCATTATGAACAACCTTTACTGTGCTGTTAAATGGGGTAAGCTTCTGGCTAAGTAGACTTGCCGGACGCATGTGCATTCCCTGTTCGTTTGTTACTTTTACTGTTTTTGAAACCATTTTTTGCCTCCATTTTTCTTTATGAGGCTGCAGATAAAGCAGCCCCATCTATTTATCAAATTGATATTTCAGTTCTTGATTATTCTTTTAGTTTACTTTCTTTTTAAGAATTCCAAGAAGAGCAGTACCAACAAGTGAACCAATAATAAGTGCTAAGAAGTAGAATCCCATATGTCCAACAACAGGGAATACGAAGATTCCGCCGTGAGGAGCCATGAGAGTACATCCAAATGCCATTGAAAGAGCACCAGCTACTGCAGAACCACCGATACATGAAGGAATTACGCGTAGCGGATCGGCTGCTGCAAATGGAATTGCGCCTTCAGTAATAAAGCAAAGACCCATGATAAAGTTTACAGGACCGGATTTTCTCTCTTCAGCTGTAAATTTGTTCTTGAAAAGGATTGTAGCAAGTGCAATAGCAATAGGAGGAACCATACCACCTATCATAACAGCTGCCATAATCATGTAGCCCTGATCAGTCTGAGTTGAAAGAGCTGCTGTACCAAATACATATGCTGCCTTATTGAATGGGCCGCCCATATCGATTGCCATCATTCCGCCAAGAAGAGCTCCAAGAGCAATAGCACTAGAACCGCTCATTCCATTAAGAATTCCCGTAATCCAGCTGTTAAGAGCACCAACGACAGGGTTAACTGCTGACATTACGATACCAATCATAAGAATGCCGGCAACAGGATAGATAAGTACAGGCTTTATTCCTTCAAGAGCCTTTGGAAGCTTATCACAAAGTCTTTCAAGACCAAGAACAAGATAACCACCTACAAAACCTGCAACTAATGCGCCAAGAAACGCAGAAGGAATATTTCCGCCTGGAGCAGCAAATGTAGCACCTGTTGAAGCAAGATAGCCGCCTACAAAACCAATTGCAAGACCTGGTCTGTCCGCAATACTCATTGCAATGTAACCTGCGAGAATAGGAAGCATGAAACTAAATGCAGCGCCGCCAATTGTCTTAAACCAGGCAGCCACAGGAGTGTTCATACCAAAGTTTGATGGATCAATAGAATAATCATCAAGCAAAAATGCAATAGCAATAAGGATACCACCACCAATAACGAATGGAAGCATATGCGATACGCCGTTCATAAGATGCTTGTAAAAAGATCTTCCGAAGCTCTCGTTCTTTCCCTGAGAAGAGGAAGAAGTGCTCTTTGCTCCCTTATGTGCGTATACGGAAACATCTCCTTTGCTTGCTTTATCAATTAGCTCTTCAGGATTGTGGATTGCCTGACTGGTGGAAGCATTGATAAGCTTCTTACCATCAAAGCGTCCCATTTCGATATTCTTATCACAAGCAAGAATAACGACATCCGCATCAGCAATATCCTGCTCTGTGAGAACATTCTTTGCTCCGCCTGAACCATCTGTTTCAACCTTGATCGAATAGCCAAGTGCTTTTGCAGCCTTCTCTAAAGACTCAGCTGCCATGTATGTGTGAGCAATTCCTGTAGGGCAGGCTGTTACACCTACAATCTTTAGTGCCTTTGATGATGAAGGAGCAGAAGACTGGTTTGCTTTTTCACTGTCCTTTTCTGTCTCCTTTGCATCTATTACCGAAAGAAATTCTTCCGGAGACTTTGCAGCGACAAGCGCGTCGATAAAGCTTTGATCAACGAGCATAGTCATGAGCTTTGAAAGTACTTCAAGATGTGTGTCTGCAGCACCTTCCGGAGCAGCAATCATGAATATAAGCTTTGTTGGATTACCATCTAATGAATGATAATCGACTCCGCCAGGTACAGTTACTGCGCATAAACCAGCTTTATTTACAGAAGCTGATTTGCCGTGAGGGCAGGCGATTCCCATCCCAATAGCGGTTGAACCCTGCTGTTCTCTTTTAAGAATTGCTTTTTTGAATTCTTCTTTGTCGTTTAGATTGCCATTTTGATAGTGCAGTTCGATAAGCTCGTCAATAACTGTGAGCTGATCAGTAGAAGGCAGTCCGATTCTGATTCCCTTTAAATCCATAAACTCTGAAATACGCATGTTTCCCTCCAATTTTGTTCCATCTGAAAAATGTTGTTTCTTCTATATAAATTGTTTTTGCAAAAACATATTTATTAGCCTTTTAAAATAACCTTACATTAGCTGAGTAAGAAGGCTATCTATTGTATCTTTCTCGGCGAGACCCTTCGAAAAAGCGGTAGCACCGCCGCAGGCAGTTCCAAGCTTTAGAGCGTAGCTGTAATCTTTTTCTTTGAGATATCCAGCTACAAAGCCTGCAACCATTGAGTCTCCGGCACCAACAGAGTTGATAACCTTTCCGCTGCATACGCCAAGCTTTGTTTTGGCGCCGTTTTCATCAACTAGAAGTGAGCCGTCGCCTGCCATTGAAATAAGAACATTTCTTGCTCCGAGCTTTTGAAGCTCTTTGGCATAGTGAAGAATTTCTTCTTCAGTTTCCAGCTCTTTTCCAAAAATCTCCCCAAGCTCCTGCTTGTTAGGCTTTACAAGAAATGGCTTATATTTTAAGACATTCTTTAGAAGATCACCTGTTGCATCGACTACAGAAAGGACATTTCTTCCATCAAGAAGTGAGAGGATGTTCTCGTAAACGTTATTTGGAAGAGAACTTGGAATGCTTCCCGCAAGAATGATTACATCGCCGTCCTTAAGATTATTCAGTTTTGTAAAAAGAGCTTTATTTGACTCATCATCAATCTCAGGCCCCTGGGCATTAATTTCAGTTTCGCCATTTGAATCCGATTTAATCTTGATATTGATTCTCGAATTGCCGGCGGGGAGCTTGATAAAATCTGTTGAAACGCCAAAACCCTTAACATTTTTTTCTATTTCATCACCGGTAAAACCTGCAATAAATCCAAGCGCAGTGCTTTCAAGCCCAAGGTGGGAGAGGACTATTGATACATTTATACCTTTTCCGCCGTAGTAAAATTCTTCACTGCTTGAACGGTTTGTAATTCCGGTTGTCATGCTTCCCATATGCATTATGTAGTCGAGAGCGGGATTAAAAGTTACTGTATAGATCATTTGTATACTCCTTACCTGATTATTTTTTGGAAACAGTTTTAATTACAGTCTTATCAATAAACATTCTTCCAGGCTCTGTGTCTGTTATGATGCAGCATTCTTCAACCTTGGCAAAAGTAACTGAGCTTATCTGATTGAATTTGCTGTGATCTGCAAGAACATAATTCATGTATGTGTGCTTTATCGCCTCTGTCTTAATTAGAGCCTCATCTGTATCAGGTGTAGTATAGCCTGCACCGATTGAAATACCATTCGTTCCCATAAAAGACTTAGTGAAATGATATTTGCTGATACATTCGACACCATCCGGACCAATGATAGCTTCTGTAGCAGGTTTAACTCTTCCACCAATAATGAGAGTGTCAAGATTCTTATCAATCAGCTTCTTGGCATGAACGATACCATTTGTTATATATTTGGCTTTCATATTAGTGATATAATCTATCATTTCAAGCGTTGTAGTTCCGGCGTCAATATATACAAAATCATTATCCTGTATAAGAGAAGCAGCATATTTACTAATTAAAGCTTTTTCATCAGAGTTCATAAGAACTCTTTTTGCTACGAAATCATCTGTAGTAGTGATATCAGGATTCTTAATTGCTGTAGCACCGCCAAAGACTTTAATGATTCTTTTTTCTTCATCAAGAGCATTCAAATCTCGTCTGATTGTTGCAGAGGAAGAGCCCAGTGCGTCTACAAGTTCTGTAACAGTAACAGCTTTTCTTTCATTTACCATTTCAATAATAAGATTTCTTCTTTCTTCAGTAAGCATATCTACCCCATTGATAATGATTTTCTATGATTAAATTTGATAAAAAGAATCTATTTATCATCTAATAAAATCATAATACACTCAAACAAAATCATAGTCAATCACAAACAATCAAAAATGTACACAAAATGCTTTTTTGAAAATTGTGAAAATTTTTCACTTTGTACAGTTGAAGTTGGAACGGTTTTCGGTTAAAGTTTATAATAAGTAGTAATATGGCTACTAAAAGGACATAATATTATGGAAGATAAATTAGTCGCAAGAATGCTCGGAGGCTTTTTCCTTGAATTCAACGGAAAGGACATTGCTCTTGGCAGAAACTCAAATTCAAAGTTTTTACAGCTCCTTCAGCTTGTAATGCTCAATGCTGATAACGGAATATTGAAGGATGAAATTATGAATTGCCTTTATGATCAGGATATGGCTAATTCAAATAACAGCTTTAATAATCTGCTCTATCAGATGCGAAAGCAGATGGTAAAGGCCGGACTTCCTGATAGAGAATATATTGTTAGGAAAAAGGGAGCCTTCTATATAAGTGATACTTTGGATTTCTCAATCGATGTAGTAGATTTCAAAAAAGCTATAAGCGATGCGAGAAGTGCTCAGACAGATAAAGAAAAATATTTCAATTACTCAAAGGCATTTGACTGCTATAAGGGAAGACTTCTTCCTGATCTTTCAAATGAAATCTGGGTAATCAGAAAGTCGATTGAACTTGAAAGCGATTACGACGAATGCACCAGGTGGCTGATTGAATATTTGAAAAAGGCTGAGTCCTTTGAGGAACTGTGCAGTATCTGCTTGATTGCGGAAGGCTTTTACCCTGATAAGGAATATCAGATTTCTCATATTGAAGCGCTTATTGGACTTCAAAATTATGAAGAAGCATATAGGCTATATGATAAAACGACAAGGTATTATTCCGAGGAGCTTGGAATAAAGCCGCCAGATGCTATACTTGAATGCTATCATGAGATGAGCTCAAAGATTCTTTATGAACCCGGCGAGATAATTGATATTCAAAATTCTCTGTACAGTAACAGACAGCAAATCGACGGTGAGGAGACAGGCGCATACGACTGCGCATATCCTAGCTTTATCGACTGCTATCATGTTCTTAGACGTAACATGGCAAGAAGCGGGCGTTCTGTATATCTTATGCTATGCACACTCGTTGATTATGAAGGCAAGATGATACAAAATCAGGATAAGCTTTCCAGAAGATCGGATGATCTTCATGAAGCTATTTCTGAAACACTTCGTGAGGGCGATGTTATATGCAAGTATAGTGCATCTCAGTTTCTTATCCTTCTTGTTGGAACAAGCCAGGAAGATTGTAATATCGTTTATCGAAGAATAAGTGCTCATTTTAAGGAAATATCCGGAAGCAGAGCAGAATTTAAATATCAGATAATTTCGCTGGCTGAACTGCCAAGAAACCTTGTTTCCTTTAATGAAAGAAAAAAGAAAAAGGGAATTAAATAGAAGAAAAATGAATTTGTAATACATACTTTCGCTTTTACCAAACATTGAAAGTCTATGTCAAAGGGTTAATCTAGCCCTTTGATGTAGGCTTTTTTTATATCTGCAAATAATTTTTCGGCTTTTAAAAAATATTACAAAAATAGTTGTAAATATGATGATTTGTATGATAGGTCGAGGAGTATAATCATCATTGTAATCAAAATAACGTCCAGTTATTAAGTAATATTACTTTTATTGTTAAGTTGTTAAGTTATTAGCTCGGGGATTCATGAAAAGCACAGCATGATAAGCATGCAAGTGCGCATTATTCAAAGGATGGAGAAATAGTATGAGGAAGAGAAGAAGTTCAATCGGTAAGAGAGCAATAGTATCAGCAATGACAATTATGCTGACACTGAGCACGCCAATGGTAGCGTTTTCTGATAGTGTGTCAGATCATGGAATTGAAAATATCGAGAAATATTCCGATATTTCAACGACAGATAGCAAGTACACAGATAATGAGGCTGCAAAAATAGAATCAGGATCGACATCTGTGCAGACAATAAAAAGCGCAGCAAATGCAGCACAGACAGCAGCAGCTGATGCACAAACTCAGCTTGATGAAATAAACAAACAGCTGGAAGCAGCAAATACTGCAAGTGCAAATGCATCTAGTGCAGCAAATGCGGCAGCGACTATAGTTTCAAATGCAGAAGCAACTGCAAATGCAGCACAGACAGCAGCAAATGCAGCACAGACCGCTGCTACTAATGCAGCAACAAGTGCAGCTACAG
>CAZJWA010000042.1:0-23766 GCA_964549585.1 uncultured Butyrivibrio sp. | reverse complement strand
AAAATAAAGAAAATATAAAACAAATCTAATTATATTAGGCAAAGCTCAAAATGCAATGTATGGTGCAGAATAATAAAAGTATTGGATTTTGGACATGATAAAATGATATGTAGAACAATAATTAAGGAATTCATGCAATGGAATTATTGATCGAATATTAATTGAGCTTTTTATAAGAAATAGCTGATGGAGGAAAACAATGCCATTTAAAGTATCAAATATGGATTTTAATTTAAGCCCCTATACAGGAATGACAAGGGATAGCTGGATAGAAGCAGGAAAATACCTTCTAGGAGAGGCTTTCAAGAATATAAAGCATTTTGAAGACCCGGTTGTGCTTCCAAGATATGAGGATAAGATTACTTATCCAAATAGTGAAACACCGGATTTTAAGGTCCAGGCTGAGTACTTTGAAGGGCTTACAAGAACCTTTTTTATCGCTGCGCCTTTAATTAAGAATGATCCGGAGCTTAAGCTTAATAACTACTGCATTCGCGATTATTATAAGAGCCAGGTGCTTCGCTGCATAGACGAGAATGATCCAAATTTCGTAAGAAGCTATAGCGATATGCAAAGGGAATATGGCGGGGATGGCGCGTTTAATTGTTATCAGCAGACCGTTGAAACCTGCGCACTTGTTATTTGCCTTGATATATGTCATGAACAGATCTGGGATACCTATTCAAAGGATGAACAGGATAAGATAGCTCTTTTTCTGGCTGATTATGCAAAGGGAAATACGGTGCCGCAGAACTGGCGCCTGTTCAATATGCTTGATTTTGCTTTTCTGTATAAATATGGCTATGAGAAGCTGGTAGACAGGGATATTATGAGAGACCATGCGCAGACAATTCTGGGCTACTACGCCGGAGATGGCTGGTACCGCGATGGTCAGTGCTTTGATTATTATTCATGCTGGGCATTCAACGTATATGCTCCAATCTGGAATAATTGGTATGGCTATGAGAATGAGCCATATATTGCAGAGAGAATTGATGAACACTCAAATGAGCTTATGAAAACATATTCAAGACAGTTTGATAAAGACGGTTTTACGAATATGTGGGGACGCTCCAATATCTATAGAATGGCAGCTGTCAGTGCATTTGATGGTAATTTCATGACAAGAAACCCTTCAGTGGATCCGGGGCTTGCAAGAAGAATCTCATCAGGTTCACTTCTTCAGTTCTTTACAAGAGATGATTTCTTGTATAAGGGCGTTCCGTCACTGGGCTTTTATAAGCCATTTATGCCACTTGTACAGGGCTATAGCTGCGCAGAATCGCCGTACTGGCTTGGCAAGGCTTTTCTTTGCCTTAACCTTCCTGCGGATCATCCTTTTTGGACGGCAAAAGAAAACAATGGCATCTGGGATGAAATGTCAAATGGGCAAAGCCTTGTAACAACGCTTGACGGCCCTGGACTTTGCATAACTGATCATATGGATAACGGAGAAACTGAGCTTCGGACAGGAAAGGTTGTAAGAAATACCGGGGATGAGCATGGCATGTGGAACTATGCGAAGCTTATTTATAATACTAAGTATCCATGGGAATCAAAGCACGCTGACGAAGTAGAGTCGCAGCAATATGTTCTCCATGAAATTCCTTCAGGAATTATCAAGAAGTGCAATGTGACCTTTTGGCATGGCGAAGAGGAAGATGTTCTATATAGAAGACAATTCTTTGATTATACAATAAAGGATGAGACGCACTGGATGACGGCAATGAATCTTGCTGATTTTGCTGTTCCCTATGGAATTATTCGCGCAGATAAGATAAGAATGTACCAAAGACCGTTAAGACTTACGCTTGGCTCATATGGATTTCCTGATAATGGTACAACTGTAATTCATCGCACAAATGGAGACGCTAAAGCGATAATTCTTAAGGGCTATGACCATATGGGAGTTAAGAAGCAGATGGCTATGACTATAATGGGAGGCTGGTCTGACCTAAAGCTTTCAAGGTCAAGTGGCACCAATCCTGATTCGGATGAGTCGGTTGTAATATATGCTGAGAACAGCTGGGAGAAGCAATATGATTATGGCTCGTATTTCCTTATTTCTCAGGTTCTGACAAGGGAGTCGCACGACGACTTTACTGATGATGAGCTCTTTTCGATAAAAGAAATTTCATATACTGATTCGCAGCAAATGGGCGGATACGGCCCTGTCGTTATTACTATGAAGGATGAAATACGTCATGTAATTGATTTTGATAAAATTGAAGGACGCCTGACTCTATAGTAAGATGCAGCTGTGTAAACTTTCTTTATGGGCAAGTCACTGGGCCTTACAATAATTAATGTTTACGCAGCTGCACTATTTTTGGATTAGAGTGGAATGACGATACACGTGCAGTCTGTGACGGATTCATCAAGATACATAACGCTATCTTTTTTAAAAAAGAGACAGAGTCTTTGTTCTACGTTTGAAAGCCCATATCCTTCTCCAAGCCCCTGACCGGCTTCGGAGGAGGATACTTTTTTGTGAATGCATGCATCAAAATCTTTCTTTGAGAAGTGATTTCCTGAGTCCATTATGCATATCTCGTAATCTGCAGAGGATTCATCCAAAGCTTTTCTACCGATAATCTTTACCCAGCCATCCTTTTTGCCGGATTCCAGTATCCCGTGAACCAGCGCATTTTCGACAAGTGGCTGAAGTGTAAGCTTTGGCAGCTCTTTTTCAATGGAAATATCATCAGGAACATCAAATGATAGGGAGAGATTCTGGCTGTATTTTATTTCCTGAATTGAGAAATACTTATCTACCATTTCAAGCTCCTCGGAGAGCTTAAGTACATCTCGCCCATTACTTAGGCAAAGCCTGTAAAATCTCGTTAGATTCTTGACTGTAGCATCTACTTTATCGCCCTGATTCATCTTGGTCATCCAGCTGATAGCTTCTAGTGTATTATATAGAAAATGCGGCTTTATCTGAGCCTGAAGAACGTTTAGCTCAAGTCTGTGAAGCTCCTTCTCACGCTTTTCATTTTCGACCATGAGGCTGTGTATATTGTCCATAAGATCATTGTGAGCAACAATCAGCTTTCCGATTTCGTCGTTATTTATCGGCGAGAGGTGTTTTGGAATAGCAGAAAGAGATTCATTGCTTGAACATACATAATTGTAGAAACGTTTAATTCTTGACGACGTCTGATAAAGAATTGGAACAGCACATAACAAACCGATTACGGCAACGAAGAAGCCTATGAGAAATTGGAAAACAGTTGAACGAAGAAGCTGAGCTCTTAGAATGCTATTATCAATTACCATGACAAGGCGCCATCCAGAGTACGGAAGGCATCTGTAGAAATAGGAATTTCCGCCCTGACGAGTGTAGCTTAAGTCAAAGGATTTAAAGCCTGTAAGAGAATCAGAATCGAAATTATCCTGTGATATGGCATCAGTAACTTCTCTGCTTGACGATGCTATGAAATCATCATCAGTTGTCTGAACAATAGTATAAGCAAAATAGTCAGATCTGGGATTCGAAGTTTCTTTTGAATAATAGTCAGTATTTAGGTCAATTTGCATGATAGCAGAAATTTTGTTGTAGTCATCCTGATCACGTAGTGGGGCAAGAAGAGCGGGAGAGTCTGTTTCAAGAGTCTGCGCGGATAGGAAGCGCCAATGCCCCCAGCCAAGTAAAATATTTTGAGCCCAGAGCTTATTACTTATTGTATTAAGCGACTGTATTCTTGCATTTTTGTCATAGCTAAGTACAAAGGGCGAATCGACATACAAACGGCAAAGATAGTCATCCGAGCCATCGGCTAGAGAATATAGCGTTGCTGATATATCCTGCTGACGCTGCTGGTACTGATTAGCACTAGTTGAAGGCATCTCCTTTAGAAGCGCTGCTGTTTCCTTGTTTGCCTGACACAGATTGACGATGTGAAGCATTCTCTTTTCGAAAAGAGTGATATTATCGTAGGAATTGTTAAAGTCGGCGCGTGCTGCTGAAATTTCGTTATTATAAAGAGTTCTGTACATGTTGATGCTGACAAACATTCCGGATAAGAAAATCGCTACGAGCAAAATGATAGTAGTAAATAGATATTTCGTCTGGATGGATGCACTGTCATATTTTTCCTTTAGTTTAATAAATCCGTCCTTTAGCATATGCCTACTTCTCCTGCTTTTTCTCTGTAGTTGTGCGGAGATACTCCAAATTTCTGCTTGAAGAATTTAGAAAAATAATTAGAATCTCTGTAGCCGATTTGCTGTGATATTTCTGCAACAGAAAGGGTAGTTGTAGTAAGAAGCTCGGTTGCTCTATCAAGTCTGATATCGGAAATGACCTGTTTTATGTTCTTGCCGGTGTCCTTTTTAAAGCTATCGCTTAAATATGAAGGACTAAGCGAAACGTATTTGGCGATTGAGTCAAGGCTAAGTGTCGGGTCAGAGAAATGCTCTGTTATAAAGCTTAGCGCGGCACGGGTGTTATGATGAGCTGAATCAGGAAGAGACTTAAAGACATCGCCTGCCGGTTCATCATTTTTGAGTTTATGAAATAGAGCTGACTGCTTGCGATTGTCAACTGCCTGCTTTATTGCTTCTGAGAGCTCTGGGATATCAACCGGCTTTTCTATATAAGCCACGGATGAAAGCGATATTGCTGTAAAAAGATATTCCTTATCAGAATAGCTGCTAAGAAATATTATCTCGCATTCCGGCGAAATTTTCTTAGCCTGCGTTGCGAGTTCGAGCCCGGTTTTATACGGCATTCTGATATCAGTCAGAATAATATCCGGCTTTGAAGATAACTTCTCCCAGCCCTCTTTGCCGTCACAGGCAACTTCAAGAGAGTCAATTCCAAGTGATAACCAATCGACACTTTCTTTTATTCCCTCTCTTGTATAGAATTCATCTTCAACAAAAAGAAGTCTCAATGATATCTCCCCGCTTTCTCCCCTAAGTAAGATAATTTTAGCAATTATTTATAAACGAGTCAAGGTAGTATCTGTCATATTGACTAAAACGAGAAATAACAATTTATGCACTATGTACAGAATTCATAAAATCTCTTTTGACAAATCTAAAAAAAGTCTAAAAAGCCAAAAAAAATCCCTAAATTCCAAAATAAATCCCCTTATGGCAAAAATCTATAAATTATAAACTTTACTCAGATGGTAAATACAGTTTATGTGACAGACTCCAGTGATAGTAGGAGAAATAGGGAGTCAATAAACCGGGAGGTTGGTTAAAGGCATGGGAAGTTTAGTAAAGAAGCAAAAGAAAGAAAATCAAATAGTTGTAAAACAGCCGTTCATGAAGACGATAAAGAGGCACTGGATGCTTATACTGATGCTTCTGCCGGCGATAATATATGTACTTGTTTTCCTGTATGCACCTATGGCTGGAATTGTTCTTGCATTCAAGAATTATCAGTATAAGGGTGGAATCTTCGGATCACCATGGTGCGGGCTTAAGAATTTTAAGGCACTTCTTGTAGCAGGAAAGCTTGGAATGGTTACGAGAAATACACTCCTTTACAATATAGCATTTATTTTCCTGGGAGTAGTATTTGAAATGGGAAGCGCAATACTTTTAAATGAGCTTCTTAGTAAGAAATTTAAAAAAGTTGCACAATCCTTCATGTTTCTTCCGTATTTTATCAGCTGGGTTGTCGTAAGCGCCGTAATGTACAATGTATTCAATTATGAAAAGGGTGTTGTTAATTCAGTAATAACGATGCTTGGGGGAACAGCATTTGATCTTTACAATTCTCCGTCTGCATGGCCGATTGTTCTGATATTTTTAAAGATCTGGAAGCAGACAGGTTATGGCTCAGTTGTTTACCTGGCAGCGATTACAGGTCTTGACCAGGAAATGTTCGAGGCAGCTTCAATTGACGGCGCCGGAGCTTTTCAGAAGATCAAATATATAACGATTCCTTCACTTGTTCCTACAATGGTAATCCTCGTTCTTCTAGCTATAGGTAATATCTTTAGAGGAGATTTCGGATTGTTCTATCAGACAGTAAAGACCAGCGCGGTGCTTCAGCCTGTTACGGATGTTATTGATACGTATGTATTTAGACTTCTCATCACGAACAGCGATATCGGAGTTTCGGCAGCAGCAGGCTTGTATCAGTCGATACTTTGCTTCATAACAATATCGGTTTGTAACTGGCTTGTTAAGAAGGCAAATCCTGATTATGCACTTTATTGATAGGACTTTATAAAAAGAGATTTCGAAAGGAAGAACCAAAATGGCTAAAGAGGTTATAGCAAAGAAAAAGCGCAGTGGTCAGGTCACAGGAAAAGATACACTGATAATTAACATAATAGGATATGTACTAATAGGAATATTTGCACTGATTTGTGTAATTCCGTTTTATCTGATTATTGTTGCATCATTTACTTCAGAGGCAACACTCATCAGATCAGGATATCCAATCCTTCCAAAAGAGTTTGATGTTCAGAGCTACTTGCTCTGCCTTAAGAATCCTGTAAGTATTTTAAGAGCATATATTACAACAATTTTCGTTACACTTTTTGGAACGCTCTGTTCAGTACTTCTTGCTTCTATGACAGGATATGTACTTTCAAGACAGGATTTTCCATGGAGAAATAAGTTTTCATTTTTCTTCTTCTTTACAACACTGTTTAATGGCGGACTTGTTCCGTGGTATATAATCTGCGTCAGATATCTTAATATGAAGAATTCGTATTTTGCACTTATTCTTCCACTTATGTTCTCAGTATGGAACATGATCATAGCAAAGACATTTATGTGCGGAATCCCGCAGGCGATAACAGAGTCGGCGAAGATAGATGGAGCAAATGATATCGTAATTTTTGGAAAGCTGATTCTTCCTCTTAGTAAACCGCTAATTGCAACACTGAGTCTTTTCTCAGCTCTTGCATATTGGAATGACTGGTACAACTGTATGATTTTCATTACAGATGAAAATAAATTCAATCTTCAGTATTATTTGCAGAGAATGCTCGGAAGCGCTGAGGCAATGAGAATTGTTGCAGAAAAATCAGGAATAGCACTTCCTTCAGTACCACTTGAAGGAATGAAGATGGCAATGACAGTAATAGCAACAGGACCTATCGTATTGTTATACCCGTTTGTACAGAGGTACTTTGTAAAAGGTTTGACTATTGGCGCAGTTAAAGGTTAAAACGTTAAAATTAAGTCTGTGGACTTAATTTTAAGTTTACGAAGTTGGACTAGGGTCCAACTTCTGAGATGTTTCACATCTTCGGCAAGATTTGTGGACTTAATTTAAATTTTGAGAATGGTTCTATTAACTTCCCGCGGGTCGGGAAATTTTAAAAGGAAGGTATAAATATGAAAAAGAAAATTTTATCAACACTTCTGGCAGTGACACTGACAGGAACAATGCTGATGGGGTGTGGGAGCTCAGCATCGGGAACAGCAGATTCAGCAGCTGCAGACACACAGGCAGCAGCTACAGCAGATTCAGCAGCTGCAGATACAGCTGCAGCAGACCTTAGCAGTCTGCCGGATACATACACGGCTCAGACTCCGGTTTCTGCAACACCTGCTATGTATGCAAACACAGATCTTACAGATGACTATACTGTAAACATGTATCTTATCGGAGATACGCCAAATGACTGGGATGAAGTACTTGGCAAGATCAATGATTATCTTGCAGATTACAACACAGAGCTTAACGTAACATTCATGAGCTGGAGTGATTACCAGACAATGTATTCACTTGTACTTGCAGGCGGCGAGCAGATTGACCTTATCTTCACAGCTCCTTGGTGCTATATGTATACAGAAGCTGCAAAGGGTTCTTTCTATGAACTTACAGATGATTTCGTAAGTAGCTACATGCCTCTTACAAATAAATATCAGGATAAAGATAGCTGGGATGAGACAACAATTTCAGGTCAGACAATAGCAGTTCCTTCAAACGTAGCTAAGCCAATGGGTAAGATAGTTGCAATCAGACAGGATCTTGCAGATAAGTATGGCATTTCAGAGCTTACATCATGGGATAATTATAAGAACTACTGCCTTACAATTGCAGAAAAAGAGACTCCTACAAGCGGAATCTATGCACTTGCAGCATCAGTTGATAATAACGAGCTTTGGGATGTATATCGTGAGCAGTTCGATACACTCCTTGCACTTGATTCAAACTACATGGATATGATGTACAAATATACAGGCGAGACTCCTACAAAGGACGACATCAAGCTTGCATATGAGTATGATGAATTCAAGAGCTATGCCAAGGATATGAAGGAAATGGCAGACGCAGGCTGCTGGAGCAGAAGCGCACTTACAAACACAGTAACAGATGATGATGCTTTTGGTAACCTTCAGGGCGCATCAATTGCTTGGAATGCTTCAGTATTTACATACATGGAACAGGCAGAAAAGACAGATGGTGTTGAATGTATGGCTTATGACCTTACAAAGGATCACCTTGTAGGCGCAGAAGCATATTCAAACAATGATATGGCAATTGCAGCAGGTTCAGCTAATCCTGAAAGAGCAGCAATGGTTCTTGATCTTATCAAGTGCGACACATATCTTAACAGACTTATAATGCTTGGAGTTGAAGGCGAGCACTACTCAATCGATGCTGACGGCGGATATACAGAGCTTGACAAGTCAGTTGATTACCCTGCAACAACAGTATCAGCTTCATGGGCTATCAAGAATGGTGACCTTGCAGAAGCAGGAACTCCTGAGCGTGAGAAGGTTATTACAGATTCTTGGGAAGAGAGAGTTCAGAACAATCCTACAGTCACATTCGTATTTGATGATACAAATGTAAAAGAATATTCAAACGCAGTAAATACAGTTCTTAATGATTATGTTCCTATGATCGAGCTTGGACTTGTTGATGATGTAGATGCTTCTATCGATGAAATGATGCAGAAATGCTATGACGCAGGTCTTCAGAATGTATATGACGAGTTCTATACTCAGTACGATGCATGGCTTGCTTCAAGATCATAATTTAAAGTAACCAGGCTACAATCGATGACTTTTTGAAAAAGTTTATATATGACAGATGGTCATTTCGATAGGTCAGTGATATAAAGAATGGGAGCGGTAAATTTGCCGCTCCCATTTTTTAAGAGACGGAGAAAAGATATGGAGAAATACTTACAAAATGATGATTGCAGAGCCAAAGAGTTTTTTGGCTTTGACTGGAATTTTGCACTTACGGATAAGGAAGATAAGCCGGGCGAGAACGAGAAATGGAGAGAGGTACAGCTTCCACATGACTGGTCCGTGGATTATCCAGTTAAGGAAGATGCGCCTTGCTGCGGTTCAGGCGGCTATACAAGATGCGGAATTGGATGGTACAAAAAAAGCTTTGAAATAGTTTCTTTTGACCAGATAAAGGACAGGGTCACGCTCCTTTTTGAAGGCGTGTACATGAACTGTACTATCTGGATTAATGGAAAACACGCCGGTGGACATATCTATGGATATACTTCGTTTGAAATTGATGCCACAAATTTAATTAAAGAAGGCATAAATGAAATCCTTGTAAGAGTTAATAATTCTCATCAGCCGGGTTCAAGATGGTATACGGGAAGTGGAATTACAAGAGATGTTTATATAGTAAGAACAGGGAAAAGCTACATTCCTTCATGGGCTACTCAGATAACCACTTCCCAAATTACTGATAAGAATGCAAGTATTGATATTCGAAGCGAAGTAGTAGCTTCGACTGGATTAAGCGGAAAGCTCGAACTTGTAAGCATCATTAGTGATGATGACGGCAAAGAAATTATCAGGGTAGGAAGCAAACTTTTAAATGAAATGCCGCAGGGAGATATCCAGAATATCTGGCAGAAATGCGAAATCGCTTCTCCTTCTATCTGGAGCATAGAAACTCCAAGTCTCTATACGCTTACTCAGAAGCTTACACTTGATGATAAGACAATAGATGAATGCTCGCAGAAGTTTGGCGTGCGAGAGATTTCTTTTGACAAAGATAAGGGATTTCTCCTAAACAAAGAAAAACTTACGCTAAAAGGAGTTTGCCTTCATCATGACGGAGGGTGCGTTGGCGCAGCTGTTCCTAAAGAAGTTTGGAGAAGAAGGCTGCTTAAACTAAAAGCTATGGGCACTAATGCAATCAGGCTTTCACACAATCCTTCCGATATTTCGCTGCTCGACCTTGCTGATGAGCTTGGATTTGTAGTCCTTGCAGAAGCTTTTGATGAGTGGGAGAACATGAAGGGCAAGGAATTTGGCTCAAATACTCATGAGAGCAGAGGCTATTCCGAATGGTTTACCTACGTCTGGAGAGATGATCTTTCTTCTCTTGTCAAAAGAGATAGAAACCACCCTTCAATAATCATGTGGTCGATAGGAAATGAAATACGAGAACAGGTAACAGAGGGCGGAGACAAGGTAGCAAGGCGTCTTGCGGGACTTGTACATTCACTTGATGATACCAGACCCATTACCGCCGCATGCGATCAGGAAAAGGCTGAGCCATTTGCTGCTCCGGATAGCTTTTTGAATGAGCTCGACGTTGTCGGAGTGAACTATGTTGACAGATGGAGAGATAGGACAGAGACCTTTTTTGACGAAGAAAGAGCAGAGCATCCGGACTGGATACTGTACGGGTCAGAGGATATTTCCGTAAGCGGTAACAGAAATGATTATTCGCTTACAGGTGAAAAGAGTGTTTGGAATATCATGACCTATAATTCCAGAATGCTTAAGGCAGAGAGACTTTGGAAATATATCTTTAGTCACAAATTCGTTTGCGGAAGCTTTATGTGGACGGGAATTGACTACCTCGGAGAGTGCTTTTGGCCTCAGAAAAGTGCATCTGCCGGAGTCCTTGATACATGCGGATTTGAAAAGGATGGCTATTATTTCTACAAATCAATATGGACAAAGGCTGAGAAGGAACCTGTTCTTAAGGTTACCCCAAATCTGAATCTTGATTACAAAAAGGGAGAAATCTATCCCGTAATAGTCTACACTAACTGCTATAAGGTTGAACTATTTGCAGATGGTGTCAGCTATGGAACAAAGGCTTATGAGTATCCAACTCAGGGCATGACTAAGGAATGGTCGCATTTTGACAGACCGCTTTGCCCTGTTACAACTAACGATCTTCATCTTTCGTGGGATGTGCCATATTCAGAAGGCGAGCTTGTGGCTGTTGGATATGATATTTCGGGAAAAGAGATAATAAGGGATAGGGTAGCTGCCTGCGGAGTCCCGGCAAAGCTTGATGTAGAGACAGATACTGACTTTATGACTGCGGATGGAAGAAGCGTTATGCAGCTTGAGATAGCTCTTTTGGACAAAGAGGGTACACTGGTTACAAATAGTGATTGCATGATAAAAGCTGATGTTAAGGGCGGCGAGCTTCTGGGAATGGATAATGGAGATCAGAACGATCATACGCTCTATAAAGATACTATGAGAAAGACCTATGCAGGACTTTGCTACGTTTTGATTCGCGCACCGAGAACACCCGGAATGATTACAGTTAATATTTCAACCGATGGAATTCCATCTTTTGAGAGGGAATTTAAAGCTAAATAATACAAATAAATACTGATATAGCAAAGGGCGATTTCTTGTTGACATTTTTTAGTCTCCAAGAAGTCGCTTTTTGGTGAATTTCTATAAATAAATATATGCAAACGAGGCTTTTTTGTGTAAAATTGTAGGTAAGAATACTTTGCACATTTTGCAGGGAATTTGATTATGGAGAAAAGGCTGATGTGAGACAACAGATTTCTCACATTTTTCTCACATTTCCATAGAAAGGAATGAAAATATATATGAAAATTACTTCAAAGTCTAACATCGGATATACACCACTGTACATGACGCTTAATGATAAACCGTGGTTTCCTGTAATGGGAGAGATTCATTATTCAAGAGTCCCTGAGGATAATTGGGAGATGGAACTATACAAGATGAAAGCCGGCGGAGTTGATATTGTCTCATGCTATGCTATTTGGATTCATCATGAAGAAATTCAGGATGAGTTTGATTTCTCTGGTCAGAGAAATTTAAGAAAATTTCTAGAAACAGCAAAGAAATGTGATATGAACATTCTTCTTCGTGTCGGACCATGGGTACATGGAGAGGTCAGAAACGGAGGATTCCCGGACTGGCTCATGAAAAAGAGCGAGGATGAGGGGTTTGAACTTAGAAGTAATGATGAGAAATATTTGGGCTATGTAAAGAGCTACTTTACTGAAATAGCTGCACAGACGCAGGGATATCTTGTAAGTGATGATGGCCCTGTTATTGGAATGCAGATTGAAAATGAATATGGACATGTTGGCGGCTTCACCGGCGAAAAGGGTGAAGAGCATATGCGAACACTTCAGAAAATGGTAATGGATATGGGTTTAAGGGTTCCGCTTTATACGGCAACAGGCTGGGGAGGCGCCGTGACAGGGGGTATGCTTCCTGTTATGGGCGGCTACTGTGAAGCTCCATGGGATCCAAGGACAACAGAGATTGAGCCAAGTGGCAATTATGTATTTACACCTGAGAGAAACGATCATAATATCGGTTCAGACCATGGATTTTGCGATGGAATAACATTTGATATTGGTAAATTCCCATATTTGACAGCAGAGCTCGGAGGAGGACTTCAGGTTACGAAGCACAGACGTCCCGTGGCTACAGGCTCTGATATTGGAGCAATGAGTCTTGCAAAGCTTGGAAGTGGATGTAATCTTCTGGGATATTATATGTATCATGGGGGAACTAATCCTGATGGAAAGCTTACAACACTCCAGGAGTCTAAGGAAACAGGCTATCCAAATGACCTTCCCGTTAAGTCCTATGATTTTAACGCACCGATAAAGGAGTATGGACAGCTTTCACAGACTTTTTATGAGATAAGGCTTTTGGCAAGCTTTGTACATGATTTTGAAGATGTTTTATGCAGGGCTACTTACACAGAACAGCCGGGAAATACCGATAAGGCGGATGATCTTACAAGCCTTAGAACCTCTGTAAGATGCATGGATGATGAGTTTGAAGGAAAGAAAATAAAGTCAGGATTTCTTTTTGTAAATAATTATCAAAGACGCTTTGATATGGCAGAGCATAAGGATGTTACCTTGAAGGCTCATGGCGCAGATGGTAAGGAGATAGTAAGCTTTCCTTTAAAAAGAGATATTAAGAATAGGGATTTCTTCTTTTATCCATTTAATATGAAGATTGGTAATGGCCTGTTAAGAACGGCAATGGTAACGCCTCTCTTTATTTTAAAGGGCGCCGGTGATAACGGAAAGGATTGTTACGTCTTTTATTCTGATTCAGAGGTTGGAGTTAATTATGGAAGAAGCCAGGAGGCGTTAAGAGAACTCTATGAGTTTGAAAAACTTCCTGATGACGGAACGAAGATATGCACGATAACAAGGATGCAGGCTCTTTATACAAGTAAAATTGATATTGATGGAATAGAGCATTTGATAATGGCTGATGGAGTCGTTCTTGATGAGGGCGACGGAAACCACTCAATTATGTTCGGGGCTCAAAGCGATGTCAGACCTGTATTTGCACTTTGGCCTGCAAGTGATAAGGTTTTGGTTAATTTTTCAAAGACTAAAACTTCAAATTATAGCGGCGGACTTTTTGTTGATGAGAACTGCTTTAGCGTATACGAGTCAGTAAAGCAGTACTTTAATTGCATGCTTGTTTCACTTGCAAAGGATAAGGAAGACGAGAACAAATATAAGATAAGCGTATTCGATATTTCAAAGGATGCTGTGGATGCATTTATCCTGATTGATTATGAGGGAGAGAGTGCTCTTCTTAAAAATGATAGAAATAAACTTGTTGCTGACAGCTTCTATACAGGACAGCTATGGGAAATTGGACTTGGAAAGCTTTGCAATGAGGAAGGGGAAATGAAGGGAGAGATAACCATTAATCCTCTTCATGAAAAAGATAAAATATATCTTCAGAAATGGCCCGAAATGACAGATGGGGTGGCTTGCAGAATAAATGGAATAAAGACAGAGACAATCTTTTCACTTGATATCAAATAAAAATTGGTAATAAGCATTTTTATGCTTTCTTGATGCAAAGCTGTTTGGCTTTTGCGATGAGGTTGGGTCAATGAGTAAGGATGCGGAAGAGCGCGAACTATCATTTATGCTTGATAATCTTGTTAATAATTTAAAGATTGGAATTGCAATTTTTGAGATTAGTGATGACATAATTTGCAAGTATTTTAATGATGGCTTTTCAGAGATTTCGGGAAGAACCAAGGAACAAATAGATAGCCTTTCAGAGAGCGGAGAACTTTTTTCAAAGGTTATATTTGAGCCGGATCAGATGAAGTTTATTTCTTCGGTTCAAAAGCACGCGAAAGAGGGCAGCGCTATTGATGAATCCTACAGGTATATTCATGCCAACGGTAACGTTAAGTGGATTCAGGTAAAGGCTGACAAAATAGGTGAGTCTAAAAACGGCAAGCCTCTTTATTATGCTTCGTTTACGACGCCTGATTACGAATCTACTGTTTACCGCAACATGATTGATGCTTCGCCGACTGGAGTGTTTGCTGCTGAAAGATCAAACAGAAGAATTCTTTATTTGAATCCTACTATGTGCAAGATATATGGAATTGCTGATTACAATTCTTTTGACGGGAAATTTTTGAAGGATGTTGTTCCGGAAAACGAATGGTTTTTGACTGACAAAGAAATAGATAGTCTTACCGATGATAAGTATTTAATCTTTCACAAACAAATCAGAGACAAATTTTATGCTGTTAAAGCCAAAGCGGATATGTGGACTGATATTCCATCATATATAGCTTTTATTTCTGATGAAACTGATGCGAGGAAAAGATACGAAGATCAAATCAAAAAATACGAAGCAGAGCTTGCTACAAGGAAAAGAATAGGAAAGGATTCTGATGTAGAGATATGTTATAACGCAACTAGAAGGAGAGTTCTTGACAGTGAGCAAAGCAGTACCTTATTTCCATATATAGCAAGCGGGACAAGCGGCGATGATTTTTTGACTGCCTACGAGCAGATAGTTTGCGATAATAATAGACAGAGCTTCTTTGATTTTGTAAAAGTTGAAAATGTCTTGGAGAGACTTTCCGATGGCAGAGAAGCAGACAGTTCTGAAACATATATGAAGCTCAAGGATGGAAAGCTTCACTGGGTAAGGATGACATATAAGGTTGAACCGGAATCCTACTCTGGGGATACGATTATTTACTGCTTTATAAAGATCATAGATGAAGAAAAGAAGTCCAGTCTGGCATTTGAAAGTGTAATTGATGACAGTATTGAGTTTATAGGACTTATTGATGTAAAGACTTCAAAAGTAAGGATACTTAGAATAAGTCCATTTTATAAAGTCAGAAGAAAGAAAAGTGGTTTGGAGGTAGATTACAAGGACATCTGTTATCTATATGAAGAAGGCGATTATTCTCCGGTTGGAGATGACAACCAGGTTGAGTATCTTTATTCGGTTGAAGGATTAGTCAAAAAGCTTTCTAAGAAAAAGACTGTGATTTATACATATGTGCTTCATGAAGATAAGGATATTTACCTTGAAAATGACGCTTATTATCTTGACGATTCACATGAAAAAATAGTTATGTCGATAAAGAATATCACAAGGAATTATCTTGCTGCAAGAAAGCAGAAGCAGGAGCTTCAGGATGCACTTGATAAAGCCTATGAGGCTAATAATGCCAAAAGCTCTTTTCTCTCAAGAATGAGTCATGATATGCGTACCCCGCTTAATGCGGTACTTGGACTAACGTCTGAAGAAATTATTGAGAGCTTATCACCCGAAGAAATACTAAGTAATATGAGGACTGTTCACAATTCAGGTCAGTACCTTCTTGGAATAATAAACGATATTCTTGATATGTCCAAGATTGAAAATAAGAAGCTGGAGCTTAATCCTGAGCCATATTCGTTTAAAGAATTTGAATCAGTAATCAAAAACATTGTTGGAGAACAGTGTAAAAACAAGAATATTAAGTTTGAGATACCAGTTGGAGAAGGCGTACAACAATATTATTTCGTAGATAAAACCCGCTTTAATCAAATTATGGTAAATCTCCTCTCGAATGCAATCAAATTTACACCTGAAGGCGGAAAAGTAGGGCTTTATGCAATTGCGCTTGATAATGACGAAGAGATGCAGAGCGTCAGATTTATTGTGAAAGATAATGGAATGGGCATGAGTAAGGATTTTATCCCGCGTGCATTTGACAGCTTTTCACAAGAGGGGCATGACGAAGATGGAGGCCTTAAGGGAACCGGACTTGGACTTTCCATCGTAAAGAGCCTTGTTACAATGATGAATGGCACAATCAGGATTGAGAGCGAACTTGGAATAGGCACTTCGTTTATTGTCGATTTGAAGCTTAAGACTGTTCCCGAAAAAGAATCAGAGAAACTTATTGAAAAATCCGAAAAGAAGGAAAACACTGAGGCGGAAACAAACCAGCTAAAGGGAAAACAGATTCTTCTATGCGAGGATAATGAAATTAATGCACAGGTTGCTGAGATGCTTCTTACACATGTCGGGTGCATAGTTACTATGGCTCGTAATGGGGAGGAAGGTGTTCGTACATTTAAAGCTTCGAAAGAAAACTTTTATGACTGCATTCTTATGGATATCAGAATGCCGGTTATGGATGGATTTATGGCAACTAAGGCTATTAGAGCACTTGATAGACTAGATGCAAAAACAATACCGATTATTGCGATGACTGCAAACGCTTTTGATGATGATGTAAAACAGAGTAGGGAATCCGGAATGAATGCCCATTTGGCGAAGCCAATCGAAACCGTTAAGCTTTATGAGACACTTACAGAATTTTTACATTGAATTTAACACAAAATTTCTTTAATGGGGTAGAAAAAGTCTGCCAATAAGAATAAAATAATACTATATTCAGAAAGCTGATTTCTACAAGATATAGTAGTCTGAACGAAAACGATATACAACTTAATATAGCAAAATACAGGAGGCGAATCCGGGAATAGAGTTGCGTTTACTATTATGACCTAATAAAGAATGGAGAGACTGACATGAAGAAAATTTACGTATTAGATACCAACATTCTTATTTCAAGCGCCGGAGAAGCGCTGTTTGGCTTTGAGGATAACGACGTGGTCATTACGACTACAACGCTCGAAGAACTCGATGGGCTTAAGAACAGCAAAAACGCAGACACCGGATACAACGCCAGAGAAGCTATTAGAGTTATCAATTCACTTGTTAAGACTGAAACAGATGATTATTCAAAGGGAATAAAGATGCGAAATAAAGGAACCTTTCGCATTGAGCCAAATGGACAGGACGAAAATCTCCTTCCTGCAGGAATGTCACTTGATAAACCGGATAATCGTATAATAAGTTCTACAAGCTTTCTAATGAGAGCTCAAAGGGAAAAGAGAAGTAAAAGACCTGTAATACTTGTAACTAATGACATCAATATGAAGGTAAAGGCCAGAAGCGCCGGTGTTCCAGCACAAGGCTACAGAAACAGCGAACTTCAAAGTGATGAACTATATACAGGCAGAACAGAAATAGAAGTTTATAAGGATTTTATTGACAAGCTTTATGCAGGCAAGGATGAGGGAATAGAGCTTCCTACTGACATATTAAAAAAAGAAAAGCTTGTCGAAAACGAGTTTGTTCTTTTTAGGTGCGGGCAGCAGAGCGCACCGGCAATATATAAAAAAGGCAGGGCATTTCTGATTAACAGCAGATATTCATCTGTTGAAGGAATATCGCCTGTCAATATCGGTCAGAAGTTCGCTTTATATGCACCTTCTTTCGGATGATTTTCCACTCGTAATTCTTTCGGGGGTAGCCGGAAGCGGCAAGACTCTTCTTGCAATAGCGGAAGGAATGGCAGGAGTATTTAATGACCATTCCCCGGATGCTCCCTCTTATAACAGTCTTATGTATACCAGGAATAATGTCCTTTTTGATGATGATATTGGCTTTCTTCCGGGAGATGAGCAGGATAAGATGCAGCCTCTTATCAGACCGCTTACAGATAATCTTGAATGCATACTCCGAGCAGGCGGCGACGATCCAAGCGATGTCAGAGCCAAGGTTGAAGACTTTATGGAGACAGGAATAATAAGAGTAGAGTCTATGGCATTTATGAGAGGACGTTCTATTACTAATAATTATCTTATAATTGATGAAGCTCAGAACGCTACTCCTAAGCAGATTAGAGGAATAGTAACCAGAGCGGGGGCAGGAACAAAGGTTATTCTTCTTGGAGATCCAAGCCAGATAGATAATAATATTCTTTCGGCAAGAAATAATGGGCTGGTGTTTGCAAGTCAGATGATGAAGGGCTCACCACTTTGCGCACAGATAATGTTTTCGGGTGAAAAGGAGTGTGTAAGATCTCCACTTGCGCAGGATGCGGCAAAGAGACTTACGGTAAACTGATAATTTATGAATATTTTATGTAGTGGAAAGCCTTGCAAATAGTGGCTTTCCACTACTTTTTTACGCATTTTAAGAAAGCTACTTAAATCCGAGAACGCGAGAATCTCTTTTGCGAAAAATAGACTTATTTACTTAACTTTTAATTTCAAACTCCTTAAAGACTTAATAAGCACTTCAAGTTGTCTATATTGAAATTAAACTTCGAAAATGCTAAGAAGCCCGAAAACGCGCTTTTTCTGATGATATTCGAAAGATTCTAAAGTATTTTAATCAAAGTAAACGTTTTCATTAGGTACAACCTAAAAAGCATTTTATGTCAAAAAATAGCCAAAAATGATAATCAAAAAATATATAAATTCAACAAAAATATGCAACATAACCATAAAATTAGTTTTTTATCTTGCAAACTTGGTCATTGTGATATATATTAAAGATACGAAAACGATTAAGCAACAAATCAATTGTAATGACAGGCAGATGCCATTGCAAAACGTGAGATTCTCTTGGTGCTAATAAAGCAGAAGAGCTGACAGAATCGTGGGAGCGAAGCAGATGGTATCGATGAAGGATATTTCCAGAGAATGCGGGGTATCAATTGCAACTGTAAGTAAAGCTCTTAATGATCATGACGACATTGGGAGTGATACAAAGGAGCGCATCAGACAAATCGCAAAGAAAATGGGATATCTTCCAAATTCCGCAGCACAGGCACTTAAAACAAACAGAACTAATAATTTGGGAGTTTTGTTTGTAGATGAAGACAACAGCGGACTTACTCATGACTATTTTGCTTATGTCCTTGATAGCTTTAAGAGAACAGTTGAAGCATACGGATATGATATTACATTTATAAATGCAGGTAACTCAAGACCAAATCGAATGACGTATCTTGAGCATTGCAGATACAGAGGCTTTGATGGAGTAATGATAGCCTGTATAGATTTCTTTTCACCAGAAGTCATTGAGCTGGTGCAAAGCAATATCCCTATAGTAGCAGTTGATCATGTGTTTAATAATACGAGTTCGATTCTTTCGGATAACATTAAAGGAATGAAAGATCTTTTCGATTATGTATATTCGATGGGACACAGGAAGATAGCATATATTCATGGTGCTGACTCCGCAGTAACTCAAAGAAGAGTATCTTCCTTCTATAGAGAAGCTCAGGCAAAGAATCTTGATATTCCTGATGAGTATGTAAGAGAAGCAGCCTACAGAGATACAAAGGGAACATACGAACAGACACTTGAACTTTTACAATTAAAGAATCCACCGACATGCATCCTTTATCCGGATGATTTCGCAAGCTTTGGTGGTGTAAATGCAATTCACGAAATGGGACTTAGGATTCCGGAGGATATTTCGATAGCAGGCTATGACGGAATAAAAGTTGGAAAGCACATTGAACCACAGCTTACAACAATTAATCAGGATACAACCCTTATGGGTGAGAGAGCAGCTGAAAAGCTCATCGATCTGATTGAGAATCCCAGAACTGCTTTTGAGGAACAGATTATTATAGAAGGAAAAGTTTTTAAAGGCCATTCGGTCAAGCAGATTTCTCCCGAAAAATAAGGAGAAAATGCTTTTATCAAATAAAAGAGACGGTTAAGTATCGTAACACGAAAGGGGAACTAAATTATGAAAGGTTTCTTGGAAAACACCTGGAAACACAGAGCACACGTTATTATGGCACTACCAGTAATACTGGTATTATTTTTCTTTAGTTATGTGCCAATGGCAGGCTTATCACTTGCCTTTAAGAAATTCGATTACAATCTTGGATTATGGAAGAGCCCATGGTGCGGTCTTGATAACTTCCAGTTTCTTACAGCATCCAAGGCAACATTCATTAACATGACAGGTAATACAATAATGTACTACCTTATCTTCACAATCCTTGGAACATTCTTAAACGTAGTAGTTGCAATAGCAATCGATCAGCTGGTATTTAAGAGAATGGGAAAAGCAATGCAGAGCATCATGATCATACCTGTATTCATCTCATACGCAGCTGTACAGTTTATCGTATATGCATACTTAAGCTCTAGTAACGGTATGATCAACAGCGTACTTGGAATTAACACAAGATGGTATTCACTTGCAAACTACTGGCCAATAATTCTTACCATCGTTAAGATGTGGAACAGCGTAGGATACGGATCAGTTCTTTACATGTCAGTTCTTTCAGGAATTGATTCTGAGCTTTACGAAGCAGCACAGATAGATGGAGCAACAAGATGGCAGAGAATTCTTCACATTACTATTCCTTCACTTGTTCCTATGATCACAATCATGCTTCTTCTAAGTGTTGGCGGAATTATGAGATCTGATACAGGTCTTTTCTATCAGGTAACTAGAAACAGCGGAACACTTTATTCAACAACACAGGTTATTGATTCATATATCCTGAATTCTATCTTTAAGAATTCTAACTTTGGATTTATAGCAGCAGCATCGTTCTTCCAGTCGGTTATTGGTACTATTCTTATTTTGATGGCAAACGGCGTAGTAAGGAAGATTCATCCTGAGAATGCACTGTTCTAAGTAGACCTCTTAATTGAGAAGAAGAAAGGAAAAATTATGACAGCAAAAGAGATTAAGGCTCAGGAAAAAGCAGACGCAAAGAGAGAAAAAGAAGCTGATAGAGCCAAACAGAAAGAGGAAGCAAGAAAGGCCGGTATAGGCCAGTACATATTAGGATTCTTCCTTCTTATATATACATTATTCTGTGCACTGCCAATCGTTTTGGTATTCATCGCAGCATTCACAGATGAGAAGACAATTGCAACAAACGGATTTAGTTATTTCCCTGCTAAATGGTCACTTGATGGATTTAATGCAGTACTTAAATATGGTAATCAGTTATTCGTATCATATGGCGTAACAATATTTATTACAGTAGTAGGAACACTGATAGGACTTCTGTTCATGGCAATGTTTGCTTATTCACTTAGCAGAAAAGATTTCAGACTTCGCAGATTCCTGTCAATATATTTAATGATCCCGATGCTCTTCCAGGGTGGACAGCTTGCAAGTTACATTACATTCACATCTACATATGGAATGAAGGATTCTATCTGGCTCCTTATCCTTCCACTTTGCGTAACAACAATGAATGTAATTATCCTTCGTACATATATTCAGACAAGCGTACCTGAAGAACTTATGGAATCAGCAAAGATTGATGGCGCAGGCGAATACAGAACATTTTTCCAGATTACATTTCCACTTATGAAACCGGCTCTTGCAGCAGTAGGCTTCATGCTTGCAACAACATACTGGAATGACTGGCAGAATGCACTTCTATATATCGATAGTGATAATAAGAAGCCATTACAGCTTCTTCTTATAAATATTCAAAAGAGTATTGAGACACTTCTAAACTCAAGGAACATTCCTTCAGCAGCACTTGCAGCAATGCAGGGAAGCATACCTCAGTATTCAGCAACAATGGCAACAGTTATTACAGTTATCGGACCTATAATGATCGTTTACCCATTCTTCCAGAAGTATTTTGTTAAAGGTCTTACGGTTGGTTCAGTAAAGGGTTGATCATCTATAGCTAAATTCAAAAGGAGGCTAATAGAAAATCGATAATAGTAAATCATTTGCAATAACATTTTGAATCATGAATTTTTATAGGAAGTAAATTTTCGAAAGAAAAGAAGCAGTAACCAACAACGATATTCATAGCACCGGCAAAGGGCCGGAAAACTATAGAATATAAATTAACCGGGAGGTAAAGAAATAATGAAAAGAAAGATGTCTAGTAAGGTACTTTCAGTAGCACTTACAACAGCAATGGCAGCTGGAATGCTTGCAGGATGCGGAAGCACAGCAACAGACACAACAGCTACAACAGACACAGCAGCAACAACAGAGGCAGCAGATACATCAACAGATACTGCAGCAGCATCAGGGGATATGACAACAATCTCTATTTACAGAGATAGTTTTAACGTAGCTACACCTGATTCAGCTGAAGTAACAGCAGTTCAGGATGCAATCAATGCTTACATCGGCGACAAGATCAACGTTCAGATCAAGCTGACAGATATTGGAAGTGGTGAGTACAAGGATAAAGCAAACCTCGCTCTTTCAAACGGAGAGATCAATCTTCTTTGGACAGCAAGCTGGATGGAGACAATCAACTGTGATAACCTCGTAAAGCAGAACGCTGTTTATGACCTTACAGATCTTAATAAGGATTCAACACTTTATGGCTCAGTTCCTTCATGGGTTTGGGATTCAGCAGCATATGATGGAAAGACATATTTCGTACCTTGCTACAAGGAGTCAGCAGAAGGCTATGATGTTATGTTCCGTCAGGACCTCATTGACAAGTATGGCTGGGATATCACATCTGTAAAGACACTTAAAGACATTGAGCCAATGCTTGATGACTGCGTATCAGAAGGACTTAAGTATCCTTATCTTACACAGAAGACAGCAATGTTCCACAGATATTATCTTAATGACTTTGATTTCTTCTCACAGGATTCACTTATGGCAGTTGACAGAAAGACAGATTCAGTTGTAAACGTTCTTTCAACAGACCAGTACAAAGAGTTCTGCACACTTATGTGTGAATGGGGCGAGAAGGGCTACCTCAGTGAAGATGATGTAACAAAGACAACAACAGATACAACAACTCAGACACAGGATTGGGGTATTTCATGGTGGACAGATGTTCCTAACAATGACGAAGCAGATACTCGTTATGACCAGGACGTTACAATGCAGCCTATCACAAATAAGTATTCACACTCAACAACAACACTTGGTTCTTGCTTCTGCGTAACAGCTAATTGCACACCAGAGCAGGCACAGGCTTGTGTAGATTTCCTTGGACTTCTTTACACAGATCAGACACTTGCAGACCTTTATACATATGGTATCGAAGGAACAGATTATGACCTTGAAGATGGCTTCGTAGTTAAGAAGGGTGACATGTACAACCACAGTGCTTGGGAGTCATGCTCAGTATCTTGCCTCTCACTTGAGAAGGGTGAGCCTGAAAACAAGGTTGAGCTTTACGATGCATTCAACGATGCTTCAGAAGCTTCATGTGCATCAGGATTCAGATTTGATAAGACAAATGTAGAAGCTCTGTACACAGCTTGCCTCAACGTATTTGACCAGTATGGCTATGTTCTTGAGAACGGCGGATATGCATCAGCAGATGTTGACTCTACTCTTGAAGAGTATCAGGCAGCACTTGATGAAGCTGGATACCAGGATGTACTTGCTGAAGCTCAGTCACAGTACGATGCTTGGAAGGCAACAAAGTAATTTATCCCTTTCATAGTAGAAATATAAAAAGTTAATCAGAAGTCCCCTGGCTGT
>CAZJWA010000041.1:0-23898 GCA_964549585.1 uncultured Butyrivibrio sp. | reverse complement strand
TTGAACTATGGAATCTTAAATGCCTAAATCTATGGAAATTAGTTTACCACTTACAGCTCCGTCATAATACTCGACTATTACTGAAGCTCCCGAAGAGTCAGCTATTAGATAATGGCACGTCACATCTGCAGAAAAATAGATATTATACTGCTTAAGTAGTTCCACCGCTTCATCAACACTTGCAGCTTTATCAAGAACAAGTCTAATGGCAGTCGTTGTATTTAGAGTAACCTTATTTTCATCATATCCGGGATCAGCCTCCGGAACTGCAAGAAGCGCAATACACACTCCCTTCTCATTCATCCCATCAAATGGCAGATACGGAGCTGCAAGAGTCAGAAAGCTATCAAGACTCATCCCATTTGGAAGAAAATCTTCTGAGTATCCGGCAAACGAAAGATTAACTGTAGAAACAGAAGCATATCCATTATCCGGCTCAGTATAAAGCTGAAGCGATGGTGCATAATTAAAATCAAAGTTTCTGGCAAAAATGATATCTCCGTTTTGGTCAGGAACAACAAATGCTGTGCAACCATCACCTGTATCTCCAAGCTCAAGCGGTAGTCCATGCAATAGTCTTTTAGTTACAAATTTATCAATATCCTGATCTGAACTTGCTCCTGTTTTAAGAAAATCATCAAAGCCATAATCGCCATAGTATGTCATTGTGAACATTCCATAGTCATCAACCTTTTCAAGAGTTGACAAACTGCGAAATTCATTTCTAAAAATCACAAGTATCAGTATAAAAAGAAAAACTATTGCTCCAAAGAATACTCCTAAAATTCCTTTAATGATTTTTTTCATAATTTATCCTCACCCTTAATAATTTTGTATTCTGTAATTGCAGCAATCACTGCAAAAATCATGTTTTTCTTATGGTTATACATAATAAACTCCAATTCTGGTTTTACGGTATTTTTGTCCTTTCTAAATCTACCACTAAATAAAGCTTTATCAGAACGTTGTAATGAAATGGTCTTTTAATCGTAACAAAAAACTGCCATAGTCTAAAGGCTATGACAGTTTTACATTTAAATTTGCCAAACAAGTTATCATATTTTCATTTATTATTGTTCTATACAGTAATAATTCTATATGATAATATTTAATCAAATAAACCACGTTTTTGCCAAACCTTAAAAAGGTTTGATGCAAGAAAATTCTCTTATAAGGAGGCTTTCATATGAAAGAAAAAACACTCAATTATTCAAGATTATTAGTAGTAATCGCTCTTATTTCAGCAATGATTCTGTCACCTTTTTTTGCAATAAAAGCTTCTGCTGCTACAAAGTACAAAACGCATCCGGAGTATACCACTGATGCCAAGATTCCTTCGTCAGTAAAAGGCTATGATGGCGTATACGACAGCGATAGTGGCACTTCACAGGATGTGCTTGATTATTATCCAATTACCACTTCAGGATTTGAAAGTTATCAAATTGATCTATATAATGAGTACGCAGGTTATTATTGGACTGAAGACGATTTTATGGAGCTAATTAACTTCTATAATAATAATTCAGAAGATTTAATAAATAATTATACTTATTATTATCAGGATCTCGGCTTTGGTGAATATAGCGCAACATGCTTTGCCGGCAGAAGGCTTGCAAACGAAGTTGAAGCTGTTCAGCTTTTCGTCAACGATTATTATTCATAATTACCTATGACTTTATTAAACTTTGATTACTCTCTTTAATAAAAAAAGGGTTTTCATCTCACTAATGTGTGATATGAAAATCCTTTTTTAACATAAAAATGCACAGCATTTCTTACAAAACTATCATTAAAAGTTACTCAATATCCTATCTGCGTCTTCAAAGCTCTTTTGCAAAACCTCGTCTATGTTAGCGCCTTCGACGTCAAGAAATTCTGCCTTTATATATGAAACATCCTTTATTCCATAGCAAACATTACATAATCCATTTATATATCCAAATCCGTAATCATCAGAAATAATCGGTCCGCCTGCAGTAGTAATATATACAAGTTTTTTTGCCTTGCAAAGTCCATGTGGTCTGCCATCTTCTCCATACACAAAGGTTACTCCGATAGCATTTACTGCCTCGATATAGTTTTTTAACATAGAAGGAAAAGACATATCCCAATACGGCGCAGCAATTACTATGCTATCGGCCGCTACAAACTGCCTGGCATATCGAAGCATTTCATCGTCAAAATGCTTTTCTGAAAGGATCTTATTTCTTTTCTCTAAAGCATTAAAATCCAGAGGCTTAATATTCTCATCCTCGAGCCTTACCTCATGCATGTTTATATTGCCAAGCTTTTTATCATATTTTGTCAAAAAATATTTCGCAAGTCTTAACGTTCTTGAATCCGGCCTTACACAGGCATTAACAAATAAAGTTTCCATGTTTCGCCTCTTTACCTATAATCTTTTGTTATCATTTTTTCACCCTGTTCCCAAAAGGCTACTTCAATTTATTGAATTTCTTTTTGAAAGCATATTGCATTTACTCTTCCTTTATACTTGCCGAAATTTTCACATTTCTCATATCCGCAGGAATAATAGAAATCAACAGCGTGCTGGTTCACAACTCTTGTTTCCAAAATAAGCTTTCGATATAATTTTTGTAATGCAAAAGTTTCAAGCGCTTCAATGATTTTATGCGCTGCGCCTACATTATTTTTTCTTGCAAAAACTCTTTTTATCTCAGCTGTATCCTTTGAAAGTTCTCTTAGTGCTCCGCAAGCAACTGGTTCATTATCTAGATAGCCAATGAGAAATACACCGTTCTCATTTGAAACATCCTTCTTAGAAAAACTTGAGCTGCCGCTACATCCGGTGATTTCTTCAAGTGAATTATTAAGCTCTTGGAGCAATATATCGGCATCATTACTATTCACATCACATTCCTTGATTGTAAAGATTTCATTCATATTAGTGGTCTCATTTTAAGTTAGTATTTCCATTAAGAATTGCACTTATGAGTTTGTCATTCTCACCATATGTAAGTTTAAGCGAAAAGAATTCATCTTTTTCTATAAGGAGGCTCAAAAAAATCCTGTCACCCTCCCAAACATTTAGCTTACCAATATCAGAGATATTTATCCACTCAAGTGTACCTTCATTGCAGTGAATCTGCCCTCCGGTAAACATATCAGAAGTAATAAGACTCATGTATTCAGTGATTTTATCTCCTGAAATAAACGTTATTATCCCTCTATACCTAAGTGATAAAAGATCAAGACCTGTTTCTTCTTTCGCCTCTCTTCGTATACACTCTTCCGGACTTTCGCCATCCTCAAAGTGACCACCAACTCCAATCCATTTATCTTTATTTAGATCATTTTCCTTAGAGTCCCGATGAAGCATAAGATACTTGCCATCTTTCTCTATATAGCAAAGCGTCGTGAGTTCAGTTTTCATAGTTTACCTCATCTAAATTTATCATAATAGTATAAACACTATTTTGATAATTTCACAAGTAATGTAGTGCTATCTCAAGCTCTGATGGTTTCAGAAGCACTGGTGGTTCCTCGACCAATGATGTGCTATTTCAAGTTCTGATGAGCCATTTCATGCTCTGGTGGTTCCGCAAGTGATTTTGTTAGCGGAATATTTTGATTCTTATTCTTTTCCACTATCATTTTCTTTAATTACAGGCTCTCATTGGCAATTTAGTTAGCGGAATATTTTGATTCTTATCCTTTTCCGCTAACATTCTCTTTAATTCCAGGCTCTCATTGGCAATTTTGTTAGCGGAATATTTTGATTCTTATCCTTTTCCGCTATCATTTTCTTTAATTTCAGACTCTCATTGGCAATTTAGTTAGCGGAATATTTTGATTCTTATCCTTTTCCGCTAACATTCTCTTTAATTCCAGGCTCTCATTGGCAATTTTGTTAGCGGAAAAATTCACATTTCATTTTATTCCGCTATACTGCAGTCAAATGTTTCATAAACTCGCGGCATACTAATAGCGGAAAATCATAAAATTATAAGATGTCCACTAGAAATATCTCTCCAGCATACTTTCAACCACCTTCATGTTAAGAGGATGCGTGCTTGTTTCATAGGTTAATATCAGATTTTCTCCTTCAAATATCCCATTTCTTTTCATAAGTTCGATTTTCTTTATAGTCTTATCTAAATACTGTATATTATCCATCATACCCAGATGTTCCCAATAATACTCTTTCCTTGTCTTAGTATTTAGTAATGTAAAATCCGGATGTACATCCCCATAGCCTTTAAGCCAAAGTGGCTTCTCATAATGATAAGGAATATTCATTGTCTTAAATTTATCAGCAAGTATTTTTTCCGATTTGGATCTTACTGCTTCACCGCGCTCCGTGTAAATCACATCATCGCCAATAGGCTCATAAAACCTATCATATTTTGCATCAAGCCATTCCTTCGCAAAATCTTCATCAGTAATTACAAATGGAATAATAAACTCTTGTTTTGATTTAGAAAACTTATAATAAACATCCTTAATTGTATCGAAATTTTCCATTGTAATTAGCTTAATTATTAGTTTTTTGCGATCAGTTGCCACTTTCAAAAGCTTTTTTGCATATGCTTTTTGGGCAAGCTCTGAAATCAATTTAGTATTCGACTTCGAAATGTACTTACCATGCTTATCTTTCTTATCTTCTCTAATATAATACCTACTATGATTATTATATTCTGCTGCAATAAGTGTTCCCGCAGGAGCCTTTCTTAATATCTTTTCAGCATACTTAATTGCATCGCTACATTCTTTTAGTTCTGTTTGTAAATTAACATTATTCATTTAACATAATCTTTTTCTTTTATTGCAAATAGTTTGTGGGAAATTGATTATAATAATCAATAGAAATTACAGAGATTATTATTATAACATACTCTATGAGAAATTACCATACCCAAACATCAAAAAAAGTTGCACTTTTTATAAACCAAGCATCAAGGCAGTTGCACTTTTCCATAAAAAATGTGCCGCAAAGACATCTAGTTTGTAGATGAATTTGCGACACAAGATGACACAAGATTTATGAACGTTATTGCATTATTTTTTCTTGAACAAAAGAAGCACTTCTTCCATACTGACACACTCGGCACATCCTCTATTCCAAATTATATTGTTGTAATAGTTGTATGATGTTTCTCCAGACAAAACTCATTATCCTCTGTAATATTACAATGATCAGGAACAATCATGCGAAACCCGTGCTCAAAGCCACATTTTATCGTCGCATCAATACAGTATTCTGTCTGCAGTCCCGCAATAACTACTATATCATTATCATTTATATTTCTTAGGTAATCTTTGAGACCGGTATCTCAAAATGCGTTATTAACATGTTTATCGAATACTTTCTCATCACCTCTAGGTGCAAAACAGTCATTCGTCATTATCATCTTCTGCGTATCAACTATGAGTAAAACCTTATATTTCTCCTTGCATATTTAGTAACAAACTTTTCGAACTTTCATCTTTTTCCGCTACCAATATACCAAGATCCGCGGCTTCAGCGTCAATTCTCGTAGCGGAATTTCCGAGTTTCAATCTTTTTCCGTTATCAATATACCAACTTCTGCGGCTCGAATGTCAATTTCCATAGCGGAATTTCCGCATTTCAATCTTTTTCCGCTACCAATATACCAAGATCCGCGGCTTCAATGTCAATTCTCGTAGCGGAATTTCCGCATTTCAACCTTTTTCCGCTACCAATATACCAAGTTCTGCAGCACTAACGTCAATTTCCATAGCGGAATTTCCGCATTTCAACCTTTTTCCGCTACCAAAAGCAACAAAGATACTCAGAACCAGCAGAACAGCAAAAGCAGCAGAAGCCATCAAAGCCAACCAAAACCAGCAGAACCAACAAAAGCAGCAAAGCCAGCAAAAGCCTGCAAAGCCAACCAAAGCCATCAAAGCCAACCAAAGCCTGCAAAGCCAACAAAACCCACGAGACACCAAAAGCGCCACAAAATCAACATCTCCAGCGTCAATTTCCAAAATTCAAAATTCCCAAAAAATTAAATCGTCCAGTCTCTTATCATCTTTATCTCACTGGCATAACCTGCGACATCCTGAGGTGTTTCAAGAATAAACGGTCTTCCCTGCAAAAGCGGATGCAATACCACGCGCTCTAGAGCCTTCGCGCCAATCCTGCCCTCACCTATTTTCTCGTGGCGATCCTTATGCGAACCCAGATCGTTCATACTATCATTAATATGAACTGCTTTAAGCTTGTCAATTCCAATCACCCTATCAAACTCTTCAAGAACACCGTCAAGATTCCCCACTATATCGTATCCGGCATCCCAAACATGGCAAGTGTCAAAGCACACGCCCAGTTCATCAGCATGACCTGATTTTTCCATAATTTCTTCTATCTGGTCAAAAGAGCTGCCAATCTCGCTTCCCTTTCCTGACATCGTTTCGATTAGAATCTGCGAATGAAATCCCTCATCCGACATCATAGATAAATCAGCAGAAGTATTAATTTGCATTTCTGTAAACGTACCAAGCTCTTCAAAAACCTTTCTAAGCATAGAAGCAGTTAGCTCAATTCCTTCCTCTACGCCCTGAACCACATGGCTTCCCGGATGAAAATTATAAAAATTTCCAGGAAGAAATTCCATCCTCTCAAGATCTTCTTTAATAGTATCAAATGCATACTGCCTCAAATCTTCTTTGGCAGCACATGGATTCATTGTGTAGGGTGCATGGGCAACAAGCTTTCCAAATTGCTTTTCCTTAATCAAAGTTCTAAGGCTATCCACATCTGCCTCATCAAGTTCCTTTATCTTACCGCCGCGCGGATTCCTTAGAAAAAATGCAAATGTATCTCCGCCAAGTGATAATGTCTTATCCCCCATAGCTCTATAGCCCTTTGAAACTGAAACGTGACTTCCAATATTTATCATAAATGGCCTCCAATAAACATCATTTTACAATTCGATCGTTCTAGTGGCAATCTTCTTAGAAAAAGTTGAATCATGCTCTACAAAAATCAGTGTCGGTTTAAATTTCAAAATAAGCGCCTCAATCTGCATTCTTGAAAAAACATCTATGTAGTTCAAAGGCTCATCCCAAATATAAAGATGTGCTGATTTCACCAAACTTGAGGCAATCAGAATCTTTTTCTTCTGCCCTTCTGACAATCTCTCAAGTAAGTTATCAAATTCGCTTTTTGAAATATCAAGTTGCCGAAGGATTGACATAAATAGACTCATATCAAGCCCTTCCTTCTCACAAAAGTCTTCAATACTTCCCCTTAAATAGCTTGTATCCTGACTAATATACGAAATTATCATCCCAGACCCGGTGCTTATCCTTTCCTTGTCAAAAGAAATATTCTCTTCAGGCAACATACCTGCACAAATTAAAATTGCCTTTATCAAAGTGGATTTTCCGCAGCCGTTTGCACCATGAAGGCTAACGCGTTCCCCTCTCATAATCTCAAAGTTCAGATTACTAATAACAGAATCTAAATTCCCATTGGAGCAATCCTTTTCATCCTCCAAATATGTAATATTTAAATTTCTTGCAGTAATAAGCCTTTCAGAGCGATACTCAAGCGGGAAAAGTTTTAACTGAACTGGTGCTTCTATATCCTGAAGAAGTCCCTCTTTTTCTCCAATCTCCCGCTCGATTTTCTTCTCGTATTCCTTGACACGCTTCATAACCTTTTTAGTCTTTGCGCCAATAAAAGCTCTTGTGGAAATGCACCTGTCATGCTCTTTTACCGGATCAAAGCCAATCTTGGTATTCTCATTTTGCTTTGCCCATCTGTTTGACTCGTCAGCTGCTTTATGAAGAGCTATTATTTCTTTGTTATGCTTTTCATTTTCTGAAACAGCATTTTGATCAAGTCTTTGCTGATTCGTATACCATGTAGAAAAATTACCATTCATTACTGCCAGAGTCTTTCTCCTAAGAACAAGCACATGATCTGTGCACGCATCAAGAAGCTCTCTGTCATGTGAAACCAGAATAAAACTCTTTTTCCCTGAAAGATATTCCTTAACAATTTCCCTTGCCCTAGAATCCAGATGATTCGTTGGCTCATCAATAAGAAGGAATTCGTTCTCTCCTGAGAAAAGAACTGCCAAAAGCACCTTCGTTCTCTCTCCATGGCTTAGCGTTCTAAAGGGTCTGTACAAAAGATCTGCATCAGCGCCAAGCTTTTCGAGCTCGCAAATCACGCGCCACTGCTCACATCCAGGCTTTAATTCATCTGTAAACTCAGACGCAGACATTTTCATCATAGACTCTGAAATCTCATATGGAAAATAGTCAAAATTTACTGAACACGAAATAGTACCGTTATATTCCATTTTTCCAACATACCTGTCCATCAAAAGTCTTAAAAAAGTAGTCTTTCCTTTTCCATTTCGTCCAATAAAACCAAGCTTCCAATCAGTATCAATTACAAACGATACCTTCTCAAACACATTTTCTATAGCACCCTCATAGCAAAATGTTAAATTCGATACATTTATCTGCGACATAAAAAATCCTCCTTCTAATATCACTCCCGCAAAATGCCAATTGACTCTCTTATAAGGCATTTTGGCGTTTCCAAGGCGCATATCAAAAGAAGAATTATTCTCATTATTGTCAATTAATTTTTGAAAAAAATAATTTTTTCGCACAAAAATAGAGGTAATGAAAATTATCTCCTTTTGACAGTGCACTATAAATCAGGTCATTAAGCAAAGCCTTACTGACCAGACTCTCATTATAAGAAAAACGATAAACTTTTCTTATAATAAAAAAGTGTAACAAACGTCAAAAAGTAAGATTAAATTCTCATTGGTCCTCCTAGTATTAGTATTTCTATATTATTAAAAAATATGCCATCATCCGAAAATCAAAGTTTATAATCCAAACAAACTATGCTTCTCAAACAATAAAATCATTAAAACACTAATCTGATAATTTGTAAACCATTTTTCGAAAGGTGATTTCAACATATGTAATTTAAATTAATCAAATAATCTCTCTTCATCCAAAAAACCTACAATAATTGCTATAACTTTACTGTGCTGATTCCATATCTGTGATTTTCCATTCTCCATTTAAATTTGTAAGATACAAAACAAATGAAAAATCATAATCCTTTGACGAAGAATTGCTGACAACTGTATAAGTGCAAGAAGCCTTACAAGAATATATATTATCAGCATATTTACATATATCGGACACATTTTCATTCTTAAACTCTGCAGAAGAATATAACTGTCCCCAGTCATTTTTATACGCTGAAATTGATGTCAAAATATCTGCACCGGAATAAATCATAGCTTTAACATTGTCAGATGGAGCATCTCTTTTTGTAGCAAAAACTGAATAATTCTGCATAAAAGTTCCTGCGAATGAAGTAATTCCATTAATCTCATCATCGAAAACCGCAAAAGAAGCCTTCCAGGTATCAGTTTCTGTATTTGTAACATCACAGCCATCTGCAGTTACTTCGCCTATGTGTGTTAAATCGTTAACAACATAAGTTACCATATCTGATGAAAATAGCCCTGTACATGCAAAATGCGCATTCAGTATACTGGTCTCATCAGAAGCACTATTATCGGACGAAATCTCACTGGAATTATCGGAAATGCCATTTCCTGACGAAATCTCACCGGAATTATCAAAAGATCCATCTCCTGATATATTAGTACTGGAATTCTCAGACGCATTATCACCCGCCAAATTACTCTCATCACTAGCTGCTTCATCCAGCGCGCTCCCATCGGCATAAACCGTAACACCCTTTGGAGCCGTTATCGTATATGTGCGAAGTGCGTTCAATGATATACTGTTTACCGTATATTTTGTGTTATGAAAAAAGCTCTTTTTATCAGAAGGCGTAAGCACAAGCGTTCCAATACCCACTTTGCCATTTTCACCTGTTCCGGAAATAGCATAGGTTAAATTATCATCTCCGGGCATAGTTTCGTCAACAAGACAAACCGTATTTACATTATAAATCCCATCATAATAGCTTACAAAGTTATCCGCTTGTTGAAGGCTACCAGGCAAATCACTACACTCTGCTATAAGTTCTCCTGCCGCCTCAGCTTTGCCGCTTTCATCACTTGATGCAATCGCCTCAAAATCACTAACTACTTTGTCAGTCACATTTTCCGGGATACATGCCTGATAATCTGCCAAAAAAGCTCTAAAGCCAAACAAAAATACAGCTGATAAAATTAGTAATATACAAAACGCAATTGAAATTCCTCTAAAAAAATTCGACCTGAAAAAGCTCTTTTTTTTCTTAACTACAGTTCTTCGCCTTTTTCTATATGTACTCATAACGACTCCTTTTGTCACTTCACAAGTATTGCATCCGGAAGAGGACGAAGTCCTACTAGCGAAGCAGAAGAATTAAGCTGTTCTCCGTTATAGTACATAAGAGAGCTAGAGCCGCCATCAAGATTAGCAGCATTGACTGCGCCGTACTCAAGCATGACATCAACCAAGTCTTTGAATGAAGCTCCAAGCGAGCTTGGCTGTCTTCCATTTATTACTAGAAGAAGAATTGATCCGTCTGCAGTCTGCCCTATTGCGGTTCTAGGATTAAGCCCACCTGCTGTATCAGTAAATGGGACTCTTTCTCCGTTTACAACTAAAATGGGGCCAAATGTTATACCTTCATTCATGCCATTTGCTATTGCTTCAGAAGCAGAAATATTTCCAACCATAAGCTTATGATCAGTGCTAAAGCCAATAAGCGTTTTATAATCTGACTCAAAGTTACTAATAAGAGTTCCATTCTTAATAACAGGTCCAAGTGCAAGCCCGCCCTTGCCATGTCCATCAGGGTCATAGAAGCCTCCGGCATTTATACCGGCCACAGCTCCCTCCTCATTAATTATGTCAAGAAGCTGTTTACCTGTTCCATCCTCACTATAATTATCAAGTGTATAAATTGATACTCTTGATGGATCTGAAACAATCATCATCTTGCCACTATAAGACGAACCATTCACATCTTCAACTGTTATACCGCCATTTTCTTCATCAGATTCTCCAAGATTATCTGACGAGCCTGTATCCGAAGCTATGGTAATCTGATTAGTATCAGAAATTACACCAATAGTTTCGCTGACGCTTTCATCAGCTTCAAGAATCTTTGCAACTTCATCATCTGTCAAAAAAATATGCGCTAAAAATCCTGCTGCGCTTGTTTGCGTTACCGTGCTTACAAAAAGATCTCTCGCCTTAGTGGAAGGGCCTTTGCAAACCAGAAACAGCACCCCAAAGATATTTATCATCAAAATAATTAGAATCAGGAAAATAACGGAAATCATCCGTTTAAGAATTCCGGAAAAAGAAAGACGTCTTCTTTTTCCGGAATGAGATTTATTATGAGTGGCACTTACTCTGCCATTTGTCTTTCGTTTCTTTGAAATTTTGCTCATAAAAAGATTATAGCACGAAGCTCCCTAAAAAATTTAAAGTGTTATAAATCCAAACTGCGCAAGTGAATATGAAATAAGAATTATCACAAGAAGAACCGGCGCAATATATTTGATTGTAACAACAAGGATATTTTTCCTTCTAAATTTCTCGCCGTTTTTTGTAACTTCATCTGTAACATACTTTGGACCAACAACCCAGCCAATAAGAATACATGTAATAAGTGAAACAATAGGCATAAGAACACTATTACTAAGATAATCAAAGAATGTAAGGAAATCCATACCAAGAACTTTGATATTAGCCCAGATTCCATAACCAAGTGATGAAGGAATTCCAAGGATAAGTGCCAGAATTACCGTAATTGCACAGCTCTTGTCTCTTGAAAGATTAAACCTGTCCATCATAGAAGAAACTATAGCTTCCATGATTGAAACAGAACTTGTAAGTGCAGCAAAAAGAACCAGAATAAAGAATACAAGTCCAAAAATCCAGCCACCTGTCATTTGGTCAAAAATCTTTGGAAGTGAAACGAACATAAGACCAGCACCGCTTGCTGACAATCCTTCCTCGCCATTAATCATATAAACAGTAGGAATGATCATAAGTCCTGCCAAAAGAGCTATCGCAGTATCGAATATTTCTATTTGGTTTACTGACTTAGAAATATCAACATCATCCTTCGTATAAGAGCCATAGGTAATCATAATACCCATTGCAAGACTCATTGAATAAAACATCTGTCCCATTGCAGCACAAACTGTTTTTAGTGAAAACTTTGAAAAGTCAGGAAGTAAATAATACTTTACACCTGCAAGTGCCCCGGGCCTTGTGACAACAAATCCGCAGATACCAATAACAAGGACAACAAGAACAGGCATAAGAACCTTACTTGCCTTCTCAATTCCATCTTTTACACCACTAATTACAATAAGAACTGTAAGAATAAGAAACAGTACAAAATAAAAAAGCGGTGAAAACGTATCACTAATAAACGTCGTAAAGAATGAATCTCCTGCTGCCTGGCCGGATAAGCCTGTCACATAAACAGTCATATACTTTATTACCCATCCGCCGATAACACTGTAGTAAGGAAGAATAATAATCGGAATAATAGTTGCTATTACGCCAAGAAATCCAAAATGCTTATTAACCTTATTATATGCAAGAATAGGACTTTTCTTTGTCTTTCTTCCAATTGCAATCTCAGTTGTCATAAGCGCAAATCCAAAAGTAAGTGCAAGAACAATGTAAACCAGAATAAAAATACCACCGCCATACTGTGCTGCAAGATATGGGAATCTCCACAAATTACCAAGACCTACCGCACTGCCTGCTGCTGCAAGCACAAAACCAATTCTCCCCGTAAAATTACTTCTCTTCTTCTCCAAAACCTTCACCCCAATTAGTAATAAATTTTCATAGATAAATAGTCATCAAATCGTATTTGGCTTCAAAACAACTACAAGAAAATATCATACCACTTTTATTCTTCTATTGCATCACATCTTTCAATAATTCCGCCAAATAAAATATATCCATCCATGTAAAAAACAGCTGATTGTCCTGGTGCGGGTGAACGCACCTCTCTCTCAAAGCTTGCAAGAATTTTTCCTCCTCCCAAATTACTTACTATGCAAGGGCTTTCCTTCTGAGAATATCTGACTTTGCAGCAACAGCTAATCTGACCATCAAGATTTGAAATGCCCATAAAACAAGCATCTGAGACAATTATGCTCTTTGAATATGTATCCTTTTCCTCACCAAGAACCACCTCATTTGAATCAGCATTAATCGAAATAACATATCTTGGTCTGTCAAAAGAAATACCAAGCCCCTTCCTCTGACCAACCGTGTAATTCATTATTCCCCTATGCTTTCCAAGAATATTGCCAAAGCTGTCAACAAAATTTCCGCTCTTCATCGTTATACCCGTCTCTTTGCAAATAAAGCCCGCATAGTCATGATCGGGCACAAAGCATATGTCCTCTGAATCCTTCTTTGCGGCAACAGGAAGTCCTGCTTTCATGGCGATAGCCCTGACATCAGGCTTTTCCATATCACTTAGCGGAAAAAGAGTATGAGAAAGCTGCTCCTGAGTTAAAGGGTAAAGCACATACGACTGATCTTTTGTGGCAGATAATGCCTTATGTATTGATAAACGTTCACCAATTTGAACTATTTTACCATAGTGTCCTGTAGCAAGGTAATCAGCACCAAGTACTCTTGCTTTTCCAAAAAGACCTTCCCACTTTATATACCTGTTACACATAATACACGGATTAGGTGTCCTTCCGCATGAATATTCATTTACAAAATTCTCTATCACCTTTTCCTTAAACATATCCCGAAAGTTCATCACATAATAAGGAATACCAATTGTATCTGCAACTCTTCTTGCATCATCTACAGCTAAAAGAGAACAACACCCACTATCAAGAGAGGTTTCAAGCGGATTTTTCGGACTCCATATCTGCATAGTTACTCCGATAACATCATATCCCTGTTCTTTTAACAAAAGAGCTGTCACAGAGGAATCTACTCCTCCGGACATCCCTACGACTACTTTTTTCTTCATATCAATTTTCAAAAGAAAACATATTAAGGAATTTCTTCGCACGCTTTGTCTGCGGATGCTCAAAAAACTCTTTTGGCGTATTCTCTTCGATAATCCTTCCTTCATCAATAAAAACTACTCTGTCAGCAACAGCTTTTGCAAACTGCATCTCATGAGTAACTATTATCATCGTCTTTCCTTGCTTTGCAAGGCCAAGCATAACGTCAAGAACTTCTCTTACCATCTCCGGGTCAAGTGCCGCCGTAACCTCATCGAATAATAAAATTTCCGGATGCATTAAAAGTGCTCGAATTATTGCTACTCTTTGCTTTTGACCACCGGATAATTCCCTTGGAAAGCTTTTCTCCTTATCAGAAAGTCCTACAACTTTAAGGAGCTGCCTCGCTTCAGCCCTGGCATCATTCTTATCTCTTTTTGAAACCTTAATAGGTGCAAGTGTTAGATTATCAAGCACGTTTAGATGAGGAAACAGCTCATAGTTTTGGAAAACCATCCCAATCTTTTGCCTCATAGCTTTTTTATCAAAAGAGTTTGTGCCAACTGCATCCCCGGAGAGCTTTATCTCTCCTTCGTCAAAGGGTTCTAAAGCATTTATGCACCTAAGAAGCGTACTTTTACCGCAGCCACTTGGTCCCACGATTACGATAACTTCGCCGCTTTGTATTCTTAAATCAATTCCACTAAGAATTGTCTGGTCCTCATATTTTTTGGTAAGATTAGTTATTTCAAGAAGTGCTTCCTGCATAGCAACTACCTCCACCTTTTCTCAAGTTTTTTTGCCAAAATGCTAAATGGCCAGCACGCGAAGAAATATAACATAAAAACAACGAGGAACACGCCAAAAGCTGCGTTCGGACTGCTCATTCTGTTTGCCTCGATTATCTGCTGCGCAACCTTAAGCATTTCTACAACTCCGATCATCAGTACAAGACTTGTCGTCTTAATCATCCTCGTTATCAGATTAATTGATAAAGGAAGAAGCCTTCTAATAGTCTGCGGAATCACAATGTACAGATATGTTTGAAGCTTTGATAAGCCAAGTACCATACTGCTTTCATATTGATGTGCCGGGATGCTGATAAGTGCGCCTCTGACAAGATCACCCATTTCGGCCGTGCCCCAAATCGTAAAGACAATAATAGCTGCGCTCTCACCTGACATGTTTATTCCAAATACCCTGGTGCTGCCAAAATATACTATAAACAGAAATACAAGCTGTGGCATAATTCTGTTAAACTCGAGAAATATTCTAAAGAACATTCTTACCGCGCGGTTTTTCAGATTCATCAGCATTCCGACGATTATTCCAAGTGGAATGCTGATTGAGACTGAGATAAAGCTTATGCTAAGCGCTACCCATAATCCACCTAGCAGCCTTACCATATTACTTCCTTTAAAGAGAACTTCGAGTCCCAAATTCGGCATAGCGAAGCCTCCTTTCTATCAGTGAAAAGAGAATTGATACCGGAAGAATAATAATAAGATAAAAGACTACCAGCATAAACAAACTTTCCGTTGTTTTAAAATACAGACCAATCAAATCCTTTGCAGTAAACATCAAATCCATAAGGCTTATTGCACTAAACACACTCGTTTCCTTTAGTAAAAAGATGAAATTTGCAGCAAAGGCCGGCATACTTGTTGACAGCGCCTGCGGAAGAATTACATATAGCATCGTTTGATTCTTACTCATGCCAAGACTGTATGAGCTTTCAAACTGAATCTTATTTACTGACTCAAGAGAACTTCTAAAAGCTTCCGACATATAACTTCCGCCTAGAAATGCAAGGCCAATTACTCCGCACATATTCGCGGTTAAGCTAATCCCAATCTTTGGAAATCCGTAGTAGATGAAAAAAAGCTGTATTAGAAGTGGAGTATTTCTGCTTAGTTCAATATAAACCTGAACAATTCTCTTAAGGACAGGCACTTTATTAAACTCTATCTGTGCACATATAAATCCAATTATCACAGCCAGAAATATTCCTTCGGCAGCAATCTGTATTGTCAGAACTGCCGCTTTTTGATATAGCGGCAGATATTTGATGATAAAGAGGATATCCATGTTAGTGCTTCTCCAGTGTAATTATTTTAATTTAAAAAGTGCAATTCTCATTGTGGCAAGCAATACCCCGTAAGGAGAAATTGTTATTTAGTCTCTCCACCTTCTACAACAAGGCTATCTTCATAATCTGTTCCATATGTTGCTTCAAGTGTTTCCTCATAATCTTTGTGGAAGAAATTCTCTTCTCCAAGGCTCTTTGTCTCTTCATTGATCCAATCAAGAAGAGTAGTATTCCCCTTCGTTACTGCAGGAGCTATGCTGTCACTGCTTCCAAGTGAAGGAATACCTACTGTATAACCATCATTTTGAAGTGAGAACGCAATTACCTCTGTATTATCATTTGCCCACGCAATAGACGTACCGTTTTCAAAACTCTCTTTTGCAGTTGCATAAGAATCAAACTTCTGAAGAGGAATGTCTGGATAGTTCTCTGTAAGATAAGTTTCAGCTGTTGTTCCTGAAATTACGATAATTGAATCATCAGCACTCCAGTTATCAAGACTTGTAACCACATTATCATCCTTTGATACAACACCAAGTGCCACGTTCATATATGGAAGAGCAAAGTCAACCTCCTGTGCTCTCTCATCTGTAACAGTAAAGTTTGCAAGAATAATATCAACCTTTCCTGTCTGAAGATATTCTATTCTGTTAGCTGCCTCTGTCGAAACGAAATTAACATCTACTCCAAGATCCTGTCCGATTCTGTTAGCAAAATATACATCATAACCCTGATAGTCACCATTTTCATCTACATAACCAAATGGGTTCTTGTCTGAAAAGACTCCTATATTAATAGTTCCACTTTCTTTGATTTCATCAAGTGTTCTATATAGACCATTTCCGTTTGATGAGTCATTTGCTGAATCTGATCCTGCTGTTTCTAAATCAGAAACTGTTGTAGAAGATGCATCGGCTTTTCCCTCTAAGCTTCCGCAAGCCGTTGCACCAACAACAACTACCCCTGCAACTAATACTGATAATAATTTTTTCAAGTTTTTCATTCCTCATCCTCCATTTTTCTGGTAATTTCAAGCTCTGCTATGTGTACTGTTCAAAGCTTGTACTTTGTTTTAATGAATAGTACTCTTTATTTCCTACCATGTCAATAGGTTTAATATGTATTATTATTTTTCTTCTACTCAGATTAAAAATAAATCGAGCAGGTTCCCTACTCGATTACGATAATGATATCTACGCAAAAAAGGCAGCAGCTAAAAGCACTTCTGCCTTTAACTGCTGCCACTTTAACTATCTCCCCTAATAAAAACTAATTATTACATAAGCTTTCTGAACATCTCAATAACCTGCTCCTTAGTAGCTTCTCTTGGGTTACCAGGATAACATGCATCCTTAAGTGAATCCTCTGCAAGTACGTCAAGGTCCTCTTCTCTTATACGGTCATTCTTTGTCGGAATGCCTACATCTTCAGAGAGCTTCTTTACAGCATCAATTGCTGCATTTCTATATTCTTCCTGAGACATATTCTCAGTTCCTTTTACGCCCATTGCTACTGCAATATTCTTAAATCTTTCACCTGTATATTCCTTATTAAATTCCATTACGATTGGAAGGAACATGGCACATGCAACGCCATGAGGAGTATCGTAGTGGGCACTAAGTGTATGTGCCATTGAATGATCAATTCCAAGACCTACATTTGAAAATCCCATTCCTGCTATATACTGTCCAAGTGCCATTCCCTCACGACCCTCTTTAGTATTTGCAACCGCGCCGCGAAGATTCTCAGAAATAAGACGAATAGCCTCAAGATGGAACATATCTGTCATCTCCCAGGCTGCTCTTGTTGTATATCCTTCAATTGCATGCGTAAGAGCATCCATACCAGTAGAAGCCGTAAGTCCCTTTGGCATTGATGCCATCATTTCAGGATCAATAACAGCTACGATAGGCATATCATGAGGATCAACACATACAAATTTACGTTCCTTTTCGACATCTGTAATAACATAGTTGATTGTAACTTCAGCAGCAGTTCCTGCTGTGGTTGGAACTGCAATTATCGGTACACATGGATTCTTTGTTGGTGCAACGCCTTCAAGGCTTCTAACATCAGCAAATTCCGGATTAGCAATAATAATACCAATAGCTTTTGAAGTATCCATAGAAGAACCACCGCCAATAGCGATAATGCAGTCAGCTTCTGATTTCTTGAATGCTTCTACGCCATGCTTAACATTCTCAATAGTTGGATTAGGCTTAATATCTGAATAAATCTCATATGGAAAACCTGCCTTATCAAGTAAATCTGTAACCTTTTTGGTTACATTGAATTTGATCAAATCAGGATCAGAAGCTACAAAAGCTTTCTTAAATCCATTATTCTTGACCTCTCCCATAATTTCATTAATTGCACCCGCGCCATGATACGATGTTCCGTTTAAAGAAATTCTGTTTGCCATAAAATTAACCCCTTTCAAAAATGAAATAAAACGCCTTCAACTCATTAATCATAAAATAAAATGAAAGGGAAATGAAGTTACATTTCTGTCTATCTGTAACCTTGATTTTTACTTCAAAAGACCTGTCTTTTCAAAGACTTCATAAAGCTTTGGCATCATCGCGTCAATCATAAGAAGTGCCAAATTTTCGGGCGACATTTTCATTCCATCAAGCACCCACTTAACCGTCATATATATTGATGACCAGCAGTACATTTCAAGCAGCATTTTTAAATTTTCATCAGGAATTTCTTCATTTTTCTTCGTAAGCATATTTATATAAAAATCATATATCATCAAAAAATCATGCTCTTTGAGATTATTTTGCTCATCAGATTCAAATGCAACACTAAAGAACACTCTTTCCTTCTTTATATAATTAAACTTAAGCACAAGGCCGTCATAGACAGTCTTTCCACTTCCCATTTGGTCAAAAGAAATATGAAGAAGCTTATCAAAATACCAATTGATTAAATCATACTTATCCAAAAAATTCCGATAAAAGGTCTGTCTTGAAAATCCGCTCTCATCCGATATCTGCTTTACTGTTATCTCATCTAGAGATTCCCTCTTCATAAGCTTCTTTATAGCTTCTGCAAAGCAGTACTTTGTATCTTCGTTTTTAATATCTTTCCCAATTTCGAAATCTTCATTGCTTTTTGACTTATCGTACCGATTCATGATCATCCCCAAATACCCCACTGATATTAGTTTCCTTAATTATGAGCCAGTCAGAAATTATATGCAAATGAAGCTTACACCACGCTCCTTGTGGAAATATTCCCATCATTCCATGAAAAAAAGTTTTTTACTTGTCAAAACAAAAGTGTAAATGTATAATCTTTATTGTGTCACAGAAAAAGTAAGTGACATAATTCATATTTTGCTGGAATGGCGCAGCTGGTAGCGCAACTGATTCGTAATCAGTAGGTCGTCGGTTCGAATCCGATTTCCAGCTTAAAATAAAAAGATTCTCTTTCAATTTGAAGAGAATCTTTTTTTATCTAAATCATCTATCTGATAAATATCCATACACATATGTATCCTGCCACAATGGATTACCATTATCATCCTTTTTGAAATAAACATTTTTCTTAAAAAAAGCCTCTCTGTCAAAGCCAAGCTTTTCAAGCAGCTTCCATGAGCAAATATTTCGTGGATCACATTCGGCAAATAGGCGGTGAATATGCTCCTTTTCTCCAAGCTTCATCATTTCTGTTATTGCCTCGAAGGCGTATCCGCATCTTTGATACTTCTTATTCACAATATATCCTATTTCTCTTGCCTCGAAATCCCTGCTTCCAAAGTATACGTTTCCAATCACCTTTTTCTCAGACTTAAGCTCAATAGCTGCAAAATCATCTGCATTTCTCACATATCCCATATAGTATACTGCCCTCACATTGTAAATCAAAATGATAATCATTTTCCAGATGTATTCTTAACTCTTTCATAAAAGAATTATCCAAATGATATATTTTGTTGCAAACAGAGCACTTCATATGAATATGCGTGCTGCATTCGTGATGCCCCTCAATGTATTGATAAACTGTTTTGCCTTCATCATTATCAACATATTTGATCAAAATGTCTTTTTCACAAAGAGTACTTAAGTATCTGTACACCGTCGACCTGTTCACATCCACGCCGTTTTCCTTTAGGAAATTCAATATTTCCATAATTGTCACAGAAATATCAGAATTACTCTTTAAATAATCCAAAATCATCTCTCTGTTTTTGGTATTATAATTTTTCTTTTCCATTTGCTGCTCCACTTGCAAAACAATTAAGCTTTTACCTCAACCAACAAGTTCTATCAGTTACCTTCTATACACTGATTAAGCTTATTTATGATTTCGTCTTGATCATAATCTTTTCCAATAAAGACTATCTGATTTGATCTGTCACCATACTTCTCATCCCACGATTCAAGAACTTCAGGATAATTATCAAATACCTCCTGCCTGTCCTCTTTAGGAAATGCAGCGACCCAATTGGAAAGCTCGGTAACAGATGCATTTCTTCCCGCCTGTTCGAAAAGCTGAACGTGAATATCATCTTCGGCAAACCAAATATAACCCTTGGCCCTTATTATTGTTTCCGGATAATCATCTGAAATAAAGCTCATCAGCTTATCATAGTTAAAGGGTCTCTTTTCCTCGTAGACAAAAGAACTAACGCCGTACTCATCAGTACAGCCTTCTTTACTATCCATTTTCCCTTTACTGTTTCTGCTATCAAGCGCTCTTTGAATCATTGATGAGCCAAGAACAGAGTCATAGTCAAATTCATCAGCATTGATAATAAGCTTTATATCAACCTTTCCCATCACACTCTGAATAATCTCGGCCTTTGGCTGCAGCTTATGAATGACTCCCTTAATCTCATCAAGTTCGGTGCTGCTGATCAAATCACACTTATTCAAAATGATTTTATTGCAAAACTCAATTTGATCCATTACAAGATTGATGATATCTGCGTCATCATCAGCTTCTTCTGCTTGTGCATCCTCTGCCTCTTTTAGCCCTGCAAGAAACTCTCTGTTAATGCGGTCAGCATCAACAACAGTAACTATAGAGCTAAGATAAACTCTTGAATCCGTTCGAACTTCCTTATAAGCAATAAAGCCTTCAGCTATTGATGCCGGATCACTGATTCCGGATGCTTCAACAAACACTGCTTCAACATCCTTATCCTTCGATATTTCTTCAACCTGATTCATAAACTCGTCTCTAAGCGTACAGCATATGCATCCATTAGAAAGCTCTACCATCTTTGTGTCCATCTGCTGCACATTTCTTTGCCTAAGAAGCTTTGCATCAATATTTATGCTTCCCATGTCATTTACAATAAGCGCGATTTTACGCTTTTCCTGACTTAACAGCTCATTTAAAAGAGTCGTTTTACCGGAGCCAAGATAGCCTGTTATAAGTATCAGCGGTATTCTTTTTGCTATATTTTTATCCATTTTAATCTCACTTTCCTTTTCTTCTATTATTATTTTGGCATTTTGAGTCGTCATTTATTAATTTTGAAATTTTAATTCTTCATCATAATTATGATATTTTGATTCGTCATCATATTTTTTGAAATTGTGAATTTGGTTATTTTTTCAATTTGCACATGTGTTGCGTTTTATTTTATATCATAATAATCCTTCTCTGTCAAAAAAGGTCTCAAATCAAAAGGTATTAAAAAAGTCATAATTCAGAAGATTATTTAAAATCATTCTGATACAATCACAGCAAGGTATTTAAGAAAGGATCTGGCTTAATCAAAGCCGGACCCTTTTTTAAATATAGCTATTTTTTTTACATCTCATGAGAATTTCCGAATTAAAATTCCTCTTTTTGAAAGAATACCATCATTATAGAACCTGGAGAAAATCACCTTTCCGTTTTGAGAAATCGGGATATCTTTATCCTCACAATTAATAATTACCTCTACAAAATTATCGACCCAGCCAACCTTTGTAAATTCGATTACTCTTGATTCTTTAATTCTATCTGGAAAATGGAAGTTTCTGCTTCTAAGAAGTGGTTCTTCTCTCCGGATATGAATCAGCTCTTTTATTATACTTATCCTATCATCAAATTCGCCGCTCTCTATCGTCTTCCATGGCATGCATCTCCTGCAGTCCGGATCATGATCTCCCTCAAGCGCAACTTCAGTTCCATAGAATATACAGGGACTTCCTGGCATAGTAAAAAGAACTGCCAGTTGCTGATAGAATTCGTCTAAGGAATTCACCTCAAAGCGAAGTCTTGCCGTATCATGAGAATCTAATAGATTAAATAATACATCATTTGTCTGCTGCATATAGCTTGTATAGCAACGGTTTATCGTATGTTCAAAATCTTTTTTATCAAGCGACTTATCAATCCAGAAATCTTTGATACTCTCACCAAGAGGATAGTTCATGACCGCATCAAATTCATCACCGCGAAGCCATGGCATAGCATTATGCCATATTTCTCCCAAAATATAGATATCGGGTTTTATAGCTTTTAAACGCTGCCTTAGTTCCTTGCAAAACTCGTGAGAAACTTCATTTGCAACGTCAAGCCTTATTGCATCAACATCATATCTGCGAACCCAGTTCTCGCAAACCTCTATCAAATAATCCCTTACCTTGGGATTATTCGTGTTAAGCTTTGGCATATTATCAAAAAAAGCAAAGGTATAATACTGCGCTTTGGCAGCGCATCCCTTTTCATCAAATGGCCATTCGTTTATCAAAAACCAGTCAAAGTACTCAGACTCAGGTCCCTTTTCTTTAACATCCTTCCATAGCGCAAATTCACTGCCAGAATGATTAAATACCCCATCAAGCATCACGCGTATTCCTTTTTCGTGAGCTCTTTTTACAAGGTCGCAAAACTCTTCTTCTGTTCCAAAACTTGGATCAAGCTTTGTATAATCCGTCGTATCATATTTATGTACTGATGGTGACTCATTTATCGGAGTAAGATAGATTCCATTTATTCCAAGGTCATTTAAATAGTCAAGTTTATTGGTTATTCCCTTGAAATCTCCTCCAAAGAATTCACTATTAGATACACTCCCGCTTTCTCTCCATGGCTTAACACCTGCAGGATCATTTGCGGTATTTCCATTACAAAACCTATCAGGAAAAATTTGATACCATATAGTCTGGTTAACCCACTTTGGCGTAGCGGGAATATCTGCTAAATTCATCCATGGAAAAACAAAGCACTGTCTGCTTCTGCCGCTTAAATGCATCTGCCTTTCGCTGATAAGTCCATCTTCAAAATAGTACCATTTCTCATCATTTGTTATCAGTTCAAAATAGTACTTAAGTCTCTTGAACCTAGGCTCTATCGTCGTAGTCCACCAAATCTTATGCTGAAGTTCCTTATGAAATGGAATGCTAAGAGATTCTCCCTCCCAGCTCTCACCGCCTCCAAGTATACCTGCAGCAAACGGATCTCCCTGAATAATATTAACCTCTTTAACATCCATTCCGGTTTCAATGCTTATAACAAGTCTTTTGTCATCAATTGGATAACAGTAATTATCATTTGCCCTAGTGTATACACCATTAAAATCCATATCGTCTCCTTTAAGCTATAGAAAACGTTTTCCATAGCTTAAGGATAAAGACAAATGCCTCAAAAAGCAAGTACTATTTTAGTTTGGAGTATGGTTTTATAAAAAAGGACCTCTAAATTATACAAATCTACCAAATCTATTTAATAAAGCAAAACGTTATATTGAATAGTTGTTTATTCATTTTCATAATGTTAAAATTAGAAATGTAAATAAAACAACTTAATGAAAAATGAGATTCAATCTGCGCAGAATCTTAAGCTATTACAAGTCGCAGCATGGAGACCAGCTATGAAAAGTCAAGTATAAAATAGCTAGAAATTTCTTTTTGTCTA
>CAZJWA010000040.1:16089-24241 GCA_964549585.1 uncultured Butyrivibrio sp. | reverse complement strand
CCTCGTGTACAGATTATGGAGATAATAGTTTCACTGACTGTGATTTGGGAGAACCAATTACTATTACATCTCAAGATGATCTGGAAATTGGAACCTATGATCTAAGCGATAGCCGGGTATTTGCATATGTTAGGCTTACAGATGTTTATCAGCAGAAGTGGAGTACTGATATGATTAAAGTTAAATAATGTGCGTAAAAACGTCAACTTATTCGGCGCTTTATCATATTTTCTCTTGACACGGATAATTACATAATAGTATACTTGTGAACAACATCAAGGGCGATGGCAATAATTGCCGTCGCCCTGTTTGGATTAATTCACAGGGAATGCAACAAGCAAAGCTTTGAGAAGCGCTCAAAGTCGTGGTTGCAGGGGAAAAGGAGAAAATATAATGAAAAAGTTTATTGCACTTGCTACAACAGTAGCTATGATGGCTACAATGACAGCATGCGGTTCACAGGCTGCTGCTACATCAACAACAGATACAACTGAAGCTACTACAGCAGAGAGTACTGATGCTACAGCTACTACAGCTTCTGACAAGACATGGGTTATTGCTACTGATACAGTATTCGTACCATTTGAGTATACAGACGAGTCTGGAAACTTCGTTGGAATTGACGTAGATATTCTTGCTGCAGTTGCAGAGGATCAGGACTTTAAGTATGATCTTCAGAGCCTTGGCTGGGACGGAGCAGTTGCCGCAGTTCAGTCTGGACAGGCAGATGCTATTATTGCAGGAGCTTCAATAAAGCAGGAACGTATTGATTCAGGCTGGATTTTCTCTGATGGATATTATGATGCAACTCAGACAGTTGCAGTTCCTTCTGATTCTAATGTAACAAGCTGGGATGACCTTAAGGGCGCAACAGTTGCAGTAAAGAACGGAACAGCAGGTGCTGATTATGCTGAGAGTCTTAAGGATACATATGATTTCAATATCGTAAAGTTTGATGATTCACCAACAATGTATCAGGATGTTCTTGCAGGAAATTCTGCTGCATGCTTCGAGGATACACCGGTTATGGCAGCATACATTAAGGCTCATGATCTTGCTCTTACTATTCCTGCAGGAATGGAAAGTGAAGGATCTCCTTATGGATTTGCTATCATGAATTCTGACAACCAGGAGCTTCTAGATATGTTCAACAAGGGTCTTGCAGATATCAAGGCAAACGGAAAGTACGATGAAATCATCGCTAATTACCTTGGCTAATTAACTAATTCTATTTCAATACTGTAATATGATTATTGAGGCATGTGGATTTCCGATTGGTTGTTGTCAATTTGGTCCATATGCCTTTTATAGTAAAAAAATTTCATATCTCTTTTTACTATAAAAAGGAAGAAATAATTCTTTATTTCTGCGCAATCTTTTGCTTTAATTTGATAAAGTAATGCTGTATTATTATTACATTGTTTATCTAGAGAAATATCAGGACATCTGTTAATACCAGCTGCCTTTTACCAGTGAATCAGGACGGAAAGGAATAACATGATCAGAATTATTCAAGTTTATGGATCAATGATGCTTTCTGCAATGGGCGAAACATTGCTACTTGCATTATTGTCACTCTTTTTTGCCTGTATTTTAGGCCTTCTTTTTGGACTTTTAAATACAGTCAGAAACAAAGCATGTAATATCATAGGAACAATCTATGTTGATGCGATAAGAGGCTGGCCCCTCATTGTTTTAGCATATTTCATTTACTTTGGTGTTCCAATGTTTATGCAGGGAATCGGCTTTAAGAGCTTTAGACTTACGGCTCTTCAGGCAGGCACTGTTGCACTTGCACTTAACTGCGGCGCGTATATGGCTGAAATAATCAGGGCCGGAATTCAGAGCGTTGATGTCGGACAAATGGAAGCAGCTAGAAGCCTTGGACTTTCCTATGGAAAGAGTATGCGTAAGGTAGTTCTTCCTCAGGCAATAAGAACGATGATACCGTCAATTATTAATCAGTTTATCATCACATTAAAAGATACCTCAATTCTTTCTGTTATCGGCTTCCCGGAGCTTACCAATACGACCAAAACTGTTTCGGCGAACACAATGCTCCCACTTCAGGCCTGGTTTATAGCAGGTGTCATGTACATGATTGTAATTATTGCGCTCAGTAAGCTCAGTAAGTACATCGAAAGGAGAGTAAGCAGTGGCAGATGAAAAGAAAATAAAAATCCAGGTAGATCATCTTGTAAAAAGCTTTGACGATCTCGAGGTACTTAAGGATATAAATCAGGTAGTTCATGAAGGCGAAGTAGTAGTTTTACTTGGACCTTCAGGAAGCGGAAAATCTACATTTCTTAGATGCATAAACCAGCTTGAGACAGTATCCGGCGGTTCAATAGTTGTTGATGGAACTGACATCACTCAAAAGGGTACTAACATCAATAAGATTCGTGAGAATGTTGGAATGGTTTTCCAGCACTTTAATCTCTTTAATCACCTCAGCGTTATTGATAACATGACACTTGCTCCTGTCGAGCTAAAAAAGGCTTCAAAGAAGGAAGCCCGCGAAAAGGCAATGAAGCTATTAAAAAGAGTAGGCCTTGAAGATAGAGCGGATTCTTTCCCATCACAGCTATCTGGTGGACAAAAGCAGAGAGTTGCAATAGCAAGAGCGCTTTGCATGGATCCGGATATCATGCTCTTTGATGAGCCAACCAGTGCACTTGATCCGGAAATGGTCGGAGAAGTTCTTGCAGTCATGAAGTCTCTTGCAAAAGACGGAATGACGATGGTTGTAGTTACTCATGAGATTGGATTTGCAAGAGAGGTTGCCAGCCACGTTGTATTTATGGATGGCGGCTACATTGTTGAAGAGGGAACTCCCGGAGAAGTAATCGATCATCCGAAGGAACCAAGAACAATTGACTTTTTAAGTAAGGTCCTTTGATTTTAGGAGAATTAGTATGCAGGATAAGCAGAATCAGGGCCTCGAGTGGAAGCTTGGAGAGACAAAGCATGTAGTGCAGGATCCTTGGATAGATTTTCGGAGTTCGGAATATCTTTTTCCGGATGGAAGACAGATAGGTCCGTTCTATACATTTAGTAAAAGAGATTATGTGGTAGTTGTTGCAAGTGATGAAGAGGGAAGGTTTCTGTGCGTTAAGCAGTATAGACATGGTATAAATGCTGTTACGAGGGAATTTCCAGCAGGCGGCATGGAATACGGAAAGTATGAATATACGCAGCGGCGTAGCCTCATGAAGCCAATTGAAACTCCTTTTGAAGCAGCCAAAAGAGAGCTTTTAGAAGAGACCGGATATGAATCTGATAACTGGAAGCATATTTTGGATGTTCCATCAAATGCGACTGATTCGGATAATTTCGCACATATTTACTTGGCAACAAAATGCAGGAGAACTTCAGATCAGCATCTTGATGATACTGAGTTTCTGAATATAGAAAGTCATAGTGCTTTAGAAATTGAGGATATGATAAGAAACGGAAGCTTCCAGCAGGCGATGCATATCATGGCATGGTATATGGTGAAGGATTTGGAAAGATAGAAACATCAGACTTATGCATTGTTGGATTTATCGAAACAAAGGCTAAATAGTTAAAGCAAGACCCTTTGATTAAATCAAAGAACCTTTTGATTTATACAAGAGAGTGCTTGCTTTTTTTGTGCAGGTTCATTAGAATGTATTCAGTATACATTTTGCCAGAAACGGAGAGATACATGGAGCTTAAACCTATTGAGAAAACTGTCACGCTTAAGGATAAAGCCTACGAGGCAATAAAGAATGCGATTTACTCAAATGAACTAAAGCCGGGTACAGCGCTTGCGGAGGAGCAGCTTAGTCACATGCTGTCTATAAGCCGTACGCCTATAAGAACTGCTTTGCAGCAGCTTGTTTTTGAAAAGCTTGCAACAAAGGATTCTACAGGGCATATATTTGTTTCAAGCATTTCGAAGAAAGCTGTTCAGGATATGTCGGTCATGAGGACTGCGCTTGAGCCGCTTTCTGTAGAAATTGCAAAATTTCCTATAGATGAGAAAGTGATTGAAAGACTCAAAGAAATAGATAAGGCGCAGGAAAAGGCTTGCAAGCCTTTTGATATTAACGGCTATGCTGAGCTTGACTGCGAGTTTCACTGCGAACTTGCAAGCATATCTGGGAATTCACTTTTGATAGAGACAATAAGAAATATCAATACAACTATGATCAGGTATAACATTTTATCAGGAACGCTTGGAACGCATACAGCGGTAGCACTTGAAGAACACGCGCTGATAATCAAATTCCTTGAAGAGGGAAACCGTGAATTCGCAAGGACCGCTGTGAGCGAGCATGTCAGAAATGTAAGCAGCAGAATTATTGAAGATGAAGATAATAAAGAAGAGACGAATTGAGAGGATGAAGTAACTGCAATCTCATGTTATCATGGCTGATTTATGTAAATGTAAAAAATACAATTGACAAGAGGTTCTACCTATGATAAAAATGTATACAGTATACATAACAAAATAACAAAGCAAAATAACAAAGCAAAATAACAAAGCAAAGCAACAGAATTAAGTAATGAAACAATCAGTCGAAGAGGACTGCCATTAATTTGGCAGTCCTCTTTTTTCACAGATAAGGGATGTACAACAGCTGGTAAAGGGCTGAGCATAAAGCTTGCAGCCCGGCAAAGGAGAAATCTGATGATAGATGAAGAGATAATGAACCTTACCAAGGAAATGGTAAAGATAAAGAGTGTAAATACGACATCCGGAGAGGCTGATATAGCTCTTTTTATTGAAGAGTATCTTGGAAAGCTTCCATATTATCAAAAGCATCCGGAGTATTTGATCAGCTGCAGGCTTAAGGACGACAAATTTGGCAGAAGAAGCGTTATTGCAGTGTTTCGAGGAGAGAAGAACGCCAGTAATAAGACAATTCTTCTTCATGGACATACTGATACGGTTGGTCTCGAAGGATTTGGAGCACTTGAGCCATATGCCTGCGACCCAGACGAACTGCTTCCAAGAATGCTTGAAGCTGAAATGCCGGAAGAAATAAAGAAGGAGCTTGATAGCGGAGACTATATGGTTGGACGCGGAAGCTGCGATATGAAGAGCGGAGATGCAGTTTTCATGGCTCTTGTAAAAAGATATAGCGAGCATCCAGAAGACTTTTTGGGAAATTTGGTTCTGTCACTAAATCCGGTTGAAGAAAACCTGCATACAGGAATGATCGAATCACTTCCTGTTCTATGCGAGCTTAAAAAGAAATATGGCTTTGATTATATCCTTGCAATAAATAATGACTTTACGAGTCCTCTTTTTAAAGGTGATGACATCAAGACAATTTATACAGGAATAGGCGGAAAGGTTCTTCCATGCTTCTACATTCAGGGGAAGGAAACGCATGTAGGACAGTGCTTTGAAGGTTTTGATGCATCTATGCTTGCTGCTGAAATAACGAGGAAGATACAGCTTTCCATGGATTTTGCAGATACATTTGAGGGCGAAACGACATATCCACCGTCGGTTTTAAAGCTCAAGGATTTAAAGAGCTGGTATAACGTTCAGACCGCAAAGGAAGCTTTTGTTTATTTTAACTATTTCGTTCACGGCGCATCAATGCAGGAAATTACAGATAAGCTGACTGCAGCTGCAACCAAAGCCTTTGACGAAACGCTTAATAAAATTCAAAAGGAGAGCAAGGAATTTGCTCTTAGGAGCGGTGAAAAGTGGAATGAATATTCATATGAAAACAAGGTAATGACATATGAAAATCTCTTTTTACTTGCGCAGAAATCAAATCCTGAAATTGAAGATAAGCTTGAGAAAATTGCTCAAAGCGAGCTTGAAAAAGGAACTGATAAAAGAGAAGTTCCAATTGCGATGATAAGGCAGCTCCTTCAGGAGACCGGAATTACGCAGCCTGTCGTTGTTCTGTATTATGCGGCGCCGTATTGTCCACATAGCACGATTGGCGGTGAAGATGCCTACCTTCTTGACGGAATGAAGAAGGTGACAGATGAGATTACAGGGCAAACCGGCACGAAGTACAGATTCAAGAGCTTTTATCCAAGTCTTTCTGATAGCAGCTATATTCGAATTGATGATGAAATGTCATCAGTTAAGACACTTACAAACAATTTTCCGGCATTTAAGCTTTTGTATAACGTTCCTATCGATTTGATAAAAGAGCTGAATATTCCAGCAGTAAACTTTGGTGCATACGGAAGCGATGCGCATAAATGGACAGAAAGAGTCAATATTTCGTATACATTTGGAGTCCTTCCAAAGCTTGTAGATAGAGCTTTAAAATTTTTCTTGGATCAGCAGTAAGGAGGAAGTAGATGGCAGTTAGAAGCGTAGTACTTAGTGGCAAAAGAATAATCACAGGAGTGGGAGCACTAAATTCACTCAGCGAATATAGATATAGAAGAGTTGCGATTGTTACGGGCGGAAGCTCGATGACAAGATACGGAATAATTGACAGGGTGAAAGCTCTTTTTAAAGGAAATGGTTCTGAGGTCTTTGTCATATCAGGAATAAAGAAGAATCCGTCTTTTGAGGAAGTATTTGATGGACTGAAAATCCTTAATGATTTTGCACCTGACTGTATAGTTGCAGTTGGTGGAGGTTCAGCAATCGACTGCGCAAAGGCAATGCTTCTTTTCTATGAATTTCCGTACCTGAACAAAGCAAACGTACTTGAATTTAACAGTGAAGGAAAGATTCCTAAGGAGCGTAAATGCGGACTTATCTGTATTCCATCAACCTCGGGAACAGGATCTGAAGTTACTAGAGGCGCAGTCATTACAGATACAGAGCAAAAGCTTAAGGTTCCGATCATGACTGATTGCCTTAGACCTGACGTAGCAATTCTTGATCCTGAAGTAACACTTACAATGCCGTCAAATATTGTGGCAGAGACAGGACTTGATGCACTTACTCATGCAATTGAATCCTACACAAATAAAAAGCTTGATGATTTTGACGCGGCGCTTTCGATGGCGGCTATAGCCGGAATAATGAAATATTTGCCGGCTTCCTATCACGAAGGAACTCTTGAAGCAAGAGAAAAGGTTCATAACTATCAGGCGATGGCAGGGATTTCTTTTGCAAATGTAGGACTTGGAATGGTGCATGGTATGGCGCATTCCTTCGGGGCAGCCTTCAACATGGGGCACGGCCTTACCAATGCGATAATTCTTCCCTACGCGCTTAGGTTTAACAGCCAGGACGCAGAAGTTTCTTCTAAGTTAACAGAGCTTTCGTATGCCTGTCACTGCGACGACATTATTGCTGAAATAGAAAAGCTTCGTAAGGATTTTGGAATACCAAATTCATACAAAGAAGCAGGAATCTCAGAGGAACAATATCTTGAAAATAGAGAGCTTTTGTTAGAGCATGCAATGCATGGAGCAACCCTTGTAAATCCGGTTCCGATGACAAAAGAGTCAATGAGCATGATGCTCGACAAAGTTTATTACGGTCTATAAGAAATTGTATAGAACTCTTAAAGGAGCGCTTTTGCATAACTTTTTCTACATTCGAAACACAGCTCTTTTTCCAAAAATTTTAAAAGTGAGGTTTATATTATGGCTACATTATATGAAAGATGTTCAAAGGTAATGTCAAATGTTTCAAATCGTGCAACTAATCTTGGAGTAGTAGATTCTAAGGGAAGCTTCATCTATACAGAAGATGGCAGAAAGATTCTTGATTTTGCAAGCGGAGTTGCAGTTAACAATATCGGCGCAAAGAACCCTGAGGTTGTAGATGCAATAAAGAAAGAGCTGGATCATATGATTCATGTTGGTCACAACGTGGTTTATTACGAATCCTATGTTGCACTTGCAGAAAAGCTCGTAGAGCTTACAGGCGGAGATACAAAGGTATATTTTAGTAATTCTGGAGCAGAGGCAAATGAAGGCGCAGTGAAGCTTGCCAAGTATTATACGAAAAGACCTGGAATTATTGCTTTCAATAACTCTTTTCACGGAAGGACAATAGGATGCGTATCGATAACGGGCTCAAATGCGGGATATCGTAAGTATTACGAGCCTCTTCTTGGCTCAATCTACTGGGCAGATTACTGCGACCCATACAGACATCCAGAAGGCCTTGAAGTGGTAGATGGCAAAATGAAGTGTCTAGAGCAGTTTGATGAGATATTCGAAAAACTCATCTGTCCTGATA
>CAZJWA010000040.1:0-15989 GCA_964549585.1 uncultured Butyrivibrio sp. | reverse complement strand
TCCTGATAAGGGCTTCTTGCAGGGACTTCGTGAAATCTGTGACAAGCATGGAATAATGCTGATATTTGATGAGATTCAGACAGGAATTGGAAGAACCGGAGAGCTTTATGCATATCAGACTTTTGGAGTTAAGCCAGACATATTAACGAGCGCAAAGGCGCTTGGCGGCGGAATACCGCTTTCGGCAGTCATTGCGAAGAAAGAAATCATGGATGCATGGCCATCTGGCGCACACGGCGGAACTTTTGGCGGAAATCCTCTTGCATGTGCTGCAGGTCTTAAAACCCTTGAAATAATTGAAAGAGACAATCTTCTTGAAAACTGCCGCGCTATGGGGGATTACTTCCTTGGAAAGCTATCAGAGCTTCAGAAGAAATATCCGCTAATTGGTGATGTAAGAGGCGTCGGACTCATGGATGCTATTGAAATCGTTACTCCTGATGGAAAACCTGATGCAGCTACGTGTAGCAAAATCAAGGAGCGCGCGCTAGAGAAGAACCTTCTTCTTCTGACATGTGGAAGCGGGCATAACGTAGTCAGATTCATTGCACCTTTAAATGTAACAAAGACTGAAATTGACATGGCAGTTGCAGTTTTAGATGAAGTTATCGCAGGTTTATGATTTCTTTTTACAAAAGAGATTTTAAAATTGAAAAAGAAATTGTGATACATGGAAAATTAGTATGGAATAAGAAATTGTGATACGCGGAAACATATAGAAAGGAACGATAATATGGCAACACTTCAGATGTACATGGATAGAAGCAGGATAGAGAATACCTTTGAATCGGATGTATATAAAGAGGTTTGGGGAGATGAATTCGGAGTAGACAATTCAGTTGGTAAGATCAGAAAGATTCTTGTCCACTGCCCGGGAAAAGAGTTATTGCAGCTTACAGATGGCAAATTTGAAGAGGAAGCCGGCGCGAGAATTCTAACAGACTCAAATGGAAGAATCAGGAATTATTTCAAGGACCATGAGCTTCCCGACATTTCACTTATGGCAAAGCAGCACGGAGAAATGACAGATCTTTTGAAAAAAGAGGGAATAGAAGTCTTTAATTTTAACGACCCATCACTTTATTGGACTAATCTGACGTTTACAAGAGACATTGCACTTATGACACCCAAAGGGGTTATTCTAAACCGTTTTGCAATGTATTTCCATCAGGGCGAAACAAAGCTTGCCCAGGAATTCTTTACCAGCCAGGGAATTCCGATAATTGGTGCAATTCAGGGAAAAGGAACTATCGAGGGCGGATCGTTTTCGATGCTTGATTCTCATACAGCCATTGTTGGGAGGTCAGTCAGAATAAATGATGAAGGAATAGAGCAGCTTAGAACTATTTTGTCTTATCAGGGAATAGAGCTGATTGTTGTCGATATACCGGCATATTATATACACCTTGACGAGACATTTCTTCCGGTTGATAAGAAAAAGATTCTTGCAAGTACCTTTATTCTTCCTTTCTGGTTTCTAAATATGCTCAAGGAGCGAGGCTATGAAATTATCGAAACTGACAGAGATGATCCAATGCTTACAAACAACTGCATCGCTCTTGAGCCCGGAAAAGTTCTTTTCTCAGCAAAGGGAATAAGGACAATGAAGAATCTGGAAAAGGCAGGCGTTGATGTTGTTCCTGTCGATATTTCGGAAATAAATAAACTTGGAGGCGGTATTCACTGCTCAACACTTCCGCTTTTAAGAGACAAAATCTGAGAACTTAGGTAAGTACATGGAGGAAACTTCTATGGAACAAAAGATGCATTATATAGTAACGATAAACAGACAGTTTGGAAGTCTTGGAAGACCGATTGCCAGAAAGCTTTCTGAAAAGCTTGGAATAAGATACTGCGACAGGGACATAGTCGATCAGACCGCGCAGAAACTGAATATGCCGGTCTCTAAGATAAGTGATTTGGAAGAGTCAGCCCAGGGAAACTTCTTTAGTATGAAGTATCCTCTTGGAATGGGGACAACTGACGTACAGGATCAGATATTCGAGGAGCAGAGGCTTTTGATATCTAAGATTGCTACAAAGGAGAGCTGCGTAATTGTAGGTCGATGCGCCGATGCTATTCTTCGTGAATTTCCAAACGTAATAAGGGTATATATTTTCGCTCCAAATGATGAACGAATCAAGGTTTGCATAGACGATTTTCATATGCAAAAGGATGAGGCAAGAAGAATGATGCTTGAAGTTGATAAGGCCAGAGAGCGTTATCACAAGCAGTATGCAGGATATCTTCCATCAGATTCTGATCACGTAAATATCACGATTGACTCATCAATCCTTGGAGTAGATGGAACCGTAGATGTTCTTACAATGTTTGTAAATAAATTTCTTGATAAGCAAAAGGAGGTCTGACATGAAGGATGGTAAAGCCATTATCACAATTCAGAATCTCTCCAAAAATTATAATACGCTTGCGGTTCTAAAGGACATAAATCTTGAAATTCATACAGGTGAAGTTGTTGCTGTAATTGGACCTTCGGGTTCAGGGAAAAGTACAATGCTTCGGTGCATAAATGCAATGGAAACTATTACAGGCGGTGATATCTTTTTTCATGAACAGAGCGTTGCTCATGCTAAGAACCTTCCGGGATTACGGACAGAGATAGGGATGGTATTTCAGCATTTTAATCTCTTTCCTCATATGAGCGTCATGGAGAATCTGATGTATGCTCCTATGAAAATCAGGAAGCTAGACAAGGATGCTGCAAGGCAGAGAGCCCTAAAGCTTTTAAAGCAGGTTGGAATGGAAGAAAAAAAAGATGTTTATCCGGAAACTCTTTCGGGTGGCCAGCAGCAGAGAGTTGCAATTGCAAGAGCACTTGCAATGCAGCCGGAGGTGCTTTTGTTTGATGAGCCTACTCCAGCGCTTGACCCTGAGATGGTTGGAGAAGTTCTCTCAGTAATGAAGGATCTTGCAAAGACTGGAATGACGATGATCGTTGTAACTCATGAGATGGGTTTTGCCAAAGAGGTTGCGGATACAGTTGCTTTTATGGATGAAGGAATAATCATGGAAAAGGGAACGCCGAAGCAGGTTTTTGAAGATACGCAAAACACCAGAGTTAAGGCTTTTCTTGCAAAGATGCTCTAAACCAAAAGTAAATTGCCAGATGGTTATCTTTGCTGCTTCACTAATTTCTAAAGCAGTAGGATTTATCAATTTGATTGGAGGCTGGTATGAATAGTCTTATAAATGTTTTTATTAAATACAGAGCTCTTTTATGGAACGGAACAAAAATAACAATTATTATTGCAATAATGACTATTATTTTTGGACTGATATTCGGAATTCTGATGGCTCTCATGAAGATGAGCAAGGTCAGAGTTTTGAGGTATATTGCGAATGTATATGTCGAGTTCATAAGAGGAACACCGGTGCTTGTTCAGATTTTTATAGTCTACTATGGACTTCCAATGATGGGCGTGAATATTCCAAGCATAGTCGTAGGTGGTGTGGATATTTCTAGACTTTTGTCAGGAACTCTTGCACTTGTCATTAACTCGACAGCTTATATATGTGAAATTGTAAGAAGCGGAATTGAATCAGTTGACAGAGGGCAAACTGAGGGAGCACTTGCACTTGGACTTACGCCTTCAAGAACAATGGCTGCAATTATTTTCCCGCAGGCAATGAAGAACATTCTTCCAGCTCTTGGAAATGAATTTATCACTGTAATAAAGACTTCTTCACAGATTTCGGTAATCGGTATCGCTGATCTGATGTATACGGCAGACACAATAAGAGGAATCAGCTTTAAGCCAATGGAGCCACTCGTAATCGTGGCACTGATATATTTTGTACTGACATTTAGTTTGTCACTTGCACTTAAGAGAGTTGAAAAGAGCCTTAAGAAAGGTACCAGATAAACACCAGCAATACACCAGCAAAGAAACTTTTGGATTCAATGAATCCTTAAGGTGCGCGCTTAGGATGGCGCGTCAATAAAATATTGGACGGAAAAATGGAGGCTAATATGAAGAAAAAAATTATCGCTTTACTATCAACAATGGTTCTTACAACGACAATGCTCTTTGGATGCGGATCTACAAGTGCATCAACGCAGGCTTCGTCAGATGAATCTGCTGAAGTAGCCACAGAAGCCGCATCAGATGATACTGCTGAAGCAGTTACAGAAGTTTCTACAGATGCGGCTTCGGATGGAGAACTTCTTGCATCAATCAAAGCAAGTGGAAAAATTGTAGTTGGAACAGCATCAGGCTATCCGCCATATGAATTCGTTGATATCACATCAGCTGATCAGTCTATCATCGGTGTTGATATTGAATTTGCACAGGCAACAGCTGATGAAATCGGCGTTGAGCTCGAGGTTCAGGACATGTCATTCTCATCTCTTTTGTCATCTCTTCCAGCTCATAAGATTGACGTTGCCATTGCAGGAATTGCTCCTACAGATGAGAGAAAAGAGAGCATGGACTTCTCAGATGTTTATCTTACCGCGGATCAGAAATTCCTGATTCTGAAGTCAAATGCTGACAAATATGCTACAATTGATAGCTTCAAGGGTGAAACACTTGCAGCTGAGAAATCAACTACGCAGGAAGCTCTTTGCCAGACTCTTTTCCCAGATAATCAGCTCGTTTCAATCGAAAGAGTACCTGATTGTATCATGGAGCTTAAGAATGGAAATGTTGCAGGAGTATGTGTCGAGAGTATTGTTGGTGAGCAGTATGTACTTTCAGATTCTGAGCTTGCATTTGCAGACGCAGATACAGGCGCTCAGAAGTACTCAGCAGTAGCTCTTGAAAAAGGAAATGAAGATCTTGTAGCAATAATCAACAAGGTTATCAAGGAGCATACAGATAACGGCGACTTCGATAAGTGGGTTGAAGAGTACAGTGAGAAGGCAGCAGAAAACGCCGCAGACTAATTCAAAACTTTAAACAATAATCAAAGGAGAAATTCACGATGGTGCTTCTTGGACAGATGATAATTCTTTTCATAATAATGGCAGTAGGCTTTGCCTGCGAGAAGAGGGGCATCATCGATGATTACTCTAGTAAAGCAATATCAGCAATAGTAATAAATGTAGCTAATCCGGCGCTGGTTTTATCTGCAGGAATGACAAGTGGAGAGCGGGTCCAATTGAAGGACCTTGGCTTTACTGCCATTCTTGCAGTTTTGCTATTTGCAGCTCTTATACTGATTGCGGAGATTATTCCAAGGCTTCTTGGCACGCCAAAGAAAAGATATGGCACATACAGAGTAATGACAGTTTTTTCAAACATTGGATTTATGGGCTTTCCGGTAATAGCGGCAACTTATGGAAGTACGGCGCTTTTATATGCATCGGTATTTCTTTTTCCATTCAATCTGCTAATTTACACCTACGGTATAGCTATGATAAAGAGTGGTGTGAATGAGGACGAAGAAGGCACAAAGGCTGAAGTTGTGAAATCTGTTGCTGCCCGCGGAGCTGAAAATCAAAACGCTGTGGCTACTGCCAAGAGGCATATTCAGTGGGGTAAGGTCTTTAACATTGGTGTAATTGCCAGTATTGTTTCAATTGTGCTGTATCTGTCCGGGATTCAGTTTCCTTCCTTTATTACCAGTGCGGTATCTTCACTGAGCTCACTGACAGCGCCGCTTAGCATGATGGTAATTGGCTATTCAATTGCCAAAATGAATATAAAAGAGCTTTTTGGCAATGTCAGACTTCTTATCTTTGCGCTAATAAAGCTTATTGCAATTCCTGTTATTGGAATACTTGTTATTAGGCTATTTGTTAATAATTCTGAACTTCTTGGCGTCTGCTTCATAATGCTGGCAACACCTGTCGGAAGTATGACAGCAATGCTTGCAAAGGAATACGGAGGAGACGAGGAACTTGCTTCTAAAGGCGTAGCAATCACAACTATCCTTTCAGTTATAACAATGCCACTTGTTGGGATGCTGCTGGGAGTATGAGATGTTGCAGATTAGTGTGTTTGAATGCGGATTAGTGTGAAGAGATGTTGCTTAGTGTGAGGGGTGTTGCTGGGGTGTAAGGGAATGCAGATTAGTGTGAGATGATACTTTAGTGGTGTGGAAATGCTATTAGCTGCGTGGATTCAGGAAAATGTATGCCAGATTGATAATAATGCTGTGAACATACCTCGGTTTATGAAATAAAGTAGGAAATTTGTTTGAAAACTGTTTGAAAGATGTTTGTAGGTATGTCAAATCGAGAAAAACTTCTGTGACATACCGTGAGTGCGTAATATAGTGGTAAAATTGATTAAAAGCAGTGCACAAGTATGTCAGATAGAGAAAAACTTCTGTGACATACCGTGAATACGCAATACAGTGAACAAATTGGCGATGGTTTAAAAACAGAGTATGTGAAATTTGGAAAATTCTTTTCTACATACACGGCCCATGCTAAAACGCCTATAAATGAACTAAATAATGAAAATGCGGTATGCAGATAAGAAAAAAAGCTGGTAGACATACAGCATGAAATTTATGATACGCACATAGTAATTAGGAGTAACCCTATGAACTTACCAGTTGATTCAACAAATGAGGAATTGAATAAGCTTTTTTCTTCCATTCTCAGAGGTCTTTCGCTTAATGAAGATGACATTTTAGAGATATGTGAGATTACTGTATATAAAGACTTTGGCACAGGTGAATGTCTTGTAGAAGCATCTGAACGTACGTCGTATGTCGGACTTATCTTGACTGGTATTGTACGAGGGTTTTATCTTGATCAGGATGGAAGGGACATAACCAAGTGCTTCTCCCTCGAGGGGGAGTGGTGCTGCAGCTATAGCTATTTGACGGATGAGCCATCTCCTTTTTATATTGAAGCACTTGAAAAGACTGAGATTGCTGCAATTGATATAGACAAGCTACGCGAACTTATTAAGAAGTTTCCTTCCTTTGGAGAGGCAGCAGAAAGCCTTCTTAGAGAGAGTTTTGTTGAGTCTGAGAAAAGAGTTTTGACCTTTGCAGGGATGGAAGCGAAGGATAGATACAAATTGCTTCTTAGTGAAAAGCCTGAATTATGCAAACGGGTTAAGCAGGAATATATTGCATCGTATCTTGGAATTACCGAGAGCTCTTTTTCCAGATTAAAAAAGTCCATGTGAATTGTCATATGACAATTACAGAAAATAATTATTATTGTAGAATCACCTCAAAGAAATTTCGTAACAATGCTTGTATAGAGCGTTTGCGGACTTTGGAGGTGATTTTTTTGAAAAGAAAAGTTGTTATGATAACCGCCTGCTCGTCGGGGCTTGGCAGGGCACTTTGCATGAATTTTGATAGGGAGAAATATTTGGTGGTTGCAACTGCAAGAAATATTGATTCTCTTGACAAAATTCCAGCTGATATGAGGCTGACGCTGGACGTTTGCCAAAGAGAGAGCATTAAAACAGCTGTAGATTCTGTTTTGAAAGAGGCAGGCAGAATTGATGTATTAATAAACAATGCCGGATTTTCGGCAAGGGCAGTAGCTGAGGAAATTGATATTACTCAAATGCAGAAAATGCTGGATGTTAATGTTCTTGGAATGCTTCAGATGATGCAGGAGGTTCTACCTGTAATGAGGAGTCAGCGCGGAGGAAGAATTTTAAATATTGGCTCGATTTCGGGTAGAATGACAGGGATTGTGAATGGAGGCTATTGCGGGGCAAAGTATGCTGTTGAAGCATTATCAGAGGCGGCAAGATATGAAACCGTGGGGATGGGAATAGAGGTGGCAATAATTGAGCCTGGCGCAATGGAAACAGAGTTTTTTGATACACTTTGGAAGAATTCAAGAAGTGCGATGCTAAATGGAAATTCGCCATACCAGGGATTGTACAAGCGAGACATCGCATATAGGCAGAAGCAGAACAAGACCCGCGTAGATAGCTGTGCCTTGAAAATAATTCAAATACTTGAAAAGAATAAACTAAAGGTTAGATATACAGTAGGCGTACCGCTGCTTTTTCGAATATTCGTGCATCTTCCGGATAGCATGAAGGAGCTTGGGATAAAGGTGTTTAACTGAATAATCATTCTTCTGGCAGACATATTATGGAATTCGCGCTATAATGTAGCATGAAAACTTGGTAGCAATCCGCGGAAACATACGCCAGGTACGACAACTTAGTAGCAATCCGCGACAATCATACGGCAGATATGACAACATATGAATAAACACTACGACTTTGCTGGCCTACTATAAACATTATGATGTACAAAACTATGATTAGTGACAAGACTTCCAAAAACTGCATAATTCCATCTATTAGCCACATCAAAGTGATACTCTCCTACGCTTTGGTGCTGGCTATTTTGTGCCTTTTTGTGGGTATTGGCGTAGCGAATGGACATAGCATCAGTGTATATTTGGATAATATCAATACCTGCGGCGGTGAAAGTGAAGACAGATTTCAGCTTCCGGAAAGTATAACAGCGACCGGACTTGAAGAGCAGGGGAGATTATTTCACGAGCAGATGACGAGAAAATCAGCCTCGTCTGATTTTTGTATGCAAAAGATAAGAAGCACATATGTCAGTCTAGCAGGTATTTTGCAGAGACTCTCTGGTGTTCTTTTTACATATACATGTATAGCAGTTCTTGTATTTCTGACTGATAGAATCAGGAGATTTTGTCAGATCCATTTCATCCATCTCTCTGATGGAGAAAAAATACCACAAATTATCTTCATATTCTGATTAAGTGTAATAAGCCTAATAACAAAGAATAATGGAGACTACAAATGAATAAAGAAAAGAAAAACATTGTGATTGCGATGCTTGCGCTTATCGTGCTGCTTGCGATTGCTTATTTTGGTATGGGAAATTCCGTCAATGGAGTCCGCCAGATGCGATATGGAATTGATATCCGCGGCGGAGTAGAAGCAGTATTTGTGCCGGATTTAACTGATAGGGCAGCCAGCGAAGAAGAGCTTGAAAGTGCCAGAAACATAATGGAATCAAGACTTGATGACTTAAATATCGATGACCGTGAGGTCACAATTGACAAGGATAATGGCTATATAATCGTAAGATTTCCATGGACTTCAGATGAAAAGGACTTTAACCCGGAAGCTGCAATATCAGAGCTTGGGAATATGGCTGAGCTCAAATTTGAGGATGCTGATGGAAACGTGCTTCTTCAGGGCAAGGACATTGAATCAAGTTCGCCCCAAAAGCAGACTCAAAACGGAATTTCGGAGTATGTTGTTGAGCTCGAGTTTAACAAGGAAGGCACACAGAAATTCGCAGATGCTACGAGTAAGCTCATTGGGCAGAATATGGGAATCTACATGGATGATACTCTTATTTCCAATCCAAGAGTTGAAAGTGCTATAGATGGCGGGCAGGCAGTAATTACAGGCATGAAGGATTATACCGAGGCAAAAGAGCTATCGGATAAAATTAACTCAGGTGCACTGCCTTTTTCCATGAAGACAACGAATTTTAGCACAATAAGTCCTTCTCTTGGGCAAAATGCGCTCACCGTAATGATTTATGCAGGACTTATTGCTTTTGCCGGAGTATGCATATTTATGCTTGTAGTTTATAAACTTCCGGGATTTATTGCATGCCTTACGCTAATGATACAAATGACGCTACAGCTCCTTGCTATTTCAGTTCCGCAGTATACACTTACACTCCCCGGAATAGCTGGAATAATCCTTTCACTTGGAATGGCGGTAGACGCTAACATAATAATTTCCGAACGAATATCTGAGGAAATATCAAAAGGCGAAACTGTTAAGAATGCGATAAAAATTGGTTATTCCAAAGCATTTACATCTGTCCTTGACAGAAATATTACAACTGCAATCGTAGCGGTAATTCTTATGATGTTTGGATCGGGCTCGATGCTCAGCTTTGGCTATACGCTGCTTATTGGTATGATACTCAACTGCTTTGTTGGAGTTCAGCTCTCGAAAATGATACTAAAATCGGTTGTTTCATATAATATGTGGGATTCGTCAGAGTGGTTTAGACTTAAGAAAAAACATAATGACTACAGATTTTTTGAACATAAAAGGTTCTGTCTGATTATTTCAGGAACACTCATGATAGTAGGAATCATCGGAATTTGTGTAAGAGGAGTTCACCTTGATACACAGTTTACAGGAGGCACTGTACTTGAATATTCAATTAGCTCAGAGGTGAACGCCGCAAATATTGAAGCACTTGTGGAAAAAGAAACTGACAGACCTGTCACGGTACAGATTGCAGATAAAAAGTCTGATGGTTCAAAGACTCTTGTAGTAACACTTGCGGGAAATGCAGGACTATCTCCGGATCAGCAAAGCAGCATCACTTCTGCAATAGGACAGACACTTGGTGAGGACGACCTGCAAACACTATCAAGCTATGCGGTTGAGCCATATATTGGTGCACTCGCACTTCGTAATGCTTTGATTGCTGTTATTTCATCCTTTGTATGCATTACCTTATACGTATGGATTAGATTCAGGTCAATGGGCGGGCTTCCGGCAGAAATTATGGCACTGATAGCACTTCTTCATGACGTTGCCATTGTCTTTTTTACCTTTGTGTTGTTTGGAATACCAATAGGAGATTCGTTTGTGGCGGTAGTTCTTACAATTATAGGCTATTCAATAAACGATACAATCGTTGTGTATGACAGAATACGCGAGAATAATACCGGAAAGGGTATTTCAACTATAGAACAGCTGGTAGATAGAAGCGTGACGCAGGTATTATCACGTTCTGTAAATACATCCCTGACAACAGCGATGTGCGTACTGGTGATACTTATTGCCTCGGTACTTTTTAATATTAATTCGATTTTCCGCTTCTCACTTCCGATGCTTCTTGGACTGATAAGCGGATGCTATTCGTCAATATGCATAGCATCCGCATTGTGGGCAAGCTGGGAAAAGAGAACACAGCAAATTAAAACTATTGAATAAATATTTATGAAAGCAAAGTGATGTAAATGCCGGTAAGTATGGCTGTTGTAATTACTCCGCAGATATTTGCGCCGAGTGCATAGTCAAGAATATACGAGCCGGCATTACATTTCATTGCCTCCTTTTGGGCAACCTTTGCAGTCGTTGGAACGCATGAAACACCTGCAATACCAACAAGCGGATTGAAGTTCTTTTTCCTGACAAAATAGATAAAATATCCGCCAAGTATTCCGCCGATTCCTGAGAGCGTTAGCGAAATAATACCAAGCACCAGGAGCTTTAATACGGTTGGATTAAGAAGCGTATTTGCATCGCAGAGAACGCCAAGAACCAGACCGAGGAAGAAGGTTGCAAAGTACAAAAAGCCGTCGCCTACAAGGTCTATGTATTTGGAAATTCTTGTTTCGCGAATTACGATTCCGAGGAAAAAACTCAAAAATAGCGGCGCTGCCATAGGGAAAAGAAGGCACAGGGCAGCATTTGCGATTACTGCGAAAATAATTTTCTCACCTGTAGTTACGGCCTGTTCTTGCTTTGCCGGCTTCTCAATCTTTTTGCCCCGAAGCTCCTTGGGAATCATGAAGCGGATAAGATACGGATAGCCGCCATAGGTAAGGCTTAGGTAGAGATAAGCCACGATGGATATTGGCACGAAATATTCGGGAGCAAGCTTAAGTGAAGCAAATAAAACCATTGGTCCATCGGCTCCTCCGATAATAGAAACGGCAGCAGCTGACCCATCGGCAAGACCCATGAGCTTGGCAATAGGAAATGTTGCAACAGTTCCAAGCTCTGCAAAAAGAGCTATTGTCATGCTAATAAAGGGATGGGCAAGTACGTATCCAAGATCGCAGAGTATGCCTATTCCCATAAAAACCAGGCATGCGATAAGACCATTACTAAATGTGAGGGTGTAAATGGGCTGAAGAAAATCAATCTGCATATATTTCATAAGATCATCAGTTGATTTTAGAAGCGGATCGATGATCAAATTGCCTATTTTGCCTGCGTCAATATAGAGCATTCCGGCGTTAACGGCTGACATTCCAAGTCCCATCGGAACCATTATTAGCGGCTCGAGTGTGCCCTTGCTGCCAAGATAAACCAGCAAAAAGCCGGTAAAAATTAGAACTATTCTGCAAATTATGACCTGAGGACTTTGGGAAAACATAGTACTTATTCCTTGAAAAAAATCTATGATATTCATTCTTTTGCCTCCGTACTGCGATCCTTATTTACATTATTTATCTTATTTGTACGGACTCTGCGGATGCATAGCAAAATCACCTTCATCATGAGAGCTATTGCATATGAAATGATTATTCCAAGTATCAGTACCTGGAGAGGAATTAGTAAATTGTGCGTCATTGTGACCTTCTTTCTGATTGCTGCACTAAGGCTGTCAATTGTTATTTTTGTCACTAATGTAGCTTAAGGCACGACTGTATTCAAATACACAAAATGAATGGATATCATTTACAAAATGAATGAATGATATTTGAAAAAGAAATGTTAAATTATTGGAAGGACATTGAATTATGGAATTACATTATTTGGAGATATTTAATACGGTATCCAGATATGAAAGTTATAGAAAAGCGTCGGATGAAATGCATATCAGTCAGCCTGCGCTTTCAACTGAAATTAAGAGACTTGAGCAGCAGATTGGACTAAAGTTATTTGACAGAGCGGGAAACGGTGTTGTTCTTAATCAAAATGGGATTATGCTGCAGCAGTATACGAAGCAGATTTTCAGTGTTGTAGGCGATATGGAAACCGCAATTGCCAATAAGAAAAATTATGTTGGGGGAACGCTTCAAATCGGAGCAAGCAATACTCCAGGAGCATATATTATGCCAGTGATTATGGCTGGCTTTTGCCAGAAATATCCTGAAATCATGTGCAATCTAAGCGTCGGAAATACTTCTGAAATAGCAGATGCTGTTTCACATGGTGAGCTTGACATTGCAGTCAACGGAGGTGACTGCTCGTATGACGGCAGAGTTTCTGCCAAGGTGATTTATATAGATAAACTGGTTCTTGTTGCAGCACCTGAGCATAATATGTCTGTAGTCAAAGGGAACCTTACGCATGACGGGTTGGCAAAGGAAAAATTCATCGTGCACAAAGCTAATTCACAGCTATATGCATATTATGAGAGATTTGCGACGTCTCTTTCTATGGAACAAAATATTGCGATGATGCTTGGCAGTATTGATGCAATAAAAAGCGCCGTCAGGGCCAACATTGGAATAGCTCTTTTGCCGGGAATCAGTGTCAAAAATGAGCTAGATGACGGTAAACTGATAAGTATTAAATTAAAAAACCTAAATATGGATTATCCCTATAACTTGATTTATAATAAGGACAAGGCACTTACTACTGCGGACAGGAAATTCGCAGAGTATATTATGGATAACATTTCTTTTTACTAATAAGGGGGATTAGGTTTATGCATATTAGAAAAATTGGCACTGCTTTTGCAATAGCACTTACAACATTTGCACTCTCTGCGTGTGGAAAGGCTGCGCCGAAGTCTGCAGAGGTTAGTGAAGATATGATTGCGGAGTTTCTTGACGATACAGTGACCGGCGTGAGCTATATGTATATCTATGATACAGACTACGCAGAGCATGATGCTCTAGATAGTGATATTGAGCTAAGACTTGCAGCAGCTTCGATTTATGCAAATAATGGTGAGCTTGCCGATAACGGAAACTATGATATTATTCCTGCTGATACTATGGAAAAAGAGCTGGTGGAATTATTCGGTGATTCCTCAATGAGTGAGAGCTTTGATGGGAATAACTATGTTATGAAGGATGGAAACGGAGATTATCAGATTCTTCTTGGAGACTGGGGAACGGCGCAGCCATACTACACTATTGATTCTACGACTGTTGATTCTAGTACCGGAGAAACAGACCTCACAATCCACTATTCCTTAAAGGATATGGAAGAGGATAAAGAACTTACAGATCAGTATTATTACCTTGTAAAGCTCGGAGTTGTCAGTGATGATAGTAGCAGCTATGGATTTAGAATTGTTTCTTTTAGCGGACATTCTGATACTAAGTAGTTTTAGATAATAATGATAAACGCGGTGACTTATGCTTTGCCAGGTAACAAGGAGAGGTCACCGCGTTTTGTTGTTGGAGTTATGAATACTGGGAATTATTTATCAAATAGTTTTACTGGTTCCTGCCCATAGTCCTGATAAGAGTCAATGTCTAAATTATAGTTTGTAACGTACATTTGTATCCAGCTTTTTCGAATGCTTTTAAGAGAGTTATCATCGTATAATTTTGAAATTATGTCCTTATCATCACCACAAATTTTATTGGTTTCATCATCAGTATTTGCTACTTCAAGGTTTGTTATTTTCAAACCGGAATCTGTTACATCTGCAGTTATTTTACATGGAGTTGAACCACCATTATTAAAAATCAGAGTGGTTCCATCAATGTCATAACCATAGATATTTATATTTGCAATAACAGTTATTTCAGAGTCTGTTTCTTCAAAATAAGCAACAATAGGGGCTGGAATCATTACATCAGCTGGATCATAATATTCACTGTATAGCTGCTTTGCTACTTCTGTACAAAGTCTGGCTTCCTGGTCGTTTCCGACATATACAAATTCCGGAAGACTATCAGAAATTTCAGTGCTATTGGAAGTAGAAGAATTAGTCTGAGAATCGGAGCTTTTGGCTTTATTCCCGGTTAATAGACTTTTCTCCGTAACAGAAGTGCTTTCCTCGGTGAGCTTTGATGATGCTCCTTTTCGGATAAGCGGAATCGAAGCGAGTATAATTATTATTACAAGAACTGCAACAGCTGCATATTTATTGAATTTATTATTCATGGTATTTCCTCCTTTGTGTCGGAAATCGTGGGCTGATAATAAACTAATTATACTAATATTATAACGCAAAAACGTTTATATTACATCCGGAATTAAATGAGTTAGTGAAATTCTATTTTGAAATAATCAAGGTATTCTTTCATGGAGTCTTGGGTTGTAAGACAAGTATCACGAAGGTATCCCTTTTCAGTGTTCCACTTTGACAAACCGCGGTAATAGAACATTTTCACTTCATCCGTAATAATGAATGGAACAATGCCATTTTTAAGACATTCTTTAAAAAGAATTAGTCTTCCAATTCTACCGTTTCCATCTTGAAAAGGATGGATTCTTTCAAACTTTACATGGAAATCAAGGAGCTTATCAAAGTCTGGACTTGCTATTTTTTTATATGATGTTATGAGAGCATTAATTTTATCGTGTACCTCTTCTGGTTTTGCCGTTTCTAAACCACCGACTTCATTAGGATATTTTTTATAGTCACCAACGGCAAACCATGATTGGCGGCTGTCAGAAGTTCCGGTTTTTAGAATCTGATGTAATTCTTTCAACATTTTTTCTGTAATTACTTTATCGCTATTATCTATAATGTAATCTATACAACGGAAATGATTCACGGTTTCTATAATATCATTCACATTTACTTGTTTGTTTTCTATTCCGATTGTATTTGTTTCGTAGATGTATCTGGTTTCATCATGAGAGAGCGTACTCCCTTCAATGTGATTGGAATTATAGGTTAATTCAATTTGTATTTTCTGATAGATCCCGCCAGAGACTGCATGTGCCTTTTCGTGTTTTAGGACTGTTTTTAGGGTACGAGGTATGCATGAAGATGTTGCTTTTCTTGAGGGCTTTACAGCGTCATCTGGAATGCTCCAAGTTTTTCCAATTATGAAAGCTCCAGAAATACGCCCTTTTTGGCAGTAATTACGGATGCTTCGCTCTGACATACTCCATTTTCTGGCAGTTTCTTTAACTGACAAATAAGCCATAAGAAGAACTCCTTTCTAAGAAGTAATAGAATTATTATATGCCATTATCGGCAAAAAATGAATAAAAAAGAGTTAATATTGTGAAAATTGTTGCCGATAACGGCATCTTTAATTTGTTCTTGCCAGAAATTCAAGAAACCAATTGCATGAAAATCGTTTTCATGATATAGTCTTTTTTGTCTTAAATATAGTCATTGGCTTTTCGAGCCTTACCGCG
>CAZJWA010000039.1:14064-24465 GCA_964549585.1 uncultured Butyrivibrio sp. | reverse complement strand
ATTAAGTATGCTGATGAAGTTATCAGACGTAAAGTCGGCAAGACCGGTAAGAAATAATTAAGATAAGGAGAGTATCAAAATGGTTAAAAAGGTATCCAGACAGGAAGTTCGTGCTAAAAAGCACTTGAAAATCCGTAATCGTTTCAGTGGAACAGCTGAGAGACCACGTTTAGCAGTATTCAGAAGCAATAACAATATGTATGCTCAAGTTATCGATGATGTTGCCGGCAATACAATTGTTTCTGCTTCAACTCTTGAGAAGGACATTAAGGGTCAGCTTAAGAATACAGACGATTGTGAAGCTGCTGCATTAGTTGGAGATGTTGTTGCAAAGAGAGCAATGGAAAAGGGAATTAAGGAAGTTGTTTTCGATAGAGCAGGCTACATCTATCACGGTAAAGTAGCAGCATTAGCAGAAGCTGCAAGAAAAGCAGGCTTAGAATTCTAAAGAGAGGAGAACACACAAATGAAACGTACAATCGTTGATGCAAGTCAGCTTGAATTAACAGATAAGGTTGTAACCATCAAGCGAGTTACCAAGGTCGTTAAAGGTGGTCGTAACATGAAATTTACCGCTCTTGTGGTTGTAGGTGATAACAACGGCCATGTTGGAGTAGGTCTTGGAAAAGCTACAGAAATTCCTGATGCTATCCGTAAGGGTAAGGAAGATGCTACAAAGAATCTGATTACAGTTCCGCTTGATGAGAACAATAGTATTACTCATGATTTCATTGGTAAGTTTGGTTCAGCAGAGGTTCTTTTAAAGAAGTCCCCTGAAGGAACAGGTATTATTGCAGGAGGTCCTGCACGTAATGTTTGTGAACTTGCTGGAATTAAGAATATTCGTACAAAGTCACTCGGATCAAACAACAAGCAGAACGTTGTAATCGCAACAATTAATGGACTTAGCCAGTTAAAGACACCTGAGGAAGTTGCAGGTAAGCGTGGTAAGAGCGTTAATGAGGTTCTTGCTTAATAAGCAGCCCTTAATCGGTTAGAAGGAGAAAAATCAATGGCAGCAAAGAAGTCAAATGAAAAGATGCTTAAAATCACATTGATCAAGTCCACAATTGGCGCTGTTCCTAAGCACACAAAGACAGTAAAATCAATGGGATTTAAGAAGCTTAACAGTGTTGTAGAATTACCTGATAATGCCGCTACAAGAGGACAGATTCAGCAGATCAGACACTTAGTTAAGGTAGAGGAAATTTAATAGAGCAGTAACGCTACTGCAAAGGAGGATAAATCATGGAATTATCAAACTTGAGACCTGCAGAAGGTTCTGTTCAAAGCGATAATTTTAGAAGAGGTCGTGGTCATGCTTCAGGTAATGGCAAGACCGCTGGTAAGGGCAGCAAAGGACAGAAAGCTCGTTCAGGCGCACCAAGACCAGGTTTCGAAGGTGGTCAGATGCCATTATTCAGAAGACTTCCTAAGAGAGGCTTCAAAGATATCAATTCTAAGGATATCGTTGGAATCAACATTGACAGACTTGAGAGCTTCGATGATGGTGCTGTTGTAGATGTTCAGGCACTTAAGGACAAAGACATTGTTAAGAACGAACGCGATGGCGTTAAGATTCTTGGTAATGGCGAATTAACCAAAAAGCTTACGGTTAAAGTCAATGCATATAGTGCATCAGCAAAAGAAAAAATCGAGGCACTTGGTGGAACTGCTGAGGTGATCTAATGTTCACAACCTTAAAGAATGCATTTAAAATAAAAGATATTAGAAATAAGATCTTTTTTACGGCATTGATGCTTGTAGTTGTAAGACTCGGATCGGCTATTCCCGTTCCGGGTATCAACGCAAGTGTATTTCAAAATTGGTTTTCCAATTTGACAAGTAGTTCAGATGCTCTTGGTTTTCTTGACCGCTTTACCGGTGGATCATTTGAAACCATGTCAATTCTTGCACTGAACATCACGCCGTATATTACTTCTTCAATTATTATCCAGCTTCTTACTGTTGCTATTCCTAAATTTGAGGAATGGCAGCATGATGGAGAAGATGGAAGGAAGAAACTTACTGCACTTACAAGATATATTACAATTGCACTTGCGCTTATTGAATCAATCGCAATGTCAATTGGCTTTTACAGACAGAATTTCCTTGTTAATAAAAAATGGTATTATTGCGTAGTGATAGTAGTAGCATTAACTGCAGGCAGTGCATTCTTAATGTGGCTTGGTGAAAGAATTACAGATAATGGTGTTGGAAATGGTATTTCAATAATACTTACTATAAATATTATTTCAAGAATGCCATCTGACATCAGCACACTGTTTTCACAGTTTATTCTCGGACATTCAATTGTCAGAGCGGTTATCGATGCAATTATAATCATCGCAATTATTATTGGAATGGTTGTTTTGGTAGTGCTTCTAAATGATGCAGAAAGACACATTCCGGTTCAATACACAAGGAAACTTCAAGGACGTAAGATGGCTGGTAGCAGCAACTCAGAGATACCTCTTAAGGTAAATACTGCCGGTGTTATGCCAATCATTTTTGCAATGTCTTTGTTCCAGTTCCCAATCATTATTTCACAGTTCGTGGGATACAATGGTACGGGTGCCTGGAGTGAAATCCTAAAGTATCTAAATGAGAGTAACTGGATTGATCCAGAGCATATGATTTACTCATTAGGGCTTGTTGTATATGTAATTTTGCTTGTTCTATTTGCATATTTCTATACATCATTGACATTCAACCCTCTTGAGATTGCAGATAATATGAAAAAGCAGGGTGGTTTTATTCCTGGAATTCGTCCAGGTAAGCCAACCAGTGATTATCTTTCAACTCTTTTGAAGTACATTATTTTTATAGGAGCCTGTGGACTTACGATTATAGCAATTCTACCAATTTTCTTTAATGGTGTGTTTAATGCAAACGTATCATTTGGTGGAACAAGTCTTATAATCATAGTCAGCGTTATTCTTGAGACTATCAAGCAAATTGAATCTCAGATGCTCGTTCGCAACTATAAGGGATTTTTGGACGACTAATTTTTAGAGGTCAGAAAAGCTGATCCATTTCAGCTTTCTGACCTCTATATTTAATAATGGATATACACGAATCAGAAAAAGATTTGTTGAAAGTATATAAGATATAGTATAATCTACTTTGGTCTATTTATTTAATAATTAACTAATTGATTTGAACTGTTTTTGTTAAAACGTAACATACGCTTGTTAATAAAGAGAAGGAGATCAGTATGAAGATAATTATGCTTGGAGCACCAGGAGCTGGTAAGGGAACACAGGCTCAGATGATTGCAGACAAATACAATATTCCACATATCTCTACGGGTGATATTTTCCGTGCGAATATCAAGAATGGTACAGAACTTGGTAAGAAAGCAAAGGAATACATGGATCAGGGGCAGCTTGTTCCCGATGAACTTACCGTACAGCTTCTTCTTGACAGAGTTAAGAATGACGACTGTAAGGAAGGCTATGTTCTTGATGGATTTCCAAGAACAATTCCACAGGCAAACGTTCTTGATGAAGAACTTTCAAAGCTTGGAGATCATGTAGATTTTTCTATTAACGTAGATGTTCCGGATGAAAATATAATTCACAGAATGTCAGGAAGACGTGCATGCCTTAAGTGCGGCGCAACATATCATGTTGACTATATTCCGCCTAATAAGGATGGAATTTGCGATACTTGTGGTAGTGACCTTGTTCAAAGAGATGATGATAAGCCTGAAACAGTTAAGAAGAGACTTGAAGTTTATCATGATCAGACTCAGCCACTTATCGATTATTATGACAAAAAGAATATTTTAAGAACAGTTGACGGAACTAAGGACATGAAGGAAGTCTTTAGTGATATTGTTGCTATTCTTGATTGATCCGGAAAGAAGAATAAATGCCGGTAATTATTAAAACAGAAGAACAAATTGGCTTAATGAGGAAATCAGGACATCTTCTTTCAGAAGTTTTTGATGAGCTTGAAGCTTCTCTTAAACCTGGTATGTCGACTCTTGATATTGACACACTTGGTGAGTCAATAATTAGGAAAATGGGTTGTATTCCCAATTTTAAGAATTATGAAGGATATCCTGCTTCAATATGCGTTTCTATAAATGAAGAAGTCGTCCATGGCATACCAAGAGCAGATAGAATTCTTGTTGAAGGAAATATAGTAAGTTTGGATGCCGGGCTTATTTATAAAGGATGGCATTCTGACGCGGCAAGGACATTTGGGGTAGGAAAGATAAAACCTGAAGCACAAAAGCTAATTGATGTTACGAAGCAGAGCTTTTTTGAAGGAATAAAGAAAGCAAAAGCCGGTAACAGATTATATGATATTTCCAGAGCAATTGATGATTATGTTACACCTTATGGATATGGAATTATCAAAGAGCTTACAGGTCATGGAATTGGTCAGCAGCTTCATGAAGACCCATATGTGCCAAATAACAGGCAGCTTCGACGCGGATTAAAACTTCAAAAGGGAATGACTCTTGCTGTAGAACCGATGATATCTCTTGGCTCTCGAAAGATAGGCTGGCTTGATGATGATTGGACAGTAGTTACGCAGGATGGCGAAATTGCAGCTCATTATGAGAATACTATTGCTATAACTGATGGCGAACCGGAGATTCTTACGATAGCTTGAGTTAAATAAAGTTTTCTACTGCGATAAAACTAAAGCATATTGGCAACTTATTCGTCAACTTAATAAGTAAATGTAGTATTCTACTGCGATAATACTAAAGCTTGCGCTAAATAAAGTTTTCTACTGTGATAATACAAATTTGTTTTGAAAACAAACTTATTTTTAGAATTATAATTTTGTTGTTTTGTTTAGAAAGGAAAAAAATGTCTAAAGCAGATGTAATTGAAATTGAAGGAAAAGTACTTGAGAAGTTACCAAATACAATGTTTCGTGTTGAACTTGAGAATGGTCACGTCGTTCTTGCTCATATAAGTGGTAAGCTCAGACAGAATTTTATCAGAATACTTCCTGGAGATAAAGTAACTATGGAGCTTTCTCCGTATGATCTTACAAAAGGAAGAATTATCTGGAGAGATAAATAATTTTTACATTATCTTCGACTTAGTTAGTTGAATTATTTTTGTAAAAAAATCTCGAGGTAGATATTTAGAGATTATAATCGAAATAACGTAGCTCTTTTTAAAATTTCCGTTTTGAAAACACTTAATTTTACGAAGTTTTTTGATGAAATGGCTTGAAAAATTTAGTGTCTAATGATATACTATAAAACGGACTTTTGCGAAAAGGGCTATTAGTTTGCCCTTTTTTAAACAAAGAAAGCATAAGAAATATGCAGGAAAGGAGTAGAAATGAAAGTTAGATCTTCTGTTAAGCCAATGTGCGAGAAGTGCAAGGTTATCAAGAGAAAAGGCGTTGTTCGTGTAATCTGTGAGAACCCTAAGCACAAACAGAGACAGGGTTGATCACCACGACAGATCTTTTTACAGTCTGTTCGATAGAATATAACGTAGAGCCTACGTATATTACTTTTTGATACCAAGTGTATTGGAAGGATCGGATCATATGTACTGTCCGATTGGGCATCGTGCCTCAATCAATTAGTAACTGTGCAGTCGTTTAGCGGCGCACTAATTATGGCGAAACCGTGACGGATTCTGCTTATGAATACATAACAGTTAATCGGAGAGTGACGCATTAGTCGAGTAGAATAACTACCCGATATTATTTGGAGGAAATTTAAAATGGCTCGTATTGCAGGTGTTGATTTACCTAGAGACAAGCGTGTTGAAATTGGCTTGACTTATATTTATGGAATTGGAAGAACAAGTGCTGATAAGATTCTTAAGACAGCAAATGTTAATCCAGATACTCGTTGCCGTGACCTTACTGATGATGAAGTTAAAAAGCTCAGTGAAGTAATCAGCGCAGAGTTTACAGTAGAAGGTGACCTCAGAAGAGAAGTTGCTATGAACATCAAGAGACTTACAGAGATCGGATGCTTCAGAGGAATTCGTCACAGAAGAAACCTTCCTTGCCGTGGTCAGAGAACAAAGACTAATGCAAGAACAAGAAAAGGTCCTAAGAAGACAATGGCTAATAAGAAGAAGTAATCTTCTTTTAGAAACCTTTTAAAAGTGGTAACAATTAATTTGAATTTTTCATAGGAAGAAAGTAGGTTAGTTTAAAATGGCAAATCAGAAACAGGCTTCCGCTTCTAAGCAAACTGGTAAGAAGCGCGTCAAGAAAAACGTTGAACATGGACAGGCACACATTCAGGCATCTTTCAATAACACAATCGTTACATTAACAGATGCTGCTGGAAACGCACTTAGCTGGGCTAGTGCTGGTGGACTTGGTTTCAAAGGTTCAAGGAAATCTACTCCTTATGCTGCACAGATGGCTGCAGAAACAGCAACAAAGGCTGCACTTATTCACGGCCTTAAGACAGTTGATGTTTTTGTAAAGGGACCAGGAACAGGAAGAGAAGCTGCAATCAGAGCTCTTGCTGCAACAGGCCTCACTGTTACAAGCATTACGGATGTAACCCCTGTACCTCATAACGGCTGCCGTCCACCTAAGCGTCGTAGAGTATAATTGCATAAGCTCCTATATTTATATAGGTTTTAATTTGCATAATACGAAGAAATCAGAACATATAAACAAAGCATTGTTGGAAGAAGGTCTCTCATTAAGACTGTAAACAACATCAGGACAGTATCCTGAAAGAAAGGAGCCACATAAAATGGCAGTAAACAGAATTCCCGTATTAAAGAGATGCAGATCACTTGACCTTGATCCAACTTTCCTTGGATATGACAAGAAGTCTACAAGAACTTCTTCAAGATCAGGCAAGAAGATGAGTGAGTATGGTCTTCAGCTTCGTGAGAAACAGAAGGCAAAGTTTATTTATGGCGTTCTTGAGAAGCCTTTCAGAAATTATTTTGAGAGAGCAGACAGAATGAAGGGCCAGCCAGGTGAGAACCTTATGATCCTTCTTGAGAGAAGACTTGACAATGTTATCTTCAGACTTGGTTTTGCAAGAACAAGAAGAGAAGCAAGACAGGTTGTTCTTCACAAGTTCGTTACAGTAAATGGCAATGTTGTTAACGTTCCTTCATACCTTATCAAGGCTGGAGACGTAATTGAAATCAGAGATACAGCAAAGTCAATGCAGAGATTCAAGGATATCGCAGAGATTACAGCAGGCAGACTTGTTCCTGAATGGATTGATGCAGATAAAGAAGCTTTCAAGGGAACAATTAAAGAGCTCCCTGCAAGAGAAGCTATTGATGTTCCTGTTGACGAAATGCTTATTGTCGAGTTGTATTCAAAATAATTAAGTGATTTCACTTAAAGGATGAATATTATTTTAGACGATAGCATATAAGGAGGGTATATCAGTGTTTGACTTTGAGAGACCAAATATTGAAATTGAAGATATCTCAGATGATAAAAAGTATGGTAAATTCGTTGTAGAACCTCTTGAAAGAGGATATGGTATTACACTTGGTAATTCCTTAAGAAGAATCATGCTTTCTTCCTTACCTGGTGCTGCTGTAAGTCAGGTTAAGATTGAGGGTGTTCTGCATGAATTCAGTTCAATCCCAGGCGTTAAAGAGGATGTTACTGAGATCGTAATGAACATCAAGAATCTTTCTATTAAGAATAACTCAGAGACTAATGAGCCTAAGACTGCATACATTGAGTTTAATGGCGAAGGAGTTGTAAGAGCTTCTGATATTCAAGTAGACCAGGATATTGAGATTATGAATCCCGAGCAGGTTATTGCTACTCTTTGTGGTAGTGATGCAAAGCTCTACATGGAACTTACAATAACAAAGGGCAGAGGCTATGTTAGCTCTGACAAGAATAAGTCAGCAGATCTTCCTATCGGTGTAATTGCTATTGATTCTATTTACACACCTGTTGAGCGTGTAAATGTTACAGTAGAAAATACTCGTGTAGGTCAGGTTACTGATTTTGATAAGCTTACATTAGATGTTCATACCAATGGCACACTTGCTCCTGATGAAGCAGTAAGTCTTGCTGCAAAGGTATTAAGTGAGCATTTAAGTCTGTTTATCGATCTTTCCGAGAATGCCAAGACTGCTGAGGTCATGGTAGAGAAGGAAAGCACAGAGGCTTCACCGAAAGAGAATATGAGCATTGAAGAACTTGAGCTTTCAGTTCGTTCATTCAATTGTCTCAAGAGAGCCGGAATCAATAATGTTCAGGAACTTACAAACAAGACTCCTGATGATATGATGAAGGTTCGTAATCTCGGACGTAAGTCACTCGAAGAGGTTCTTGCTAAGCTTGATGAGCTTGGACTTTCACTTAGAACAGCTGACGAGAACTAATAACAAATATTATGAATAATCCGCTTTGAATAAGCCCAAAGAGCATCAGAGCGGGTTCTCATGGTAAATTATACATATTCCAAGTAAGTCCGAAGAGCATTAGAATATGCACCAACGCAGAGAGAACTCTGCAATGAGAAAGGATTATTATCATGGCAATGTACAGAAAGCTCGGAAAAGCATCTAAACCTAGAAAAGCATTATTAAGAAACCAGGTTACAAATCTTCTTTATGAAGGCAAGATTATTACAACTGAGGCTAGAGCTAAGGAAGTAGTTAAGATTGCTGAGCACCTTATTGCACTTGGCGTTAGAGAGAAAGACAACACAGAGAAGGTTACTGTTTCTGTAAAGAATGCTAAGAAGGACGCTAACGGCAAGAGAGTTAAGGAAGTTGTTGACGGAAAGAACGTTGTTGTTTACGAGACAACTACTAAAGAAGTTACTAAGGATCTTGCTTCACGTGTTCATGCTAGAAGACAGATGCGCAAGATGCTTTACACTGTTACAGAAGTTCCTGCTGAAGTTAAGGGCAAAAAGAAGAACATCAAGACTGTTGATGTTACAGATAAGATCTTTGATGAACTTGCTCCTAAGTATGCAGCACGTAACGGTAATGGTGGATACACCAGAATGATTAAGATTGGCCAGCGTAAGGGCGATGCAGCAATGATGGTTGTTCTTGAGTTAGTTTAATTCTAATCAAATGATTGGGTAGATTTTTTATTCAATAACGAATATTTACAAAGGATACAGGTTATTCGTGCATGCACGAAAATCTGTATCCTTTGTTTTTTGACGTTTATAATGTTACGCTTTTGCACGGACATATCACCGCGCGTTTTTTATTCTATCTATTCTTTAAGTACCTAGTCTATCAATTCTTCAACTACTTATTTTATCCATTCTTCAATTGATAATTCTATCTCTTTTTTTATGTTGGTAGTTTTTTTATCTCTTACTCTATCTCTTTTTGAAAATGCTGATAGTCTTTCTTTGAGTTCCAGTTTCCGCCCCAAGTAAAGCCGTGCTTTATGAAGAGCTTGTACGCAAGATCCGATTCATCTATTTTGTAAGGAAATGAAGCGGTTCTATCTACATAGTTAGTAGCAGATGAAGGCTCAATAGTAGAAATTCCTGAATCATCATAGGAAATACATGGATTGTATAGAGGATTAATATCAATAGCAAGACCTTGAGAATGCTTAGAAAGCTTTGTTGAACCTGCTATTACTCTATAATTAAAGCAAGAGGTGTTATTTGCTTCCATTGAAGCTTCATCGTCACCATTATATTCATCAATAAGCCTGATTTGTTCTATTTGATAATCGCTGTTGTAGAGTTCGTAGAATATTTCCATAACATCTTTTGCTATTGCCTTATTACAAATAAGCTCACCGGATTTCTTTTCATCATTAAAATTAACATATTGAACTCTGCAATATCGAAGCTCATCTAAAGAAATCTCTGCGCCGCTCTTTGGATAAGAGATTCCCGTAATCTTTTCTTTTATAACTTCAGGAATAGGCTCATAGTAAAAGCCGTTAGCATAAGTAGTTCTATCCATAAGTACATCTCCATCATTTATCGAAATAGTGTCTGAATCATTGTCTGAGGAAGAGGTTATAGAACTATCAGAGTTTCCTGCCACAGATTTTGATTCATCCATAGAACTATCGCTTGCAGCAAGGCTTTTATCGATTGTGACACTAGTGTCAGATACACCCGAATTCACCTTATTATCGTTAGCTGATGAAGAAGAATCAGAGGATGAATTGACTGATTCAGTCGACGAGCCATATGCAGCTGATGGATTTTCTTTTGCATAATCTGAAAGTGTTTCTCCACTTGATAGAATTCTTGACGCAATGCTTGCTGCTATAATTACCGCAAATAGTAATGCGATTTCTTTCCAATATTTTCCCATTATTGACCTCATTCGCAGCGCGACCTAACAGAAATAAATTCAAGGAATTCATCTCATAATCTCATGCTGCTTCCCAAATAAGCTAAACTAAAATTCAAGGAATTCATCTCATAATCTCATGCTGCTTCCCAAATAAGCTAAACTA
>CAZJWA010000039.1:0-13964 GCA_964549585.1 uncultured Butyrivibrio sp. | reverse complement strand
AAATTCAAGGAATTCATCTCATAATCTCATGCTGCTTCCCAAATAAGCTAAACTAAAATTCAAGGAATTCATCTCATAATCTCATGCTGCTTCCCTAAATTAACTAAACTAAATTAAATTATAGCATATATGTGCCTTGCATTACCTACTGTATAAAGGTAAAATGAAGAACAAATTGTACTTTGACTTTAATTTAACAAATCTCGAACTTTATGAAGCTTATCATAACAGAGGTATACATTTATGACGAATACAAACATGCCTGAAGAAGACATGATTAAAGCAGATAAACTTACATTTGAATATATAAGACGTGATGAGGAAGGCAATGTTGAGGGCATCACAACTGCTGTGAATAATGTTTCATTGAATATTAAACGTGGACAGTTTATAGCAATTCTTGGACATAACGGCTCAGGAAAATCCACACTTGCCAAGCATTTTAATGCACTTCTTTATCCAACAGAGGGCGAAGTCTGGGTTGATTCTATGAATACTGAGGATGATTCACATCTTTGGGATATCAGGCAGGAAGCGGGAATGGTTTTCCAGAATCCCGACAATCAGATCATTGGTCAGGTTGTTGAAGAGGACGTTGGCTTTGGACCGGAGAATATGGGCGTTCCGACCAAGGAAATTTGGGAGAGAGTTGAAGAAAGCCTTAAAACACTTGGAATGTATGAATATAGAAAGGCATCACCTAATCATCTTTCAGGTGGTCAGAAGCAGCGAGTTTCAATTGCGGGAATTATTGCTATGCATCCAAAGTGCATTATTATGGATGAGCCAACAGCAATGCTTGATCCTAATGGGAGAAAAGAGGTAATTCGTGCGGCCAGAGCTCTTAATGAGGTCGAAGGAATCACAATAATTTTGATAACCCATTACATGGAAGAAGTCGTAAATGCTGATGAAGTAATCGTAATGGATGAAGGCCATATAGAAATGACCGGAACACCTAGAGAAATCTTTTCACAGGTTGACAAGCTTAAAGAGCTTAGGCTTGATGTTCCTCAGGTTACACTCCTTGCGCATGAGCTTAGGCAGGAAGGATTGGACATTCCCGAAGGAGTTCTTACGAGAAAAGAGCTGATATCTATTTTGACAGACCTTTACAAGAAGGAAAGAAAATAATGCCAATAATAATTAATCATGTGAATTACATATATGAAGCAGGAACTGCGATGGCACATGCAGCACTGACAGATGTGTCATTAACTATTGAAGATGGCCAGTTTGTGGGGCTTATTGGACATACCGGATCAGGAAAGTCTACACTTGTTCAGCATCTAAATGGACTTATCGCACCAACTTCAGGTGAGATTTATTATAACGGCGAAGACATTAATGGCAGCGGTTATAATAAGAAACAGCTTCGCTCTAACGTAGGACTGGTTTTTCAATATCCGGAGCACCAGCTCTTTGAAACCGACGTTTTCGCTGACGTGTGCTTTGGACCTAAGAACCTTGGACTTGACAAAAAAGAAATTGAACTTAGGGCATATGAGGCATTAAAACAGGTTGGACTCGAGGATGGTTTCTTTTATCAGTCACCCTTTGACTTATCGGGAGGCCAGAAAAGACGTGTGGCAATTGCTGGAGTCCTTGCTATGAAACCTAAGGTACTGATTCTTGACGAGCCTACAGCGGGGCTTGATCCAAGAGGAAGAGATGAGATACTTGGGCTCATTTGCAGGCTTCATAAGGAAACAGATATGACTGTCATACTTGTTTCACACTCCATGGAAGATGTGGCGAATTATGTTGAAAGAATAATCGTTATGAACGATTCCAAGGTGGCATTTGATGATACTCCAAGAAATGTATTCATGCATTATAAGGAGCTTGAGCAGATGGGACTTGCAGCACCGGAAGTAACGTATGTCATGCACGAGCTTTCAGATGCAGGAATAGATGTTGACGTAAATGCGACAACAATTGCGGAAGCTAAGAATGATATTTTGAAAGCGTTTGGAAGAATTTGACAGCTCTTTTTACAAAAAAAGAAAGTGCAACAAAGCAGTGAACGCGAAGGAGAATTGGATAAAGCGTGATTCTCAGGAAAGTATATAAATTATCAATGAAATTATTGAACTAAATATAAGGATAGAAGATGCTTAGAGACATTACAATCGGACAATATTATCAAACTGAATCAGTTATTCACAGACTCGACCCAAGAGTGAAAATCGTGGCAACAATGGTATTTATTATTTCATTGTTTGTGGCAGACAATATCGTAGGTTACATTCTTGCCGGCATATTTCTAGCAGTTGAAATCGGTCTTTCGCACATACCGTTTCGGTTTATCACTAAAGGAATGAAGGCAATAGTATTTCTTCTAATGATAACCGTGGTGTTTAACTTGTTTTTAACGCCGGGCAAAGCGCTTGTTTCCTTCTGGATTTTTACAATCACTTATGAAGGGCTTCTTCTGGCGGTTCGAATGGCAGTCAGACTTATCTTCCTAATAATCGGTTCATCGGTAATGACGCTTACGACAACGCCTAATAACCTTACTGATGGCTTGGAATCTCTATTGAATCCGCTCAAAAAAATCAGAGTACCTGTTCACGAAATCTCGATGATGATGTCTATCGCACTTAGGTTTATACCAATTCTTCTTGAAGAAACTGACAAAATAATGAAGGCTCAGATGGCGCGTGGAGCAGATTTTGAAAATGGTTCGCTTATCGAACGTGCAAAGAGCCTTGTTCCGATACTTGTTCCGCTTTTTATCTCGGCGTTTAGGCGTGCGAATGATCTTGCCATGGCGATGGAAGCAAGGTGCTACAGCGGAGGCGAGGGACGAACCAAGATGAAACCGCTTATATATACGAGAAACGATTATCTGGCGTATCTTATCACTGCTCTTTACCTTGCACTTGTAATAGTACTTGGAAATATTATTTTTTGACAAAAAAGATACGAAATACTGTGACGAATCGGATGCCGCTGAGTTATTGACGTTAGGAGCTTTTTTGCCAAAAAGGAGAAAATCTGTGCGCAGAATTATGTTAACCGTCGCATATGACGGAACTTCATATAATGGATTTGCACTTCAGCCGGGTGCGGTTACTATCGAAGGAGAGCTAAACGCAGCTCTAAAAGCGCTTACTGGTGAGGAAATTGCTGTCATAGGCGCGAGCAGAACTGACGCTGGGGTTCATGCGTATGGAAATTTGGCGGTATTTGATACAAATTCTACCGTTCCGCCGCTTAATTTCCGCCTTGCAGTCAACTCAAAGCTGCCACCGGATATCAGAGTGCTGCGTTCTGTGGAAGTTCCCGCCGATTTTCATCCAAGACACTGCAACACGATTAAAACCTATGAATACCGAATTATGAACTGCCAGACCATGATTCCGACAGACAGGCTTTATTCATGTCATTTCAATATGCCTCTTGATGAAAAGAGAATGCAAACTGCCGGAAAGTATCTTGTTGGAGAACACGATTTTTCGAGCTTTTGCAGTGCCGGCTCGCAGGCAATAAGCCATGTGAGAACCATTACAGACGTTGATGTTTTTAGGGAAAAAGAGCTGGTGACGATAAAAGTAACTGGCACCGGCTTTCTATATAATATGGTGAGAATCATTGCCGGAACACTAATGCAGATAGGAAGAGGCAAAGGGGAACCCGAAGAAATCAAGACAATACTTGAAGCTGTTGACAGGACGAAAGCCGGACCTACGGCGCCGCCTGAGGGACTTTTCCTTATGGGGTATGAATTTACGGATCACGAAGTCTGAAATAAAAATTTATACAAATGGAAAAATACGGTTGACAAGAAGAATAGTGATGTCTTATAATTTTAAGATGTGTGAAAAAGTCACGCAGTTACCCCGGTAAGTAGCGCGCGAACTTGCACTTATAGAGGTGAAGACCAGGTGAAGGGGCTTCATAACATGGGATTTCTCATGAGAGATTTTTCATATGAAATTGTAATCGCATATTGATTATGGAGGTAATGTAATGAAAACATTTATGCCAAGCGCAACTTCTATAGAGAAGAAATGGTACGTTGTTGACGCAACAGACAAGACTCTTGGACGTCTTGCAACTGAGATTGCAAACGTACTTAGAGGCAAGAATAAGCCAATTTATACACCTAATATGGATACTGGTGATTATGTAATCGTAATCAACGCTGAGAAGATCAAAGTAACAGGAAAGAAACTTACTCAGAAAAAGTATTGGCACCACACAGATTATGTTGGAAATCATCATGAGTTTTCACTTCGTGATATGATCCAGGATAAGCCTGAGAGAGTTATCGAGCATGCTGTTAAGGGAATGCTTCCTAAGGGATCTCTTGGTAGAGAAATGTTTGGTAAGCTTCATGTATACGCAGGACCAGAGCATGATCACGCTGCTCAGAAGCCTGAAGTTCTGACATTTTAATACGGGTAATTGAAAGGAGAATTTAAAAATGGCTAAAGCAGCTAGTTTTTATGGTACAGGAAGAAGAAAGAGTTCTGTTGCAAGAGTATATCTTGTTTCCGGAAAAGGAAACATTACAATAAATAAGAGAAGTATTGACGAGTATTTTGGTCTTGAGACTCTTAAGACAATCGTTCGTCAGCCACTTGTTGCTACTGAGACATCAGACAAGTTTGACGTTATCGTTACTGTTAGAGGTGGCGGTACTACAGGTCAGGCCGGTGCTATCAGACACGGCATTTCAAGAGCACTTCTTGAGGCTGATTCAGATGAATACAGACCAACTCTTAAGAAGGCAGGATTCCTTACAAGAGATCCACGTATGAAGGAAAGAAAGAAGTACGGCTTGAAAGCAGCTCGTCGTGCTCCACAGTTTTCAAAACGTTAGGATTATCTGCGAACAAAACGCATATCAAAAAGCCCAGAATGCTTGCATTCATGGGCTTTTTTTTATGCGAATTTGTTCATAGGAATCTCACAATGACCGACATGAAGCGAAGCGGTATGGAGGTTCTTGTGAGGTTCGCAGATAAACCTCGGATTTGCATTGCAAATTCGAGGTTGTTACCAAGCTTTCGCAGATAACGTTTACAAATCATTAGGAACTTGATGAGCGAGGATTTACATTTCAAATTCGAGGTTGTTATCAAGCTTTTGCAGATTCTTCTTGCAATAGTTGAAGTTGAAATATCAGTAAGTTATACTAAATGTAGGAGAACCTTCTATTCGCTCAAAAGGAGGCACAGTATGACGAGAGTTGACATAGCAATAATTGGAATGGGACCGGCGGGGATTTCCGCGGCAATTACGGCGAAGCTTCGCGGTAAGAATGTATTTCTTTTTGGCTCTGGAGTGAGCGAGAAGATGGAGAAGGCGCATCTTATACAGAACTATCCAGGGCTCCCTGATATTTCCGGGAAGGAACTTGCCGGAGCACTTATGAAGCATCTTGATAGCATGAATGTTCAGGCTACGAATGATAGAATTGGAATGATACTTTCCATGGGCGATTACTTTATGCTTCAAGGAAAAGATATAAATAACCCCTATGAGGCATCAAGCGTAATTCTTGCAACCGGAGTAGTGATGGAGAGACCGCTCCCTGGCGAAGAAGAGCATCTTGGACGCGGAGTCAGCTACTGCGCTACCTGTGACGCTGCGCTTTATAAAGGAAAAAGAGCTGCTGTTATCGGAAGCAGTGAAGAAGCTTTAGATGAAGCTAAGTTTCTGGCAGAGACATGCAGTGAAGTGATTTTCTTTACTGAATCAACTGAAACTATTGCCAGAATAAACGAAGTAGATATTCCAAAGAATCTAAAGATAATAAATGAAAAACCCATTGAAATAGTGGGAGATCAATTTGTATCAGAACTTGTGACAAGATCATCCGTTATCAAAGGAAATGAAGGCATACCTTTAGAAAAACAGGATAATAAAACAAAACCTGCAGTAGATATTTCGAGAAATGCATATTCTGTAGACGGAGTTTTCATCCTTAGAGAAAGTGCGCCTGCCGGAAATCTTGTTCCGGGACTACTTATGGATGAAGAAAAGACTCACGTAGCTACAAGCCTTGATATGAGTACGAATTTAAAGGGATTATTTGTCTGCGGAGACATTGCTGGAAAACCTTATCAGTACATTAAAGCAGCAGGACAAGGCAATATAGCTGCACTTTCGGCAGTAAACTACCTTCTTACGTTAACAAAGAAGTGAGATTTAAATAGCAGAACAAATAGTTAAAAGCCTTTAATAAAACAATACCAAACTAAGCGAACCGAACAAAACCAAACTAAAACAAAACACCCGGACTTAAGGCGATGAAATATGTCGGCTTAATTCCGGGTGAAGCTTTATAATATTAACCTTCAATAACACCAAGTATTGCGTCAAGAAGTTCGTCATATTCTTCAAATGCAGGAATATTTGGATTATCTTTCTTGATGCTGTCAGTGGATTTAAATAAAAATCCTGCTTTACTTGCTTTAATCATGCCAAGATCATTGAAGCTATCTCCTGATGCGATTGTTTCAAAGCCAATTGACTGCAGAGCTTTTACTGTTGTGAATTTTGTATTTTGAACACGAAGCTTGTAGCCTGTTATTTCGCCATTTGGTGTAACATCAAGACTGTTACAGAATATTGTAGGGTATCCGAGCTTTGCCATAAGAGGAGCGGCAAACTGTTCGAAAGTATCGCTTAAAATGATAACCTGAGTTTTTGCACGAAGCTTATCAAGAAATTCTTTTGCACCAGGCATCGGGTCAATTTTAGCAATTGTTTCCTGAATCTCTTTAAGACCAAGACCGTGCTCTTTTAAAATCTCAAGTCTCCACTTCATGAGCTTATCATAATCGGGTTCGTCACGAGTCGTTTTCTTAAGCTCCGGAATTCCTGATTCTTTTGCAAAAGCAATCCAGATTTCAGGAACTAGTACGCCTTCCATATCCAAACAAGTAATATACATTTCATCCTCCTAAGTGCACATATTATTATTAAAAACATTACAAGTAAAAAATAGGACAATTACTACTGATAATTCACGGGAAAGCCAAATTATCATAAACTAATTGAACTGCACAATTTCTTTTTCCATTCTATCATATATATAATAAGAAAGACTACAAATAATCTTGCGAATATTTGATAAATCTTATACTATTATATGTATTGAATTTACGATAAGATGCCATGATATAATTGGATAAACAGAATGTCTTTTTATCAAAAAAGAAAGTACAAAAGCGCAAAGGCTGATCTAAATGCCGCTGCCGGATGGGGTTTCTTTCAAACAAAATGTATATAGACGGGGAATTGACGAGGAAAAGTGATGGCTGGAGAAGAAAAGTACAAATTTAAGGTTTATATGCTGGGGCAATTTACAATTGAATATGATGGGCAAAGGAGAGTTCCGGGGACGAGCCTTGGAGCCAGATTCCTGCAACTTCTGCAGATGGTGTGGCTATCGGGAGAAGAGGGAATCAAGAAGCAGGACCTTGTCAGTGCTCTCTATAACAGCGAAAATGAGATTAATATTAACAATAGCTTTAACAATCTCATCTATCAGCTTAGAAAGCAGATGGTAAAGGCTGATTTTCCAAGGCTTGATTATGTTGTCAAAAAAAGAGGAATCTACAAGTGCGATCCTTTAATTGACCTTGATATTGATGTACTCGATTTCAAAAACGAAATCGGTATCTCTTTTTCCACGCCAGATACAAGTAAGGAATGGAAGGCAGCGTCTATCGAGGATTGTCTTGCAATGTATAGAGGCACGCTTTTGCCTGCAATTCAAACGCAGAACTGGGTCATCATGGAAACGGTTGAGCTTAGACGAATGTATTCGAAAGCAGTCAACTGGCTCTGTGATTACTACAAAACTGAGAAACAGTACAGGAAACTCTATGAAGTAAGTACTAAGGCAGCAGAGATATATCCTGAAGAGGACTGGTTTGCCTATCAGATAGAAGCACTTGTTAAAATGAATGAACAAAAGGAAGCACTCAAGCTTTATGACAGAGTCGTTGAGTTTTTTAACAGCGAGCTTGGGATACCGGTTCCGAAAAAGCTTGTAAAGGCTTATTCATCAATCAGCTCTGATATAGATATTCATAGTGATAGAATTGGCGAGATTAAGAAAGAAATTTCTGATCACGGTGTTGACTCTGATAAAAGCGACAATCGCGCATATGAGTGCAGTTATCCTGGATTTATCGATGCTTACAACGTTCTTGAACGCAATATGGAGAGAACGGGAAGCTCTGTATATATGATGCTTCTTACGGCTGCTGACTATGAAGGAAAGCCAATTCACGGGGATGATAAGATAAAGCAAAGAAGTGCGCAGCTTCTTGATGCAATAAGCGGAGCCCTTAGAAGCGGCGATACTTTTACAAGGTATTCGAAGACACAGTTTCTGGTTCTCCTTATTGGGACAAGCGAGGATGATTGCGAAGTTATCTTTGATAGAATTAAAAAGAGACTTGAAAATGTTGCAGGTCAAAGAGCCAATTTGAAGTACAGTGTAGTATCACTTTCGGACCTTGCGGGTAATATGTCCTAAAAAAAGGCTGGATTTGTATTGCACTTTTTACAAATAAAATTTACTTTACGCTTAATTTATTAAGAATATTTTAAAGTGACATGAATTTTACTTTGTGATATATTTACCATGGTATGTCACGTTTGACGTACGTTCCGGTGCTAGGCACCGGTGTGGGAGATTATGAAAAATACACCTTTATCGGTCAAAATTATCGTTACGACGCATAAGAAATACTGGATGCCTAAAGATCCAATGTATGTTCCTATGCAGGTAGGAGCCGATGTTGAGAAGGACGAGAGTGGGAAACCTTTAGATCTTGGTTATTGCAAGGATAATACCGGCGATAACATTTCTGAGAAGAACCCTCTTTTCTGCGAACTTACAGGACTGTACTGGGCCTGGAAGAACATCGATGCGGACTACGTTGGGCTTGTTCATTACAGGCGTTATTTTGGTAGCCTGAAGCACAGGAATGACAAGAACCCTAAGAAATGCATTATTTCAAGAAAAGAGCTGGCTCCGATGCTGGGCAAATACAAGGTATTTGTTCCTACTAAGAGGCACTATTACATCGAGACTCTTTTTTCACACTATCAGCATACGCATTATATTGAGCATCTGTATACGACTCGTGCCATTATTCTTAAGTATTGCCCTGAGTATCTTGAAACCTATGATAAGGTTCTTAGAAAGAGCAGCGGGCATATGTTTAACATGATGATAATGGACAGAGAACTTTTGAATGAATACTGCTCATGGCTCTTTGGAATTCTTTTTGAACTTGAGAAAAGAGTTGATGTTCGCCAGTTATCTTTCTTCCAGGGAAGGTACTGCGGAAGAGTCGGAGAAATCATCCTTAATGTTTGGCTTGATTATCAGGTTGAAACGGGACGAATCAGACGTGAACAGATAAAAGAACTGCCATATGTTTATACTGAACCGATTGACTGGGTTAAGAAATGCAAGTCATTTCTTCTTGCTAAGTTCTTTAACAAAAAATACGAGGTTTAGTTTGCAATAGCCCGGAGGCAAAGCCGCTGACCGGTCTTTTGCTATGGCTACTACTTTAGTGAGCGTATAGTATGAAATTATCGACAGTTGAAGCTTTTAAACATATAAATACAGGAAGTACCGTTACTTTATCAGACAAGCAGCTTTTGGATCTTCAACGCGTTTTGAAGACTATTTTGTATGATATAGTAGCAGTATGTGATGAGAATAATATTGTATATACACTTGGAGGCGGTACGTGCCTTGGAGCAGTAAGGCATCATGATTTTATCCCATGGGATGATGATATTGATATCAATATGCCAAGAGCAGACTATGATAGATTCATACCTCTTTTTACAAAGAGATTTGAAGACAAGTACTGGGTTCATACGCCGCCCGGAAACACGAAGGGGTACGACCTTTTACTATCGAGGATACGCCTTAAAGGGACGTCTGTAGTAACCCGTGAGGACTTTGCAATTGACGAAGCCGGTGCGTTTGTGGATCTATTTGTAATGGAGAATACATACGACAATCCGGTTCTTAGAAATTTGCATGGAGTTCTTTGCAACGGATTTGGATTTCTTGTTTCGTGCAGGAAGTTTTACAGAGACAGGAAGCCTTTGATGGAGCTTGCGAGGGAGACCGGCGACAAGCATCTTATGAGTACCTTTAGGCTTAAGATAGCGCTTGGCTTTGTGACAGCAGTATTTTCTATGAAGGCATGGCTACGAGCAGGCGATAAGGTTAACAGCATGTGTCATGATGGAAATTCTAAGTATGTCGTTGCACCAACAGGTCGTAAGCACTTTTGGGGTGAGATGTATCTTCGAAATGATATCTGCAAGACTGTGGACGTTATGTATGATGGGAGAGCGCTTAGGTGTCCGGGTGATACTGATTTGTACCTTAAGAATCTGTACGGAGATTACATGAAGCTCCCTGATATGAATGATCTTGAGAAGCATGTCTTTTTTGCTCCTTTTTCTTTATAAAAAGATATATCAAAATATTGAAATATATTAAGCACCGGATTTATTAAAACTGGTGCATTAAAGAGGAATTTTAAAATGAATGTAGCACTTATTTTTGCCGGCGGTACCGGAAAGAGAATGAATTCAAAGACAGTTCCGAAGCAGTTCCTTCAGCTTTACAGAAAGCCGATTATTGTATATACACTTGATATTTTTGAAAATCATGACCAGATAGATGCAATCGTTGTTGTTTGCCTTGAGGCATGGATTCCGGAGATGAATAAGTATATTGATAAGTTTGGACTAAAGAAGGTAAGAGCTGTCGTTCCGGGAGGCGCGAGCGGACAGGAATCAATTTACAATGGTTTGAAGGCTGCAAGAGATCTTTTTCCAGATGATACGACAATTCTCGTTCATGACGGCGTTCGTCCACTGATTGCACCTGAGACAATTACTGAAGATATTAAATGTGTTAAGAAAAACGGTAATGCGATAACAGTTACACCTGCAACCGAGACTATTTTCCTTGATAATTCAGATGCCGGACAAGTTGGTACTATTCTTGATCGTAAGAAATGCCTTATGGCAAAAGCTCCTCAGTGCTTCAAGCTTGGAGATTTGTTGAGCTTCCATGAAGAGGCTATCAAAGAGGGCAAGGGCGATTTCATTGATTCGGCAAATATGGCCAAGTATTACGGGCATGAGCTCTTTACGGTTGAAGGCAAATCAGAGAACATCAAGATAACAACACCTATTGATTATTACATGTTCCGCGCTATTATTGATGCGAGAGAGAATTCACAGATTTTTGGACTGTAAACTATAATAGAAATTTCGAAGAGAGGATTAGTTAAATGGTATTAGAGGTATTTAACAGAAAACTTAAGAGAGTATTTCCGGTTATGGTTGAGGGAACCTTCTTCAAGAGAGTTGGCGTAGCATGGAAGCAGGCTAGAACCTACGTTGACAGACAGATTGGCTACCAGAACAGGAAGATTCTTTCAAATAAGACACCTGTTAAGAAAAATCAGATTATGTTTATCACTTTCCAGCACGATTATGCATGTAATCCAAAGTATATCTGCGAAGAGCTTCTTAAAGAAGAGGCACCTGTAGAAATTTACTGGGCGCTTAATGATGTGCTAAATATTGACAAGCTTCCTCAGAATGACAATTTTCATGTGGTAAAGATAAATAGCTACGATTATTTTAAGGCAGCAGCTTCATCAAGGGTTATCGTTATTAATTCTCTTCTTGGAGATAAGTTCTATCCATTTCCTGTTAAGAAGGATCAGTATGTTTATGAGACGTGGCACGGAAGTCTTGGAATCAAGCGTTTTGATCTTAGCCACTACAATACAAATATGTCCTGGCCTGTTGCAGCAGTTCGTACAGGAAAACTTACAAATTTCTGTATTTCGAATTCTACCTTTGAAGAGGATGTTTTCCGTGAGACTTTCTGGCAGACAACTCCGATACTGAGACTTGGTCATGCGAGAAACGATATCTTTTTTGACGGATATGAAGAGCAGCGTAAGAAGTGGAAGCATGCTTTCCTTCACGAGCGTATGCTTCCTGATGATACAAAACTTGCGCTTTACGCGCCGACCTTTAGAGATACTCATAACTTCGCAGTTTATGATCTTGCACCTGATATGGTCATAGATGCACTTAAGAAGAGATTTGGCGGAGAATGGAAGCTTCTTCTCCGTTATCATGATAATGATAAGAAGACTGAAAAGTCCAAGAATAACGTTATTTCACCAGATGTAATTGATGTAACTGCAATGCCTGATATTCAGGAACTTCTTGCATATACCGATGTTGGAATCACAGACTATTCTTCATGGATTTATGATTTTATCTTAAGCAGAAGACCTGGGTTTATCTATGCCCGCGATATCAAGCTTTATAATAACGAGCGTGGCTTCTACTTTAAGCTCGAGGAAAGCCCATTTCCTGTTGCAAAGAATAATGACCAGCTTTATAACAATATCCTTAATTTTGATAAGGATTCATATCTTGAGAAGGTTCAGAAGTTCCTTGATGGAAAGGGATGTATGGACGATGGTCATGCCAGCGAGAGAATAGCGGCAAATATTATGAAACATATGAAGTAAGGCTTTAAAGTAAATGAACTTTACTTTGAATCTAATTAAAACTTCATGAGGCAGTAATGAATAAAAAGAAAATTCGTAATGGAAGAATTGATTTCCTTCGGTTCTTCTTTGCACTGATAGTTGTATTACATCATTCAAGATATCTACTTGGTGATGACAAATGTATATTTCTAGGAGGCTCGCTTGCAGTTGAGTTCTTCTTTATTGTATCAGGCTATTTGATGATAAATTCAATATCAAGAATGAAGCCTTTTGATGAGACTGAAATGAGTATGGCCAATGAAACTCTTCATTTTCTTGGCAAAAAACTTAAAGGAATATTTCCTGAATTTTTAATAGCGTGGATTATCGGATTTGCGGTAACAATCATTTTGAATGGGAGTAACGCTGCAGGGGCGGGAAAGCTCTTTATCGAAAGCTTTTTTGAACTAATACTTCTGAAAATGAGCGGTTTATTTGTAACCGGAGTTAATGGAGTAATCTGGTATGTTTCCGCAATGTTTCTGTGTATGGTGATTCTTTTTCCTCTAATAAGGAAAAAGCCAAATCTCATGACAAAGCTTATCTGCCCGCTTCTCGTAATCGGATTGTATGGATATCTGTGCGGAGCCTACGGGCACCCAAGAAACCCAACAAAATGGATTGGCTTTACATATAAGGGAAATATCAGAGCGATGGCTGGCCTTTGCCTTGGAGTATGGGCATTCGAAGCGGAGAGATGGCTGGTATCAAAGCCATGGAACAAGATTTCGTGCATTTTCTTTGAAATACTCCAGTTTGTACTATATGTATTTGTAGTAGCATATATGTTTATGTATGGCCCAAGCGACAATGATTTCTTCTTTATCTTTTTGTTCTTTGTGGCAATTATCCTGTCATTTAGCGGTCTTGGAATACTTTCCGGGCTATTTAATAATGGCGTATCCAAAGCACTTGGAAAGTTTTCAACGGCTCTTTTCTTTTCACATATCTTTTTTGCCAAGACGCTTGGAAACAGGCTTCCCGATTCGATGGGCAGGGCGGAGAAGATGATAATCTACATTGCCTGCGCATTTATATGCGCCCTTATTGTTCAGATTATTTCAGACGCACTTAGAAAGCACGGAAATCAAATAGGCTTATTTTTCAGAAAAGTTTTATGGACTAATACGGATGGATTATTATGATTAACAAAGTGATTTCAAACTGTAAGAAGTACTATTTTCTATTTAGTGAACTTGTAAAAAGAGATTTTAAACAAAAATACAAGAAAAGTGTTCTTGGAATGGGATGGAGCGTTTTGTCTCCTCTTCTTACACTCCTTGTCATGAAGCTTGTATTTACTGAGTTTTTTGGAAGAGATACACCTCATTATACGACATATCTTTTCTCAGGAAACCTTGTACTTGC
>CAZJWA010000038.1:0-24633 GCA_964549585.1 uncultured Butyrivibrio sp. | reverse complement strand
TCCACTACGTCAGGAGTGGTTTAATGAAGTTGAAAGATATGAGAGAGAAGTATTAAGTAAAAGGGCTTAAAAGATGAATACTTTGTATTCATCTTTGCGAGGTTTGGAAAAGCCAAACCTCGGATCAAATAATACAGGTGTAGTGTGGAGGTTAAAAGATGAATACTTCGTATTCATCTTTGCGAGGTTTGGGAAATCCAAACCTCGAACAATTAAATACAGTCGAACAATTTATTAGCGAGGTTTAGGAAAGCCAAACCTCGGATCAATTATTATAGATGCGAAAGGAAATTTAAGATGAAAGTATTAGATTCAAAGGCGGTACAGGGTTTTATCAGAATGGCAAATGACGGATTCCTTCAGGGATGGCATGAGAGAAATGGTGGAAATTTATCTTATAGAATGAAATCCGAAGAAGTCTCAGAGATAAAGGATAATTTTAATGAGGATGGCGAATGGAAGGAAATTGGCACGAAGGTTCCAGGTCTTTCTTGCGAGTACTTTCTTGTGACAGGAAGTGGCAAGTACATGAGAAATGTTATTCTTGATCCTGCTGCGAACATCTGCATTATTGAAGTGGATGAAAGCGGCGAGAAGTATCGTATTCGCTGGGGACTTGTTGATGGAGGAAGACCAACTAGCGAACTTCCATCACATCTTATGAATCATGAAGTTAAGAAGCAGCTTACGGACGGCAGGTACAGGGTAATATATCATGCTCATACAACTAATATTATTGCGCTCACATTTGTTCTTCCGCTTGACGATAAGGTATTTACAAGAGAGCTTTGGGAGATGGCTACCGAGTGTCCGGTTGTATTCCCTGATGGAGTTGGAGTAGTTCCGTGGATGGTTCCGGGAGGACGTGATATTGCAGTAGCAACGAGCGAACTTATGAAGCATTACGATGTTGCAATATGGGCGCATCACGGAATGTTCTGCGCAGGAGAAGACTTTGACCTTACCTTTGGACTTATGCACACTGCCGAGAAGTCAGCTGAAATTCTAGTCAAGACTCTTTCAATGACAGGTGGTTCAAAACGCCAGACAATCACACCGGACGATTTTAGAGCACTTGCAAAGGACTTTAATGTAACACTCCCTGAGAAGTTCCTTTATGAGAAATAAGAGAAATGAAATAGGGGAAATAAGGAAAAGGAAGAAATAATAAGAATCTTATTTTGCAGTTATTCGTGGTAATAAGTATGTGACAGAGTACTTTGCCAAGTGAAGAGACTTGATAAAAAGCACATAGGAAAATCGAAAAGTATGCAGGTGAGCAAAAAAGCTTACCTGCATACTTTTTTGTTACATTCAGGAAGCTTGACAATAAAGCTTAATCAAAAAAACTACTGCAAATTAATTTTCCCTATTGCAATTACGCACGTTGCACAATATAATTCAATTAAGGTTTAGTAAAAAGTAAAATAATTCACAAAAAGGCAAAATAGAAGTAAACCAGAATACCCGATCAATAATAAAGCAACAAAAAATAGCCATAAATAAACGACCAAAAATAAACCAAAGAAATAGCCGCAAATAACCGATCAAGAATAACCAACAATAAATAATCACAAATAACCTGCAAAAAGAATAAACCATGATTATTCAAAGAATAAATTTCAAAATGATACGAAAGGCGGAAACCTAAATGTCTCAGAAAGACAGTCAAACAAATCTTAAATTCAATGAAGTGTGGATTGCACAAAGAGCTGATCCTTATGTAATTAAGGCAGAGGATGGCTTTTATTATTTTACTGCTTCTATTCCTTCATACGACCGCATAGCTCTTAGAAGAGCAAAGACGCTTGCAGAGCTTCCAAATGCAGAGGAAGTTACAATCTGGACAAAGCATGATGAGGGAATAATGGGCGACCATATCTGGGCACCGGAACTTCATTTTGTCATGGGCAAATGGTATATCTATTTTGGCGCTGGAAATAAAGAAAACAAGTGGCATCTTCGCCCATACATTCTTGAATGTCAGGGTGCTGATCCGATAAACGATAAATGGATAGAAAAGGGCAGACCTATTCCAAATGCGGATGACGAATTCTCTTTTCACAATTTCTCATTAGATGGAACGGTATTTGAGAATAAGGGCAAGTGGTACTATGTCTGGGCAGAAAAGGTCAGCGTAGGAAAGCAGATTTCAAACCTTTATATTGCGCAGATGAAGAGCCCATATGAGCTATGCTCGGCGCAGGTGCTTCTTACGACTCCTGACTATGACTGGGAGAGAGTAGGCTACTGGGTTGATGAAGGACCGGCTGTTATTAAACGAAATGGCAGAGTTTTTCTTACCTTTTCATCAAGCGAAACCGGCACCGCATATTGCATCGGAATGATGACTGCTGATGAAAACGCAGACCTTCTTGATCCACAGTCCTGGAAGAAATCTAGACAGCCTGTTCTTAAGTCTGACGCAGAGCGTGGAATATACGGTCCAGGTCATAATTCTTTTACTGTTGATGAAAACGGACGAGACATTATGGTCTTTCATGCAAGAACAGAGAGCGAGATTGTGGGAGACCCGCTTTATAATCCAAATCGTCACGCAATGCTTATGCCGATTGATTGGGATAAGGACGGCGCACCGGTATTCTCATTTGATACAAAGTATTGAAACATATTAGCTTTTAAAGAGGGCACATTCGGCAGTGTATATATATAGTACAGGGTTTGCGCGCAGCATAAATTTTACAAAGATAAGTGCGAAACACGTATCTTGTTGCTTCTATATAAATAATTAAAGGGGAAGGTACATTTATTATGACAAAAAAGGCAAAAATTGCTGCAGGGATTGCTGCGGCAGCTGCTGTTTGCGTAGCAGCGGGGGTGATCGTATCTATGAATTATGATAGCTTTTTTCCTGAGAAAATAGACAGTGACTTTACGGTAAGCTATGACGGAATTGCGACTAATACCATAGATGCCGGCGTATCCGTTCACGATCCATCAATTATCGCAGTAGATGGTAAATACTACATCTTTGGCTCTCACATGACAGAAGCCTCATCAACGGATCTTCGTACATGGGAGTATTATGGAAATGGCTATTCGGCCAAGAATCCTATTTTTGACAATCTCTTTGACAAGACGGGGCATGTTTTTGATTATTCGGGAAGTAAGCGAAGCGTAATTCCAACTGATGACAGAACTTATCATGTTTGGGCTCCTGACGTTATCTATAACAAGGCGCAGAATCTTTATTATATGTATTTTTGTACTTCATCTACATGGAATGCTTCAAATCTTTGCTATGCAACGAGCGAAAATGTTGAGGGACCTTATGAGTGGAATGGCGCACTGATTTATTCTGGATTTACGGCAGCAACACTTGATTCGACTGATGTACTTGATTATGTTTCTGAAGATTATGCCAAGGATACATATATAAGTAAGTCAAATGAATACAACTTTAACGAATATCCAAATGCAATTGATCCAACTGTTTTTTATGATGAAAATGATGATATGTGGATGGTTTACGGTTCATGGTCGGGTGGAATATACATTCTGCAGATTGATGAAGCAACGGGAGAGGTTATCCACCCGGAGGCTGATCCTGATAATAATGTTGATGCCTATTTTGGCAAAAGACTTATCGGAGGCGGTCATAAATCAATTGAGGGACCTTTTATTCAGTATGATTCTGAAAGTGGATACTACTACCTTTATGTTTCTTACGGTTCTCTTACAAGAGAGGGTGGTTATCAGATAAGAGTGTTTAGATCAGAAACTGCAAATGGCGATTACGTCGATATGAATGGACAAAGTCCTAGCGTAAGCGACACGGATCATTCATCATATGGACTTAAGATGTCAGGTAACTATTTCCTTCCTAGCCTTGATATGGCATATATGGCAACCGGACATAATTCTTCATTTATTGATGAAGATGGGCGCAAATATATCTGCTATCATACACGCTTTGATAATTTGACCGAAGATCATGAGCCTAGAGTTAAGCAGTACTTTAACAATGCCGAAGGCTGGCCATGCATGCTGCCTTATGCAACAGATGGTGAGACTATTTCTGATACAGGCTATTCGAGCGATGAGATTGTTGGTGAGTACTATGTTGTAAAACAGGGCACAAATATCGATAAGGAAATCGCAGAGCCCTTTAAACTCGTCCTTTCCAAAAGAGGTAATGTATACGGTGATGGTATAAGTGGAACCTGGACTATGACAGATGGCACTTATTACATGACAATTACCTATGATGATCAGACATACAGTGGAGTTTTTTGTAAGATGAACGATGAAGCAGGTACAGAGGTAATGACCTTCTCAGCAGTTGGGGCAAACATGTCTGTTTGGGGAGTAAAATACTGATTAGATACTTTGATTTTCTCAGAGAATAAAAGAAGACCAGTCCATTAATCGGGCTGGTCTTTTATAATACATTTAGTTTAAATAATTTAACAGTTTGGCTCTATTGGACTATAGCTGATTCGTACATTGATATCCTGATTATAGTTACCAAAGTTCTTTCCGTAAATTGTAAGACCTCCGACATGCTCTGCAGTGTCAGGAACCTCCATGCGGAATTTAATCGAGCTCTTTGATGTAAGGTTAAATTTATCAATCGTTACATCAGATATCTTGAGTCCGTCAATGAATGTGCCGTTTTTGTTGATTACGAGCATCTTGAGAAGACCATACTGATTCCAGTTAGGAAACCACCAGTCGGGAGTAAATATACCCTTTACGTCTCCAAAGTCTCCGGGCGACGTCCATATGCCAAGAAATTCATTGTTCATGGAAAAATAAATATCTGATGGCCAAATGTTGTTAACACCCGGTGCTTCTGAGCTTAATTCTGCTGAAATACAGATTTCATCGATTCTTTGAGAGAAAGGTATGAAATTAGGAATTGCATATTCAACGTAGCCTCTGGTGAACCATAAAATATCAGCGCTGTATCTGTCAGGGTGAGCAAAGTATCTTGTGTCATCAACTTCTCCGATAATCTTGTCACCGGATGCCAAACCACAGGTAGGATATACGTCGTAATCCGAGTAAAGACCTACTTTAATTGAAGTGTTGTATACATTTTCATTCTCAACAGGGTTTTGAAGATCGATAAGAATCTTGTCAAGATGTACAGAACAAATCTTCTGATTACCATGTCCGGACGCATCGTTTGAAACTGTAACAATACCGCATTCTTCAAGCTTCTTGATATGACCGGTAAGAGCACCATTTGTGATATTGAGGTGACTTGCAAGCTCATTCATGTTCATGCCTTTGTTTTCAAGGAGAATACGTACAATTTCAATTCTTACGTCTGAACCGAGTGCTTTAAAGAGGTTCAATCCCTCTTCAAGTGATTTAATATGAAGCATAAGCTTATCTCCGTTCAAAGTTTATTCATTGTTTAACTATTTACAATATTAACGCAATAGATTGGACAATTCAACATAAAAATGCGTTTTTTATGGCTTTACTTGGTGTATTTTTACAAGCTTATTTAGAAAAAAGAAAAATAGTAAAGAAAAAAGTAAAAAACATATTGACACCATATATATCAAATTGTATATTAGATACATAAGAGGAACATATTTCTACCAAAAAATATACAACATGCTCATATTATACAACTTCATATGAACAAAATGTACATAAAAAGTAGACATATGTTACCGAAAACATTAAACACATATACAAATATGTGGGTTTAGTAAAAAGGAGGATTTACAATGAAAAAGAAGTTAATCAGTACTCTTCTTTGCGGTGTTATGTCAGCTTCTCTTCTTGCAGGCTGTGGTGACATCCAGACAACAGACGGAACTTCATCTGATGATACTGAAGCAGTAGCAGATGATGCAGCTTCAGATGATGCTGAGGCAGACGCTGCGACAGATGAGTCATCAGAGGCTACACCTGATGCAGTAGCAACAGAGGGCGATCCTAACGGTACACACATGGAAATGTGGTCATTCGTTGAGGCTCATAACACATTCTATGCAGAGATGCTTAAGAAGTGGAATGAAGAGAACCCGGACAGAACAATCGAGATTACATTTACAACATATCCTTATGGAGATATGCACCAGAAACTTCTCATGTCTCTTCAGACAGGTGAAGGCGCTCCTGACCTTTGCGATGTAGAAATGGGACAGGTTCCAAACGTATATGAAGGACTTGATACATGGCTTTATCCTCTTGATGATGCTATGGCTCCATATGCAGCTGATATGCTTACATCACGTCTTGATGCTTATAAGGGCTCAGACGGCAAGCAGTATGGCGCTCCTTTCCACGTTGGTGCAACAGTAATGTACTGGAACATGGCTGAACTTGAGAAGTATGGCATTACTCAGGATGACGTTGATGCAGTTACAACATGGGATGATTATACAGCACTTGGCGAGAAGTATATCGCAGCAGTTGGTGAAGAAGGAAAGTACTTCACATCTGTTGATACAGGCGGCACAGACTGGTTATGGCTTTCAATGGCTGAGAATGGTGAAGATTGGACCGGCGGATATGACGGATCAGCTAACTGCCAGCTTTCATCTGTAAGTGATATGCTTAAGATGCAGCAGAGCTGGCTTGACAGCGGCGTTGCTGAAGTTTCACCTGATGGACATGTAGATCTTGAGGCTGGTTTCCAGAACATTCTTGATCACAACATTGTTTCATTCCCTAAGGCTATGTGGTACATGAGCAGATTCATCAACTATATGCCTGAGGAAAAAGGTAACTGGTATATTACAAAGTGCCCTGTTTGGAAAGAAGGACAGAATTGCTCAGTAGGTATCGGCGGAACAGGTACAGTAGTTACACAGCAGTCTTCAGATCCAGAACTTGCAGCTGATTTCCTTTGCTACGCAAAGATGTCTGCTGAAGGTGAGACAGCAATCTGGAACGAGCTTGGATTCGACGTTTGCAATACATCTCTTTGGTCTGATGATGCGTTTGCACATGACGAAAGCAATCAGTACAATACATTCTTCCGCAACTATCCATATGATGTTCTTAACAACATCAAGGATCAGATTGGAACAATTATGACAGTACCGATTAGCCCTACAATCAATGAGTATGTATGCAATACAACTCTTAATGAAGTACTTGAGGAAGGCATGGATGTTGATGATGCACTTCAGGAGCTTCAGGATGCAGTAGAGCTTGAGGAGTAATTTTTTATCAGATGGTTATTATGATATAGAATAAGGGTGCGGCATCCGTGGGGGAATTGCCATTTGGCAAGACTTATACGGGTGCCTTTACCTGAATATGAGGTCAAAAGATAAATAATTTTGCAATTATTTATCAATTATTTATCTATAGCAGGATTTGAGCTGCGCACAAACCTGCGACCATTATCTGCTCCTGAAGAACAGTCGCAGCATGAGGTCAATTATGAAACCAAAGAAAATTTTATTTTCGCAGAAGGTAGCTCCATATGTATTTGTACTCCCATTCATAATCAGCTTTTTGATTTTTTGGGTATATCCGCTTATCAGCGCGTTTGTAATGAGTACACAGGATATCGGTGCTATCACTACCAAATTTGTTGGATTAAAAAACTATTCTAAACTTTTAAAGGATGGAGTTTTTCATACAGCACTTCTTAACAGCTTTGAATATATGCTGTTTAGCTGTCTCCTACTTATTCCTTTCCCAATGCTTTATGCCGTAATGATGGATGGAAATCTTGTCAAGGCAAAGGGTGTATGGAAAGCAATGATGTACCTCCCGGCATTAACTTCAGTTGTTATTTCCGGTACTTTATTCCGTCTTATGTTTTCTGAATATAAGACAGGTCAGATGAATGTTATTCTCGCCATGCTTGGACTTCCTGCAATTAAATGGCTTAAGTCAAAGATTACCAGTGAGATAGCTCTTTTGATACTATGTTGTTGGAGATGGACAGGAGTAAATACTCTTTACTTTATGTCAGGTCTTAAGTCAATTGATAAGGCTCTTTATGAGTCAGCAGAGATTGATGGCGCCACTTCTTGGCAGAAATTTAAATATGTAACAATTCCGCTTATTAAACCGACAACAGTTTATGTATTGACAATCAGTGTATATGCAGGTCTTTCAATGTTCCTTGAAACCTATATGTTATGGGCAGGAAATGATTCGCCTAAGAATATCGGACTTACGATTGTAGGATATCTCTACAAGCGTGGTATTCAGAAAGACGATATGGGTTATGCCTGTGCTGTTGGTGTAGTTCTTCTTGTTATTGGACTTATTATCAACTTTGTACAGCTTGGACTTAACGGTACACTTAAGAAGGAGGAGGACTGATTATGAGTAAAAATGTAGTAGCTTCCTCTAATAAAAATGGAATAAAAGAAGGAATGCATATCAGACATGGAATCGCTAGCTTTTTTGCAACAGCCTTTTTCATATGCCTTAGTGCAGTACTGATTTTTCCCGTATTTTCAGGCTTTATAGCTTCATTTAGACCCGGCAGAGAGCTTATAAGAAGAGGACTTAGCATTAACCTTGATTTCTCTACCATGAATCTTGATAACTATACATATCTTTTTACCAAAAATGCTGATTCACAGAAATACTGGATGTGGTTTAAGAATTCACTTGTTCTGACACTTGTGTCAGTTATTCTTACACTTATTATCTGCTATTTTGTAGCATATGGCCTTACAATGTATGATTTCAAGCTTCAGAAGCTTTTATTCACACTTGTTATCGCAACGATGATGGTTCCATTTGAAATCCTTCTTCTTCCTTTATATAAGGAGATGATCACACTTCATCTTATGGATTCACTTGCCGGTGTAATTTTACCGGGACTATGCGGAGCTTCAACGATATTCTTCTTCCATCAGTATATGATGTCTTTGCCAAAAGAGCTGCTGGATGCAGGAAGAATTGATGGTGCAAATGAGTATTATATTTCAGTAAAGATTATGCTTCCAATAGTTAAGCCTGCATTCTCTGCAATGGCAATACTTGCAGCGATGGGCGCATGGAATAACATGCTTTGGCCTTTGATGGTATTTAGAAGTGCTAGTAAGTTCACTCTTACTATTGGTCTTAACACACTTCTTACTCCTTACGGAAATAACTACGATGTTCTTATTGCAGGATCAATGCTTGCAATACTACCTATATTCATCATCTTCCTGATTTTCCAGAAATACATTATCGATGGAATGACGGCTGGTGCGGTTAAAGGTTAAAACGTTAAAAGCAAGGCCTTAGGGCCTTGCTTTTAAGTTTACGAGCTTTGAGAATGTTTCATTCTCAAAGCTCTGAGTGAAAGACAGCAATTGAGCGAAGCTCAATTACTTTACGAAGTTGTGCAGAGCACAACTTCTGCAGAGCACAACTTCTACTAGATTTGCAGAATACGCAAATCAATTAATTTATTTTATCTATTTAGACTTGGGCTTTTTTGGCTCAAGTCTATTATTTTCCATGAAATCAAGAGGAAATACTGCCCCAAGCGCGGAAAAGACAAAAATGGGTGGTATCGCCGCCGGCCACATCACCAGAAAATAATAGCAGAAAAAGTCAAAAAGTGAGCCTAAAAAATCATTTCAATAAAGCGAATAGTTATGTAAGATGTAGATAGTGAATGAATTGTATGTTTATCAAATTTGAATTGTGTAAAACACAGCTACATTTTTTGAAAGCAAATGATAAAAGAACAATAACAGAATAATTCGCTGAAATTTTGAAATGCTTGGAGGTTTTAATATGGAAGTTGATATGACAAAAGGGAATCCTTTTTCAGTTATTTTGAAATTTATGATTCCTCTTTTTATTGGAAATATGTTTCAGCAGCTTTACAACATGGTGGATACTATAATTGTCGGAAGATATGTGGGGCAGAACGCTCTTGCTGCTGTTGGGTCTACAGGAACGATAATGTTCCTGATCTTTGGATTTGCTACCGGACTTACAACAGGCTTTACAGTTCTTACCTCGCAAAGCTTTGGCGCAGGGGATAGAGCAAGAGTAAAAAGAAGCGTTGCAAATGGTATAATTCTTTCTGTGATTATTGTTATTATTATGACAATCTTTAGTGAAGCAGCAATGAAACCACTTCTTAGAATAATGAATACACCGGCTGATATTTTTTATGATGCTTATTCTTATATTTCAGTAATTTGCTATGGAATGTTTGCCTGCGTATTTTATAATCTCTTTTCATCATATCTAAGAGCAGTAGGAAATAGTAAGATACCGCTTTACTTCCTGATATTATCAGCAGGACTGAACATTGTTCTTGATTTGTACCTGATTATTGTATGCAATATGGGAGTTGCCGGAGCAGCTCTTGCTACCGTTATTTCGCAGGGAGTATCAGCTGTATGCTGCCTTGCATACATTTACTGGAAAGTACCGGTAATTAAACCGGAGCGCTCTGACTGGAAGATCAATTTGCAGGATTCAAGAGCGCAGCTTGTAATTGGCTTTCCAATGGCAATCCAGTTTGCTATTACTGCAAGTGGTACAATGATAATGCAGTCTGCAATTAATCTTTTTGGTTCGAGCGCAGTTGCTGCTTTTACTGCTGCATCAAAGCTTCAGAACCTTATTACACAGGGCAATCCTGCGATAGGGCAGGCAATGGCAACGTACTGCGGTCAGAATTATGGCAAGGGTGATTATGACAGACTAAAGAAGGGCGTTAAATCTGCTATTATTTCGATTTGTATTTATGCTGTAATTGCAGCAGGACTGTGTGTGCTTCTTCTTTGGAACTGCTTTGGAATATTCTTCTCAGGAGAGGCAGATATAGCTGCAATGATGCCATGGGCTGAGAAATACATTTACCTTTGTGCGTTATTCTATATTCCTCTTGGAATTATCTTTATCCTAAGAAATGCTATCCAGGGATGCGGTTATAGCTTCCTTCCTATGATGGGCGGCCTTGTGGAAATGGGTTCGCGCCTTGTAGTTGCAGTTATTGCTGTTAAAATGATGAGCTATACACTTACGTGCTTTTGCGACCCGGCGGCATGGATTTGCACCGCTGTTTATTTACTTGTTTGTTACTACTTTGTAATGAAGGATATTAGGCGTAAGATAGAAGAGAGAAATAATAGAGGCACCGAGATAAGACCCGAGGACCGCTCAATTCTATAGAATAAGGAAATAAACTAATTATGAAAATCCTTTTTATGAACTGGAAAAGCTTTGGAAATGAAGATATCCTAGATGCCTTTACACATTTAGCAGATGATGGTGAAAAGGCTGATGTGGTGCTTTTTCCCTTTGAAAACACTGCCGATAGGAATAATCCCGAAATAGAACAAAGACTTGAAGAAGGAATTAAGAAGGAATGCCCTGATTTTGTGTTTTCTTTTAACTATTATCCAATCATTTCCAAGGTATGTAATGAGATGGGAGTGAAGTATGTATCTTGGGTTTACGATTCGCCGCATATTGCGCTCTATTCATTTACGGTAATTAATAAATGTAATTACATCTTTGTATTTGATTCAGCGATGTATGAGGAATTTGCAGCGCAGGGTATTAACACAGTACATTACCTTCCACTTGCAGTATCAACGAGAAGACTCGATAAGCTAAAGCCCTCGCAGGATCAGATTAGTAAATATAGAAGTGATATTTCTTTTGTTGGACAACTCTATACCGAAGAGCATAATTTTTATGACAGATGTGAGCAAAAAATTGATGATTTTACGAAGGGTTACCTTGAAGGCGTGATGCGCGCGCAGCAGCAGGTTTATGGAGCAAACTTTGTAAAGGAGTGTCTGACCCCCGAAATCATGAAAGCGCTTATGGAGAAATTTCCCATGGAGCCGAATGCTGACGGCGTTGAAACCTCTGAATATATGTATGCCAATTACATGCTTGATAGGAAAATTACTTCTAATGAGAGAAAAAATCTGATTAGCAGCATAGGACAGAAGCACGAAATTAAGCTCTTTACACCCGATAGAACTTTTACCCCAAAAGGCATTCGAAACATGGGTAAAATCGATTATTACAACGATATGCCATATGTTTTTAAGTGTTCCAAAATTAATCTAAATATAACACTTAGAAGCATCACTAAAGGAATTCCGCTTCGCTGCTTTGACATAATGGGCTCTGGGAAAATGCTTCTTACCAATTATCAGGAAGACATGTTTAGATTCTTTACACCTGGTGAGGATTATTGTTTATATGAAAGTAAAGAAGATTTACTTTCAAAAATTGAATATTACTTATTGCATGAAGACGAACGAATGAAGATAGAAGAGTCGGCGCACGAGAAGATGCAAAATGATCATAGCTATGATGTTAGAGTCAGGCAGATGCTTGAAATAGTGTGCAAATAGAAATCTGCTGGAATTACATAATAAACGGTGAACCGGTTATTTAATCTCCATTTATTATTCAAAATGAATCATAAAGAGATAAAAGACATATCATTTGGTATGTCTTTTATCTTTGCCGCCGTGGACACTTGTGACTCCTCGTGATATGATACTTGAAGTGAATTTTTTGTTCGGGCGGAAAATGTCGGGCAAAAGAAAAATTTTAAAATTGGATAAGAAGGAACATGGATGAAAAAAAAGATTCTTATTGTGGGTGCGGGTCCTGCAGGACTTACAGCAGCCTATGAGCTGCTGACAAAGGATAAGGACGCGGAAGTAGTAGTATTTGAGGAAAGCGGAAAGTTTGGCGGCATATCCAGAACGGTTGAATACAAGGGAAATCGTATGGATATGGGTGGACACAGATTCTTTTCTAAAGTGCCTGAAGTAAACGAGTGGTGGGAGAAGATGCTTCCCTCTCAGGGCGCTCCAACTAGTGATGACAAGACTCTTGGCAGACAGATGAAGATGCATGAAGGCGGACCTGATCCGGATAAAACAGACCGCGTTATGCTTAAGAGAAACCGTGTTTCACGTATTCTTTTTGACGGAAAGTTCTTTGACTATCCTATAACACTAAAGGCTGAAACCTTTAAGAACATGGGACTTGGCACTACTATTGTAGCTGGGTTTTCATATCTTAAATCTATTGTTTTTAAGAGAAAAGAAAATTCACTTGAGGATTTTTATATTAATAGATTTGGCAAAAAGCTCTATTCAATGTTTTTTGAGCATTATACAGAGAATCTTTGGGGAAGACATCCAAGCCAGATTGACCCTTCATGGGGAGCTCAGAGAGTTAAGGGTGTTTCAATCATGGCTGTTGTAAAGAATGCTCTTGATAAGCAGTTTGGCAAGAAAGACAGAAAAGTTGAAACCTCTCTTATTGAAGAGTTTAGCTATCCAAAGCTTGGTCCTGGTGAACTTTGGGATGTTACTGCAGATGAAGTAATAAAGCTTGGCGGAACTATCCTTATGAACGCGCAGGTAACAAAGATCCATAAGGATGAGCAGAACCATATTACAGGCGTAACTTATGTCAAGGACGGCGAGAATAAGGAAATGGAAGGCGATGTACTTATCAGTTCTATGCCTATTAGAGATCTCGTTGGCGGAATGAACGATGTTCCGGATGATAAGGCAAAGATTGCTGCAGGACTTCCATATCGTGACTACATGACAGTCGGAGTACTTATTCCACACCTTAATCTGAAGAATAAGACAAGCATCAAGACTATTGGCAATATTGTTCCTGATAACTGGGTTTATGTACATGACAGGTCTGTTGATATGGGAAGATTCCAGATTTATAATAACTGGTCTCCTTATCTGGTAAAAGATCTTGAGCATACAGTGTGGGTTGGACTTGAGTATTTCTGCGACGAAGGCGACTCAATGTGGACGATGAAGGACGAGGATTTTGCAAAGAAGGGTTTTGCAGAAATGGTTACTCTTGGACTTATCGGAAATGTTTCTGAAGTAATGGATTATCATGTTGAGAGAGTAAAAAAAGCTTATCCTGCTTATTTTGATACATATGATCAGATTGATGAGCTTATTGCATACCTTAATTCAATTGACAATCTGTTCTGCGTTGGAAGAAACGGACAGCATAGATACAACAATATCGATCATTCAATGTGCACATCCTTTGAGGCTGTAAAAGATATTATTAGTGGCACGACTGACAGAAGCAATGTATGGAGCGTTAATACTGAGCAGGAGTATCACGAGGAAAAAGAAACAGAAGATGAAGAAAACGAACTTGAAATTGATTAAACTCATTAAATTTAATGAATTCTTCAAGCTTTAATCACAGATATGCTATATAATTAACTGCGGTGCATTGTAAAAGTGCATCGCAGTTTTTTGGCGCGCCTTTAGGCACTTGTTTCTAACTAGGGAGAAGACTCCCCCCGTTTCAAGAAGCAAAACACGGATCTATACAAAGCAAATTAATGAAGGAAAATATAATGAAAATAAAACTTTCAGATTATGTAGCACTTTTTTTACATGAGCATAATATCAATCAGGTATTTATGATAGTAGGCGGCGGAGCAATGCACCTAGATGACAGCCTTGGGGCGCAGGAGGGACTAAATCTTACATTCAACCATCATGAGCAGGCATGCGCTATCGCTGCAGAAGGCTATACGAGACTTCATAATGAAATGGCTGCTGTTTGTGTAACTACAGGCCCTGGAGGAACAAATGCACTAACAGGCGTTGTTGGAGCATATCTTGATTCAATTCCGATGCTTGTTATCAGCGGTCAGGTTAGATACGACACAACTGCAAGATCTACAGGACTTCCACTTAGAGCAGTCGGTGATCAGGAATTTGACATTACAAAGGCTGCTTCATCTATGACCAAATATGCTGAGATGGTAATTGATCCTCTTCAAATCAGAAAGTGTCTTGAAAAGGCTGTGCACCTTGCTTTATCAGGGCGTCCTGGCCCGTGCTGGCTTGATATTCCGCTTAACGTGCAGGCAGCAATTATTGATACAGATGAACTTGAACCATATGATCCTCGACTTGATGAGAAACTCTTACCACCAAAGACTTCCAAAGAGACAGCCTACAGCGTTCTTCAAAGAATAAAGAATGCAAAGAGACCGGTTTTCTACGCAGGAAACGGTATTAGGATTTCTGGAGGAATTGATGCTTTTACAAGGCTCGCAAAGAAACTTGGAATACCGGTTGTAACCTGTTGGGATTCAATTGATGAAATAGAAAATGATAACCCTTTATTTGTTGGACGCGCCGGAAATATGGGAGACAGAGCAGGAAATTTTGCCATCGAGAACAGCGATTTAATTCTTGCTGTAGGAAATAGACTAAGTATCAGACAGGTCAGTTATGCGTGGAAAGAATGGGCAAAGAATGCCTTTGTAATAGCCGTAGATGCCGACAAATATGAGCTTCAAAAGCCTACTGTTCATGTGGAGATGAAGATTCATGCAGATGCTAAAGATTTTTTTCAAACACTTGAACAAGTACTTGGCTCTCACCCGGAATTTGAAATGACAAAAGACAAAACAAGGACTCTTTATAATTCGCAAAAAGTGGAATTTGAAGGCGAGGTTTCTGATCTCCCTAAAGATGACACGCTCCATGCTTTTGGAAAAGAGCTGACAAGACCAGATGACTGGAACAGCCTCTGCCTTTATTGGAAGAAGAAATATCCTGTTATTCTTCCAAAGTATTTTGAAAAAGAAAGCTCAAAGCAGACAAATGTATATGCATTTATGGGAAAGCTTTGTGATGCTCTAGGTGAGGGACAGGTAACCGTAGTTGGAAATGGCTCTGCATGCGTTGTGGGATCTCATGGCTTTTTTATCAAAAAAGATCAGAGATTTATCATTAACTCTGCTATAGCCTCGATGGGGTATGACCTTCCGGCTGCAATTGGTGCAGCGAAGGCACTTCAAAATGATGCACGCAAAATGTCTTTAAAAGCATCGAATAGTTTAACTATAGACAATGCAGATACAATAAATACTTCGGTCATCCTAATTTCAGGCGATGGAAGTATTCAGATGAATTTGCAGGAGCTTCAGACGATAATTACCAATAAGCTTCCGGTTAAGATATTTGTAATCAATAATGCTGGATATCATTCAATCAGGCAGACGCAGACCAATCTTTTTAATAAGCATTTTGTTGGAATAGGGCCAGAAAGCAGGGACCTTTCATTTCCTGATATGGAGAGGCTTGCAAGAGCTTATGGATATCCTTACTTTGCCTGCCATACTAATGATGACTTGCAAAAGGCAATAGGAGATACCTTAGGCAGCCAGGATATGCCGAGAGAGACTTTTGACGAATATACTGATAATAGCGCGGGGTATGCAATTTGTGAGATATTCTGTGACAGTGAGCAGTTTTTTGAGCCAAAGTCCGCTACCAAAAAGCTACCTGATGGAACGCTTGTCTCTCCGCCGCTTTATGACCTTAAGCCGTTCTTATCAAGAGAAGAACTTATGTCAAATATAGTACAAATAGATAAATAAATGGTTCAAAAAGTAGAACTAAAACCTGCTAGATAGAGACTTTGAGCCTGTGCAGAGCACAGCTAAAATGGAGATTTTCTATGAAAAAAATAAGTGTTCTGATTCCATGTTTTAATGAAATCGATAATGTAGAAGCAATTTCAAAGGCAGCAGAAGATATCTTGAAAAAAGAGCTTTCAGAGTATGACTACGAGATTGCATTTATTGATAATGCTTCGACAGATGGAACGAGAGAAAAGATAGAAGAAATATGCGCCGGTAATAAGAAAATGAAGGCAATATTTAATGTGACAAATTTTGGACAATTTAATTCTCCTTTCTATGGAATGTGCGCGCTTGATGGCGACTGCGTTATTCCGCTTTGTGCTGACTTCCAGGACCCGGTTGAGCTTATTCCTGTCTTTGTTCATGAATGGGAGAAGGGACACCGCGTAGTTTGCGGAGTGAAATCAAAGAGCAGAGAGAATCCGTTTATTTATTTCCTTAGGTCTATATATTACAAGCTGATAAAGGGAATGTCCTCGGTTCATATGATAGAGCATTTTACCGGCTTTGGGCTTTATGACAAAACCTTTATTATGCTCCTTAGAAAGCTTGATGATCCGGTTCCGTTTATTAGAGGAATTGTTGCTGAATATGGTGAGGGTTATAATCTAAAGCTTGTCGAGTATGAACAGCCAAAGCGCCGCGCCGGAAAGACTCACAACAACTTTTATACACTCTATGATGCTGCGATGCTGAGCATTACTTCTTATACAAAGGTTGGTCTTAGAGCCGCAACAATTGCAGGCTTTATATTTGCGGCAGCAGACGTTGTCATTGCTCTTATTTATTTAGTACTTAAGCTGACCCACTGGTATAGCTTCCATGCGGGATATGCTCCGATGATAATAGGTCTTTTTCTTATAAGTGCAATCGAACTATTCTTTATTGGACTCATGGGAGAGTATATACTTAATATAAATACGAGAACCATTCACCGTCCAATTGTTGTCGAGGAAAAGAGAATTGGATTTGATGACACGGATAAATAAATATGTGAGCATTAATTTGAACTGGGGGATTTTATGAATAGAAGCTTTGATATAAACTTTTATAAGGGAAAAAGAGTATTTATAACAGGTCATACAGGCTTTAAAGGAAGCTGGATGTGCCTTCTTCTTCTCATGATGGGAGCGAAGATTACTGGCTTTTCGTTAAAACCTGAGGACGGAAATATAATGGGCTCAATGAGCGTAGATAAAAATAAGAGCCTTTTTTGTCTATGCGGACTTGATAAGCTTAAAGAAAAAGATGGACTTACTTCTATTTATGGAGACATAAGGGATTATGATGCTCTATATGCAGCTTTTGACAAGGCAGACCCCGAAATTGTAATTCATATGGCAGCTCAGCCTATTGTAAGAGAGTCTTACAGTAATCCAAGACTTACATATGAGACAAATGTTATTGGTACAGTTAATATCCTGGAATGCGTCAGAAAAAATCCGGGAGTGCGTTCATTTGTTAACGTTACGACAGATAAGGTTTATCTTAACAAAGAGTGGGACTGGGGCTATCGTGAAAACGAAGAGCTTATGGGATTTGACCCTTATTCTAATTCAAAGTCATGCTCTGAACTTGTTACTTACAGCTATAGAAATTCTTTTTTTACTAATTCTGATTCTCAAAGACCTCAAACAGCTATTACTACAATGCGCGCTGGAAATGTTATTGGCGGAGGAGATTTTGGAGAGGATAGAATAATTCCCGACTGCGTGAGATGTGCTCTTTCAAATAAAAGCACGATTACAGTCAGAAATCCTTATTCGATTCGTCCATATCAGTTTGTTCTTGAACCTGTATATGCCTATATATATACAGCAGCGATGTGCTACGAAGACTTTGCTTTGGCAGGAAGCTATAATATTGGACCCGATGAATGCGACTGCGTTACAACAGGTGGGCTTACTGACCTTTTTTGCCAGAAATGGAATGAGGTAAGTGATGCTGAAACAAAGCTTGGATGGGTTTACCAGAAAGAGGGCAAATCAAATAATGAGCCTCATGAAGCAAAGTTTCTTCGCCTCGACTGCTCTAAATTTAAGAATACGTTTGGATGGAAACCATGCTGGCATATTGATACGACCATTTCAAAAATTATCGAATGGACGAAAGTGTATCAAGAAGATGGTGATATAAGAGAGTGCATGGAGAGACAGATAAAAGAGTTTTTATGTGACGAGTCCAAAGAGAAATAATCCGGAAGGCATTTTTATTTATGAATTTAAAGATTGCAAAATCAGCATCCAGGGATTTTATTTTAAGCGTACTTGCGCTTGTAATTTATAACGGAGTTCTTCAGATTATAGTATATCCTTATTTAAATGATAAGATGGGCGCCGACCTGTTTGGAACAGCTTTATATATGATATCAGTAGTTTCCGTGATGGGAATGACGTTTGGTTCAGGTGCAAGCTATGGAAGGATGGTTGCCCGCTCTAAACGGACTCAGACAAACGGCGATTATAATATCTTTTTACTTACGGTAGCACTTATTAGCGTGGCTGTATCATTTGTTACACTTGTTGTCTCGAAGGATTTGTCACTGGGGCTTTTCATTGAACTTCTAGTGCTAATGGTCATTACTGTTCTTCGTTATTATTCTGACGTTCAATACCGAATGACGATTCAGTTTGGAAAGTATTTTATTTTCTATGCGTCGATTGCGGTTGGAAATCTCATTGGAATAGCTCTTTATCCGGTGTCAAAAAGCTGGGTGCTAACTATTATCCTTGGGGAGCTTCTGGCTGTCTTTTTTACTTTTTGCAGCGGAAGCATTTTTAGAAAGCCTTTTTTGACCAGATCTGAAAGCTTTACTCAAAACACTAAAGCAGTGTGGCTTTTGTCTATGTCGAATTTAGTATCTGCACTGATTCTCAATTCTGATAGAATTCTCCTTAAGATAATCGTAGGAGGAGAGGCTGTGACTGTATTTTATACGGCAACTCTTATCGGCAAAATCGTTGCCATGCTTACAACTCCGCTTAACGGAATAATTATCAGCTATCTTACAAATTACAAGGTGAAGATTACAAAAAAGATTTTTGGTGTGATATGTGCTATTATGCTAGTAGTGGCTCTGACAGGTACTTTTGTCTGCTGCATTGTCTCAGATGTTTTTGTAAAGATAATGTATCCAAATGTATATGCAGAGGCTTCGCAGTATTTCCTTTTGGCAAATGCCGGACAGATATTTTTCTTTATTTCCGGTTCACTTATGGTAGTGGTTCTTAATTTTACAAGAGAAAAGCTTCAGCTATATATCAATATAATTTACATGATAGTATTTGCTGTTGTTGTTATTCCTGCAACATTTATGTATGGCATAAGCGGAATTTGTGTCGGACTTGTTATAACGAATGTTTTTAGATTTATTCTTGTTGCAGTTTTTGGCTTCATTTCTTTATTTAAGTAGATGGCGGTGGGAGGAAAAAGGTATGCTTAAGCTGATTTTGTGGCTTATTATTATGCCATTTTTGGCAGGACTTTTGCCAATAAGGCTGATGCCGGGATCAAAGCAGAATTTGGGAGTGACATTTATATCGGGATATCTTCTTTCATTTGGACTGTTCGAAGTAGTTACAATACCATGTATGATGATGATTCAGTATAATGCATTTGATATTAGTTCAAGAATTTATATGATACTTGATATCATTCTTGTGTTTGTATCAGTAGTTCTTAGCATTATCTATATATATAGAAAGGCATCCTTGGAAGTGCCGATAAAAGGCAAAGAGAAATTTTCAAAGGCAGATGCTGTAAATGTTTTCACATTTCTTTTTCCCGGAGAAATTAGGATTGATCCTCATGATTTCCTAAATCCCAGAAGTAGCGGTGACTCACATAAAGAAAGATATTCCTTTGAAGGAAGAATTCTTTGGATACTTTTTGCAGTGATAGTCGCCTTTCAGCTTTATATGGCTTTTTCAAGGGCTTCTTTTGACGGAGATGATGCCTATTACGTTACAGAGTCGCTTCTTGCACAGCAAACCGGTGTTATGAATACTATTCTTCCATATACCGGTCTTTCAACGTCGCTTGATATCAGACATGCACTTGCTGTTATCACAATGTGGATAGCCTATATTGCAAAGATGTCAGGAATTCATTCCACGATTATTTCCCACAGTGTTATTCCACTTATTATGATTCCACTTGTATATACTGTTTATATTGAAATTGGACGTATTCTTTTCAAAAAAAGACAAGATCTCCTTCCTGTTTTCATGATAATAATGGCAGTTCTTCAGATGTTTGGGAATACTTCAATCTACACCTCGGAAACATTCTTTCTGACTCGTACATGGCAGGGCAAGGCGCTGGTTGCAAATCTTGTGGTACCGCTTATCTTGTGGGTATTTATGTGGCTTGGGGAACAGCTTTCCAAAGAAACAGGGAGCTTTAAAGAACTTTCTCCAAAAGGAAAGATTGAAGCCTGCAGCCCGTTTATGATGCTGTTTCTTATCAACATGACGGCGGGAATATGCAGCTCTATGGGAGTTATCCTTGGAACTGTGCTAATTGGACTTCTGACTTTCGTTTATCTGATTGCTATGCGCAAAATACGCCTTGTTCCGGGAGTGATTATTGCATGCCTCCCAAATCTGATTTATGTATGCTTGTATTTGTCTGTAATTGGTTGAGAAATAATTAACCCTGCAGAAAGGCCGGTTATTTTATGTATGGAATTTTTATGGAGAGCGTTGTAATTTTAAAGGACTATTTCGGATCAGGATTTTTTGGGATTCTTTATCTTGCTGCGCTTGTTTATCTTTTCGTTTGTGAAAAAGAGAAATGGAAGAGACTAATTCTTGTGTATGTTCCCTTACTTCTTCTTGTTGCATTTCTCTGCCCGATTACCAGAAAGGGCTTTGTTGCCGTGATGGATGAGGGAAATACGTACTACAGACTATTGTGGCTTGTACCCTTTGGAATAACGATTTGCTACGCAGGATGCAAGGCTTTTGAAAAGCATAGACGCATCGGACTTGCAGCTATGTGTATTCTTGTTGTTTTGTGCGGCAAATTTGTCTATTCGAGCAGTCTGATCACAAAGGCGGAGAATCACTATCATATTCCTCAGACGGTTATAGATATCTGCGATATAGTAGATCCTATTCAGGATGGAAACAGAGTTCGCGCCGCGTTTCCTTCGGAACTTGTATATTTTGTCAGACAGTACAATACTGACATTTTGCTGCCGTTTGGACGTGAAATGGTTGAGCAGCAGTGGGACTATTATAACGCTGTATATGAAGTAATGGAAAAGCCGGATGAGATATGTGCAAAAGATCTCGTTGAAGCAACAAGGGAGACTAAGTGTAGCTTCGTTATTCTTGCTACTGGCAGGAAAATTGATGAAGATCCAGAAGACCTTGGCCTTGTGCTGGTCGCAACAGTAGGAGATTACTACGTATACAGTGATCTTACGGTTACAGGAACGATGTGATTTGATAAATTTGTGGTAAACGGAGAAACTCTATAGCTATGCTTTTTAATTCTTATTCTTTTGTACTGATATTTCTTCCAATATGTCTTGCAGGGTTTTACTTATTGAGATTTTTTGTAAAAAGAGGTCATGACTTTTCAATATGTAAAATCTGGCTTTGCGCTCTGAGCCTTATTTTTTATTATTCCTTTGGCTTTTCTTTTTTTGCTCTTTTTGTTCTTGATATAATTTTGAATCATTTTCTTTCGGTTTTGATAGTTCGAAGAAGAACAAAAAAGATATATGTGTTGGCAATAACAGCAAATGTAATACTTCTTGCATTTTTTAAATATGCAGGACTCTTTACTGATATGGTAAATGTAATATCAGGACTCTCAGTAAATATTTCATCGATACTTCTTCCTCTTGCGATAAGCTTTTATACCTTTGAACAGATTTCTTATCTTACGGATCTGTATAAGGGAGAAATTAAAGAACATAAATTTATTGACTTTCTGACGTTCATCACTTTTTTTCCAAAGCTTCTTGAGGGACCAATAATCCGGTTTGGGGAATTTCAAAGACAGTTGCAGAGAGCTTCAAAAGAACCTGCAAATGCAGAGCAAATATATAGGGGCATGACGCTGTTTGTCCTTGGCCTTTTCAAAAAAGCTATTCTTGCAGATTATATTGGAACTATTGTGGATTATGGATATTCATCTATTTCCTCTCTTTCATTTATGGAAGCACTTATCGTTATTGTTTGTTATTCGTTTCAGATATATTTTGACTTTAGCGGATACTGCGATATGGGTAGGGGCATAGCAAATATGCTGGGCTTTGATCTTGTGACGAATTTTGATATGCCATACAAGGCTGTAAATATAGTGGATTTTTGGAAAAGATGGCATATTACGCTTACGGCCTTTTTTACAAAATATGTCTATATTCCGCTTGGAGGAAGTAGAAGAGGTAAAGCTCGTACATATATAAATATGCTTTTTATTTTTTTGCTAAGCGGATTTTGGCATGGAGCAGGGGCGACATTTGTTATCTGGGGACTTTTACACGGCGCATTATACTGTGTTACCAAGCTTTATCTTGATCGTAAAAAGAATACTCAAATGAGAAATACAGCTTCGCGAGCTGAGAGCTTTTTTGCCCCCAAAATAAAGAAAGTACTTAGCATATTACTAACGTTTTCTTATGTTACTTTTGCATGGGTATTCTTTAGAGCATCGTCCATAGGAGATGCAGCTCTTATGCTTGGAAGAATCTTTACAAAGCCTTCTTTGCAGGTTTCGAGAGCATTTGCCGAGAATTTTCAATTTGATGAGATCTGGTATGTTTTTAAGGTAACGCCGCTATCACACATGTCAGCAGGAGTTTATGTATGCATGGTGCTAATTCTTTTTATTTGCTTTGCTTTTATTTGGGCGCTTAAAAAGGATGCGTATCGTTTGGCTCTTCTTGGAAAGATAAGCGTTATCAGGAGCCTGTTTCTTGCAGTGATTTTTGTTTGGTGCCTGCTTACATTTTCTAACGTTAGTACCTTTATTTACCTTAACTTTTAGAGAGATATATTAATGATGAATTCAGAAAAATCCAAAATAAAACTTAATTCAGGAAAAAATATAGAGAAGAAGACTACAGCTCATACTCTCAGAAATGCATTTGTAGCGTTCTTTGCTGCAGTTTTTTCTTTGTGCCTTATCGTGATAATGATAGTTGTCTATGTTGATCCGTTTTTTCATTACCACGCTCCTCTTGAGAACTTTCCGTATGTTGTCGACAATCAGCTCTCACAAAATCCCGGAATGGCAAAGAATATGACGTATGACAGCTGCATAATAGGCTCGTCAATGACGGTAAACTTTCATACGGATGATTTTGAAAGCCTTTTAGGACTTGATACGATAAAGCTTAGTTACAGCGGCGCACTTCCACATGATGATTACAATATTTTAAACATCGTATTTGATAAGGATACTCTTTCACGAAAAACAAATGATGTAAAGGCAGTGTTTGTAGGCGTTGACGCGATGACCTATACAGCAGGAACAGATGAAATAAAATATCCGCTTCCGGAGTATTTGTATGATGATAATATTCTAAATGATGTTTCTTATGTTCTTAACAAGGATGTTCTTCTTGAATATGTATTAAGACCACTTGTTAATAAGAGTCCAACGAATCTTTCAGAAGTTTATGAGAGCTGGTGGACACCGGATTACTATAATATCAATTGGGTAATGCATAACTATGAGCCTTCTGAGAAGGTAGAAGAAGTAATGGATGAAGATGCTCTTATAGAAGGAACAAAGGATAATCTTGAGACAAATATTCTTCCATTTATTGAGGCACATCCTGAGACTACGTTTTATATGTTCTTTCCGCCATACAGCATTTTGTACTGGAATGATGTAATAAGTGAAAATCATTTAGATGCAACGATTGAGCAGTACAGATATCTTGCAGATACGCTTCTTTCGTATGATAATGTCAGAGTGTTTTATTTTCAGAATATGAGTGATGTGGTTACTGATTTGAATAATTATGCTGATTACACTCATTATAAGCCTGAAATAAATCAGTATATGGTAGAATGCTTTGCTAATGGAGAGCATGAAGTGACAGACACCTCACAGATGGATGAAGAGCTTTTACAAATGCAACAGATAGTAGATGATTTTGATTTAGAGGAGCTTTTTTCAAAAGATTATTAAAGCTTGGATTGTCATTTTCGGCGAAGATATTCTTATGGTTGAGTGAAAAGTTTAATTCCACATGTAAAAGTAAATTCCATACTGAAGAC
>CAZJWA010000037.1:0-24920 GCA_964549585.1 uncultured Butyrivibrio sp. | reverse complement strand
TTATTGGGACATTTTCTTTTGTGGTATATTAGGACATTATCAAAAATGGTTTATACGATGATTATGCTTTTCAAATTATGGATTGACTTTAATTTGTTTCGTGAATATAATCAAGATATCTTTTATATGAATATGCGTTGAACGGAAGAAGTAATAAGCATATGGTGCATTGACAGAGAGCCGCCGGTTGGTGAGAGGCGCAGTTTGCAAAAGCTTATGAATACATCCGGGAGCTATATCATTGAAATTTAGTAGGTGATATCGGGACTGCCCGTTATAGCAGCAGAGTATTGATTTTATTTGAGGCAGTACTTACTAAGGCATATGGCGTGAGCTTTATGTGAATGAAGGTGGTAACACGGATTATTATTAACCCGTCCTTTACAAGATACTATTGTAGAGGGCGGGTTTTATTGTGCTGTTATTAGCATTACCCGCCCCGGGAAAATGGCGCAGAATTAAAGTAAATGCGCAGCATGGAGGAAAAGTTATGACAGTATTTGACGAACTAAAGGCAAGAGGGCTTCTTGCACAGCTTACTGATGAGGAAGAAATTAAGGAGCTTGTAAACAATGGAAAGGCAGTATTTTATATTGGATTTGATCCTACTGCAGATTCGCTTCACGTAGGCCACTTTATGGCTCTTTGCCTTATGAAGAGACTTCAGATGGCAGGAAATAAGCCGATAGCTCTTATTGGCGGAGGAACTGCACAGATTGGTGATCCATCTGGCAGAACTGATATGAGACAGATGATGACTACAGAAACAATAAATCACAACTGCGAATGCTTTAAGCAGCAGATGAGCAAATTTATTGATTTTTCTGATGGCAAGGCACTTATGGTAAATAATGCTGACTGGCTCATGGATTTAAACTATGTTGAATTCATAAGAGATATTGGGTCACAGTTTAGCGTTAACAAGATGCTTGCTGCTGAATGCTACAAGCAAAGACTTGAGAGAGGCCTTAACTTTCTTGAGTTTAACTACATGCTTATGCAGAGCTATGATTTTATGATGCTTTTCGAGAAATACGGATGCAATATGGAATTTGGCGGAGATGATCAGTGGAGTAACATGCTTGGCGGTACAGAACTTATAAGACGTAAGCTTGGAAAAGATGCATATGCAATGACAATTACTCTTCTTCTTAATTCTGAAGGAAAGAAAATGGGTAAGACTCAGAGCGGCGCTGTATGGCTTGATCCTAATAAAACAACTCCTTTCGAATTCTTCCAGTACTGGAGAAATGTTGATGATGCAGATGTAATAAAGTGCATGAAGCTTCTTACATTTCTTCCTCTTGAGGAGATTGAGGAGATTGCAACTTGGAAAGATAACAAGATTAATGAAGCAAAGGAGATTCTTGCTTTCGAGCTTACCAAGATGGTGCACGGAGAAGAGGAAGCTACAAAGGCAAAGAACGGAGCAAAGGCTCTTTTTGCTGGCGGAGCAGATGATTCAAATGTTCCATCATGTGAACTTAAGGATGATGATTTTAAGGATGGAAAGATAGATATTATGCAGGTTCTTGTAAGCGCAGGAATGGTTCCATCAAGAAGTGAAGCTAGAAGAGCAGTTCAGCAGGGCGGCGTTTCATTTAAAGGAGAAAAGGTTACAGATATCTCTGCTTCTTTTGACAAGAGCGAATTCGAAGGTGATGGAGTTCTTGTTCAAAAAGGTAAGAAAATGTTCAAGAAAGTAAAAATGTAATAATATTAGTACTGCATTAAAAATTCACCACGGTGGCCATAAAAAGCTCACCAGTGGTGAATTTTTTATATCCGTTTAATATTATTTCGCTTTGCTTCGTAATATAATAGAAGTGTAGCTTTTGTATTAAATCTTTTTACAGACAAATCGAGGTAAACCTTAATGGCAAAGACAGAATTTGATGTAGCAGATCTTATGCTAAAGATTATGAAAAGACAAACCGGTGAAATTAGTAAGATTGATTATGTTCCTCAAAAAAAGGAATTTCCTGATAAAACCGAATATGAGACTCATCTTGAGAGGTGTACTCCTGAGAAGATGGGAATCTCGTCAGATTATATAGCAGATCTTTTTACAGAGCTTAGTATGAGCTCTGATGCAAATATGCATAAAATAATGATCGTTAGAAATGGAAATGTCATTGGCGAAACCGGGTTTGGATACTATAAACCGGAGTATTGGCATGTTACACATTCTATGTGTAAGAGTGTTACCGGAATGGCTATTGGGCTACTTGTTGATGAAGGTAAGCTTTCTGTAGAGGATAAGCTTTCAGATATTTTTTCTTCAAAAAAATCTATCTTTGACTTCTTAAGCATGAAGGAGACCGGACTTAGTTCTCTTAAAGTAAGAAACCTTCTTACGATGAGCTCTGGGATTCCGTTTAATGAATCAGGTGCAATTACAGCTGGCGACTGGAGACAATCTTTTTTACAATCAAATACTCAGTTTGAACCTGGCTCACAGTTTGAATATAACAGTATGAATTCATATATGCTTTCGGCGATTGTATCTGAAATTACTGGTATGTCTATGTTTGACTTTCTTGTTCCAAGGATATTTAAACCACTTGGGATTGAAAGAATACTTTGGGAAAGCGATAGCCAAGGCATTACCAAAGGAGGATGGGGCCTCTTTCTTCGAATTGAAGATATGGCAAAGCTTGGTATGCTTTATCTTCAGGAAGGCGAATGGAATGGCAGGCAGCTTATTTCAAAAGAGTGGGTTAAGGAATCTGTTACTACAAAAATTGATACTAGTGAAGTAAGCACCGATAATTATGGATATCAGATTTGGACCGGTCAGACAAGAGAGGGAGAATTTACCTTTAATGGAATGCTAGGACAAAATGTATTCTGTTATCCTGACATCAACATGGTGGTATGCACAAATGCAGGCAATAACTGTGTCTTTCAAGATGGCGATATGACTGCAATTATTTGCAAATATATGAAAAATATTGAAGTAAGTAGCCACGAGTCTATTGATAATCCAAGAGCACTTAACAAACTAAGATATGCTGCCAGAAGAATATCCTGCAGAACAACGCAGCTTCCAATTATCACTTCAGGTGGTTGGCAAAGGAGACGTGAGAATGTTTCTCTTGGTTCATCCTTTGGAAGAAATAAGCTTATTAATCTATCATATAAGAATAAGCTTAACGGTTCATCGTTTTATTTGAATAAAAGAACGGGAAATCAGTATATTAAGCTTTGGACGGATAAAATTACCGGAGCTGAATATGAACTTGATCAAAAGGGAATCGGAGTATTTCCTCTTATAATGCAGGTTTTTCATAATAATTATACTGATGGAATGAAAACCATCTCTTTTGTTAAGAATTCTGATAACAGCCTTGATATGGTTATTAAAGAAGGAGATGCTACTTATACGTTAAGATGCAATCTGGGAAATAATCCCATTTATAGCTCTATAGATATGCACGGCGAAATATATACTGCTGCCGTAAAGACGTCTTTTGCAACAGATGAGCAGGGACGCTTTGCGATTTTAAATGAAATACTATATATTGAAGAAGCTGCAACTCGCACAATTAATGTCTTTTTTGACAATACAGGTGCAGGAAAGACTGCTCCATCACAAATTGAAATACACATGGATGAAAAGCCAGGAAGCGATATGATAGTATCCTCATTAAAAGGAATAACGCCGGAAAGCTGGTTTGAGAGTCTTCTAATGGGAAGACTTGAGAAAAATGGTATTATGGATACGCTTGGAACTTCAATTTCGGCAACGGTTAAGCCAAGGCTTATTGGAAATTTGATTCAAAAAGATGAAGCATGAGGCGCTTTTTGCAAATAAATAAATGAAGGATTTAAATTTTAATGGCACAAAATACTAATATACTTAATTTCACCGGAGTTTCAAAGGCTTTTACAGACAAGGTTTTACTTGAAGATGCGACATTTGGAATAAACAAAGGTGACAGAATCGGGATTATCGGAATTAACGGAACAGGAAAATCTACAATGCTAAAGATTATTGCCGGTATTGAAGAGCCTGACACAGGAAGCGTTACAAGTGCTAATAATATTGTAATTGAGTTCCTTTCTCAAACCCCAGATTTTAAGAAAGATTATTCTCTTTATGAATATGTTGTAAAAGAGAATGTAATAAAGAGAAAGCCTTCCGATGAGGCTCACGCGAAGGACCTTGAATATGAACTTGAAGGAGAAGCCAAAAAAATTCTTAATATGCTTGGATTTTCTGATATTACTCAGCATATAAGCGAGCTTTCGGGCGGTCAGAAAAAGAAAGCGGCGCTTGCATCAGTTCTTTTATCAAATTCAGATATTCTGCTTCTTGATGAGCCTACAAATCATCTCGATAATGCTATGAATGAATGGCTTGAGGATTATCTTAAAAGCTACCGCGGAGCTATTATCATGGTTACTCATGATAGATATTTTCTTGACCTTGTCTGCAACAAAATTGTTGAAGTAGACCGTGGCAAACTTTATACCTATGATACGAATTATGAAGGCTATTTGGAACTTAAGGCGCAGAGGATAGACTCGGCACTTGCTACGCAGGATAAGCATGCTAATATTTTGAGAAAAGAAATTGCATGGATGCAAAGAGGCGCAAGAGCAAGGTCAACTAAGCAGAAGGCACATATTCAAAGATATGAAGCACTTCGGGATGAAGAAAAGATTGATACTGATTCAAATATTGAAATCAGCGCACTTTCATCAAGACTTGGAAAGACTACTATTGAACTTTCCGGAGTTTCAAAGGCTTATGGAGATAGAACACTTTTTCATGATTTTGATTTTATTTTTCTTAGAAATGACAGAGTGGGTATTCTTGGACCAAATGGCTGTGGCAAATCTACTTTGATTAAGGTTATGACCGGGGTAATCGCACCAGATAGCGGATCAGTTGTAATTGGACAAACAGTAAAGATAGGCTATTATGCTCAGGAATCTGAAGATATGGATGATTCTAAAAAAGTTATTGATTATGTAAAGGATACTGCTGAATATATTAAGACAGATGACGGCTATGTAACTGCTTCACAGATGTGTGAGAAATTTCTTTTTACAGGATCAATGCAGTATTCACTTATTGGAAAGCTTTCGGGAGGTGAGAAAAGAAGACTTTATCTTCTTAAGGTTCTTATGGGAGCACCAAATGTTCTAATCCTTGATGAGCCTACAAATGATCTGGATATTTTTACACTTCAAATTCTTGAAGATTATTTGGACAGCTTTGCGGGAATTGTAATAACAGTTTCCCATGACAGATACTTTCTTGACAGAATTGCAAGAAGAATGCTTACCTTTGATTCTAACGGAAATATTAAGTTGTTTAATGGATCTTATACGGAGTTCTTTGAGCTTAACAAAGAGAGTGTTGATGGAAAGCTTGCCGAAAAGAGACTAGATGACAAAGTTAATGAGAATGCATACAGTTCTGATGAAGAGCCCGAGAAGAAAAAATATGTTTCAGAGCATAAGCTTAAATTCAGCTTCAAGGAACAGAAGGAATATGAGACAATAGAAGATGATATTTCTTCTCTTGAAGAAAAAATCAGTAAAACTGATGAGGATATAGTTTCATCTGCAACTGATTTCGTTAAGCTAAATGAACTTTTTGCAAAGAAAGAGGAGCTAAATAAGAAGCTGGAAGAATTGATGGAGAGATATTACTATCTCGAGGATCTGGCTAAAAAAATCGAAGAACAAAACAATAATTAAATTATATTTATTTTACAGATTTTTGATGCAGTGAATACTAATGGAGGTTATAAAGATGAAGAAAAATGATAATTATGATCGTTTAATGAGATGTCTGAATTCGGTTAGAGAAAAAACAGATTTTGTGCCACGTGTGGCAATTACGCTTGGATCTGGACTTGGCGACTATGCAAAGCAGATTAAAGTAGTTTGTGAAATAAAATATGCAGATATAGATAGTTTTGTTGTATCTACTGCTCCGGGGCATGACGGAAAACTTATTTTTGGATATGTAGATGATGTACCTGTTGTTTGCATGAAAGGAAGAGTTCACTACTATGAAGGCTATAGTATGGATGAAGTGGTTCTTCCTGCCAGACTAATGAAGCTTCTTGGCGCTGAAACACTATTTCTTACAAATGCTGCAGGCGGGCTTTCATATGATTTTAATGTTGGCGATTTTATGATGATTACAGATCATATTTCAATCTTTATGCCCAATCCGCTTATCGGACCTAATGATGACAGATTTGGAACAAGATTCCCTGACATGACAAATGTATATGATAAAGAGCTTCAGAGAATTATCAGAGAAGCAGCAAAGGAAACAGGTATTGACTTAAAGGAAGGCGTTTATTGCCAGTTAACAGGACCTTCATTTGAAGCGTCAGCAGAGATAAAGCTTCTAAGGACACTTGGAGTAGATGCTGTTGGAATGAGCACTGTTGTTGAAGCTATTGCTGCAAACCACATTGGTCTTAAGGTGTGTGGAATATCATTTATTTCAAATGCTGCAGCGGGGATGGAAGATAAGCCTTTATCTGGAAATGATGTAAATGAAGCAGCTGATAAGTCCGGACAGGATTTTGCCAAACTTGTCACTGCTGCTGTAGAGATGATGTAAAACGTTTTTTGTATATGAAGCTTATTAACCGATGACTTGAAAGGATGCGTCTATGAAAATTCGTTTTTTTAATGCAAAGATTTTTACCATGAAAGACAATGAACCTGTTTTTGAAGGCGAAGTGTGGACAGAAAATGACAGAATAATTTTTGCAGGAGATGAAGATGCTGCAAACGATTATTACAACAGTGATTCATCGGCAATAAATGTCTGGGATAAGGAAATTGACTGTAAGGGAAATTTAATTATGCCGGGATTTAAAAATGCACATACTCATTCTGCAATGACGCTGCTTCGTTCAAGAGCTGATGATATGCCACTTGACGACTGGCTTAATAAGCAAATATTTCCTGTGGAAGCAAAGCTAACTGCTGATGATATTTATTATCTTTCAAAGCTTGCTATTCTCGAATATCTCTCATCTGGAATAACATCTATTTTTGATATGTATTTAACACCTGATTCCATTGCAAAGGCATGTGAAGAAGCTGGAATGAGATGCGTTCAGGTTGGCGGAGTTAATAATTTTAGTCAGTCTGTTGAAATGCTTGAAGAGATGTACCAAAAGCTAAACAAAAAAGACAGCTTAAATTCATTCATACTGGGCTTTCACGCTGAATACACCTGCTCAAAGGAACTTTTAGAGCAAATAAGTGCACTTGCTGCCAAATATAAGGCACCTGTTTTTGCACATATTTCTGAAACCAAAAATGAAGTACAGGGCTGCATAGACAGGTATGGTATGCCGCCTGTTGAATTTCTTGATTCTCTTCATATGTTTGACTATGGCGGAGGCGGTTTCCATCTTGTTCATGTAAATGAAAAGGAAATGGATATCCTAAAGAATCGAAATATGTATGTTGTTTCTAACCCTGGATCAAATACCAAGCTTGCCAGCGGCATCGCTCCAATATCAGATTATTTGAAGCGCAAAATTCCAGTTGCGCTTGGAACAGACGGCCCTGCAAGCAACAACTGTCTCGATATGTTTAGGGAGATGTTTCTTGTTACCGGTCTTGCCAAGCTTCGTGATAATGATGCTTCAAGCGTAGACGCTCTTGAAGTACTGAAAATGGCAACAGTAAATGGTGCCCATGCAATGGGGCTAAATGATTGTGATACTATTTCTGAAGGTAAAAAAGCTGATATTATCATGATTGACCTTGATCAGCCAAATATGCAGCCAATAAATAATATTCAAAAAAATATTGTTTATAGCGGTTCAAAGACCAATATCAAAATGACTATGATAAATGGCGTTATACGCTATATAGATGGTAAATATAATATTGGGGTTGAACCTGATGAGCTATATAAAAAAGCTAATGAAATAAAGATGAGAATTGATACACAAAAATAAAAAAGACCAGGATGGATAGACATGGAGTACGTAGTATTTTTTGCACTGATGATTGTATTTATTATCGTCATGTCAATAGTTGGAGTAATCAATCAGCACAGAGCAGCAAAAGAACTTGGCAATAAGCTTAAGAGAAATTACGGCAAGAAGCCATTAAAGAAATTTATTGAAAGCAAATTTGAATATATACCCAAATATCATCTAAAGCATAAATCACCAAATTCAATTGACGATATTACATGGAATGATTTATCTATGGATGATGTTTATGTTCGAATGGATTATTGTCAGTCTGCTGCCGGTGAAGAGTATTTATATCATATGCTTCGTGATCCGCTTCAAATGGATGATTTTGATGAGCTCGAAGAAAGCATAACCTACTATGATGAGCATGAAGATACAAGATGCAAGTGTCAGTCACTTCTTAGCCTTGCCGCAAGTAGAAATAAATATTCGATTTATGACTATCTTGATTTTCTAGATAATCTTGGAAAAAGAAGTAATGCGGCGAATTATTTATTTGACGCACTAATAGTAATCTCTATTATTGGATGCTTTTTCTATTTTAGCTTTTTCTTTATCCTTTTGCTTATGCTTATCGTTTACAACATAATTACTTACTTTAAGCAAAACGGTGAAGTGAATCCATACATGTCCAGCTTTACATATGTTCTAAGGCTATTAAAATGCGTAGATAAGCTTCACAAGATAAAGGATGAGCATCTTCAAAAAGAGCTTGGCAAAATCACCGAAGATGAAGCTAAATTAAAACCTTTTAGGTCTGGAGCCGGTATTCTTGCTTCTGCTGGAAATCTTGGAGCAAATGGCAGCATTCTTGATATTTTTATTTCATATTTCTGTATCGTGACGCATCTTGATATGATTAAGTTTAATCAGATGCTTTCTGAAATCAGAAAGAATATGACAAGCGTTGATAATATCAACACATGTATTGGACTAATTGATTCTGAGATTGCAATCGGATGCTATAGAAAATCTCTTGACTCCAAATACTGCATCCCTGAATTTACAAAAGCAAAGGAAATTCACACACAAGGACTATATCATCCGGGAATAAATAACCCTGTTCCTTGCTCATTTGATTTAGAAGGAAATGCTCTTATTACCGGTTCAAATGCATCTGGAAAGTCAACATTCTTAAAGACTGTTGCAATTAATACTATTTTGGCACAAACAATTCATACATCTCTTGCAGAACGTTATGAGGCTCCTTTGTACAGAGTATATTCATCAATGGCTCTTCGAGATGATCTTGTAGGCGGAGAAAGCTATTATATTGTTGAGATAAAGTCGCTTAAACGAATAATTGATGCAGCAAAAGAAGACGGTAATCCGGTTCTGTGTATGATAGATGAGGTTCTTAGAGGAACTAATACTATTGAAAGAATTGCTGCTTCATCGCAGATTCTTAAGAACTTATGCAGTTTAAATGCAACATCATTTGCTGCAACACACGATATTGAGCTTACAGAACTCTTAAAAACCGGCTATAAAAATTATCATTTTGAGGGCGATGTTCATGACGATAATGTTGAGTTTGGTTATGAATTAAAGGACGGACCTGCTGTAAAACGAAATGCAATTAAGCTTCTTGGAATTCTTGGATATGATGATGATATAGTCAAGGCTTCGCAGAAGATGGCTGACGATTTTTCGGCATCAGGAATTTGGCAAATTAATTGACAAATTTAATTGACAAGGAGAGAGATTTGAACGTAAGAATTTATACTGATGGGGCTGCAAGAGGCAATCCGGATGGTCCAGGAGGTTTTGGAGCATTACTTAAGTTTACAGATTCTAAAGGCGCCGAACATGTTAAGGAGATAAGCGGCGGATTTGATAAAACTACTAATAACAGAATGGAGCTTCTTGGGGTAATAGTGTCTCTTGAATCATTGAACCTTCCATGTAATGTAGAGCTCTTTTCTGATTCCAAATATGTAATCGATGCTTTTGCAAAGAACTGGATTGGCTCATGGATAAAAAATGGATGGAAAACCAGTACGAAGTCCCCGGTCAAGAACAGAGAGCTCTGGGAAAGACTTCTAAAGGCAAAGGCTCCTCATAATATAAACTGGAACTGGGTCAAGGGACATAACGGACATCCGGAAAATGAAAGATGTGATGAGCTTGCAACAAGTGCTGCCGATGCAGATAAAAAATATCTTTTCCATGATGATGGATCGGATTTGGGTAATTTTAAGTTTTGATTAATATAATGGGAACCAGGTGTTGCGAAACCCCCTAATTTTCCGACACCGGGTTCCCTTTTTGCAATACCATTACTCTTAATGCATCTACCTGAAATATTGCAAAAAGGGAACCAAATAAAATTTTGAGGCTGGCAATGATAAAAAACAATATAGCTAAAGACAAAAATAGAAAATCCATAGATCTTGCAAAGAAAATTCTTTTGATTCTGATAGCCATTATTTCATCATTCCTTTTAAGTACAGCTAATCTTGATGATTCTTATGTTTTTGCAGCTGATGCTTCGAGTTCTGGTTCATCTGGTTTAGGAAACGCAGCGGGCGGAGCAGGTCAAAAGGAAGAGAATAAATGGGTGGCTCCCACAATTAATTATATTGCGAGAATAAATGTTGGCGGCCTTTCAGGGTATGTAAGACTTAATAATGCCATGACCAGAGCAGAAATATATGTTGATGGCGAAGAGGTTTTCTCAGTAAATGTTGATGCTACTGAAACAGGAACAACTAAGATAACATCTATCGGAGTTGGAAATACCACATCGGATGCAGGAAGCGTTTCCTGCCTTACAACGGCGCAGCTTGAAACTACTGATACAGATTACATAGGTCTTTCAACCTATGACGGCGCAGATACACTTATAATTAAGACATCTACAACAGATGCAGATAATATTGGAGTTCTAAAGACCTCCGGATCAACTGCTGTAAGCGTAAAAGAATTTGTATATTCTGATGGAAGTATTGTAAAAACTAGCATTGGAGGACCTATTGATTATTCGTCAGCACTTTCGTCACTTGAGCTTAGTTATATTACTCCTCAAGATGCTTTATCAAATATGAGAGCTACCAGAATGCGTTTTGAAGTTCATCATGTTGATACATCAGTCGAGACAAATGTTTTTAGTGATATTTATGCATATAAAGACAGTGATGGAAATGTAATCTTTTATAAGGACGTTATTACATCTGTAGTTTCTGCAACATATGATTCTACTGAGGCTGTAGTTTGGTACAAGCTTTGCGATGATGGAACATATGAAAAGGTAAATGACAGCGGAGTAGTAATTGATACTGCAAGATACGTTTATGATGCTTCTAGTGATGCTATGATAAGCGCATAACAATTATAATTTCATTGTTTTTATTTAAAAAAATAGTTAAAACAATATAACACATTCTTTTCATGGTATAATAATTATTATCGAAATGGAAAGGATGTGTTTTTATGTGGGCATTTGAAAGTGTTTTTTATCAGATTTATCCGCTTGGCTTTTGCGGCGCACCGTTTGAAAATGATGGAATAGTAAATAGTAGAATCTTAAAGACAATTGATTTTATTCCTCATCTAAAAAAGCTTGGAATAGACACAGTCCTTTTTAATCCGGTTTTCGAATCGGATACTCATGGTTATAACACTAGAGATTACTCGAAAATTGATGTGCGTCTTGGAACAAATGAGGATTTTGCCCTTGTTTGCGATAAGCTTCATGAAAATGGAATAAGAGTAGTTCTTGACGGCGTATTTAATCATGTTGGCAGAGGCTTCTTTGGCTTTAGGGATGTGCTTGAAAAGCGTGAAGCATCAAATTATAAAGACTGGTTCAACATAAATTTTGGCGGTAATGATAATTATAATGATGGTCTCTGGTATGAGGGGTGGGAAGGCAATTTCGACCTTGTTAAGCTTAATCTTCATAACCCGGAAGTAGTAGATTATCTAATTAAGAGCGCATTAAATTGGATTGAAGAATTTGATATAGATGGTCTTAGGCTTGATGTTGCATATTGTCTTGATCAGAATTTTATACGAACTTTAAAACAGAAGACGAATGAGAAAAAGAACGACTTCTTCCTTGTAGGAGAGATGATTGGCGGAGATTATCACCAGATAATGGGAAATGGTCTGTGCGATAGTGCTACAAATTATGAATGCTATAAAGGCTTATATTCAAGTTTTAATTCTATGAATATGTTTGAAATAACTCATTCTCTTCTTAGACAGTTTGGCGATGAGAATTGGTGCTTATATAAAGGAGAACATCTGTTGTCCTTTGCTGATAATCATGATGTAACTAGAGCTGCTAGTATTTTACAAAATGAGAATCATTTAAAGCTTATGTATGCATTTATGTTTGCGATGCCTGGTATTCCCACAATATATTATGGAAGTGAATGGGGAGAAAAGGGTGAAAAGTCTCAGGGAGATCCATCACTTCGTCCATGCTTTGATAAGCCGATTTGGAATGACCTTACAAATTATATTTCTGCACTTTCAGGTGCTGTACATAAAGCTCCGGCACTTTCATATGGGAATTTTAAATCAATTCTTCTTACTAATAAGCAGTGCATTTTTGCAAGAGAAACAGAGAATGATAGATGTTTAATTTCAATAAATGCAGACGAAAATGCTTTTCACGCCGATTTTAATGCAAATGCCGGAAGGGCGCATGAGCTTATTTCGGGAAAAGAGATTGATTTTGGAGGAGGTCTTGACCTTCCACCTTATTCAGCATATATTATGCATGTCTACTAATTATAAGAGGAGAATTTAGAAATGGAAATTAAAGTAAAGAAGCTTACACAAACTGCTACAATGCCAACAAGAGGGAGCAGCTATGCAGCTGGTTATGACCTTTATGCTGATGTTTGTGAAGAAGTTGAAATTGAACCATTTACTACCAAAATGATAGGAACCGGTCTTTCAATGGAGATTCCCGAAGGCTATTTTGGAGGAATATTTGCCAGGAGCGGACTTGCCTGCAAGGAAGGGCTTAGACCTGCAAATTGTGCAGGCGTTGTGGATTCGGATTACAGAGGAGAATTTAAGGTTGCTCTTCATAACGATACCGATACTTCAAGACATGTAGAAAAGGGTGAGAGAATTGCTCAGCTTGTTGTTATGCCTTTTTTGCCGGTGACATTTGATGAAGTAGACGAGCTTGAAGATACTGAACGCGGAGCAGGTGGATTTGGTTCTACTGGTAAGAAATAAACAATAATAAATTTAATTTTTATGACAGGCAGTTACTGCTTTTATGCAGGACTGCCTGTTTTTTTATTTTTGTTTACACTTTGTTCATGAAATACCGTTTCTTTTTTAGGTGGGATTTAGGTTATAGCGTTAATTTGTTTATATCAAAGGAAACGGAGGCACAACATGGGAGAAATTCAAAGCTCATTTAAAAGATACGAAAAGAAATTTCTTATTACTGAAGAACAGTATGAAAAACTTATCCCGGTTCTAAGAACTAAAATGAATGAAGATAAATATGGTGAGTATACCATTTGCAATATTTATTATGATACAGATTCATATGATCTTATTAGAACGTCACTTGATAAACCGGTCTATAAGGAAAAAATCAGAATTAGAAGTTATGGCGTTCCAAAACCTGATGATAAGATTTTTGCTGAAATTAAAAAGAAATATGATGGGGTTGTTTACAAGAGAAGGATTGCTGCTTCATATGATGAAATAAAAACGTTTATTACTCAGCAAAAGCTTATTCCAAATAATGATATACAGATTCAAAAGGAAATTCTTTTTCTTATGAATCTCTATAATCCAAAGCCGAAGGCATTCATTGGATATGATAGATCAGCTCTTGCAGGCAAGGATGACAGCGAACTTAGAGTTACATTCGATAGAAATATCAGATGGAGAAATAAGGATTTGGATCTTTGCCTTGGCGACTATGGAGAGCCGGTTATGAAGGATGGCAAAATCGTTATGGAGATAAAAATATCATCGGCAATGCCGCTGTGGCTTTCGCAGGCACTTAGCGAGAATCTGATTTATCCGGCAAGCTTTTCTAAATATGGTACATGCTATAAAAACTTTTTGGTAAAGGATTTCAAAAAAGAAACAGCAAAAATAGTTCCAATGTGCTCTTATATAGCACAAAACCAGCAACGGGAAGCATTATAATTTTTAAAACTATTTCACTATTAAAAACCATTTTCTCTTATGAAAGGAAAAAACAAAATGTTAAACAGTATAATTGGAGATTCAGTAACAGTAATGTCACTTTTAATTTGTCTTTTTTCAGCGTTGGTACTTGGAGTATTAACAGCAAAGGTCTTTTTATATAAATGTAAACATACATCGAGCTTTGCAATAACACTGGCTCTTTTACCAATGGCTGTTGCAGTTGTAATAATGCTTGTAAATGGAAATATTGGAACAGGAGTTGCTGTTGCAGGCGCATTTGCACTTGTAAGATTTAGAAGTGTTCCGGGGACTGCAAGAGAAATAGCAGCAATCTTTACAGCAATGGCTCTTGGACTTGCTCTTGGAATGGGTTATATAGGAATTGCATTTATTTTCTTTGCAGTAATTGGAATCTGCACTCTTGTTCTTACTTTTGTAGATTTTGGAGGAAACTCAAATGAAGAAAAGCAGCTTAAGATAACTCTTCCTGAGAATTATGACTATAACGGACTTTTTGATGATGTGCTTGATAAATTTACTACAAAGAGAAGCCTTGATAAGGTAAGAACTACAAATATGGGAACATTATATGAACTTACTTATTCAATTACTCTTCCTGAGGGAAATGTTCCTAAGGAATTCATAGATGAGCTTCGTACAAGAAATGGCAATCTTAATATCGTTGTCGGAGATCCTACAAGTAGAGATTCATTATAAAAGACAAAAAAATTAGGGATTGGTAAAACTGCAAAAGTTTTTTGCAAAATTTTTCCAAGAGGGTGACTAAAATGAAAAGAAAATTAAAGAAAATTATACTGCCGGTTATTATTGCATTTATGTTGATAATGGTAGTAGCCGGTTTATATATAAATAATATTTCATCGGGCTCTGACACTGCCAAAGTAAGCAGCGAAACAACTGTAGCTGCTGCTGATTCTACCGATATAGGCGGCGTACAGACAACAATTACACTAAGTAATGATGATACAGAAATTACTGGTGAAGGCGCAAGCTACAAAGACGGAGTAGTTACAATATCTAGCGCTGGAACATATACGCTTAGCGGAACCCTAGATGATGGACAAATAAATATTGATGTTCAAAAGGGCGAATCGGTTGTGCTTGTTTTAAATGGTGTTACCATTACGAATTCATCAGATGCTGCAATATATGTAACAAATGCAGGGAGCGCATCGATTGTACTTGCTGATGGAACAACAAATGTAGTATCAAGCGACGAAGAGACTGAAATAGATACTACTGTCAAAACTGATTCTGATCAAATGGGTCAAATGACTAGGCCATCAATGGATATGGAATCTTCTGAAGAGACATCAAGTGAAGAAGCATCTACTGAAGAAGCATCTACTGAAGAAGCATCTACTGAAGAAACCTCAACTGATGAAGAATCTACTGAAGATGCATCCGGAGCAGCAATTTATTCGTGTGATGACCTTACTATATCAGGAGATGGTTCTCTTACAGTAAATGGTTATATAAATAACGGAATTCAAACCAAGAATAATCTTGTTATAGAAAGTGGGACTATTGAAGTAAATGCTGTTAACAACGGTATTAAGGGAAAGGATTCAGTCACAATTTCTGGCGGTACATTTACTATTACTACTGGCGGCGACGCAATAAAATCAAATGATACGACAGGTGATGGCTACGGAGTAGTAACAATTACCGGTGGTACATTCACTATTACAGCAGGCGATGACGGAATTCAGGCCTACAACGAGCTAAATATTGAGGGCGGTGACATAACTGTTACGCAGTCATATGAAGGACTTGAAGCAAATCAGATAAATATATCAGGCGGAACAATTGATGTGACTTCTTCTGATGATGGACTAAATGCTAATGGGGGAAGCGGGATGAATATGGGTCAGGAGTCTTCCACAACAAGTACTAAGAATACTAACACGCCAAACCTTACTATTTCAGGCGGAACACTCACTGTAAATGCTGTAGGTGACGGACTTGATTCAAATGGAAATATATATATTACAGGTGGAACTATTATTGTAAATGGTCCTGTAGGCGATATGGATGGGGCAATTGATTCTGGCAGTGAAAACGGCGGCGAATGTGTTATAAGCGGCGGAACAATACTTGCTGCAGGAAGTTCTGGAATGGCAGAAACATTTGAAGATACATCAACTCAGTATTCAATTCTTTACTACTTTAGTGAAACTGTATCTGCAGGCGAAACAATACTAATTACTGATAGTGATGGAAATACTATATACGAATATGTAGCAGTTAAAGATACGTCCTGCATAGTATTTAGCTCTCCTGATCTTGAAGAAGGAGAAACCTATACTATAAGCTCTGGAGATCAATCTGAAGAAGTAACACTTGATAGCATAAGTGTTACAGGCGGAACAACTCCTACTGGTGGTATGGGAGATGGACACGGAATGGGCGGCGGACCGCAGGGACAAGGCGGTGGTAAGCCTGGTCAGATGGGTCAAGACGGCGATGCGGCTCCTGAAGGCTTTGGCGAGATGACAGAAAGCGCTGATTCAGAAAGTTCTTCAAACTAAGTAATCTTTTTAACAAATAAAAGTGTGTTTATCCGGAAGAAAAGGCGGATGAACACACTTTTTTCACAATTAGATATCACTTTAAACACAAATTCTTTTCATAATACATAGTATTAAGTAAAAATTATGAAAATTAGGAGGAACTGGCTTTGATAGAGGTTGATAATATTGTAAAAACCTATGGCGAGCGTATCGCGGTTGATCATTTGTCATTCAAGCTCGAAAAGGGCAAGATTTATGGATTTCTTGGTCCTAACGGTGCAGGAAAGACAACGACCATGAACATCATGACTGGTTATATTGCAGCAAATGAGGGGACTGTTAAGATTAATGATTTTGATATTTTAAAGCAGCCTGAGGAGGCCAAGGAGAGTATAGGGTATCTTCCTGAAATTCCGCCTCTTTATACAGAAATGACAGTAATGGAATACCTTAAATTCGTTGCTGAGCTCAAAAAGGTTCCAAAGAAGGATAGAAGAGATCAGATTGCAAAAATTCTTAAGCTGACTATGCTTGGAGATTATGGAAACAGAATGATTCATAATTTATCAAAGGGTTATAGGCAAAGAGTAGGTCTTGCACAGGCACTTATTGGTATGCCTGAAGTCATTATTCTTGATGAACCTACAGTAGGTCTTGATCCTCAGCAGATTATTGAAATCAGAAATCTGATTAAGTCATTAAAGGATAATCATATAGTAGTACTTAGTTCACATATTCTTTCTGAAGTTAATGAAGTGTGCGATGAAGTAATGATCATTTCTCATGGTAAACTCGTTGCAAGTGGAACCCCACTTGAGCTTGAGAAGCAGTTTAGTGGAAATGCAATTGTAAAGCTTAATATCATTGGCAGCGAAGGCGTGATTAAGGGCGCTCTTGTTGGCGTTAATAATATTAAAAATATTTCAATAAATAGTCTTGGAGATGATGGAAGTGCAAAGGTCACTGTTGAGACAAATACCAAAGATGATATAAGAACAGATATTGCTAAGGCTCTTGCTGTTGCAGGACTTCCTGTTCTATCAATGGATATCGAGAAGAAGACTCTTGAGGATGTTTTCCTTACTGTTACACAGGAAACTCCCGGAGCACTTGCAAAGAGAAAGAAAAAAGAAAAGAAAATGGAAGTAAAGACTGATGATTTTGGCAAAGAAAATAAAGCCGAAAACAACGAAAGTAACGAATCATCAGATGAACCTAAGGAGGAAGAAAAATAATGATTGCCATTTTTAAGAGAGAGTTTAAATCATATTTTAATACCTTCATAGGACCGCTTGTAATTGGCGGAATTCTTATGGTAATGTTTCTCTACTTCATCTTTACAAATATATTAAGTGAAAGTGCAATCTTAACAAATACCTTATATGTTACAGCATTTTTTGCTCTTTCATTTGCTATCCCGATTCTTTGTATGAGATGTTTTGCTGAGGAGAGAAGATCAAAAACTGATCAGCTCATTCTTACAGCTCCTATTACAGTTGGAAAAGTTGTACTTGGAAAATTTATGGCTCTTGCTGCCATTTATGCTATTCCATGTGCTGTAGCTGCTATGCTGCCTCTTGTTCTTGCACTTTTTGGAACTCCTGAGTATGCATGGAGCTATACAAGTGTACTTGCTCTTTTCCTTTATGGACTTATGGCAATAGCTATATGTATGTTTATTTCTTCACTAACAGAAAATCAGATAATCAGTGCTGTTGGTGGAATATTTTTCCTTCTTTTGGGATGCCTTCTTGGAAGTGCCTATAGCAGTATCTCGATTACCTGGCTTCAGACATTCTTAAAGTCAACATATGATTTTAGCAGCCGTCTTGATAACATGATGAACGGAAGCTTTGATTTTACTTCTGTTATTTATTTTGTATCAGTTACGGCGCTTTTCTTGTTCCTGTGTACTCAGTCAATTCAAAAACGCAGATATTCTGTTTCAAAGAAGAATTTTTCTATTGGAGCATATAGCTTTGCAATGTCAATTATTATGATTGTAGTAGTAGTCTTTGCAAACCTTGCTGCCGAGCAGATTCCGGATTCGATTAAAGCCATTGATGTCACTTCATCAGGCCTTACATCTATTTCTAAGGATTCAAAAGAAGTTGCTGCGGGAATAACAGACGATATCACAATCTATTTCCTTGCTAAGGAAGGCGATGATGATTCAAATAAAGATCAAAACCTTGAAAAGATTATAAAGCTTTATACTGAACAAAATTCAAAAATCACTCTTAAATATGTTGATCCTATCGTAAATCCTCAGTTTGGTTCAACCTATACTGATTCAACGCTCTCTTATAACAGCGTTGTTGTTGAGAATACGACTAATAGTAGAGTAAAAGCTATAAGCTATTCTGATATGCTAAGTTATTCATATGACCAGTCAACTTATCAGAGTTCGATAACAGGTTATGATTATGAAGGACAGATTACGAGTGCGCTTCAGTATGTTTCACTTGATGAAGATCAGCTTCTTACAGCTTATACAACAACAGGGCATAATGAAGCAAGCTTTGATTCAACCTTTAGCGATGTATTTTCAAAGTATTCAATGACTACGTCAGACCTTAATCTTCTTACTACAGATTCTGTTCCTGATGACTGCGATCTTCTTATTATCAATGAGCCTACAACAGATTTTACAGAGGAAGAAGCAAGTAGAGTAATAGATTATCTTAATAACGGCGGAAATATCCTTATAGACACAACCTATGCTGAAACAGAAGAAATGACTAACTTTGATACAATTTTGTCATATTATGGTGTAACAAAAGAGTCTGGAATGATAATCGAGACTGATCCAAATATGTATTATTATTCAACTCAGCAATCTGTTCCATATTACCTGTATCCTTCATTTGGCGATGATGATATTGTTTCTAGCCTTTCATCAGATGGTGCCGGATTTGTATTTGCTCCTTATGCTCAGGCTCTTACATATGATGCTTCTAGTACTGATTATACTTATGCAGCTCTTTTGACAAGTTCAGAGGGTGCTTATCTTAAGAAAGATCTGACTAGATCGCTTGAACAGACATCTGACGATATTACAGGACAGTATACGCTTGGGCTTAAGACAATAAAGACTGTTGATGGCGGCGATGGAGAGTCTATAGGTGTAATTTATACAGCTTCACAGATGTTTACCGATGGCGCAAATAGTATGGTAAACGGAATAAATGTAAAGCTTTTTGGTAATACAATAAATGCACTTGTTGATTTACAGGTCGATTATGTAACTATTCCTGTTAAGTCAACAGACTTGTATATTACTGTGACATCACAGAATGTAAGAGTAATAGTATCAGCTTGTGTTGCACTTGTTCTTGCAATCTGGATATTTGGCCTTGCGCTTTGGATTGTCAGAAGACATAAGTAAAAATAAAATTTTAATGGAGCTATAGATGAAAAAACAAAAAATACAGCTAATTATAATTATTGTTCTTCTTGTTGTATTTGTAGGCGGCTATTTTGGCCTTAAGAAATATAACAAGGTAAAGGATGAGGAAGCATCGACAGATTCCTATGAAGTTCTTACTCTTGATGAGAGCACAATAAATGAAATAAATATTGTGACAACGACTGATTCTGATACAGCGACTCTTGATCTTGTAAAAAAAGATGACACATGGGTTCTTTCATCAGATGAGAGCCAGAATATTGACCAGGATCTTGTAACAACTATGCTTGATACAGTCAATGATGTTACTGCAAATAATGAGATTACTGATGTTACAGATTTTGATCAGTACGGCCTTGAGACTCCTTGTAAGGTTATTACTCTTACGGCAGAAGATGGGACAACTACAGTAATAAATATTGGAGATTATTCAAGCTCTGCATCGAGATATTACGCACGCATAGGAGATAACGCTACTGTTTATCTAGTTGCAAGTACTTTAAACTCAGCCTTTGATAAATCAGAAGATGACCTTATCGTTACTGATTCATCGGATGCAGCTTCTTCTGATGCTTCTGAAGATATAACTGCCGAGGCTTCTGCACTTGATTCTACTGAAGCACTTGAAGCAGATACAGAAGCTTCGTTATCAGATTCATCAGATGCAGCTTCTACAAGCGCAGAATAAGGAATCATTTTCAAATAGTATTATAGGTTTTGAAAGAAAAGGCTTCTCAGATTATGTGAGAAGTCTTTTTTTACTTCAAAAAATCAGGTTTCTGGTTTATAATCATCTAGTATTAATTTAAATGGAATATTTATTGGTGAAGTGAGAGCTCTTTTTACAGGGTATCACTGATATCCAAACATGGAGGCAAAATGAAAATCAGAACCAGATATGCACCAAGTCCAACAGGAAGAATGCACGTTGGAAACTTAAGAACAGCTCTTTATGCATTCCTTATTGCAAAGCATGAGGGAGGCGATTTTATCCTTAGAATTGAGGATACAGACAGAGAACGTTTTGTTGAGGGTGCGACTGAAATCATATATGAAACACTTAAGGATACAGGCCTTGTACATGATGAAGGACCAGATATCGGTGGAAACGTTGGCCCGTATGTTCAAAGTGAAAGACAGGCAAGCGGAATATACATGAAATATGCTAAGGAGCTTGTTGATAAGGGACAGGCATATTACTGCTTCTGTACTCCTGAAAGACTTGCTTCTCTTACTCAGGTAGTAGAGGGCAAAGAAATCAACATTTATGATAAGCACTGTCTTTCTCTTTCAAAGGAAGAGGTTCAAAAGAACCTTGATGCAGGTATGCCATTTGTTATCAGACAGAATAATCCTACAACAGGAACAACCACCTTCCATGATGAGCTATACGGAGACATTACTGTTGATAATAAAGAACTTGACGACATGATTTTAATTAAGTCAGATGGCTATCCTACATATAATTTTGCTAATGTTGTAGATGATCACCTTATGGGAATTACACATGTCGTAAGAGGAAACGAATATATTTCATCTTCTCCAAAATATAACAGATTATATGATGCTTTTGGCTGGGAAGTTCCAAAATATATTCATTGTCCACTTATTACTGATGAAGATCATCATAAGCTTTCAAAGAGAAGTGGTCATTCTTCATTTGAAGATCTTATTGATCAGGGATTTCTTGCAGAGGCGGTGGTAAACTTTGTTGCTCTTCTTGGATGGTCTCCTGAAGATACCAAGGAAATCATGTCTCTTGACGAACTGATTAAGGAATTTGATTATCACAGAATTAATAAGTCACCTGCAGTTTTTGATTATACAAAGCTTCGTTGGATGAATGGCGAGTATATTAAGGCAATGGATGATGACAAGTTGTATGAACTTGCGCTTCCATACATGCAAAAAGCTATTTCAAGAGACGTAGATTTTAAGAAAATAGCTCCTATGATAAAGACGAGAATTGAAATTTGGCCTGACATTGCAGACATGATTTCTTTCTTTGATACTCTTCCTGATTATGATAATTCTTTATATTTTAACAAGAAGATGAAAACAAGTGATGAAACCTCACTTGAAGTGCTCAAAGAGATTCTTCCTGTACTTGAAGAAGAAAATGACTATACAAATGATGCTTTATATAATAGAATAAAGCAGTTTGTTACTGAAAAGGGCATTAAGAATGGTTATGTTCTCTGGCCACTTCGAATTGCAGTTTCAGGAAAAGAAATGACTCCCTGCGGAGCAACCGAAATAATGGAAGTTCTTGGTAAGGAAGAAGTAATTAATAGAATTAGAAAAGGAATAGCACAGCTTGAAAAGTAATTTAGATAATATAGAGTCCTTAAAGAAGAAATTCTTTGAGGACCCTGCATTAAAGGTAAGCCCCTCTCAAAGAGAGGCAATTTGCCACATAAATGGACCATGTATGGTTTTGGCAGGTCCTGGTAGTGGCAAGACATTTGTTATAACGAATAGAATCAGATATTTAATTGAAATAGGAAAGATTGATCCATCGGAAATTCTTATCATCACATTTACTAAAGCAGCTGCACTTGAGATGCAAAAGCGTTTTGGAAATATGACTGATAACAGATATAATGAAGTACATTTTGGAACCTTTCATTCACTTTTTTATCATATTATCAGATCCTCACTTTCTGGCAATCGCCAGGAAATACTCACGGAAAAAGAAAAAATCAAAATTATGGAGCACAGCCTTTTAAAGGTTAAGGCAGATAATGCTGAGATTATAAAGCTTCAAAAAGATTTTGAATATGATTTGGAAACGATAAGAGCTCTTTTACTTGAAATATCGAGGCTAAAAAATAGTGGAAAATCAGTAGAGTCAGCATCAAAGGATGTGCCTCTTTCAAATTATTTTGAGCAAATATTTGATGAGTATTGTATTCTCCAAAAGGAGCTAAACAAAATTGATTTTGATGATATGGTTCTTGACTGCTACAAGCTTCTTAGAAAGGGTGGCAGGACTCTATCAAAATGGCAAAACACTTACAAATACATTCTTATTGATGAATTTCAGGACATTAATTTATTGCAGTTTAAGCTTATCAGACTTATTGCTTATCCTAGAAATAATCTGTTTGTCGTAGGCGATGATGATCAGTCTATATATGGTTTTAGAGGGTCTGATCCAAAGATTATGCTTGGATTTAAAAAGATATATGAAAGAGCACTAATTGTTTTTCTTGAAACAAATTACAGATGCTCAAAGAAAATCGTTAATGCTTCTGTAAAGCTTATTGGAGAAAATGAAAATAGATTTAGTAAGAAAATAATTCCATTACAAAGTGCTGCAGACGGTGATATATCTTTTTACAAATATAGATCTCGCGAAGAAGAATTTGAAGATATTCTCTATTATATAAAGGCAAATCCTTTGCACAGAGAAAACTTTGCTATTGTTTTTAGAACCAATCAGGAAGCTGCTAATATGGCTGAAATGCTAAAGCAAAATGGAATTAGCTATAATATCAGGGAGAAAAATGATAATCTTCAAAATGACGAAATTACGCAGGATATTCTGGCATACCTTAGATTTGCTTTAGAAACTGATCCAAAGAGCGCAGATTTTATTAGAATAATGAACAGACCTCTTAGATATATAAAAAGAGATAGCTTTTTTGACCCAAACAGCGATAAGGTATCGCAAAATACAATCATGAGGTACTATGCACATAATCCGGAAATGTTAAAAACTATTAATAAATTATACCATGATATAAAAATGATAGGTCACATGAGACCGTATTTGTCGGTTCGCTATATTAGAAAAGAAATTGGCTACGAGGAGTATGCAATTAGAAAATTTAAAGGTCAGGATAGGTCTCTTATCATTTCTAAGCTTGATAGGCTCATGAATAGAGCAAGAGAGTATAGAAATACTTTGCAGTTTATTAAATCGTTTGATGATGATCAGGAGATAACTCCTGATCCAAAAAATGAGCCAAAAAGCGGAATAAATCTTTTGACAATGCATGCAGCTAAAGGGCTTGAATATGATTGTGTGTGGCTTCCTGATCTAAACGAGGGTATTATTCCGGGAAGAAAATCTGTGAGGCTAAATGAAATAGAAGAAGAGAGAAGAATGCTCTATGTTGGAATGACAAGAGCAAAGAAAAATCTGATTTTAAGCTATGTTACCGGAACCGGGAATAATGAAATGCTTCCATCTAGGTTTATTAATGTATTCAAGGAAGAGTTTAATAAAACAAAATAAAAAGCCCAAATAGCATTTTGTGCAAATTGGGCTTTAGGGGTGACGCCTTTTGGCGCACGTTTATTTAGTTCTTATTCTTTTCTTATTCTTCGTTATCATCAATTATTTCATCGTATTCGCCGCTATCAAGATATTTGGAAAACTCTTCACTGACACGAAGATATTCATCATCATCGCCGATGTAGTCAAGAATAGGGTCTCCATCTTTTGTTTTAAAACCATAAAACCAGAATTCGCCATCTTCATTCTTGCCGTTTTCATCAAGAGGAAGAAGCGCAATATAGTCTTTGCTTTCAACCGTGATTACAATAAGAACGCTGCAGGTAACCTTTCTGCCGTCATCAAGGTCAAGATCTACGGTAATTTCTTCGCCGTCAGCAATACGCTGATTCATTGTTAAAGCTTCTTTTGAAAAATCCATATAAAAACTCCAATCTCTTTATAAAGGGCTTGTGTTACTTGTTATGCAAATATTTTATGCTTTTATTATGTTTAAGTAAAGTGCAATCGTACCTCTCTTGTGCTAAAATATTGAAATATATGATTATGAAAGATTAGTGGGAGACCAGCTATGAAAAGTCAAGTATAAAATAGCTAGAAATTTCTTTTTGTCT
>CAZJWA010000036.1:0-25056 GCA_964549585.1 uncultured Butyrivibrio sp. | reverse complement strand
CGGTACGCACGGTGCTGTGAGAGGACGGGAGCTAATCACTCCCTCCTACTCGATTATCTCCACCGTGACCTGGTATCAATATATATAAATATTTATATATTGATTGCCCCAAATTCTAATTAGAAAAAAGACTATTTTGAGGTCTTCTTATAGAAACTAATTACGTTAGATGCTTTAGCACTCATATTTGAAAGCATTGCGTCTAATAAAACGAAACTGCTCATGCATTCGACAACAACTACAGCTCTTGGAACTACAACGGGGTCGTGTCTTCCCTTAATATTAATGCTTACATTGTTACCCTTTGAATCGACAGTCTGCTGAGTTTGAAAGATTGAAGGAGTCGGCTTTACGCTGCATCTAAGTATTATGTCATTTCCATCACTTATTCCGCCAAGTATTCCGCCTGCGTGATTTGATGTGGCTTTAATGATTCCATCAGTATCACTTTTGATAAAACCATCATTATCTGTTGAACCATTTAGCTTACTTACAAGTATTCCATCGCCTACTTCAACGGCTTTTACCGCGCCGATACTCATGAGCGCTCTTGCAAATAATGCATCTAGTTTATCAAAGACAGGATCGCCGATTCCGGAGGGAGCACCTTTGATGACACATTCGATTGTTCCGCCTGCTGAGTCGCTTTGCTCTCTACATTTGTTTAGATATTCAATGGCTTTTTCTTCAGCACTTGAATCAGGCATACCGGTGATTCCTTTAAGAGACTGAGATAAATCAAATTTATCATAATCAATTGAAACCGGACCTATGGATTTCGTATATGCATGGACTGATATGCCCATCTGGCCAAGAAGCTTAGAGCAAATCGCACCTGCGGCTACGCGCGCAGCTGTTTCACGTCCGGAGCTTCTTCCGCCGCCTCTGTAATCTCTAAATCCGTATTTGGCATCAAAGCCGTAGTCGGCGTGACCTGGTCTATATTTGTCTGAAATATCTGTATAATCAGCCGAGTGCTGAGAAGTGTTAAGTATCATGAGCGAAATAGGAGCGCCAGTAGTCTTTCCTTCAAATACTCCGCTCATTATTTGGACAAGGTCATCTTCCTTTCTTGGAGTAGTGATAGAAGATGTGCCTGGCTTTCTTCTATCTAGGAAGTATTGAATGTCTTCTTCGCAGAGCTCCATTCCTGCAGGGAATCCGTCTACGACGGCTCCTAGCCCTTTTCCATGCGATTCTCCCCAGGTTGATATTTTAAGAGTATTTCCAATTATTGATCCTGACATATCATATCCTTTCGGTTTAGTCATTTTTAAATATATCAATATACTGTTTACGCTAAAACAAACATACAATATTTTGTAAAAAAGTGTATAAATATTATTAAATATGGTCTATAATAAAACTATTGCAAGTTATGATAGATTTTGAAACATAAAACGTTACAGCTATTTAATAATACACTACAATTTCTGAGTAATAAAGTGAATATTTATGAATAATGCTAAAAGAACAGATGTGCCTGAGGCATTCAAACTAACTCCCAAAGAGAAGGTAATTGCTTCGGCTGAGAAATTTGTAAAAAAGCATAAAGCACTCTTTTATCCCTGTATGATTATTACAGCTATATTTATTATGCTTATTACGATTTTTGATGGGCTATGCGATAATAAGAAAAGAATTATGGCATGCTTTTGCTCTGTGGTCTTTTTCTTTTCATGCAGTAGTTTTGAAAGCCCGGTTCTTTCTATGGATTCGGCATTCGTTTCTTCAACTTCTCTTACAGATGATTCCCAGACAGCTATTACGAATATTCAGGACTATTCTTCTCCACAATCATCTGAGGTAGATGCAGTATCAAATGTGAGCGCAGCTTCTTCATCTGAGGATGGAATGAGTTATTTGGATTATGCAGGGGAGGAAGGATTTAATGAATCTGATTTCAAGGATCATGAATCAGATACAACAGTTGATAAAGCGGATCAGTTTGGCATTGATGATATTATGAGCGCAGATGTTAATTCATCAGAAGATACAAAGAGTACAGATTCTTTAGGAGAGCTGACCTTTAGCAGCGATGACTGGAAACTTATTCTTATTAATCAGACGCATTCAATTCCGGATGGTTATGATTTCCCTCTTAGCAGCATCAGCGGTTCAATGTACTGTGATAAAAGAATAATTGGAAGCCTTCAGGATATGTTTAAGGCTGCGCAAAATGATGGCGTTAATCTTGTTGTGTGCTCACCTTATAGGAGTGAAAGCCGTCAGAAAACTCTTTTCTCAAAAAAGTGTGATAACTATGTTGAAGATGGAATGACTTATATGGATGCTTATTCGCAGACGGCCCTTGCTGTAACTATTCCGGGAACGTCAGAGCACCAGGCAGGTCTTGCAATTGATATTATTTCAGACAATTATTATAGGCTTGATGAGGGCTTTGGAGATACTACCGCAGGAAAATGGCTTAGAAACAATTGCGCAAAGTATGGTTTTGTTTTAAGATATCTTGAGGATAAGGAAGAAATAACCGGGATTGAATATGAGCCATGGCATTTTAGGTATGTCGGAGCCGATGCAGCAACGGTTATGATGAATGAGAATATTACGCTTGAAGAGTTTTGGGATGAATATATTTATGGCTGAAACTTTTGATTAAGGAGTTTTAATGTACAAAATTTTAAAAAAAGACGGATTAGCAAAACGTGGGGAGCTTGAAACCGTTCATGGAACGATTCAGACTCCTGTTTTTATGAATGTGGCTACAGTTGCAGCAATTAAAGGTGGAGTTTCCACTGAAGATCTTGAACAGATAGAGAATCAAGTGGTTTTATCAAATACGTATCATCTTCATTTAAGACCGGGAGATGATGTTGTGTACAAAATGGGTGGACTTCACAAATTCATGTCCTGTAATAAGCCAATTCTTACAGATTCCGGCGGATTTCAGGTCTTTTCACTTGCCAAAATGAGAAAGATAAAAGAGGAAGGTGTTTATTTCCATTCTCATATTGATGGTCATCCACTCTTTATGGGGCCTGAGGAGAGTATGCGAATTCAGTCGCACTTTGCATCAACTATTGCTATGGCTTTTGATGAGTGCCCTTCAAGCAGAGCAGATCACGACTATGTAGCTGCTTCTGTTCAAAGAACAACCAGGTGGCTTAAACGCTGCAAAGAGGAGATGGCAAGGCTAAACGGCCTTGATGAAACGATAAATCATAATCAGCTTCTATTTGGAATAAATCAGGGAGCAATATTTGATGATATCAGAATAGAGCATGCCAAACAGATTGCAGATCTTGATCTTGACGGCTATGCTGTCGGCGGACTTGCTGTTGGCGAAACTCATGAGCAGATGTATCACGTTCTTGATACGGTTATCCCTTATCTTCCGGATGATAAACCAACATATCTTATGGGAGTAGGTACACCTGCAAATATTTTGGAGAGCGTTGAAAGAGGCGTAGACTTTTTTGACTGCGTATATCCTTCTAGAAATGGTCGCCACGGACATGTCTATACTAATAAGGGTAAGATAAATATTCTTAATGCCAAATTCGAGCTTGATGATACTCCAATTGAAGAAGGGTGTCAGTGCCCGGCCTGCAGAAGATATTCCAAAGGATATATCAGACATCTTCTTAAATCCGGCGAGATGCTTGGTATGAGACTTTGCGTTCTTCATAACCTGTATTTCTACAATCATATGATGGGTGAGATACGAGGTGCTATTGAAGAAGGGCGCTTTAAAGAGTACAAGAAGGCAAAGCTTGATTCAATGATGGAATATGATGAGCAGCAAAATTCAAAGAAATATGATATTGCGGGAAATTGGCAGAAATAACCTAGAGATTTTTTGTCTGAATTTTTAATTCTAAATAAAGGATAAAAACACTTGTTTAGACTAAAGGAATTGTGTATTATTGAACTTGAAGCAAATTTTGAGATTTTTTGGAGGTTGTTATGACAGGAATATTATTAAGTGAGTCTTCATCATCAGGATCTATGTTCGTTTTAGTTGCTTATGTTGTTATTATTTTCGGATTTATGTATTTCTTTATTATGAGACCACAGAAGAAAGAACAGAAGCAGAAGGCAGCACTTATTAATACAGTTGCAGTTGGCGACAGCGTTAGAACGACAGGCGGATTTATTGGAACAGTTATTGATATTAACGATGACATGGTTATTGTTGAGTTTGGTAACAATAAGAACTGCCGTATCCCTATGGTAAAAGAGGCTATTGTTGAAGTTGAGAAGCCTGAGGATGCAGTAAAGCCAGTTGAAGAAGATAAGAAAAGTAAGAAAACTAAGTAATTTTTCTGACTTGCAGATAAAAGCCGGGTGGTTTTCCACCCGGCTTTTATGATGGAAGTACTCTGCTTAAGGACAAGCAAATACATCCACTAAAATGATTCTTCTATATAAAGCTATCACAATCTTAATCTCTATTAGTTCTATACATTAATTTCCCACCTTGTTTTTTGCATTATAATAATATAGTATGAAATGAAAAATAATAAAAGCAAATACTGCTGTGTTTAGGGAGGCAAGGAATGAAGCTTAATATTACATGTATTCCCGGTGATGGTATTGGACCGGAAATCGTTACAGAAGCAAAGAAGGTTCTTGACAGAGTTGGAGAAGTTTATTCTCATGAAATGAATTATACAGATATTCTTATGGGAGGAGCTTCAATCGACGCATGCGGTGAGCCGCTTACAGATGAAGCAATTGCCACTGCAAAGGCTGCAGATGCTGTACTTATGGGGTCAATTGGCGGCGATACTACAACTTCTCCATGGTATAAGCTTCCACCTGAAAAACGCCCGGAGGCAGGTCTTCTTCATATAAGAAAGGCTCTTGGACTATTTGCAAATCTTCGTCCGGCTTATCTTTATCCCGAACTAAAAAGTGCATGCCCTCTTAAAGAATCAACAAGTTCAAAAGGTTTTGATCTCATGATAATGAGAGAACTTACTGGTGGCCTTTATTTTGGAGACCGATACACTAAGGAAATTAATGGAAAGCTTGTAGCAACTGATACGCTTACTTATTCAGAAGATGAAATAAGACGTATTGCTATTAGGGGCTTTGACGTTGCTATGAAGCGCCGCAAGAAGGTAACGAGTGTTGATAAGGCTAATGTTCTTGATTCTTCAAGACTTTGGAGAAAGGTTGTTTTGGAGGTTTCAAAGGATTACCCTGAAGTAACTCTTGAGAATATGCTTGTTGATAACTGTGCAATGCAGCTGGTTCGTGATCCTTCACAGTTTGATGTTATCCTTACTGAGAATATGTTTGGAGACATCCTATCTGACGAAGCAAGCATGATAACAGGCTCAATTGGAATGCTTTCAAGTGCTTCTCTTAATGAAACAAAGTTTGGTCTTTACGAGCCAAGCCACGGCTCTGCACCGGATATTGCCGGAATGAATAAGGCTAACCCTATTGCAACAATCCTTTCAGCAGCAATGATGCTTAGATATAGTTTTGATTTAACAAAGGAAGCAGATGCAATTGAAAACGCAGTAGATCAGGTTCTTAAGGAAGGCTTTAGGACAATCGATATTGCTCCTAGAGATGATGCATCCTTTACACCACTTGGATGCCGTGAAATGGGCGATCTTATAACAGAGAGAATAAAATAATTAAAGGTGCTATGAATAAATTAAAGAAGCTTAACTTAAAAGAAGGCAAACATAATTTAATGAATACATCCTTTTTTGAAAAAAAAGAATCGGAGAGCGTTGTAGACAGGCTTACGCAGGATCCAGAGAATATGCTGGCTGCTCTGTTTATTATTGCAATGGCTGTATATTATCTCTTTAGAATGGTGTTTCTTACACCATGGTATGACGAGTTATATACGTATTACTGCTTTATCAGTAAGGGACCCATTTATTCAGCCTTGCACTGGCCACTTCCAAATAACCATGTTGGATATTCAGTTCTTTCTGGTTTCCTTAATCTTTTTGGTAATTCGATTATAGGGCTAAGAGGCGTCTCATATGCTGCAGCAGTATCAAACCTGATACTTTTGTATAGGCTCATGAAGAAGAATTTCTCGAGATGGATTTCTTTTTGCGGACTTCTTTTGTACTGTTCATTTGAGCTTACAAATACACTTTCAGTTCAAGGAAGAGGCTATACACTTTCGATTACATGTTTACTTCTTTCAGTATGGGTAATGCTTGAAATTTGTAATGCTGATTCAAGGATTAAATCAAGAAGCGCTATGCTTGTGGTTTCACTTACTCTTGGTCTGTATACTTTACCGAGCGCAATATACTGGGTAGTTCCTACCTGTATGGCGGTTGTATTCTTTCTGTTTGTAAATGGCATCAGAGTCAGAAAATCCTATAAGCGTATTCGGGATAATATGTATTTCAAACGACTTATGATTATAGTTAGAGCTGGTATTGAAGCTGCGCTGTTAACGGTGTTTCTTTACCTGATTATTTGGCTCTCAATTGGGTCAAACCTTTTAACTAAGAATTCTGACAGCATATATTACGGACTTGGACATATTAAGATTATTCTTACACATCCGATAACAGCAGTTAAGGAAGGCATTGATTATATGCTTTCTATGCCATACATTCAGAGTGTTTCAAGGCAAGTTTTTAATGATGGAGCAAAGGATTATTTTATTTCACTTTGCGACAGCTTTCTTTCAGAAAAAGGTCTTTTGATTATTTTTGTTTGCGTGGTTTCACTTATTTTATTGATAATAAGCTCGTTGAAGCATTTTGAGGAAAGCAGGACTTGTCTTAGGATAGTTCTTGCATTTAATATTATTTCTATTCCTTTGTTTCTTTATATTCAGTGTAAGCTTCCGTATAATAGAGTCTTTTCATATATGGGAGTGATTATTGCAGCATCGGCTGCCGTACTTATTAGACATATTTGCGATTTACTTTCGTTTATTTTTCATAAGATTAATTTGAAAAAAGACCTGGTAAGCTCATCAGATGCTCATGAAAAGATAGAAGAAGAGGCTTTTGAAAGAACAGGACTTGTAGATGATATTTCTTTTGGCAGACAGGCAGATAAGATAGCGGCAGATTATGAACGAAACTGGGTAAGCGGTGGACGAATCTTTACTTTAGGCTCTACCGGACACAGATTTCAATGGGTCGGCTGTATTATATGCGGTGTATTTCTCCTTGCTCAGATTCTTACTGCAAACTTCTGGTCACAGATAGGAGACAGAGAAAACAAAGCATATCTGGCTCTTTATATGGCAGATTTAAACGGGTATGATAATATTTGCGTTACAGACTGCGATCAGCAGTATCTTCTTGAATACGGATGGAATATTAGATGTGATAATACACAGATAGAGGATTCGGACTGTGTTATACTTGATCGTAATATGATGAATCCGGATTATGCCGGAGAGGATTATTGGAAGTTCTATCAGACCTATGATACTATTCCGTGGGATTATATAGAAACGATGCATGTGATGTATGAAAATGATAGATTTGTTTTGTATGTAAAATAAATACCATATAGATTGATTACAAAATGGAGGATGAATATTATGAATAGCGATCGCGTACTTAGAGGCGTCCAGCAGGCACCTCACAGAAGTCTTTTCAATGCACTTGGATTTACTGATGAAGAGAAAAAGAAACCTCTTATCGGAATTGTAAGTTCTCAGAGTGAGATTATTCCCGGACATATGGAACTTGATAGAATTGCAGAGGCAGTAAAGCTTGGCGTTGCTGAAGCAGGCGGTATGCCTGTAATCGTTCCTGCAATTGCTGTTTGTGATGGTATTGCAATGGGACATGTCGGAATGAAGTATTCTCTTGTTACAAGAGATCTCATTGCTGATTCTACAGAGTGTCTTGCTATGGCACATGCATTTGATGCTATGGTAATGATTCCAAACTGTGATAAGAATGTTCCTGGACTTCTTATGGCGGCTGCAAGAGTTAATATTCCTACTATTTTTGTATCAGGCGGCCCGATGATGGCAGGACATGTTGATGGCAGAAAGAGAAGCCTTTCAAGTATGTTTGAAGCAGTTGGAAGCGTAGCTGCAGGTACTATGAGCGAGGAAAAGCTTGCAGAATATGAGGAAAAGGTTTGCCCTACATGTGGTTCATGTTCAGGAATGTACACAGCTAATTCAATGAACTGTCTTACTGAGGCTATTGGAATGGGACTTAGAGGAAATGGTACTATTCCTGCTGTTTATTCTGCGAGAATCAGACTTGCCAAAGAGACAGGCTATCAGATTATGGAGCTTTTAAAGAACAACATCAGACCAAGAGATATCATGACAAAAGAAGCATTTACCAATGCTCTTACTATCGATATGGCTCTTGGATGCTCTACAAATACAATGCTTCATCTTCCTGCAATTGCTCATGAGTCAGGTGTTGAAATCAATATGGAAATGGCAAATGATATTTCCAAGAAGACTCCTAATCTGTGTCACCTTGCACCAGCAGGCCCAACTTATATGGAAGATCTTAATGAAGCTGGCGGTATCTATGCTGTTATGGCAGAGCTTTGTAAGAAAAATCTCTTAAATACAACACTCCTTACTTGCACAGGAAAGAGCATTAAAGAGAACCTTGCAGGCGTTACAAATAATAATAATGAGGTTATCAGAGATATTGATAATCCGTATATGGCAAAGGGCGGAATTGCTGTCCTTAAAGGAAACCTTGCACCTGATACCGGGATTGTTAAGGAATCAGCTGTTGTACCTGAAATGATGGTTCATGAAGGCCCTGCAAGAGTATTTGATTGTGAAGAGGATGCTATTGCTGCTATTCTTGGCGGAAAAATTGTATCAGGCGATGTTGTAGTAATTAGATATGAAGGACCTAAGGGCGGCCCTGGAATGAGAGAAATGCTTAATCCTACATCAGCTATTGCAGGTATGGGACTTGGTTCAAGCGTTGCACTTATTACTGATGGAAGGTTTTCTGGAGCCAGCAGAGGCGCTTCAATTGGACACGTTTCACCTGAAGCTGCCGTTGGCGGACCAATTGCTTTAGTTGAAGAAGGCGATATCATCAGTATCAATATTCCAGAGAATACTCTTGATATGAAGGTTTCAGATGAAGAGCTTGCTGCAAGAAGAGCTAACTGGAAACCAAGAGCACCAAAGGTTACAACGGGATATCTTGCAAGATATAGAGAAATGGTTACATCAGGAAACAGAGGAGCCATTCTTGAAATTCCAAAATCAAAATAAATTTGGATTATATATTTTTTGAAAAGATAGGGGATTAAGATGCAGCTTACAGGTGCTGAAATAGTTTTAAAGTGTTTAAAAGAACAGGGAGTTGATACTGTTTTTGGTTATCCAGGCGGAACAATACTTAATATTTATGATGCTTTATATAAGCATTCTGATGAAATTACACATATACTGACATCACATGAGCAGGGTGCTGCTCATGCGGCAGATGGATACGCAAGAGCTACAGGGAAAGTTGGAGTTTGCATGGCAACAAGCGGACCCGGCTCAACTAATCTTGTAACCGGAATTGCTACTGCATATATGGATTCTGTTCCAATGGTTGCAATTACTTGTAACGTAGTTCTTCCTCTTCTTGGAAAAGACACCTTCCAGGAGGTAGATTTTGCAGGAATTACGATGCCTATTACAAAGCATGGCTATATTGTAAAGGATATTAGTATTCTTGCTGAAACAATTAGAAAGGCATTTAATATTGCAAGAAGCGGAAGACCTGGCCCTGTTGTTGTTGATATTACGAAGGATGTTACGGCGCAGAGCTTTAACTATGAGCCTTGCCAGATTCTAGATACCCCAAATCCGGATCATTTTACTGATGCTGATATAGACAATGCAGTTTCTATGATTGAGAATGCCAAGAAACCATTTATCTATGTTGGTGGTGGAGCAGTAATTTCTGGAGCTTCCGGAGAAATCAGGAAATTTGCAGAGACCATTCAGGCGCCTGTTTGCGATACGCTAATGGGAAAAGGAGCATTTGATGCTCATAACAAGCTTTACACAGGCATGATTGGAATGCATGGCACTAAGGCTTCAAATTTTGGAGCAAGTGAGTGCGACCTTCTTATTACTCTTGGCGCGAGATTTTCAGATAGAGTAACGGGAAATACTAAGCTCTTTGCAAAGGATGCCAAGATACTTCAGTTTGATATTGATGCTGCTGAAATCAATAAGAATATTCGCACGGATTCATCTGTAATTGGCGATTTGAAGGACATTCTTGAAAAAGTAAATGAAAGGGTTAAGTCGCAAAGCCATGACGAATGGATAGCACATATTGAAGAGTATAAAGCGAAATTTCCACTTGATTATGACCATTCAGTTTTGTCATGTCCATATATTATTGAAAAGCTTGATGAAAAGACAAATTCTGACGCGGTAGTTTCTACTGATGTAGGACAGCATCAGATGTGGACAGCTCAGTTCTATAAGTTCAAGAATCCCAGAACCTTCCTTACTTCCGGCGGACTTGGAACTATGGGATATGGTCTTGGTGCCTGTATTGGTGCAAAAATGGGACAGCCTGATAAGGTTTGTATTAATGTAGCGGGTGATGGCTGCTTTAGAATGAACATGAACGAGCTTGCAACAGCAAGCAGATATAATCTTCATATTATTGAAATAATTATTGATAACAGAGTTCTTGGAATGGTACGCCAGTGGCAGACTCTTTTCTATGAAAAGAGGTATTCGCAGACTGTGTTTGAAGATAAAGTCGATTTTGTTAAAGTGTCTGAAGGTCTTGGCTGTATGGCATTTAGTGCTTCTACCAAAGAAGAATTTGATGCTGCGCTTGATAAGGCTTTAGCTGCAGACGGCCCTGTTGTTATTGACTGCCGTATAGCAAAGGACGATAAGGTATTTCCTATGGTTCCATCAGGCGCTGCAATAAGCGATGCTTTTGATGAAAAGGATCTTGCCGGTAAGGAAAACTGATGAATAATGCTTTGAAGATTTTCTTTAGAGCGATTTGTCTGATAGCTTGCACGATTGCTGCGGTTTATGTATTCTTTTCGGTATATTATTCGAGGGGCTTTATGTTTGGCACCTGGATTAACGGAATATACTGTACTGGTAAATCTATTGACGCAGTAGAAAGTGGACTTTCAGAACAAAATGAATATAGCGGTATTACTGTAATTTGCAGAGAGGGTAATAGTATTCATATTGCCCCCTCTGATATTAGTTTGCAGTTGGACTATTCTGAGCCGCTTAAGAGATATTATGATAAGCAGAATCCTTTATTCTGGGGAGAAGGACTCTTTTTAAAAAGAGATATAAAGCTTCTTCCGGATATGACGTACGATAAGGATAAGTATGATAGCCTTATTGATTCTATGGGGTTTGCTACTAACGAGGACAAAGAAAATGGTTCTGCGCGGGTTACAATTATTAAGAGTGAAAAAGGATATGGAATTTTAGATGAAACACTTGGCGTACCTGTTAAAGATAAGATTAGTAGTGAGATAATATCTTCTATTAGTAATCTCGAGAGTGAAATAAAGCTTGAAGATATTGCTGATTGCTATCAAGACCTTGATAAAACTGATGCAGAAAATAGTATTGTCAGTACTTATGACAAAATAAAAAAAGTTTGTGAGCCTATTATTACATATAAATTTGGCGATGAAAAAGTGCCTGTTGATATCAGCATTGTTTCAGATTTTCTTGTGACGGATGATAATATAGAAAGCTGCAGGAATGAGAAAGCTTCTTCAAAGACTGATAATGGAAGCGGACTATTTATTATTGATGGTAAAGAAACCGCGCTTCCTGAAAGCACTGATTTATTAGATGAGAATGGATTTTATACTGACAAAGATGGAAATCTGATTCTTAGCGAATCTGCGATGTACTTATCTGTGGATAAACTTTGTAAGAAATATGATACTATTGGCAGCGAGAGAAAATTTAAAACTGCTGATGGTGATACTGCTACAGTAAGCGGCGGAACATATGGCAATGAGATAGACGAGAAAGCTGAATTTGATTATTTAATAAAGACATATACAAGTGACAGGAATTCGGACGCACAAGTACATGAGCCTGAATATACAAAAACTGCTTTTTCAAAAGGCAGTAATGATATAGGCGATACCTATGTTGAGATTGACCTTGATGAGCAAAGATTATATTATTTTGAAGGCGGAAAACTAATAATTACGACTCCGGTAGTAACTGGAAATTTAGAGAAGAATAGAGATACACCAACTGGTGTATACTATATATATTATAAACAGAAGAACAGAACACTAAAAGGAAGAGGATATTCTTCATTCGTAAAGTACTGGATGGCGGTTTATAAAGGTATCGGGATACACGATGCTTCATGGCGAAGTGAATTTGGAGGAGAAATATATGTTTCCGGAGGCTCCCATGGCTGCATCAATGGACCAGAATCACAAATATCCAAGCTTTATGAAATGACGGAGGTGGGGACTCCGGTAATACTATATTCCAAGGATCAATGAGGATTTGTATGGAAAAAGTTTTATCATCGTTTTTAGACATTACAATTATTATTCCGGCTTTTAGGCCTGATCACAATCTAACAGAACTTATACAGAGACTTTCCGAAGAAAAGGTCTCTGATATTATCATTGTAGATGATGGAAGCGGCAAAGAATATAGAGATATATTTAGCTCTATTTCAAAGCTTTCAAACTGCGTGGTACTTGAGCATGCAGTTAATCTTGGTAAGGGAAGAGCTTGTAAGACAGCTATTAATTATTTAGTAAATAGAGACGCAGAGGCACTTAAAGGATGCGTTACTACTGACTGCTATGGAAGCTTTGAAGTTGATGATATCTTAAGGATAATGAAGCATTTATATGAGAACAGAGAAACACTCGTCCTTGGAAAAAGAATTATGGATGAGACTAATATGTCCAAAGCGGCTAAAGCCGGCAATAAGGCATTAAAGCTTTCGTACCATTATCTTATCGGCGTTGATGTTACTGATCCACAGACTGTTTTAAGAGGCATTCCTGCCGGATATATGAGAAAGCTTCTTACTACAAGCGGAGAACAGTATGAATTTGACACGCAGATGATTATTGGCTGTAAGAAATATAAAGTTGATGTAAAAGAGATTACTCTTTCTACTGAGTATACCAAGAGACGAAACATGGTTCCAATGAGAACTATCAAAGATAATATTCCAATATATATTACCTTTGCAGTATATATATTCACTTCTATGCTTTCGAGTATTGTCGATATCATTCTTTTTTCAATCTTCTGCGGCATATTTGATAATGTTAAGGAACTAAAATTTGCTTCCTCATATGTAATGCTTGCAACTGCAACAGCAAGACTTTTTTCGGCAACAGTTAGCTATTTTATGAACTATAGACTTGTATTTAAAGCAAATAATTCCAAAACAAAATCATTTAGCAAGTGGGTTGGACTCTGTATTATTCAGATGGCAATAAGCGCATTTGTGGTTTCATTTCTTCACAATACCTTTGGAGGATCTGAAGTATTATTTAAGATTCCTGTTGATTTTGCGCTGTTTTTCTTTATGTATTATTGCTCAAGAGAATTTATCTACAAATAAAATAACGCTTGTTACAGTATGACACTTCCCTGAAAAATAAATTTAGATGTTGACAAAAAATAATCTCGCAATATAATTATTTTTATACTTGTTTTTTGTAAATATTACAATTATTTTCAGGAGGATAGTAAGGTGCATAGAGTTTATAATTTTTCAGCAGGTCCGGCAGTATTACCGGAAGAGGTATTGTTAAAGGCTCAGGCAGAGATGCTCGATTTTAATGGCAGTGGTATGTCAGTAAATGAGATGAGTCATAGATCCAAGGCTTTTGATGGTATTATTGAGACCGCTGAACAGGATATCAGAGACCTTATGAATATTCCTGACAACTATAAAGTCCTGTTTCTTCAGGGCGGAGCAAGTCAGCAGTTCGCTGCAATACCAATGAATCTTATGAAGAACAAGAAGGCTGCTTATATCGTTACAGGTCAGTGGGCTAAGAAGGCTCTTGCTGAAGCGAAGATGTATGGCGATGCATATGAAGTAGCTTCAAGTGCAGATAAGACTTTTTCGTATATTCCTGATTGCTCAGATCTTCCTATTACTGATGACACAGATTATGTTTATATCTGTGAGAATAATACAATCTATGGAACAACATATCATACGCTTCCTAATACAAAGGGTCATGACCTTGTTTCTGATGTTTCATCATGCTTTTTGTCAAAGCCTATAGATGTTAGCAAATATGGCATTGTTTATGGCGGAGTTCAGAAGAATGTTGGTCCTGCAGGTCTTGTTATCAGTATTATCAGAGAAGATCTTATAAGAGACGATGTTATGCCATTTTGCCCTACAATGCTTAAGTTCAAGACTCAGGCTGATGCAAAGAGTCTTTATAATACTCCTAACTGCTGGAGTATCTATATGTGCGGACTTGTATTTAAATGGCTTAAGGAGAACGGCGGCCTTGTAGAGATGGAGAAGAGAAACATAGAGAAGGCTTCTATTCTTTATGATTATCTTGATCAGTCAAAGATGTTCAAGGGTACAGTTCGAAAGGAAGATCGTTCTATGATGAATGTTCCTTTTGTAACAGATAGTGAAGAGCTTAATGCTAAATTTATCAAGGAAGCTACCGCAAATGATCTTGTTAGTCTTAAGGGTCACAGAACAGTTGGCGGAATGAGAGCAAGTATATATAATGCTATGCCAAAGGCCGGTGTTGAAAAGCTTGTTTCATTTATGGATGAATTCGAGAAGAATAACTAAAAAATTTGATAACTGGGTTATGGCTAGCTTTCTATAGCAGCCGGTAAGAAATCATGAGCCATGTAATAAATCATGAGTCGATAAAGGAAGGGAGTTCTACAGTGTATAACTACAAATGTCTAAATCCAATTGCAAAGATTGGTCTTAATAAGTTTTCAGAGGATTTTGCTCCTATCGATAATGTTGATGAAGCAGACGGTATTCTTGTAAGAAGTGCCAACATGAAGGAGATGGAGTTCTCGGATAAGCTTCTTTGCATCGCAAGAGCGGGCGCCGGTGTTAATAATATTCCTCTTGATGCTTGTGCTGAAAAGGGAATAGTTGTATTTAATACTCCGGGAGCAAATGCTAATGGAGTTAAGGAGATGGTCCTTGCTTCAATGCTTCTTGCTTCAAGAGACCTTGTTGGTGGTATTGAATGGGTTAAGGCTAACGCCGGAGATCCTGATATCGCAGCTATTACAGAGAAGAATAAGAAGAAGTTTGCCGGAACTGAGATAATGGGTAAGAAGCTTGGAATTATCGGTCTTGGTGCAATTGGTGTTCGTGTTGCTAATGCAGCAGGTGATCTTGGAATGGAAGTTTATGGATACGATCCATATCTTTCTGTAGATGCAGCCTGGAATCTTTCAAGTGATGTAAAGCATGTAACAAATGTTGATGACATTTATTCAAAATGCGATTTCATTACTGTTCATGTTCCGCTTCTTGATTCAACTAAGGGAATGATCAATGCTGAAGCAATTGGTAAGATGAAGAAGGGCGTTATTATTCTTAATCTTGCTAGAGATATTCTCTGCAATGAAGCTGATGTTCTTGCAGGAATCAACTCTGGAAAAATCAGAAAATACGTTACTGATTTCCCAAATACAGTAACAGCCGGTCATGATGGTTGCATCGTAATTCCTCATCTTGGCGCATCAACAGAGGAATCTGAAGATAACTGTGCAATTAAGGCAGTTTTTGAGATGATGGATTATCTTAATAACGGAAATATCAGTAACAGTGTTAATTATCCTAAATGTGAAATGGGTGTTTGCTTGCGACCAAGAATTGCAATCTTCCATAAGAACGTTGCAAACATGATAAGCCAGTTCACAAACGAAATTGGTAAGGAATACAATATTACTGATATGACTAACAAATCACGCGGTGATATCGCATATACGATGATAGATATTGATAGCGAAATCAAGGACTCGCTTGCTGATAATCTTTCAAAGATTGATGGCGTATTCAGAGTCAGAGTTGTCAGAAAAACAGTTTAATATGATGATTAGAGGTCGATGACATTGAGAACGAGACAGGCAGGAATTTAATTATTTAAATTCCTCCTGTCTTTTTTTATTTAATTATTCTTGTTATTGGTATCAGTTTCGAAAATGATGATATAATAAATTATTGTATTTAAAGACGTTTTCTCGTCAAAACAATAAAGGGAGACAAACTTCATGAACAATAAACTATATAAACTTATGAACTGGCCTGAAATTGAGGAAATAGTGTATTCAGATGGTGATGACCCTCATAGAATCTTAGGGGCGCATCAAGTAGGAACATCGCTTCTTATTCAGCATTTTTGCCCGGATGCATCTGCAGTAAAGGTTCATTTTGATGATTCTAACAAGGATTTTGTAATGGAAGAAGCCGATGAAGCAGGCTTTTTTGCTGTACTTGTACCCAAAAAATATGGCACCGATTATAAATACATTATTACTGATGGCGCCGGCAAAGAAAAAGCGGAGTATGACGCATATAATTTTGCGCAGGTAATTGACAGAGAAGATTGTATAAAATTTAACAGTGGAATTCATTATGACGTTTATAACAAGCTTGGCGCTCATGTGATGGAAAGAGATGGCATTTTGGGAGTAAATTTTGCAACATGGGCTCCAGATGCTGCCAGAGTCAGTGTTATCGGAAACTTTAATAACTGGGATGGAAGAATTCATCAAATGAAGCGAATAGAAGCGACTGGAATATTTGAGATTTTCATTCCAGATGTTAAGGACGGGGATGAATACCAGTTTGAAATAAAGAATAGAGGCGCCGTAGTATACAGACGTCCGGATCCATACGGTTTTAGAAGCCGTGATATGGCAGGAGACGTTTCGATAGTGTCCAACATAGGGGCTATTTCATGGGAAGATAGTGCCTGGATGAATAAACGAAAGAAAACAGACAAGCATAATATGCCACTTTCTATTTGTGAAATTTCACTTGATTCGTTTGCTGAAGATGCACTTAAAGCTAAAGAAAGCGTTAATTATAGACATTTAGCAGTTTTGGTTTCGGATTATTGTCTGGAAAATGGATTTGAATCTATAGAGCTTATGCCGGTCATGGAGCATGATGATGAACATATTTATGATATTAAGGGCTTTTATGCGCTTAAATCTGAATATGGTAACTCTCAGGATTTTATGTTCTTTGTTAATGAGCTTCATAAGAAGAATATCAGAGTTATTATCGATTTTGAGGCGACTTTTTTTACCAAGCATGCATGTGGGCTTAGTATGTATGATGGCAAGAGCTTGTATGAATATGGGAATCCGCTTAAAGCCATTCAGCCGGGGACAGAGAGACTTATTTTTGATTATGGAAGAAAGCAGGTTACGAATTTCCTTCTTGCGAATGCGTACTTTTGGCTAAATGAGTTTCATATTGATGGACTTCGTCTTACAGATATTTCGAAGATTCTATATCTTGATTTCGACAGAACTCCTGGTGAGTGGACTCCAAATATTTATGGCTCAAATGAGAATATTGAAGCAGAGGATTTCCTAAAGCAGCTTTCCGGACTGATTAATTCAAAGTATCCAGGAGCACTTCTTATCACTAAGGAAACGGCATGTTTTCCAATGATTACAGAAAAGGTTGAGGACGGCGGACTTGGCTTTGATTATAAGTGGAATAATGGATGGACGAGCGGAATAAAGGATTATATGAGCGTTGATCCGCTCTTTAGAGGCGGAAAGCATAATGAACTAACTGGCAGTCTTATTTATAGCTTTTCAGAGAAGTTTATTCTGGCATTTTCACATGAAGATGTTGGAAATTATGAGAGCCTGTGCGATATGGTTCCAGGAGATGAAAAGGCAAAGCATGCCACTATAAGAATGGCAATTTCATATCTTTTTACACATCCAGGTAAGAAGATGATGTTCCACAAGAATATTATTGCGGATGAAACAATGGAACTTCAAATGTCTCATTTGATGGTGGATTTAAATGATATTTATTCAAAGAACAAGGCTTTGTATATGCTTGATGATTCAGCTGATGGCTTTGAATGGATTGACTGCATGGATAGCACGAATTGTACACTTTCATTTCTTAGAAAAACAGGAAATGTTAAGGAGGACATTCTAGTTGTAATGAACATGTCGGGCATCGAACGAGAAATGAATGTTGGAGTCCCTAATGATGGCAGATATCAGGAAATATTCAATTCCGATGATAAGAGCTATGGCGGGGAAGGAATTGGCGCTGGTGATTTAAAAATTGAGAGTAGCCTTCATGAGTGTGATGGAAGAGCTTTTTCTATTTCTGTAAAGCTTGCGCCTTTGTCACTTTGCATTTTTTCATATATTCCTTATACGGAAAAAGAGATTCAGATTAGAAAGATCAAAAAGCAGGCTGAAATAAAGAAGGTTAAGGAGCAGGAAACGAAGAGGAAGGCTCTTATTAGTAAACAGGAGAAGGAAGAAGCAATGCTTCTTGAAAAGCTTAAGAAGAAGTATGAAAAAGAGCTTGCTCAGCAGGAAACTGCGATTGAAGAAAAGTACGAGAAATTCGAAGAAGAAAGAATAAAAGATATAAAGGCTAATTGGACTACAAAATGAAAGATGTATTACAATAATAAATTATATTGGTAATTTTTTGTTTTTTATCGAGGCTTAATAATAATAGGGAGTTTATTTAATGACAGCTATTTGTTTAGGAAGTATGAATATGTTTGGAAGTGATGATAGTGCAACTCAAATTTTAGACCAGGTTTCTGAACTTTCTGATACTAATGTTACGCCATCAGAAATTCAGAAGTTTTTGGATGAGATACCGGGAACACTTACAAGATTTGCAATAAAGGTAGTTATTGCTGCAATTATCGTAATCATTGCTGTTTTTGTGATTAGATTTGTTACAGGTATAATTAGAAAGTCACTACTTAGGGCAAATGCTGACCCGGGAAGTGTTCATTTCATTACTTCTTTTATCAAGGTTGCACTTGAAATATTCTTGGCATTTTGCGTAGCATCGGCGTTTGGAGTTAGTACGGCAAGTATAGTTGCTCTTCTTGGTTCTGCCGGTGTTGCTATTGGCCTTGCTGTTCAGGGAAGTTTGTCGAATCTGGCAGGCGGAATTATGCTGATGCTTCTTAAACCATTTAAAATTGGGGATTATATTGTTGAAGATGGCGGTGGGCATGAAGGAACTGTTAAGGAGATAGGTCTTTTTAATACAAAACTTGTAACCATTGACAACCGGGTTGTAATTTTGCCAAATGGAAAGCTTGAAAATTCAACGATTGTCAACAATACCGGAAATACTCAGAGGATGGTCGAAGCAAAGGTTGGAGTTGGTTACAGCACTGATATTAAGCTTGCCAAGAAAGTACTTGAAAGAGCTGCTGAAGGAAGCAAATTTGCGGTAAAAGATAAGGAGAAGCTTGTCTTTATCGAGGATTTTGGCAGTAGCAGCGTTGATTTGGTGCTTAGATACTGGGTGGAGACTGTTAACTATATTCCTGCAAAAAGAGAAATTAATGAAAGAATATTTGAATTATTCAATGAGGCGAAGATCGTTATTCCATTTCCACAGGTCGATGTGCATATGCAGGAAGACTGAAGCCATTTGGCTTTTAGAGCAGTAAAGAGTTTAAGATTTGTGAGAAGGAAACTTCATTTCGAAAAATAATAATTATTAAGGGGTTTTTATGGCAAACAGAGTAATTAACTATGAATTTGGGGATATGAAGGCAGTTTATATTATTGATGAAGAGTCTCAAAGTGCAGAGCTGATGCTGATTCCACTTGGAGAAGAAATTGTTTCATGGGATAAGAAGAGACAGTTTGTTGACAGTCTTGTTCAGGTTAAATTAACAGGTGATGTATATCCAGCGGGCTATGCAGGCGGGAACTCTATGAGAGGATCTGAGTCTACTCTTGAGCTTAAGTTTGATACTCAGGAAAAGGTCTGTGATAAAGATATTTCAACTATTTGTACAACTTTAAAGGACGCCAGGGGTTATACTGCTCGTCATTATTTGTCTTACAGAGCAGGAGATAAAGCTTTTTCTTGTTATACGACTTACGAGAACAATTCGGATAGCAATATCACACTCGAGATGCTTTCAAGCTTTTCCCTTGGAGGAATCACTCCGTTTTCAGAAGGAGATGCATATGATAGCCTTGTTGCTCACAGACTTAGAAGCGTTTGGGCTATGGAGGGAAGGCATCAGGAAGATACAATCGAGGACTTGCAGCTTGAGCCTTCATGGGCAGGGCATGCTGTCAGGGAAGAGAGATTTGGTTCTATTGGTTCGATGCCCGTTGACCATTTCTTTCCATTTCTTGTTATAGAGGATAAGAAGAATAAGATATACTGGGGCGCTCAGCTTGGTGCTAATTCATCATGGCAGATGGAGATGTACAGAAGAGATGATGCTCTTTCTATTTCCGGTGGAATAGCTGACAGGGAGTTTGGCGGCTGGCTCAAAGTTTTAAAGAGCGGAGAAATGATTGAAACACCTCAAGCTATTCTTTCGGTTTGCAAATGTAAAGAGGCAGAGATTGATACAATTTCGCAGAGAATGACTTCAACTTTGGATTATTATGCAGACAATGGACCAAAGAGTGAGCAGGAGCTTCCTGTTGTATTTAATGAGTATTGCACAACATGGGGCAATCCTTCTCATGAGAATATCCTCGATATTCTCGGTGCTATAAAAGGTCACGGCTTTGGCTATTTCGTAATTGACTGCGGCTGGTACAAGGAGGAAGGAATCCCATGGGACCGTATGATGGGAGATTACAATATTTCAAAAGCTCTTTTTCCAAATGGTCTTGATAAAACTGTAGCAGCAATAAAGGATTCCGGTTTAAAATCTGGACTTTGGTTTGAAATTGAAAATGTAGGAGATGCTGCAAGAGCATATGGAGACGTAGAACATTTGTTAAAGCGCGATGGTAAGGTACTTTCTACTGCGTCAAGAAGATTTTGGGATATGCGTCAGCCTTATGTTATCGATTATTTGTCCAAAAAGGTTATCGGAACGCTTAAGGATTATGGCTTTGAGTACATGAAGATGGATTACAATGATTCTATGGGTCTTGGCTGTGATGGAGATGCATCTCTTGAAGAAGGGCTTCGCCAGAATATGAACTGCGCGCTTTCATTTGTAAGAAAGGTCAAGGAGGAAATTCCTGGAATTATTCTTGAAAACTGTGCTTCCGGCGGACACAGGCTTGAACCGCTTATGATGAGTGAATGTGCAATGGCGTCTTTTTCAGATGCACATGAGTGCGAAGAGGTTCCGGTTATTGCTGCGAATCTACACAGAGCGATTCTCCCAAGGCAGAACCAGATTTGGGCTGTGATCAGGAAAGATGATTCAGAAAAGCGAATTGCTTATACAATAATAAATACTTTTCTTGGAAGAATGGGTTTTTCCGGAGATGTGTGGGAGCTTTCTGAAAGTCAATGGAAGCTTATTGACGATGGAATTTCTTTTTACAAAAAGATTTCTCCGATTATCAAGAATGGTTTTACAAGAATTTACGGAACAAAGCTTACGAGTTACAGGCATTTAAAAGGCTATCAAGGCGTCGTTAGATATGGCGAGAAGGATGCGTATGCTTTATTCCACGTCTTTCATGGAGATTTGGAAAAAGAGATATCTATTCCGGTTGACCATGATGGAAAGAGCTATGAGATTTCTGGTATATACACAGATGACATAGCAAACGCTGATGTTAGGATTGAAGACGGGATGCTCGTTTATAAGCCTACAGATAATATGAAGGCTGTGGCTGTTTATTTGAAGGAGATTTGATTATTAAAAAAGGACGTCATTGCTTTTTTATTAAGCGGTGACGTCCTTTTTTGCGGTGGATGGCCTTTTGATTTATGCTTATTTGTCACCTGTTGCTTTTTGATAGGCGCTGCTTGCAGTGTCGCTCCAGGCTTTCTTTCCACTTGAAATGACGTTTTCAGTCTCCATTTCGACTGCATATAGGTCTTCAATAGAGGCTGAATACTCTGTACCAGTATCTGGATCAATGTATTCTAGACTTTCGAGAAAGGTCTGACAATTGTTATTTGATGATAATCCGTTGTATGTGAGCATGTGCCTGCATAGAACGGATTTATTATTAAGAGTTGTATTGTATTCTTCAAGGGTGACGTAGAAATTTCCCTTTGCGTTGTAATTTTCGTGATAAGCATAGCCTTTAGCAGCGAATAACTGATTATAGAGAATTCTGCAGGCAGCTTCGGGAGTAGATAGATCTTCGGAGGCTGCTGACCCTTCGGAATTTGCTTCACCTTCAGGATTTGATTGGTCTTCGGATGAAGAAAGGCCTTCGGAGGCGGATGCTGAATTTGAGTCTGCATTATTTGCTTCTAAAGATAACGCACTATTTGATGCGGAAGTAACAGAACTATTATCATCAAAAGAGGCTGATGTGGCGGTATCAGAATTATTTGAAGCTGAAAAGTATGAATCATAAGAGTAATTACTGATAGCATCTTTACCAAGCATTATTACCTCATCAGGAATCTTTACTTCGCTAAATCTTATGCTTTTTTTGAAAATAGGACCTTTATCTTCATAATAATGATAAGTTATATCATCTGCGCCTCCTAGAAATGGTAGTAGTGATCCTTCAATTATTCCATTTGAATATTTTTTCTCACTTTGATAGGTTGATTCGAAGCCAAGTAAAAAGATAAAGCCAACAAATAAATAATATAGAAATAATATGATGCCAAGTATAATTGCAACAAACCTGGCAATGGCAGATTTGAACGAAGAGGCTGAATTTGCCTTCTTTGTTGATTCAGGTGATTCGTTTAATTGGAGTGCTGTTGTCTTTGAAGCTTCTGATTTTGGAAACTTATTTTTATTTGCGATGCGAAGTAAAGCCATAATGAAATATAGAATCAAGAATGTAGCAATTCCAAAAAGCTCAACTATAGAAAAGAAAACATCCACATAAGATCTATATTCAAGGCTTTTTGATTCAAGAATAACTGTAGAAAAGCTATATAGTACCGATGAGAGTACACATATGCTTAACATGATCAGGCAAAAATGCTGAGCTTTTTTGCCTATATTTATGCGGCGCTCGTTTTCTTGAACTTCAGAGCCGTTATTCAAAGAATCAGGGTTGCTATTTGTAGAATTAGACTGATTTCCCGAAGAATCAGAGCTGCTATTTGAAGAGCCAGGACCATGTTCTGAAAAGCCAAGGTCAAGATCGTTGGTGCTCTCTATTTCATTGCTATTATCTAGTTCGTTGGTGCTTTCTATTTCATTGCTATTATCAATTTCAGTATTAGAATCTTTTTCTTTGTTGCTATCTGAATTGTTGTAATAATCTAACTCGGACATTTCGGCGTACTCCTTTTTTGATATTGAACTATTATACACCCATTTATAATGAGTAGAAATCTGTGGTATTAGGTGGCATTACTTGACAAATATGAGACTATAGTCCTTCTTCTGGTACCACAATAAATATAAAAACTGGATATACTAATAATACCAGCTAGATATTATCATTTCCTTAACAAACAAACCAACCAACAAATATAAGTAGATAAATTGATTCAAACAATAAACAGAATTCAGCTACAAGCTGCTTAATAACTAAAACAGCTTCAAACAGGAATTAGTCTTAAAAAGAGAAAAATTCAAATCTAGTGGAGGAATAAAATAGAATATGAATAACGGATTTACTATTACATATGAATATGGAAAGAATCTATATGTTAACACAACAAACAGGTGTAATTATAACTGTAATTTCTGCGTCAGGCATAACTCGCATCTTGGCGCCGTTAGCGCAAATGAGCTTTGGCTAAAACGTGAACCGGCAGTAGCAGAGATTGTGGATTCTATAGAGAAGAGAGATTTATCAAAATATAACCAGCTTGTGTTTTGTGGTTTTGGGGAGCCAAGCTTTCGATTTGATGATATTTGTGCTGTTATTGATACATTAAAGGCTGATGGTCATGAAATCTTTACAAGAATGGATACTAATGGAAGCGGAAGAGTAATAAATGGAAGAGATGTCTGCCCTGATATGAAGGGACGATTTGACAAGATTAGTATTTCACTAAATATTTCTGATAGCAAGAAATACGACAACCTCTGTCATCCTGATTTTGATGGGGCATTCGATGAGATGAAGAAATTTGCTAAGGAAGCCAAAAGATATGTTCCCGAAGTTATGATGACAGTTGTTGATTGCATTTCTGATGAAGAAATCGAAAGCTGCAGAAGGATTTGCGAAGATGAAATAGGTGCGACTTTTAGAGTCAGATCTTTTATTACAGAAGAACATGACGAAAACGAGAAGATTACAGGATAAAGAAACTACGAGAAGATAATCAAAAAGATGATTCGATAATGATAATTGGATAAAGATTATAGGTATACATAACCCCAAAATCACAGACAACAATTGCGAGAATAAAAAGTGAATAGATGGCAAAAGAAAAACCGGATTCATATCAAAGTATAAAACTACTCGAAATATGAATCCGGTTTATTTAACTAATTTTCAAGAAATTACTTATCCTGTGGTCCAAGATATTCTGCCTTGCCAAATCCAAGAATTATCTCGAATATGTAAGGAAGGAACACAAGACCAATTGTAAATCCGATTCCCTTACCAAATGCAGCTGCGAGCTTTCTTGAAAATAAAATATGAATTACGAAAAGTGCAACGTTACAAACAAAAGTAATAATTGTTACAATTATGTCGTTACCTACCTGTGGAAGTCCACAAATTCCAGTGATTACTCCAAGACCGATAAGTACCCAGAACATCATTGGTTTCCAAGCAATCTTGTATGAAATGTACGAATTGTAAACCGGAATGATTGATTTCCAGCCGGCCTGTCCAGCTTTTACAAATATCTTCCAATATGCAATTATTGCAATTACCCAAATAATAAGTGCGATTGCTACTACTCCAAGAACCCCAAGTCCCTCAAGTGCTGCTACCATACCTGTATTATCCATCTTTCTCCTTGTATGATGTTTTCAGAAGCAAAACACCATATCTTCCTTTCTTTTTAATAT
>CAZJWA010000035.1:22973-26322 GCA_964549585.1 uncultured Butyrivibrio sp. | reverse complement strand
AATTGTATCAGTCAGCTCCTGCCCTGTGAGAAATCCTTTGTTCAAGACATTTGGCGTAGAATCAACCTCTTTCTCAAGTTCACCTTTACCTGCAAACACAAACTGAATATCCGGAAGATTTCTACATGCCTTAAGAAGTGTCTTAATTCCCTTCTGAGAATCATATCTTCCAAAGTATAGAACATAAGGCTTATCAATAACTTCCTTACCACAATCTCCTACATTTCTGTCAAAACCAGTTCTCATTATGTCGGGATTATCTTCACTTGTCGATGTCTGCTTTGCCCTCTGACTATTTTCATCCACAAAGTTATGAAGTGCCACTATCTTGTTATCATCAATATTTCTGTTATGCGATAGTTTTTCCTTCATAAAGAAGCTAGGTGCAATCACCGTATCGACAAGAGCATATGTCTTTTTCCTATCATAAAGCTTTGCTTCAAGCGTTCCAAGAAGGCTTCGAAGCTTCGATGAATGAATACACTTATTATGTGCACAGTAGCTATAGTCTCCGTCGATGCACTTGCTACACATTTCACCTGTGGATGGAATGTAAAGCATGTGATTTGGGCAAACCCACTGATAATCGTGTGCTGTATAAACGATTCTGATATGCCCGCCTGTAGCTACAGCCCTACTTCTATCTGAATTTTTCTTATCATCTTCTCTTTTCTCTGCCGCATCAACATCCTTATTATATGCCTCAATCTCATCAATTATCGAGGGTGTAATCTGAAAGTTAATATTATTTAGATGAACCACATCCGGCTTGAAATCATCAAGCACGGCTCTTATCTTTTTTCTTGCTTCAAATGAATACAGTATCTTAACCGGATACATAAGCTTTGAAAGCTTGCTCCCACCATGAAAGCTCATGTCACTTGTATACGAGCCTATCGCATTCGAGACAATCCTTCCCTCATGCTCCATGCCAAAATACTGAACCTCATGCCCCATTTCCTGCAGGCATTGTCCGATTTTAAATATATATGTCTCCGACCCACCGTTTGGGTATAGAAATTTGTTTACAATAAGAATTCTCATATTATTCTATCCCATGCTCCCTTTTCCATTTGTCGGTTTTACGCCAGAAAAGAAATGGTCTGACTGCCTTTTTGAATTTCTTTTTGGGAGAGATGAATCGTGGATAATCTGCGTTTTCACCACGCCATTTATGAAACGAAAACGGCTCTATATTGGCGTTTTCAGGTAGCGGATGCTCCCTGCCAAATTGTACGGCTGTTTCAAGCGGTGCCCACTTCATCCCTGCCTGTTCCATTTCATTTTTGAGATGACAGCAGATAAATATATCTTCGTTAAAAAAGCCATCATCAACTGGAACCCACTTGCTTTCGTGAGCCTTTGGATAATCCATGAGGCGTTTACTTCGTATGGAAACGCTGTTTCCAACGCGGCAGATTTCTCCATTACTGTCACGATATGCATAATCATTGGTCGGAAGCGGCCAGGGCGAGCCAATATAATCGTAGTTAAGAAATATGTCATCCCATTTTTCAGGGTGAATTACAAATCCGTCAGCATGCACTATAAGCGCAAACTCGGTGTTAATATGCTCTCCAAGTTCATAAGTCATTTTATAGTTAAAAGAGTTTATCGAATCCAGCTTTGAAGTTTTACTGAATCGAATTTCTTTTGGCAAAAAAAATGGTTTCTTATCAGAAATAAGTACAGCATCGCCAAAATCTATCTCGCGCATGCTGTACTTCATTGCCTCCACCGTTTCATACATATTCACACTGCTCATAGCAACCAGCGTCACCATTGGAAGCTGCAGCCTGCCATTAAGTTTAAATGAATGAAATTTATTCTCAGTTATCTCTTCTTCACAATTGGACATTATTTTTCGCCTTATTGTTTATTTACCGAATTTCGCCTTATTTCCCCTGATATGTCTTTACCATCCCGCTTCGTCTTTCAAGCGAGCGCCATATCTTCTTAAGATAGAAGACCCCGTAGAGGCATTTGCGCCTGATAATCTGGCAGAAGTATCTAGCCTTGCCGGGGCGGATGTTTCGGCTTGCATAGAGCTTCGAGGTCTTCTTGTATTCTTCAAGCTCCTGCCTGCATTCATCAGCAGTAAAGAGTTTGCCTTTTTTGTCCTGATAATGCATGAAGCTGTATATGTTCTGCTCTGATGACCAGAAGCCGTCAGAAATGTTGTGACGAGCCCAGTATTTAGGAGCGATTATGTACTGCACCGTGTCACTGGTCATCGCAGGAAGAACCGCAAATGACGAGTTGGAAAGAATAAGGTAACGGGCGTTTTTGATCGTCACATAGTCTTTTCCCATATCGAAATGATGAATTTCATATTCCGGAAGAACCTTTGCGGCAGATTCAACATCCTCTGTAACTACCATAAACTCCATATCAGGGCGAAGCTTCTTCATATTGGCAATAGCCCCAAGCCAGTACCTTCTATCAAGATAAAGCTCCGGGTGATTAGTATATTCGCCTCCACGCATATTGATAATACAGAGATTATCTCTCGTATATTCGTGGGAATCCGCTTCCTCTTTTACATGAAGCCAGTCCTTGATATCCTCAAGGTATTTCTCAAAATAGCTCTCCGCCTGCATATTTCCGTAAATAAGCGTGTTATCACTTACATCGTGAATACGCTCATCGGCGCCGCTGATGTAGCAGCCATTAGCCATATCATGCCTGGAATTGCCCATATAAAGCCTGTCATCAGCATCATCAAAGCGGCTGTAGGATTCCTTCATTTCAGGCGTAATCTCGCCGCCCATATCAATATCCATGAAGTACATGCCGCGCTGAGAATGAAACACGTTTCCCATCTGCTGCTGATTTGCTGTTCCAAATTCACAATTTTTTTCCTTGGCAATGCATCTTGCAACTACATAACAAAAGAGCTGATTACCAAGTCCAAAACCTTTAATAAACTCTGTTCCTATCAAAATGATCCTTTCAAAACTCTTATTTCCGGTGAATGATTTCTCGTCCGCCCCCAGTTAACGAAGCAGGTGAATAATTTCTCTTTTAGCAAATTATCGCTCAGGTAACGTCAGTGAATGATTTCTCTTCCCTCAAGCGTCGTCTCAACAATTTTCTCATTATCAACTTCATAAATAATATCGCACTTCTCAATTGTATTAAGCCTATGCGCTATGATAACCATTGTCTTTTTGCCATGGAAGCTATTGACTGCCTCCATAACTGCTGCCTCGGTCTCATTATCAAGTGCGCTCGTTGCCTCATCAAATACAAGAATCTCAGGATTATGATAAAGAGCTCTCGCAATACCGATTCTCTGTCTTTGTCCGCCTGATAACCTGACACCTCTGTCACCTATCGTTGTATCAAG
>CAZJWA010000035.1:12506-22873 GCA_964549585.1 uncultured Butyrivibrio sp. | reverse complement strand
TCTGTCTTTGTCCGCCTGATAACCTGACACCTCTGTCACCTATCGTTGTATCAAGGCCTTCCGGAAGAGAGTCCACAAAATCCTTAAGCTGTGCTTCTACAAGAACCTCTTCTATCCTCTTATCATCAATCTCAGTTTCATCAATTCCAAAAGCAATGTTACTTCTAATTGATTCATCAATCATGTAAATGCTCTGCGGAATATATCCGATTTGACCAAGCCATGATTCATAATTCGTAAAAATGTTAACGCCGTCGCACAGAATCTCTCCGGTTTGAACATGGAGAAGCCCAAGCAAAATATCAACGATAGTAGATTTACCAGCGCCAGACGAACCCATTATTCCGATAGACTTACCCTTTGGAACTACCATGTGTGCATCAGAAAAGATATTCCGCTCGCCGTCTGGATATGCAAATGTAATATTATTGAGCTCAATCTTGTCATTTAAGTGAAGAGGAGGACCTGAAATCTTCTCTTTCTGGGCGCGCATAGCCTTATCAGTCTTCATGGATTCACTGAGGTTATCATATACAAAATCAAGACTGGGCTGCTCATACGCAATCTGCGTAATATAAGTATTGATTCTGTTGGCACTTGGCATGATACGCATAGCAGCAACGGCAAATGCAGTCAGCTGCGGAATAAGCGCGCTAACATCTCCTCCGTTTAAAAGATAAACGATAATAAAGAGAAGTACGCTCGACATAAATACTGATTCGATCATGAATCTCGGCACATTATTAAGCACCGTATAATCTCTGGCAGTCTTTGCGCCGATTTTGCCGCTCTCATAATAGTTCTTTATAAAAAAGTCCTGTCTGTTTAATACCTTAACATCCTTTAGTCCATAAATTGCCTGAAGACGCCACTTTGCAATCTTTGACTGAATATCCTGATTCTTTTTACCAATTACATTAAGCCTTGGCTTTAAAAATTTGGAATTAAGCCATGTAAGAATAAGAAAAACTCCCACAATAAAGAAAGTCATCTGCCAGTTCACAACAATCAAAACAATGCAAAGGAAAAATGATACTACAAGCTCTGTAATGAGTGAAAGAATCGCAAGAAGAAGTGAAAATGTATGTGGAATATCCGAATCAGTTATACGAAATACCGTCGGAATGTCCGCGCCAAGATAATCCTCGTAAGGTCTATTTAGAAACTCCCTCATAACGCGGCTTATCATGTCATTTCTTGCACTGGTGATAAACGTATTCTGATCATATGTCAGCCACAGAAGATAAATATTCTTCACGCAGTATATGATTATCAGAGTTACCAAAAGAAATATCATAATACTAAGATCACTGACAAGATTCAGTGACTGCATTACGCTCTTTGTCCACGGCGCCATGACCCATATCTTGTCGACATAGCGGTGAAGCGTTTCGGGATCGATTATAACAGTAACAATCGGCACAAGAAGCGAAACTCCAAGTGTCTCAAATACCGCTCCGATGAGAATCATTATTCCCAAAACTCCAAAATGCTTCTTCTGCTTTTTATCAAAAATGTAATTAATCTTCGTAAGAAGGCTAAGATCTGCTGTTGTTTCCTCTTCACCATCTTTTTTTCTGGTAAAAAAATTCATAAGTAATTTTGTCTCCGATTTCGTTTTTATTATTCAAACATTATACATGTATCTTCGTCATATATGGAGTATAAATGTCATTCATTTCTTTTGTGTTAAGCCATTTGTCCGGTACAAGAATCATGTGGTCGGCTCCGACCTCTGAGAGCCATGCGCTCCACCAGCTAAAGCTGCTGTTTGCAAGAATATGGTGCCTGCACTCACTCATCAGATACATTTCCGCTGCATCAAAGTGCGCCAAAAGCTCCCCTTTTCTGTCAAAAGAAATAGCGTCTTCCCCTCCTGCAGAGCCTTCAGCAGCCGTATCTCCACCTGCAAAGTTCTCTTCATTCATTTCCACGCAAACAATATCATCACCCGTATAGTGCCTCTTTACCCACGCTATATCGTTTGAAAAGATATAAAAAGCAGCTGATGGACACTTTCGTCTGACATGCTCCATTGCCTTTAAATAGTACTCTCCGGTGCATATTCCGCCAAAGGTTTCCACAGTGCCTTCCTGAAGATAATCCCCTCGCCTTATATGAACGCTTACCGCCTCGGTATTTCTTATTTGTTCAAGAAGCTCATTCATTCCGGCCTTTTCAATTATCTGCTCCTTTGGTGCAAGAAGCTCGCCGCGAAGATTCTTTCTAACTTCCTTATTCTCGAAATATTTATCGCTTTGCCAAAAACCAACAAGATAAGCATTCTTCATTTCAAGAACAGCTTCATCAAAGTTTCCATCTTTTTCAATATATTCAAGAGTCTTGCGCCCTGTAAGCTTTCTTCGTATTCTACTTGCCATGTCCATATATGAATCAGTAATTTCTATATATTCGTCCATGGTAGCCCGATTGTACTTAATTCCGAGCACTCCAAGCGCAGGATTTCGCTGAACATCATCCCTAAAACCCGTTATATCATCTATTTTTACTTCGCGTCCGCGGCTCTTCAGCTCCAGATAAAGTGCATACTGAAACAGCTGATTGCCCAGTCCGCCTTTCATTTTGATTATAACCATACAGTTTTCGCCTTCTGCTTACTTATCTATAAATGCTTTTTTGTCAAAAGAAATCTCATCAAGCGTTAATTCATTACCTATTTCTAATTCTCTGCCTCAGTGGCAAAATAACAAAATCATTCAAATTCATGAAGCAGTTATATGCAAGTGGTGTAAAAAGAAATAGCTCCATGCGAAGCTTCTGATGCTTATCTGCAATGCTGCATCCATAAATTTCATCAAAGTTACTGCGGCATCCCTTAAGTATCTTTTCTGCGCCCGTAAGGAACTCCTTGCCTGCATCACTCTTCGACCGCTTTGCCTGCGTATATAATAAAAGAAGCTTTTTATAAACCATGTAATCATGCTCTATTCTAAGGTCATGTCTTCCTGCTTCTTCTAAAACTTCATCCTTTGCAAAGTAGGCCGGATGCTGATAATCAAGTATTCTCTGCCATGCATCTTCGTTCATCGTAGAGTCTTTCCTATCAGAAATATAGTGATAAAGCTTTGCATCCACGAACACTCCGGCCCTCGCCTTCGCCATAAGCTTTACTGTAAAAAGAATATCCTCATACTTTCCATTTTCCATTCGAATATTCTCAAAAAGAGTACGCTTATACAGTTTATTCCAGACGGCATTTCGTATCGGACAATTATCGCTCTCTTCTACAAGACATGTCAAAAGATCATTTGTATCAAGAAGCTTAACTTCAAATTCGTCATCTCTTTTGCCCAAAAGAGGTTCTAAGCCATACGCCGATTCCTCGAAATACCTGCAAATAGAGACATCTGCATCATATGTTTCAATCGCGCTAACAAGAGTCATTATCATATCAGGTTCAATATAATCATCCCCATCGACAAAGCCGATTATTTCGCCGTTTGCAAGGTCAAGTCCTCTATTTCTGGCTATTCCCTGCCCTGTATTTGCCTGATGAATAGTTCTAACTCTTGAATCACTCTCTGCAATTTCATCACAGATAAGAGGCGTTTCATCATTCGAGCCGTCATCAATAAGAATCAGCTCAATATTTCTATAGCTGCTCTCAAGAACTGACCTGGCAGCCCTTCCAATATATTTTTCTACATTGTAGCAAGCTGTAATTATCGAGACCTTTGGCTCATTATCTATGAAATTGTCTTCAATTATCAGCCTGTCATTTTTCATCTTTTTCTTTTATCCAGCACTCCAGCATAAGTACATACCAGATTTGTGGTCTCCAGTTGCCGTTTTCTATAAAGTCCTTCCACATCTGCCCGACAACGTCCGCGTCAAGAAGTCCCTGACTTTTAATACTCTTTTCATCAAGAAGCTCTTCTGCCCAGGCTCTAAGCTCATCATCTTCCTTAAGCCACTTCGATACAGGAACCGAGAAACCCTTCTTTGGTCTATCGAGAAGCTCCTTGGGAACATATCTGTAAAGAACATCTCTAAGAACCTTCTTGCCAACCTTTTCATCTCGCAGATACTCTATAGGAAGTGTCCACGCAAATTCAACTACGTCTTTATCAAGAAGCGGAACTCTTGTTTCAAGCGAAACCGCCATAGCAGTTCTATCAACCTTTACAAGAATATCATCAGGGTGATAGAGGAGCATATCGCGCAGCATTATTTCATGATTAACTTCATCAAGCAAAATGTTGTGCGGGAAATTATCCTCGCGAAGCTTTAATATTTCTTTTGTCAAAGAAAGCTTTTCTGTCAGTGGGTCAAGCTCGTACTGCTGCCTGTATAGGTCAGCTGGCGAGAGCGTCTGAAGGAGCTTTGCCTTGTCATGAAGAACTGTGTTCGACATCGGAGCGACTGCGTCAAGAAGCGCCCCAGCAGGCTTTCTGATTCCATAAGGAACATTTTGCATCTTCCCCCAGATTCTATTAACCGAATCGTATGATCTATATCCGCAAAAGAGCTCGTCGCCGGCATCACCCGATAATGAAACCGTAACGTGCTGCCTGGTCATCTTACTTACAAGATATGTCGGAATCTGAGAAGAATCGCCAAAGGGTTCGCCAAACATGTGCGGGATAAGCGGAATTACAGCCTTTGCATCTTTTTCATTAATCATAAGCTGTGTATGATCTGTTCCAAGATGCTTTGCTATAGCGGCTGCGGCGTCGGATTCGTCATATGCCTTCTCCTCCATGCCAATCGTAAAGGTTCTGACTTTTCCTGGGTCAAGCGCCTGCATAAGTGACACAACCGTGCTCGAATCAATTCCGGCGCTAAGGAATGCTCCAACAGGAACATCTGCAACCATCTGCCCTTTTATTGCTTCCTTTAAGAGTCTCTCAAGCTCATCTGCAGCTTCCTCTTCTGAGCCCTTAAATTTATTTCTCTGTCCGTTATATGCTGTCTCTGACATCGACCAGAAGTGCTCTATATGAGAAGCCTTCTGAGTGGGATCAAGCGGGTCAAATTTCTCATAGGGAGCCGTCATTGTAAGTATTGTTCCCGGAAGGAGTTTGTAAATATCTTCATAAATCGTATAAGGCGCAGGAATATACCCGCGCTCAAAATAAAAGCCAAGGACTGACTTATTTATTTTCTTTTCAAAGCCGTCAATAACGCTTATGCATCCAATATCTGACGCAAAAACAAACGCTCCATCAATAAAGCCATAATACAGTGGCTTCTCTCCGACTCTGTCTCTTGCAAGAGTAACCGTTCCGTTTTCATGGTCATATACCGCAAAGGCAAACATTCCCTTAAAGAGCTTAAGCGCCTCTGTTACGCCATAGCTCTCAATAGCCTCTAAAAGCACCTCTGTGTCGGAGGAGCCCTTAAATGCGCTCACCTTCTGCTCTGCAAGGAGTTTATCCCTAACTTCCTTGTAGTTATACACTTCACCGTTGTAGGTAATTGTGTAGCGTCCGCTAGCAGATGTCATTGGCTGCGCACCGCCAGGGGTAAGGTCAACTATCGCAAGTCTTTGATGTCCGAAGGCTACCGCCCCATCCTCGGAAAAAAAGCTTCCATGTCCGTCAGGTCCGCGGTAAAGCATTCGCCTGCACATACGCTCAATATTCTTTTGTCTATCGCCTTTAAAGCCGCATAGGCCTGCAATTCCACACATACAATACTCCTACTGTTTTCTTTGCCAGCGCAAACATTTTCGCCTTTAGTCAAGGCTTTATGCCAGCGCAAAGACTTTCACCTTTAGTCAAGGCTTTATGTCAGCGCAAAGACTTTCTAACTTCAATGGTGCAAAGTCATTGGACTTTGCGGGTGTTAATCTTCGGATTCTAAATCGTTCCACTCTTTATTTTCAATCTTATCATTAATGATCTTTTTTTGATTTTCAAGTTCAGTTAAATATAGCTGATAGGAATCATCAAATGCTTTATAGCTCTCGTTACCTCTTTTATCTTCAAAATCATAATTATCCTGAAGGTATTTCTCAAAAAAGGCTGTAACCTTCTCTGAACCAAGCGCATTTGTATGATTACCGTAGTCGCCATAGTCTGTTCCAAAATCTATTCCGATTTCATCGTAATAATCATTCATATCAAGGAAATTGTAGCCATATTCATTTACAACACCTTCAATATAGTTGTAATTAGCCTTTTTTTCTTCATCGATTTCATAAGGAGTAACGATGAATAAAGCATTTAGGTTATTTGCCTTTAAATACTCCAAAAGCTCCGTAAGGCATTTATCCTGCGTATCGTCAATTGGAGTAACCTCCGTTACTGACGAAACGTCAGGCGCCGTTGTCGGTCCTACCTCATTTGCAAATACATAGCCCTCCATATCGTCGGGATATGAATATGTAAAATCTCTAAGCTGCGACCACATAAAAAGCGTCTTCCAGTTTGAATGATATTTAAAAATATCGAAGTAATATGAAAGCCTCTCAGATGGCTCGTCCACCATGGCATTTATCGCCTGAACGCGATTAAGAGAATACTTCAAATTATCCGTAACCTCTCTGGTATGCGCCATGTTTGAAGTAAGATCTTCTTCTCTTGCCGTATACATCCTCATTTCAAACACATAGAGCTTAGGACTCTGCGTCTTTTCAATCTCTTTTACCAGATAAACATCAGATACCGGTCGCTGCATATTTGTCGAAATCAGATATGTCGGATTGCCGGTTTCGCCCCAAATCTTTGGTGCGCTGTAGCACGGATAAACAGGACTCGATCCAATAATCACCGTATCAACCGAATCCTTCTTAAGCGCATAAAAGCCCGTAAATCTATCCTTGACGTCACCATTCATACGAAGCACATACGTCACAGATATAAGAAGCCATATGAAAAGAGCTATAAAAGCCGTTATTTTCAAAATTTGTTTTTTGGTCATTTAAACTCCATAAGTTGAATAAACTTGCAACTTTGTGCAAAGCACAAAGCTGCCAAAATTAAAAGCGAAGCTTTTTATTTTTTATCCCCGATATTATTAAAACTACAGCTTTGTTCTTTATTCAAAGCTGTCAAAATTAAAAGCGAAGCTTTTTATTTTTTAACTCCATAAGTTGAATAAACTTGCAACTTTGTGCAAAGCACAAAGCTGCCAAAATTAAAAGCGAAGCTTTTTATTTTTTATCTCCGATAGTATTAAAAATTCGCGTAAATAAATTCAGCGGCGCTGTATCCAGGGCCGTACTCTCCAAGAAGTATCACGTAAAAGAGAAGTGCAAACCAAAATACCCACCTAAACGCGATATTCTTTGAAGCGATAGCTTTTCTGACTATGTGGCCGTCATACTCCTTACCTGCTGCCTCAAGCTCCTTCTGCTTCCTGTACTGATAGTGCGATACCACAAATAAAACAACAAGCGAAACAAGTGTAACTACCGATTCAATGCCGTCAAGTCCAAGATTAAATATACTTCCATTAATTAGAACTGACGGATTCCACACAGCTACACCTTCCTTTAGCATACGAACCGCCTGCGAAGTAGTAGAAGCCCTAAAGAACACGTTACCAATATTAACCAGGAAAAACGTCCTAATAATTCTGACAAAATCCGCGCCCCTGCTTTGAAGGTTAATATGCATCTTTTCCCCAAAAAGCTTCTTCCAAAATGGAAGTGTCAGCTCTCCGACTACTATGTACGTCCAGTGTAAGAGACCGCATCCGATAACATACTTAAGTGCTCCGCCGTGCCAAAGTCCGACCGATGTCCACAAAATCAGCATTGCAATGAATGTGGTAAGCTGTTTACCGCGCTTCTTGCCAAGCTTTTCACGAAGGAATTTACCCAAATTCATAATAAGCTTTGTTCGAAGAAGTGGATAAAAGACATAATCCTTCATCCAGATTCCCAGTGTGATATGCCATCTGCGCCAGTATTCCGATATATTTTTTGCAAAAAAGGGAATATTAAAGTTCTCAGGAAGAACAATTCCAAAGGCTTCTGAAAGACCTATTACGATATCCATACAGCCGGAAAAGTTCGTATAGAGCTGAAACGTAAAGCAAAGTGCACCTACCCAGATGTACGCGCCCTGATAATTTACATCATCAGCAAAAATTGTGTCTACGACATAGCCCAGCCTGTTAGATATGACAAGCTCCTTAAAAAAGCCCCATAGCATGCGCTGGACTCCAAACACGAGATTATTATATTCAAGTTTATGTGGTTTAAAGAACTGCTCGCCGCTTTCCCTTATTCTGAAAATCGGTCCCGAAATCATTACCGGAAAATACATTCCATAAAGTGCTGTCTTTAGGATATTCCCCTGAATTTCTGATATTCCATTGTAGCAGTCCATGAAATATCCAAACAAAATAAAGGTATAAAAAGAAAGTCCAAGGGGTGCAACAAGGTCTCCACCACCAATAAATTTCGTATACTTAAATCCGATTAGTATTCCAAAGAGCCCTAGTAGCTCGGCTATCAGAACAATTCGGTGCTTTATCAGCTCTTTTTCCGAAATACGCTTTAAAACCTGCAAAAGCAGCCACGTTAATGTGACTGCGATAACAGGATAAATTATTAGAACTCCATTTCCCGAAAGCAGGTAATAACAAATACTTGCTCCAAGGAGAATTATCCACTGAAATTTCCCCGGTGTAATGTAATACACAAATAGTAAACAGGTAAAAAAACAGAGAAAATAAAATGATGTTATTTCCATATATTTATTCCAATTCCAAAGTTTTAAGCCTATGATGAGAAGCTTCGCTCCTCATACGCCTGCCCGCTGCGTGATACCTTTACCTCGCTTCGGCGCGCTGCTATGCAAAGTATCCTGCGCTTTCTCTATGCTTCGACAAGTTCTATCATTCCCACGCTGCTATGAAGAAGAAAGGCAACTTTCCTGCCATCGATGCACGGTGCCTCAAGCGGCTCATTTATAACACTATACCCCATACCCATGAGTTTTGTCATCTCACCTGCTAAATCATCAGTAATATAGCAAATGTGGTAGGGTGCATTTTTATATCTTTTTAAAAGTGGATACATCGGAGAGTCCGTTGTTGCCGGCTCAACCAGCTCCACTCTGTAGCCTTTATTTACCACGAAGCATATGTTGATTTGTCTAAGGTCGTCATACTTCGTCTCTTTCTCCACTTCAAAGCCCAGCGCCTTAAACTGCGCAAGAGACTTTTCGAGATTTTTAACAAGATATCCGATATGATGAATCTGCATTATTCGTGCACATCCTTCCTGCTTTTTTTATTTCTTTTTGCAAAAAGAAATTACTTATTCACTTCAGCCATGATGAAATCCACCATCTCGCCAACATTCTTCATGGTCACGATCTTGCCCATGTTAAAGCGAATTCCAAATTCCTGCTCAACCGCATTGATAAGGTTTATGTGCTCAAGTGAATCCCAGCCTTCAACGTCCTTTGAAGTTGTGGCATCCTCAACCGTAATATCTTCATCATCAAATACATCTCTAAATACTTCGTTTAATTTCACAAATACTTCTTCTCTTGTCATAATTTAACCTCATGCTGCGACTGTTTTTTAGGGGGTTTCAATACGAGCAGGGCTCGTATACATGGTTCGAGGTCTAGCACAGCGTGAACCTCGCAAAGCTAAGTGCTTTGCACTTACCTTTTTGCCTCCCATTCAAATATGATTCTCTATATTCTACCACAATTTTGTAGCTGAACAAAAAAAGTTCACTTGATTGAAGCTGTTAGCGGAATTCTTATTTCTTACCAATTCTCCGCTACGAAATTCAGGCCTTTTCTCAAGTTACTCAAGTTTTGGTAGCGGAAATTTGGGTTACTAAGTTTTTTCCGCTACTATATCTGGTCGCACAGAGTAGAATATTCAAGTTTTGGTAGCGGAAAATCTGTTTTTTGAAATTCCCCGCTATTAAATCCGCCCATTTACCGCGAAATCACCACATATAGTTAGCGGAATTTCCAAGAATATGGAATTCCCCGCTATCAAACCCGCCCATCTACCGCGAAATCACCACATATAGTTAGCGGAATTTCTAAGAATATGGAATTCCCCGCTATCAAACCCGCCCATCTACCGCGAAATCACCACATATAGTTAGCGGAATTTCTAAGAATATGGAATTCCCCGCTATCAAACCCGCCCATCTACTTCAAATCAACACAAAAAATCTCCGAAGGTCATTCCACAAGCCCATGTATTTAATGACCTGCAAAAACTAACCTTCGGAGATTATCAAACTAATTCAAACTAAGTTAACTAATTCAACCACCTTAACTTCGTTCTGTTTCTTGTACTATCCAAACCCGATCAACTCATTCTACATCAATTACTTCGTTCTGCTTCTTGTACTCATTAGTGGTTTCAAATTTCCAGACAGTGCCTCCTTCAGCATCCTCGCTGACCTTCTCAAAGCC
>CAZJWA010000035.1:0-12406 GCA_964549585.1 uncultured Butyrivibrio sp. | reverse complement strand
TTTCAAATTTCCAGACAGTGCCTCCTTCAGCATCCTCGCTGACCTTCTCAAAGCCGCGCAGCTCATAGAAATTCTGAACCATCTTATTCTTGGCAGTTGGATAGTAATATCCAAAAATTGTAGAAATGTTCCTCGCGCGGCAAGCCTCTACAAGAGAGTCCATCATGGCGCATTCCATGTCACGCTTTAGCACGCGGCAGCTCATAAGCCACAGCTCGATATCCAGAACCTCGCTGCCAGAGGCGCCACCCGCATCATCTAAAGCACTCTCGCATGCTTGTCCAGCTTCACTTCCATCCGCATTTCCTAAAGCACTCTCGCATGCCTGTCCAGCTTCACTTCCATCCGCATCATCTATTACACTCTCACAAGCGCACCCAGATTCACATACGCCTTTGCCACCGACGCCTTCAGCGCCAGGCTCAATCGAATTTTCCCTAATCCTGCCCTCTATAAGCGATACGATTCCGTTATCACCAAATTTATCCACGAGTCTTCCGTAAAGAGTGATGCAGGAAGGATCTGCTGCCGCCTCTTCAATCTCCTCCAGAGTAAAACGCTTTGTCGTAAGATTAAACTGGTTGCTCTTATTGGTAAGCTGTGCAATTCTTGGGAAGTACAGCTTCTCAAAAGGCTTTATCTCGCCTTTCATTTCAAGTGATTTTAGATAATCAGAGTAATCCGTAAAGCTTTCTTCAAGTTGCTGCCTCTTCGCATTCTCCTTGTACATCTCGTTTCGGTGCTTGTCATCATCTGACAAATTCGTCACTTCAAAAAATCCCGAGTGATCAAGCACTCTTATGTAATTTTCAGGTGTCCCGATTACTGGAGCAGTTACACCGGTAACCTGCGTCTCTACAATATCTCTCTCTGCAGGATTATCATCCACAAATACTAGAGAATCGGGCATGATGTTCATATCCTTTGCAATAGCCTTAACATTCTCACTCTTAGGATTCCAATTAGCCCTTACATAAATGAAATCCTCCGGACTAAGCACCGAGTCAGGATGCCTAAGCCCAAGAAGCGCATTCTCCTCATCGTTCTTGGAGCTGACATTTAGCATCACTCCAATATCCTTCTGCGCCTTGATATAGCTTTGAAACTCCGCATAAACCTGGCCAAGATTTGTCTCCTGACCTATTTCAATTCCGGAAACTCCATCATCCCCGATAACTCCGCCCCAGAGCGTATTATCAAGATCCAAAACAAGCGACTTCTTATTCTTGCCATAAATTGACTTAATAATATTTGCCACATTAAACGCGAGCGTCGGAATAGCCGGAACGCACAGGCAATACTTATACATATGCCAGTACAAAGGGTCCGCCCATTTATCAAGTCCGTAGCAGGCCGAAACATAATTTATGTCATTGATATAGAAGCCCTCTCTCGAACCGGCATAATGTGCAAAACGCATATTTAAGGAATTGATGAAATGAGTTCTTCCATGAATATCATACTGATCGCGGTTACCTAAAAGCCTGTAGAATGGATACTCAAAGTTATTTTGAATAACAGGACAGTGAAAGGTTTCTTCAAGCTTTGTCCACATCGTTTCAAAGTGCGAATAAACGCTGTTTTCCTTACTTTCTACCGTCTCTGCGCTATCAGAAATTACCGGATAATCCAGAATATTTCTGTTACTTGTATGAACATAAATAATATCAGGCTTAAAAGCCATAAGCTCATCTGACGGAAACATTGCATCCTGAAAATACTGCGCATACTCAGATTCGTAGAATGAAGGCTCTATCCCATAATTTAGTAAAAAGAGCTCCAAAACCGCTACCACGTCGTGTGTTGTCGAACCGCCAAGAACCGCAATATTCTTCTTTATTCTCTTTGTTCCATCAGATAAAAGTGTACGTTTTATCGACTTTTTCTTCTTTAAAATATATTCATTATCAAAAGGATATTCCAGCTGCTTCATTCCATAATCCCCATCAGATACTTCTCCCAAGCTTCATTAACTGCTTTCGGGCTGTATGTTTTCTGCACATTTGCTGCTCTAAGTCCAAGCTCTGCGGCTTTTTTCGGATTATCCATATACTCTGACATGCACTCAGCCATCTGCTTCGTGGCTCCTACCGGAACAAGCCTTCCAGTTACCTTATTCTCAATAAGATCTGCAGGTCCGCCGCATGGACAATTTGTCGAAATGCATGGTATTCCAAGCGCCATCGCTTCTAAAAGCGCATTTGGCATGCCCTCTTCCTTTGAAGAAAGAATAAACATCCCGGCACGCGAAATCTTATCTGCAACTCCGCTCACAAGTCCTGCAAATTCCACCTTATCTGCTACCCCAAGCTTCTTAGCCAGCTCTTTGAATTTATCTTTTGAAGGGCCATCGCCATATAGAACGAGCTTGTATCCGGGGTGCTCTGCTGCGGCTATAGCAAATGCCTTAATAATCATACCCTGATTCTTGTTATCATCAAGTCTTCCGACGCTGACAACCGTTTTCTCCCTTGCGCCCTTAAACACCTCTCTGATAAAAGACTCATCCAGAGAGTTTGGCAAAATAACCGCCTTTGCCTGAATATTTCCTGGAAAGAAAGCCTTTGCCCCTTCTGTCTGAAGTACTACTCCGGAAGCGAGCCTAAATGTCGAAAGCATCGCCATTCTGAGCACGCGGCTTCTGTATTCTCTCGCCGGATTACTTCTTACCGATACTACAACCGGAATTCCAAGCCCCACGCTACTGATAAGCGCCATGACATTATTTTTTCCGAGAAAAGAAATAATAATGTCAGGTTTGATTTTCTTCCATACACTCTTTAATTTATCGCACCTTGCGGTGATATTCTTAAGTCTTCCGCCGCTTTCTTCTTCACTGGTTAGACCAGACATTATGCGTTTTATTCCGCTGCCCTGCTCATCAAAAGGAGTAATAGAATTCTCACTGGAACATTCTTCTTTATCAGCACAAGAGCCTTCTCCTTCTCCAGGAACTACATCACAGGCTACATTCTTTCCGGAACCATCTCCAGGAACTACGCTCCAGGCTGCATCCTTTACCTCATATTCATCAGGATAAAGAAAAGTTGTTACAAAGGTTACATCATAGCCTTTTCCATAAAAATACTCAGCAAGATTAACAAGGACGCGCTCTGCTCCGCCCTTGTTAAGTGATCCGATATATAATGCAATGTGCTTCTTTGACATGACTGCCCCTTTTAGAATATTCAAGTTATTTAAGCATATTTTTTCAAACTATAATTCTTATAATCTCGTCAGTTTTTAATCAAAAATCTTGCCAATTTATAATCTCTTTAATTTCATTGATTACTAATCTCATCACCTACGAATAGCCCAAATATCCAACTTTTACTTCATCTGCGTATACTCATACCACTGCTGGAAGACAAAGAATGACCAGATTATCTTGGAGAAATTGCCTCCTGTTGCAGGACCTGCGTCTCCATTTACAATATAGTCGCTCACAAACTTTGATACGTATGCAGCGTCAAAGACATTCTGATTCTTAAGATAGCTCGTGCTGCTAAGATCAATCAGCTTCTCCTTCAAAGGTCCGCGAAGCCACTTGTCAATTGGTACTCCAAAGCCTACTTTTGGCCTATCCAAAAGCTCTTTTGGAATATAATCATATGCAATATCCTTGAGGATATATTTCTTGATACCATTATGATACTTGAAGGAATGCGGAATTCTAAATGAATACTCCATTACGGAGGTATCCATAATCGGGCATCTAGCTTCAAGTGAATACTTCATTGAGGCTCTGTCCATCTTAGTTAAAATATCTCCCGGAAGATAGGTATCCATATCAAGAAGCATACGACGAATCTGCCAGTTTGGAGTATTATAAGTACTCTCTACCGGGTATTTGCAAGGAAGTGATGCTCCTGCAATATTGTAATCGCCCTTAAGATAATCTGCTGCCCCAAGGTGCGCATCCATTCTCTCGTTTCCATCAAGAAATGCATGGGCAGCCATAATATATCCATTTGAGCAAAACTGAGTTTTTGTTTCTTTGTCCCTGTTTGACGCAACAACCTTTACTCGAAGCGGAAGCTTGTCATAGAGCGTCTTGCCCTCTCCTGCCGGAATACTTCCAAGCGCATTTACCATTCCTCCAAGAAGGTCAAGCTTTTGAGCCTGAGCTACATTATCATAAACGTTATAGCCGCAGAAAAACTCATCGCCGCCATCTCCGGAAAGAGCAACGGTAACCTTTTCTCTTGCAAGCTTACTTACAAGCATTGTTGGAATTTCGGAATTATCTGCAAAGGGCTCATCGAAATATCTTGGAATACTCTCCACAAGATCAAACATCATCTTTTCATCAATAAACATCTCGGTATGATCTGTCCCAAGGTGCTCTGCAACAGCCTTTGCATATCCTGCTTCGTTATATTCCTTCTCGTTAAAACCAATCGAAAAGGTCTTCACCGGCACTTCACTGTTTGCCTGTGCAATCGCAGTCATAAGAGAAGAATCATATCCTCCGCTAAGAAAGAGTCCAAGCGGAACATCAGCTATCATTCTGTCAGTAACTGCCTTGTTAAGGCGTTTTTTAAGCTCAGCCTTCGCCTCATCATAATTCTTAACAGGATTTTCGCTCTGTTCAAAATATGCCTTCCTGATACTCCAAAAGCTCTTTTTCGAAATATGACCAAGGTGAAATGTCAGAACAGTTCCGGGTTCAAGCTTATAAACATCATGATAGATACTCTCTGGAGCATTAATATACTGCTGATAGAGATATCTCGATATTACCTCTCTTCTGATTTCTCCATTAAATCCGGGGCACTTCATAAAGGGCTTAAGCTCGGAAGCAAAGACCATGTTCTCGCCGTCAAGCCAGTAGTAAAGCGGCTTCTTGCCGATACGATCTCTTATCAGATACACGTTTTGAGTTTCTCTGTCAAAAAGAGATATTGCAAACATTCCATGTATCCTGTTTACAAAATCAATTCCCCACTTAAGGTACGCAGCAATGATAACCTCTGTATCACAGTTTGAAATAAACTCATAGTCAGAGAGCTCTTCCTTAAGCTCGCCATAGTTGTATATTTCTCCGTTATAGGATACAGAAATTCTCTTATCCTTAGAATGCATCGGCTGATGACCCAGCTCAGAAAGATCCATGATAGAAAGTCTTCTCTGTGCAAGGCCAACATTATATCCATCAGTAAATGGATAAATTTCAACGCCAAAGTCGTTTGGGCCTCTGTGGTACATTGTGTCGTTCATGACGCCAAGCTGTTCAAGTGTTATGTTTTTTCGTGAAACGAATCCGCAAATCCCGCACATATCTGTTTACCTACTTTCAATTAGTTCTTGCGTTCAAAGTTATCTCTAAGTGGTCCAAAGTCCTTGCACTCATTATCGATAGAATCAATCATCTCATCATATTTTTCATCAATGAGAGTCCTGTAATTCTCAAGATTATCGTAGCCGTGTCTGGTCCATGCAAATGGATGAGTCAGTATTTGAACCTTCTTGTTATTTCCAATTGATTCGGCATCCGGGTATCCATAGCGCCATACGTGGTTGGCATCTGACATATACTTTACTTCAAGCTTTGTCTCAGGAGTACATTTGGGTTCAAAAGAGAAAAAGTCATCCTGATACGCATTTAATATTCCCTGAAGCTTTATATTCTCTGCAAGTACGTCAGGAGAAGGTCTGTGAACTGAGAACCACTTGACCTCAAAGCCAAGCATATCACTAAGCATATCCATTTCCTGCTTGATTCTTTCGCGGACAAGCTGCATATCTGTCATTCCGTTAAGGGCGAAATGAAGTCCAATATTTTGTCCTCTCTCATGCATATCGGTTAAGATATCGCGGTTCTTTCTTGAAAGAATATTGTAGGAATTATTCGTCCACTGGAAAAAGAAAGTTGAGCGAAAATCCATGCTCTCTTCAACCTTTGAAAGTGCATATGCTCTCTCAACAGAATATTCAACATCGTGACGCATGATAACAAACTCATCCTTGCCAAGTGCCTCTTCGTATGTTGCCTGCTTGCCACTCTCTTTAATTATTCTGATTATTTCTCTGTAATCTTCAAATGAAAACACTTCGTGCCTCCTTAAATTATCTCAAAGTAATATTTTATTTCAATTATTTGAATAGTAAAAATTCAAATCTAATTCATTTTCTAAACACAATAACATTCAAAGCTTTCATTCATTTCCTAAACACAATAATAGTCAACGCAATAAATCTATTTCTGCGCAGCAATAGTTTTTTCCAGGTAATCTCTCCACTGAATAAATACCGCTTCGCCATTTGCTATCTTCTCGATATTTGCAGCTTCTTTTCCAAGTCTCTTTGAAAGCTCTTTATCTTCAATGAGTCTGCAAAGGCCATCAGCAAGTGCATCAGCATCCTTTATTGGAACGAGAAGACCGTTTACGCCATCCTTCATAACGGTTCTTGGGCCTCCGCATGGACAATCGGTAGCAACAATCGGCATTCCCATTGCCATCGCTTCAAGAAGTGAATTCGGCATTCCTTCCCAGTCAGATGAGAAAGCATACACTTCGCCCTTTGGTATCTCTTTTTCCAAAGAATCACTTCCACCCATAAGCAGGATGAAGTCTTCCGCGTGATTATCTTTAATAATTTTATCAAGAATTTCCTTCGTTCCGTCAAAAGAATCAGGCCCGTAAATCTTCAGCACATAATTCGGATGCTTTTCATGAACCTTCAAAAATGCATTGCAAAGAAGCGGCTGGTCTTTAAAGTCAACAAGTCTTGCATGATGAACAACGCTCTTTTCAGGAGTTTCCGGGTGCGAAGCTCCAAAATACTTGGGATTAACGGGATTTAGAATTATCTCAGAATTATCCTGAAGATATGGTTTAAAGAACTCCTTTTGTCCTGTGGTCTGGAAAACGCAGCCTGCTGCCTTATTAAAAAGCATATGAATCTGGATTTTGTCAGAAAGGGCGTCATAATGTCCAACCGGGTCTGTCCTAATCGAAATAACTACAGGCACTCCTGTTCCAGGCTCAGCCATAAGAGCCCTGTAATTTGCTCTTTGAGCAAAGGCTACAAGGACGTCCGGCTTATACTGTTTCATGAACTGCTTAAGATACTTTATTCTGAGAAAGAATTTGGCTATGCGGTTCTTCTTTTCATCCTCAGGCTTTAGGCCGACATGAACTCTCGTAATTCTCTCGTCAATTGCGAACTCGTCCTCATCAACCCATTCGGTTGCTATATAAACTTTATAGCCTTCCTCGGCGAACTGATTTGCCAAATTGCTGACAACTCTTTCAGCTCCGCCCTGACAAAGGCAGTTTAAATGAAATGCGATAGACTTCATACAAATTGTTCCTTTTTTATTATGACCTTTTCCTTCAAAAACCAATCAAAACACGTGCTTAGATAAAGCTCAATAATCTTAATACATTATCATTCCTGTCATAAGCTCTTTGTTATCATCTGTCTCATAGCTATCAATAAGTATCGAGCCATCAACCGTTCTTATGACCAGCTTTCCATCAAATACATCTGCAATTTCGCCTGGTGCATATCCGCTAAAATCTATCATTTCATCGAAAGGTTGAGCCTTCCAGACTGTAACTTTATGCTCGGAGCCGTCTCTATATTTAACCATGCAAAAGGCACCTGGGAAGGGAGCTGCTACTCCTCTTATCAGGTTGTAGATATTTCTTGTTCTGTCTTTAAAATCTATTTTGCCATCTGCTGCTGTTCGCTTATTATACCAGGAATCAAAATCCTTCGAATCAGTTCTTATCGGTATATCTGCGCCTGTCTGATAGCAGGTAACAAGCTTTCTGATAAGGTTCTTAGAACAGATCATATTCTTGTACTGCGCCGTTCTTATATCATCATGCACAGTAATTGAAAAGGTTTCGGTGGCAAATACATTCGGACTGTCTGCTTTCTCATCATACTTAAAAAGATTGAGATTAAATCTGGTATCTCCAAGAATCATTGACCAGTTAAGCGGCGACCTTCCTCGTCCAAAAGGCAGATACCCTGCGTTTCCATGAAATCCAAATATTCCTTTTGAAAAAGCGTCAAGAACATGTCCCGGAATAAGTCTTTGCCAGCCCATGACTATTCCAATGTCAAAGGTATTCTCATCAATGAACTTCGTCGTCTTGTCATCATTTAAGAAATAGCTGTCAGCTTCAAATACAGGAACTCCATATTTTTCTGTAAGAAAAGATAAGCCCTTAAATCCTGATACCTGGTTATGCTCGAGTACCTTAGGTGCAATCGTAATTACAAGGTCAACCGAGCAAAGCTCTTTTGTAATAAAATCAATTATGTTCTCAGAAGTATCCTTTACTCCAAATACAACCAGCTTATAATGCATTAAAAATCCTCATTTCTATATGCCAAAACATAGGGCTAAAAGTACAAAGCCCTATGAATAGATTTAAGTACAGATTTGTATAATTACAGGTTCTTCTTATACCAGTCAATAGCAAGATCAATTCCAGCCTTGAAATCATATGAAGGATCGTATCCAAATGCATTTCTTGCCTTACTGATATCAGCGTTTGAATCGCGAATATCGCCTTTTCTTGGATCTCCAAAAATTGGCTCAGCTTTGATTTTAAGAGCATCACAAAGATCATAATAAACGTCGATTAAGTACTCACGTCCGCCTGCTCCGATATTATAAGCTGTTCCGCCTGCTTCTGAAGGAGCAAGGCATGCTTTCATATTTGCTTCAATAACGTTATCGATATATGTGAAATCACGGCTCTGCTTTCCATCACCGTTTATAGTGCATTTCTCTCCTGCCATAAGGAGCTTTAAGAACTTTGGAATAACAGCTGCATATGCGCCGTTTGGATCTTGGCGTCTTCCAAATACGTTGAAATAACGAAGACCGTATGTATCAAGTCCGTAAAGGCTCTTATAAAGCTTTCCGTACTCTTCATCAGTTTTTTTGGTAAGAGCATAAGGAGATAAAACATTACCTTCTACGCCTTCCCTCTTTGGAAGCTCTGTAGAATCTCCATAAACAGATGAGCTTGAAGCATAAACGAACTTCTTAACACCGTTTTGGTGTGAAGCCTCCATCATGTTAAGAGTTCCGCGAATGTTGATTTCCTCATAGATAAGCGGCATTTCAATGCTTCTTGGAACGCTTCCCCATGCTGCCTCATTCATAACGAAGTCTGCTCCGTCAGTAGCTCTTTTGCAGGCTTCAAGATCTCTAATGTCATCCTTTAGAAAAGTAAATCTTGGATTCTCCATAAATGGCTCTATGTTTTCGATATGTCCTGTTGAAAGATCATCAAGACATCTTACTGTGCATCCTTTATCAAGCAGTGCTTCGCAAAGGTTAGAGCCGATAAATCCTGCTCCTCCTGTTACTACAAATACGCTTCCATCTGCAAAATTTACATCCTTAAAACTCATAATATTTATTCCTTTCCTACTAACATTCCTTCTAGCTTTCACGTATAAATCAAAAATCACTTTGTATATTTTACTCTGATTCCTTCATACCCGCAATATCACTGATTATCTCAGCTAAATCTGCAGCATATTTTGAAGGCTCATACTGCTTAACATGCTCGGCTCCTGCCTTTTCGTATCCTGCCATCTTCTCAGGATTATCAACAATGCGGATAATCTGCGTTGCAAGAGTTATTTCATCCTCTGTAATCGTCTTTGCATGATAATCCTCTTCCTGGCTCATATCAGGAATAAGAATTCCGTAGCTTCCATCAATTACTTCGCTAACTGACTCTCCGTTTGGATACTTAGAAAGGACTTCACTGTACTCATTATCTGATAAAAGAATTTCTCTTGGACCTGTATGACAATCTGCTGCAATAACAGGCTTACCCATTGCCATTGCTTCCAAAAGAGCATTCGGAAAGCCCTCATGATTAGATGAAAGAACATATAAATCCAACTTCATGATATATGGATATGGGTTTTGCCTTACACCAGGAAATGCTACGCTATCCGTTATTCCAAGGTCTTCGCAGAGCTTCTTACATCCCTTATAGCTTCCTGCACCAAGAATAATGAGCTTTGCACTTGGATGAGATGTTACAACTATTGAAAAAGCTTTGATCAGATGCCACAAGCCTTTAATATAGTCATCCCTTGCCATAGCCGCAATGATCGGTCCATCCATCGGCTTATCAGCATGGCTCCCGCAGTTAAACGGAAAATCATCTATTTCTTCAAGCGCCTTTTCCTTTATCTTATCAGTATCAAGTGGATTATATATGTACGAGCTCTTATCATAACCAAAATCAGCACTGAGCTCTCTCATTATCTCTTTTGAACAGGACAAAACTCTGTCCGATTTTCTGCAAAAAAGCTTTACAGCTGCCGTCTCTTCCATATCAGTAGAGCAGCGAAGACCAGTCAGAATTACATCGCCTTCTCTTGAAAAGACGTTGACATAATTTGCAGATGATCCAAAGCTGTAGGTAATATCAATCCCGCGCTCTTTCTTTATTTCCCTTACTTTCTTAACCCTTTTAAACACGTTTTGAATCTTGTTTACAAGGCCTCTTTTGCTTGGCACATCAATATCAATAACATCAAGTCCTGTTATGTCATAATTGATATCCTTTGAGCTAAAGATAAGAATAGATACTTCAAAATAGGGTTCAAGAAGTCTTGCTGTTTGCACGCATACCTTCTCAAATCCGCCCTGATGGAGCATTGGAACCATAAGAAGCAGTTTTTTCTTTGTCATATGTGACTCCATTCTTACATAAAACCTGTTATTCCTGTTATTTTTCAAAGCTTCCGTTTAAATAAAAATTTTTCATTACTTCAGCCTGCGTGGATACATCGTAGCCAGCGCTCCTAATACTATCAAGTACTATGTCTGAGCTCTGCACTCTGTCGTGAAGCGGCAGAACGCTTCTATCATTTGGAAGAAGATCTGAGAGAATCTTCAGTGCCCACTCCCTCGGAGACTTATTAAGACTCATCCTGCTGACAAGCTCTGTAAGGTCAACTTCCTGAGTTACCGAGTCTGATACAAGACACATAAGCCCTGACGCCTGCGCCTCAACAACCGTTCCCGGAAGTCCCTCATATCTTGATGGAAAGAGAAAATAATCCATCGCCTGATAATAATTATACACGTCTTTTTTATTATTCATAAACAATACATTATCTTCTATTCCAAGGTCCCTGGCTTCGCTCTTTACGCCGTCCATAAGAGGTCCTTCTCCAAGCAGCATAAGCTTTGGTGAAAGGTTCTTAAGAATGAGATACTCATCCGGAAGATTTCCGCCAGAGAGCATGCCTGCAAGCTCAGCAAATACCTTTATCAAAAACTCATGGTTCTTGGCATAGTGAAAGCGCCCGACATGTCCAATTACGAGGCTGTTTTCAAGTCCAAGCTCTCTTCTAAGGTTATTTCTGGTATCCTCGTCATACTTAAATTTCCCGGCATCAATAGCATTGGGTATTATGTAAACCTTCTTGGCATCCACAAGCTCCTGCCCATATACTGATATCGCTGCTGCCTTTGTACATGAAAAGAGATAATCTACCGCGCCTTCCTTTCGAAGTCCCTTCCTTAGAAAATTTGTAGCAACTCCCTTTATTCCAGGGTCGGTTCCGCCGCTTCTAACGTGCGTTATCGTTGTCCTTATTCCGCTTTTCTTTGCAATAGGAATATATATCGAAGCAGTGCTCGTCATATGTCCCTGCACCACTGTCCAAATTCCTTCGTGCGAGGCAAAAAATCTCTCGGCCGCCCTTTTATACTCAATAAAATTTGTCCCCTTAAATCTCGGAAGGCAGTAGATATGTCCGCCAAGCTCCGTTATCAGAGAATCAAAATAGTCCGGCGTACGGACTTTCATTAGTTCCTCCGACGTCGGACATTTTTTACCTGTTTTATCAGGGTCGCAGTGTACCAGGAAATCAAACTGTACCTGTGTCCTGTCAATATGCTTATACAGATCCATTATACGGCTCTCGGCTCCGCCAAGTGCCACAGTTCCAAATACATGCAGTACTCGTATCATATGGGTCCTTCCTTTTATATCTTTCTTATTCCAACTGCGTATCCGGCATAATACTTTACACTTGCCTTTACGTATTCTGCAATATGAGTGAATTCATTTCCCTTAGTTGCAGGGAAGTACAGAAATTCTGGATATGAAATTATTTCATTTTCTTTAAATACTTTCTCAAAGAAATCAAAATCTTTTTCAGTAAGAGTATTAGTATGAACTACGAGCTGAACTGCGCCCTTCTTCGAAGAAGAAATTGTTACACTCTTCTTAAAGGAAATAGGATAAAATGTCATGCCTCTCCATACATATGGAGCATTTGCATAGCCATCAGTAATCCTGAAAAACCCGTTTTTCTTTAAAGCCTTTAGAGTATTACTATCATAGGTATGAGAAGGTGCCATAAAAAAGTCGGTAATAATATTATGCTCTTCAAG
>CAZJWA010000034.1:20433-26578 GCA_964549585.1 uncultured Butyrivibrio sp. | reverse complement strand
ATTTCAAGGCTTTTGAGGGATTTTTGCTTGGCTTAGGTGTCAAAGACCCGTGTATAGAATTTTGCAGTAACAATAAAGATATATTACTTTATACGAGCTAAAGCAATTATAGTTCGTATCGGAGTTGGTGATGAACATATGAGGCAAAAAGATGAATTTAATCATCTTTTTGCTTTTCTTAATATAAAAATTAATTTTAGCAGAAAACAGTCAAAATGAAAAAAAATTCCATTGTAATTATGACGTTGAAGTATATAATTATTTTTATAGTGTACGTTATCAAGAAAATAATGCTTAATGATGAGCTTTTTAAAGGGGTAAAAAATGGGGACTTATCTTGGAATCGATGGTGGAGGAACCAAAACTGAAGGCGTGGTCATCTGTGATGGGAAGGAATTAGGGAGAGTTTATTCCGGACCTACAAATTGCAATAGCATTAACGCCGAAAAGGTTATTGAGAATATCTGCACTATACTATTCGAGGCGTCTAAAGTAAACATGAGCGGTTCCTGGGACGGAATATGCATGGGCTGTGCCGGATATAGCAATTCGAATGAGAGAACCGCGGTATATAGCGCAGTTAGGAAAAACGGAATTTCTGAAGAAATTTTATATGTTTGTGGAGATGATGAGATTGCTCTAGCGGGGGCTCTATCAGGACGAAATGGTATGGCTCTTATCTCGGGCACAGGGTCGATTTGCCTTGGAAAACGGGACAATATTTTTGCAAGAAGTGGAGGCTACGGTCATCTCATAGATGATTTTGGAAGTGGCTACTCAATTGGAAGAGAGATACTTTCAGCGGCTATGCAGAATGTTGATGGAAGAATTTCGGAAACGAAGCTAACTGCTGGAGTACATAAAAAGCTCGAGGATATTTGCGGGAGCAAGATTAGTGAAAGCTCTTTTTCAAAAGAATTAGTAAGATATATTTACGATTTATCATTGTCAAAACTTAGAATTGCGTCATTTTCAACGCTTCTCGATGAAGCGGTATTTGATAATGATGCTAAAGCTATTGCGATAGCGCAAAAAGAAGCTTTTGAATTATTTAGAATGGTTAAAGCAGTTGATATGAAATTATGGAACTGTGGTGAAGACATGGTGGATGTTGTTTTTGCAGGGAGTGTTTTACGAAATTGTAAGAGTATTGGTGATGAACTAAAGAAACTTATTGAAAAAAATCTTCGTGTAAGAACTATTACAGCAGAACACGATGCAGCTTATGGGGCAGGTCTTATTGCTACTGATAAATTTGGGAGAAACAGATTATGAATGATGCCGGGAAAAGAAAGATGATTGGACAGCTCATGGTGTGCGGCTTTTCTGGAACGATGCTTAATGATGAATTCAGAAGCTTTATTAAAGAATATTATATTGGAAACATTATCCTTTTTTCGGAAAATATGCAGGATGCCAATCAAATTCGAAAATTGTGTTCTGATATTCAGGAGGAAGTTCGAGGAACTACAGGTTATGATGCACTAATTTGCATTGATCAGGAAGGCGGTGTTGTAAGCAGATTTCCAGAAGGGATTCCTTCACTTCCTGGTGCAATGGCATTAGCGTCAGTGGGAAGTGTGAGAGATGTTTATGATGCGGGTGTGATTACGGCAAATGAACTAAACATGCTTGGAATCAATGTAGATTTTGCTCCTGTTGCAGATATCAATTCAAATAAAGCTAATCCGGTAATTGGAGTAAGGTCATATGGTGATAATCCTGAAAGCGTGTGTAATTTTTCGAATTCAATGATGAAGGGGTTGTCTGATGGCAGAGTTATTCCGTGTATTAAGCATTTTCCTGGTCATGGAGATACAAGTACGGATTCACATTTAGGGCTTCCTAAGGTTAATAAGACGTATGAAGAATTGTCGGAATTTGAACTGAAACCGTTCAAATTTCTGATTGATAACAATGCACCTATGGTGATGACAACGCATATTCTTTTCCCAAAAATCGACAGTGATTTTCCAGCTACAATGTCATCAAAAATACTTACAGGTATTTTAAGAAAAGAATTGAAATATGATGGCGTAATTATTACAGACTGCCTTGAGATGGGAGCAATTCAGGAAAATTATGGAAGCCGCGCAGGAGGGATTCACGCTATAGAAGCAGGCGCGGATATGTTATGCGTATCTCATGATTATAAAGTGGCAAAGGATATCTGCGATGGGCTTTTTGAACAAGTAAGCGTTGAGAAATTAAGTGATTCTTTTGAAAGAATAATTAAGTTAAAAAATGACTTTATTTTGTACAAAGGAGCCACAGGTGGGTTTGATGAAAAGAACTATTCTATACTTATTGCTAATGCCCAAAAAAGATTTGATGAGCTTAGAGAAAAGTCTATAAATGTTATCTTTGAAAATAAAGATTTTTTTGCTAAGTCTATGATGAACAAGAAGCAAACGCTGTTTATTGGCTGTGATGCATTTAGATCGACGCTTGTATCTGGTGAGCCTTTGAAGATTAATTTTGCCAAATATATGGGAGAGCTGACTGGATGTGATAGAATAGCAGTTTCATTTAAGCCGGATGATGAAGAAATTAAGGTAATAACTGATAAAATAGCAACATACAAAAATATCATTCTAGGCACATATAATGCCTATTTGATATGTGAGCAAAAGAATCTTATTCAGGCTCTTTCAGATCGAATTACTAAATTAAATAAAATGGATAGTGGTGGAGGATATGCACTAGCAGTAATAGCCTTTAGAAATCCATATGATCTTGATTTTGCAGGAGAAAATGATACAAAAATAGCTGCATATGAATATAGTAAAGAAATATTTGATGCATTATACAGGCTTATGATGAAGGAAATAGGAGAGTGAAGATATGGAGAGAAATGTTCTTTTAAGAATTCATGAAATGGATAACGAATTTACACCAATTGAAAAGAAAATTGCTGTTTATGTATCGGATAATCCGGATTCGATTGCGTCTCTTTCAATTCACGAATTAGCGCAGAAGAGTATGACAAGTGATGCTTCTGTAATCAGATTTTGTCATTCTTTGGGTTATTCGGGGTATAGAGAATTTATTGTTGCGTTATCACTAGATAGAGGGGAAAAAAGCGGCGTCAAATCAGATCAGTCAACGGATATCTGCCCTGGAGACAGCATAGAAACGATACTTGATAATACTTTTTTTAATTCTGAGAAGGCTCTTAGGGATACAAGAAAACTTATGAATCTGGGAAGCATTAATAAGGCGGTAGATTTATTATGCAAGAGTAAGCAGATACATTTCTTTGGAATAGGTGCATCTGGTCTTGTATGTCTTGACGCGGTTCAGAAGTTTATGCGAATCAATAAGGTTTGTTTTGCTCATACAGAGAGCCATGATCAAACAACATCTGCAGCACTTATGGATAAGAATGATGTAGGAGTCTTGGTCACTTATTCAGGACGAACGCGTGATATCGTTGATATTTACTATATTCTTTGCAATAAAAAGATTCCCATGATTGTAATAACAAAGCTTCAAAAGAATGGACTAATTTCTGAGGCTGATGTGGTAATTAATGTTTCTTCACCTGAAATCACTATGAGAAGTGGTGCTATGGGATCTAGAATCGCCATGCTTGCTGTTGTTGACCTCCTTTTTTCATCAGTCGCAAGCAAGCAATACAATAAGGTCAGCAAGTATTTGATTGAAACACATAATGTAATCGAATCGCATAAAAGGTGAGGCGAATTGAATATGAATAACAACTTGATAAAGCTTATGCAAAAAGATGAGAAGCTTGTTATTGGACTTATGTCGGGAACTTCATTAGATGGGACTGATGCTGCTATTGTTAGAATATGTGGAAATGGCATGGATACGAAAGCTGAACTGATAGATTATTTTTGTGTCCCTTTTTCGGAAACAGTTAAAAGGAGAATTTTTGAACTTTTTGATGGAGAAATTACTTCGAAAGAATTGTGTCATATGAATTTCTTTCTTGGAGAAATTTTTGCGGCTGCAGCAATTGAAGTTGTGAAACACGCAAAAATGAATATGGAGGACATTGACCTTATTTGCTCACATGGGCAAACAATCTATCATATTCCCGAACCTATTTTAGATAGCGGCTATTCGGTTAGGTCAACTTTGCAAATTGGAGAAGGTGCAGTAATTGCCAGACGAACAGGTGTAATTACTGTTTCAGATTTTAGAGTGATGGATATGGCCGCAGGAGGACAGGGAGCACCGCTGGTTCCTTATGCGGATTTTCTTTTGTACAGGCAAAATGATGCAACTGTTGGACTGCAAAATGTTGGAGGAATAGGAAATATTACTGTGCTTCCGACGGGATGCAGTTCGGAAGATGTAATAGCGTTTGATACGGGTCCCGGGAATATGATAATAGACGAGTTTGTCCGGCTTTATTCAAATGGAAGCCTTGAATATGATAAGGGAGGAGCTATTGCAGGAAGAGGAAAGGTTAATTGTGATATGCTTCGCGAATTTATGAGCCATGAATATATTTACCGAGGTTACCCCAAGACGACCGGAAGAGAGCTTTTTGGAAGAGACTATGCGCGCGCTACATATATGAAATGGAGCAATAAAGGAGTTTCTGCATTCGATATGATTGCTACCGCAACTATGTTTACCGCTTCATCGATAGAATATGCATGCAGCAAAACCGTGAATATGCATATTGATGAGCTGATTTTGGGAGGCGGAGGCGCATGGAACAGGACACTGCTTTCAGATCTTGCCGCACTTATGCCTAATACTAAAGTGATAACGCAAAGTGATATTGGCTGTAATATTGATGCCAAGGAGGCAATAGCGTTTGCAATCCTTGGAAATGAAACAATAGAAGGGAATACAAATGATTTAAGGGCTGTTACAGGAGCTTCTTTTTCACAAATAATGGGAAAAATCAGTCTTATATAAAAAATACTTTCTTTCCATTGGCAAATAAATGAAAAAATATTTCAAAATCCGTTGACAACTATTATCAGCTGCAATACAATTTAAAATATAAAATCAAAAAAATGAAGTTTTAATAAAAATAAATTTCAGAAATATTTTTTTGTCGGGGAGGAATATGATTCCTATTGACACAATTACAAACAAAGATGAATATTCATCAACAACTACAGAAAAGATAAATTCAAAGACTATTGGTATTGATGAGCTTTCAACTGCAGGCATAATTAGGCTTATTAATGAGGAGGATTCAACCGTAGCTGTTGCTGTTCAAAAAGAACTTCCGAAAATATCTAAGGTAATTGATATTGCGTGCGCTTCAATTAATAACGGCGGAAAATTGGTGTACATCGGAGCGGGGACGTCTGGAAGATTAGGAGTTCTTGATGCATCGGAATGTCCACCAACTTTTGGAACGGATCCGCATTTAATTCAAGGGTATATAGCTGGTGGAGATGGAGCCCTTAGAACAGCAGTAGAGGGATACGAGGATAGCGAAAAGGCAGGTATTGACCAAATAGATGAATGCAATCTAAGGAGAGGAGATGTCCTCATAGGAATAACTGCTAGTGGAAGCGCTCCTTATGTACTTGGAGCTGTAAAACGAGCAAAGGAATTAGGAGCGGTAACGGTAGGATTAGTAAATAATGATAATTCAATACTTTCTGCTCAGGTTGATGTATGCATAGCCCCGGTTGTTGGACCTGAAGTGATAATGGGTTCTACTAGAATGAAAGCTGGAACAGCTGAGAAGATGGTACTTAATATGATTTCGACAGCTGTAATGATTAAACTTGGCAAGGTATACCAAAATATGATGGTGGATCTTCATGCATCAAATCGTAAACTTAAAATGCGTTCATTAAGGATGATTGAAATGGTTACCGGATGTGATGCGGCTGAAGCAGAAGATGGACTAAATAAAGCAGATGGAAGCGTGAAGCTTGCAATAATGATAATTATGTCAAAACTTGATAGTGAAAAAGCTAAGAAGATACTTGATGAAAATGGTGGTTTTTTAAAGAAGGCACTAATTGCTACACAAAAATAGATATGGAAACAGCAAAAATTGGGAAACTATATGATTACTAGGGAGGGAATTCAATGAAAAGAAAAAATGTTGAAAAGGTTATTGCAGTAGCTCTGGCTTCGCTAATGACAGTCGGATGCATGGCAGGTTGTGGAAGTACAGAAGCTTCTACATCGGCGG
>CAZJWA010000034.1:0-20333 GCA_964549585.1 uncultured Butyrivibrio sp. | reverse complement strand
ACATCGGCGGGGCTAACTAATGCATTTACTGATGATTTGAAGTATGCATATACAAGTACAAATATGCTTAACCTGTTGGAGAAGGTTGAGGATATGGTTGCTTCAGGATATATGCCAAATTATGGAGTTGATGCCGCACAGAGAATGGTAATGTGCGAAACCGGAAATGCAATGATTTTTGGCAAGGCTATGCCATTGTTTGAAAATAATATTACAGCAAATAATGCAGCTCTTGAAGCTGATGATGGCACTGCAGTAGAGAATTCAGTTAATGTAAACTATTCCTTTATTCCAGTTCCAACTATGGACGGAGTAAGTGAATCATGCTTTGGTACAGTTGATGGGCTTGTAGCTATGAGAAATTCTAATACAACTGATGAGCATCTTGCCAACGTCATGCTTGCACTTGATTTCCTTTGTTCAGGAGAGAGAGCAGCTTATGTAGATGATGAATGCTGCCTGGATAGTGTTTGTCAGACAGGGCGTGATGCACTTAAAGAAATTGAGAGCTCTGATAGGGACGCAGGAAATGTTGAGTGTGCATCAAGACTTATCGGACTTGTTTCGGCTCCTCCAACTGGTATTACAGCAGATATGAGTACAGATGCGTCACAGCTTATGGAAGAGACAATAGCTCCAAAATTCCAGTCCCTTCTTGCAGGAGAATGTACTGCACAGGAGATGTATGATGCAGTTTGCAAAGCAGCATATGGAGTTTTCGGGGAAGATAAGTGTGAGACTGGAACTATTAAATAAAAAGAATTAGCATTCTACCAGCCGGTTCTTTATATCAAAGGAACCGGCTGATTTTATAAAGCAGGGGCAAAATAATGAAGAAAAAGGACAGCAAAGGTATAACTAAATATAGTGGCAGTACACATAAAAAAGATAATCTTTGGGGATATGCATTTATACTTGTTGCCATGATTATTTTTGCCATATTCACTGTGTATCCTGTTATTTCTGCCATTCAGACGAGCTTTCTGTATTACAAGCCTTTCGGCTCGGATTTCGTCGGACTGCAGAATTATATAGACACTTTTCATAATTCTCTATTCTTTAAAGCTGTAAAGAATACTTTAGTTTATACAGCCATCGTAATTCCGCTTTCATTATTCTTTTCGTTTTGGATATCAATTCTGATGATGGCTTTTCCTAAAAAGATTCAGTCAGCATTTAAGGCAATTTATTATTTACCGGGAATTGCATCAGGAGTTGCATTGTCTGTTGTTTGGCTTTGGTTATACGATTCGGCACCAAGTGGTTTGTTTAACCAGTTACTTTCAGTTTTTGGTATACCAACTCAGAACTGGCTCAATTCAGGAAAAACAGCCATGCTTTCGTTGATAATCATGGCTTTGGCATCTGGACAGGGAACAAATATTATAATTTATGTAGCTGCAATAATAGGAATTGACAGCACATATCTCGAAGCAGCCGAGATGGATGGAGCTACTTTTTTTCAAAAAGTGAGATATATTGTTTTCCCTTTGGTTAAACCGAATACTTTGTTTCTTCTTGTTACAGGTGTAATTGGTTCATTCCAGGTATTTATGAATGCGTATATGATGACAGGCGGTGGTCCAGATAATGCAACCACTATGATAGGCCTTCTTATTTTCAATAACGCGTTTGTTTATTCAAAATATGGACTTGCATGTGCACAGGCAATTTTACTTGCAATCGTAATTGCAACAATCACATTTTTTCAATTCAAATTTTTGGGAGAAGATGTTCAATACTAATAGACCAGAGGTGGTATTATGGCTCAAAATGGATTATTTTCGGCACATATTCATAATAAAAAGGCATTGTATATCCGAAATATTCTGCTGGCAATTGTTTTGGTTATGTTTGCAATAATTGCGATATTTCCGGTTTTCTATATGATAACTTCATCATTTGGACCAGCTGTTGATTCTTTTTCTGCATCAAGAGGAATATTTCCTTCGAGCTGGACACTTGATTCTTATAAGGCTTTTTTTGAATTTAGTCCTTATTCTGTTCGATGGATATTAAACAGCATAATTGTAGCTGGTGCAGTAGTAGTTGGAAATGTGATTTTTGCTTCTACAGCCGGTTATGCATTTGCAAAGATAGATTTTAAAGGACGTACACTTTTGTTTTATATAGTTCTGGTTGCGATGATGATTCCTTATCAGGTAACACAGGTTCCGCTATATATTCTGATAGTGAATAAATTTCATATGTCAAACAGCTATTTGTCATTGATTCTTCCTGGATTTGTTACATCATATAACATTTTCCTCGCTAAACAATCATTTGCTTCTATTCCTGATTCACTTATTGAAAGTGCAAAACTTGAAGGATGTAATCAGCCGAAGATTTTTTACTATATTATCGCTCCGCTTTCAAAAACAGTGCTTGCTGTTATTGCTATTACAACTTTCTTGTCAAATTGGAATACATTCTTTTGGCCATTCCTTGTAACGAATAAGGAAAGTATGTATACGATTCAGGTTGGACTTAAAACGTTTAAATTTGCAAATTCGACACTTTTTGCCCCCATGATGGCAGGAGCTACATTATCGTCGATACCGATGTTTATTTTATTCTTTTCCCTTCAGAAGTATTTTCTTGAAGGAGTTACGGTAGGCGCTGTAAAGGGCTGATTTTGTGGAATGAAGGATATGAAAAATGATTCGAATATATAAGGCAAAGGATTACAATGATTTAAGCAGAAAAGCAGCAAATATTATCTCTGCTCAGATAATAATGAAGCCAAATTGCGTTCTTGGCTTGGCAACTGGATCATCTCCGATTGGAACGTACAGGCAGCTTGTAGAATGGTACAAAAAGGGAGAGCTTGATTTTAGAGAGGTTCATACTGTAAATCTTGATGAATATCTCGGTATCGAAGGACAAAATAAGAATAGTTATAGATATTTCATGAATGAGAACTTGTTTGGAGCGGTAAATATTGATATTAGCAATACAAATGTTCCTAATGGAATGGCAAAAGATATTGCGGCTGAATGCCTGCGCTATAACGAGCTTATTCGTTCTTTGGGCGGAATTGAATTACAGCTTCTTGGCATTGGGCATAATGGGCATATCGGATTTAATGAGCCGGGTACTGCCTTTGAGAAGGAAACGCATGTAGTAAATCTTACAGATAATACGATTAAAGCTAACTCAAGACTTTTTGAGAAAAAAGATGAGGTGCCAAGGCAGGCTATTACGATGGGAATAAAATCGATAATGCAGGCAAGAAAGATTCTTGTTATTGCTAGCGGAGAGGATAAAGCTGAGATAGTAAAGAAGGCTTTTTGGGGAGAAGTTACTCCTGAAATTCCGGCTTCAATACTTCAGATAAATAAGGACGTGACACTTGTGGCTGATGAGGCTGCTCTGAGTTTGGCAAAGTTATCCGGAGATTATCAAGTTATTGGTTAATAATATGATAAAGAATAGCAAGGCGAGGAGACAATTGTCTCCCCGCCTTGTTTACTGGTGCGCGGTTATCCAGCACATTTACGCATGCTCAATCCCTGTGTACCTACTTATCTCTTTTGACAAAGTGCAAAGATCGTTGGTGTCGAGGTCGTGGAGGTTTGAATGGCCGGTGATCCTTGCGAAGGTCTTAAGCTCTTCGAGTGATACATTTAGGTAGTTCGCAACTCTCTTTGCGCCTTCCTCAGTTTGCAGCCTCGAGCGCAGCTCAGGGTTCTGAGTGGCGATTCCAACAGGGCATTTGTCGCTTCCACATATGCGGTACTGCTGGCAAGCCATGGCAATCAGCGTGCCGGAGGCAACGGCGATTGCATCTGCGCCCATCGCAATAGCCTTGGCAAAATCGCCGGAAACGCGCAGGCCTCCGGTTATGATAAGACTGATATCGGAGTCGATGCTGTCAAGATATTTCCTGGCACGGCTGAGAGCGTATATTGTAGGAACACTGGTGGAATCACGTATAATCTTAGGCGATGAACCGGTTGCACCGCCGCGGCCATCGATGGTGATGAAATCGGGACCTGCAAAGACGCAGAAGGCAAGATCTGATTCAATATGTCCTGCAGCGATTTTGATTCCGATAGGGCGCCCTTCTGATGCCTCGCGAAGGTGATCCACAAGCCCCTTCAAATCCTCTTTTGAACTAATGCCGGGAAATCTTGATGGAGCCACAATGTCCTGACCCATGGGCTTATTCCGGATTTCGCTAATCTCTTTGGTGACTTTCCCAGCGGGGAGATGTCCGCCCATACCGGGCTTTGTCCCCTGACCGATTTTGATTTCAATCGCGTCGGCGTTCTTTAGATTGTCAGGAGTGACGCTGTAACGGTTTGCGACGTACTCGAATATGTATTTGTCCGCAGTCTGCATTTCCTCAGGAAGAATGCCGCCTTCGCCCGAGCACATTGCTGAATGAGCCATCGCGCTGCCCTTTGCAAGCGTGACCTTAGCTTCCTTTGATAACGCGCCAAAAGACATATGGGAGATATATACGGGATTTTCAAGAAGCATTGGTTTTGCGGCGTGTTTGCCTATTATGACAGAAGTGTCAACCTCTGCATGTTCATCAAGTGGCATAGGATCAAGCTGAGCACCAAGAATGAGAATATCGTCCCAGCTAGGAAGCTTTAGCTGCGTTCCCATAGCTGCGTGAATGCTTTTACCGCTGACGGCCATCTCGTGGATTTCTTCCATGTAACGACAGCTTTCATCATGCCTTGCAAACTCAGAGGGGTAACTTAGTTCTTTTGGAGCCTTGGGAGCTTCTGCCTGAGGCGGAGTCTCTTCGATTAAGACAAATTTGTCTGCGGACTGTGCGCAAACAGGACATTCGGTGAGCTCGCTAAAGGGTTTTCCTTCAACCTCTTCGTCATAGATGAATCCGCAAATACTACATCTGTATTTCGCCATATATAACCTCCATTTCTTCATTTTGCCGCTTTCAGGCATACTTTTTTGGGTGTATTTGGAGCAGTTTCTGTATGCTGATACGAATAAAAACTAGTGAATAATTGTAAATTAATCATATCATTTTTAAGAAAAAGATATAGTGAAAACAGAATAAAAATTTTATTCTTTGTTAACACATTTCTTTTTACAATATAGTATAATAATCTTGCTCGCATAAAAGAAATTTATTTTGAAGATTCTTTTATTTTGAGATTGGGATTTTGGATTCTTGTGTTTTTGGATTGTCCGGCGATGTTCCGGATAGAAGGGAGTACTTATGTCTGAGATCAAATTTTATCGTTGTAATCACTGCGGCAACATCATTGCCATGGTGCATAGCAGTGGAGTGCCGGTAGTATGTTGCGGCGAGCCGATGCAGGAGCTTAAAGCCAATACTTCTGATGGCGCGGCTGAGAAGCATGTTCCGGTAATTTCTGTCAATGGAAATATCGTTACGGTTAAGGTTGGAAGCGCACCTCATCCGATGACGGATGCGCATTATATCCAGTGGATTTGCCTTGAAACGAAGCAGGGAAGGCAGAGAAAGAGTCTTTCACCTTCTGATGAGCCTGTCGCAAAGTTTGCGTTAACTGAAGGAGACAGCGTCGTAGCTGCATATGCTTATTGCAATCTGCATGGACTTTGGATGGCTAATGCATAAGGCGCTGGCATAGATATGAGGCACATTAGTATTTCTTTTGTCAAAAGAGATATTATGAGCGCTTATGTAAAAAAATAGCGGCGGGTTAGCTATTTGAGCTCCTGTCTGATTCTCTCAAGAAACAGCTCGGAGGCTTTGGAGAAGACCTGATACCTTTTCCAAACCAGATATATATCGGAATTTATGGAAGGAGACAGCGGTCTGAATACCAGGCTGCTGTCTTTAATTGTGCCTGAAATCAGGTTGTCAATGGTGAAAATGTAGCCAAGTCCTTCCTCGGCAAGGAGCGCTGCGTTATGAATCAGATCAAAGGTCGCCGAGATTGGAAGCTTTTCCGGAGCGCACTTCAACCAGGAAGCGAGAAGGTTTTGAATCTGTGCCCTTTGCGAGATTATGAGCGAAGGACTCTGCAAATCTGTTCTCGTAAGGCTTTCCTTGGCGGCAAGAGGGTCAGAAGCGGGAATAGCAAAGCCCCATGTGGCTTTGGAGGGGAGCTTGATGGAATTGTACTTGGAAATATCAGCGGGAGAAATCAGTATGCCAAAATCAAGAAGACCGCTGTCAAGGCGCTCGGATACGTCGTTTGCGTTTCCCGTATACATGTTGAACTTTATTCCGGGATAATCGAGTCTGATTCCGGACATTATTTCTGCAATTAGGCGCATAACTTCAGCTTCTCCGCTGCCAATCGTGACTTCACCGAAAATATCTTTTTTGCAAATGCTGGTCATTTCAAGCTCGGTTTTATCCATGAGGTCAATGATTTCGGTAGCTCTTTTTCTAAGAAGGAGGCCATCTGCTGTGAGCGTTATCTTGCGGCTTCCTCGTAAAAAGAGCTGTTTACCAAGGCTTTCTTCGAGCTCCGACATTGCGCGCGAAAGTGGAGGCTGGGTCATATGAAGTGATTTGGCAGCACCAAGAATGCTTTGTTCTCTTGCAACTGCAAGGAAATAGCGTAGCGTTTTGATATCCATTTGTTATTCCTTTCTCTGCGCGAAGTGGCAGAGGTTCTGTAGGCATATATTAATAATATATACCAAAACGGTATATAATCATATATTATATTGGTAATTGATATATATTCATTTCAGTAATATTATCATAATCATGATAGAGAATTTATCATAAACAGTTTTGTGGTACTTTAGACGCGAAGTAACATGGAAATACTGATTGATGTAAGTACGGAAAGGCCATTTATGGACAAAAAGAAATCTAAACTAAAGCAGAGTGAAACAAATACGGATATTAGTGAGAAGGATGTATCCAGAAATCTTAAGGATGCCGGTTGCTGTTATTCGATGATTTGCGAATATCTTGGGCTATGCAAGGCAGGCTCGAAGGAAAAGAAGCTGCAGCTTCTTGAAAACTACAGGCGTGAGCTAATGGAGTGCCTTCACGAGGCTCAGAAGAAGATTGATTGTCTTGACTACCTTATTTACAAAATTAGAAATGATAAAGATGAGAAATAAGCAGCTTTCCTATGTACAGCGAGGGCTGTCAGAATCAGTGCCTGGCCTATGAGAACAGCTTTGGGCTTTCCTTTGCACAGAGTGGCTGCCAATTTGACGAAGATTTATGTTTTTTAGGATTATGGAGGATACAAAATGAATGAATATATACAGGAACGACTTACCGGTGAGAGAGCTCTTTTTCAGTGCAGGGATGCAGTGATTTCATATTGTACGTTTGCGGATGGCGAATCTCCGCTTAAGGAGAGCAGCAATCTGAAGATTGACCATTCACTTTTTGAATGGAAGTACCCTTTGTGGTACAGCAAAGATGTCGAGGTTACTGATTCAACTCTATATGAAAATGCGCGTGCGGGAATATGGTATACTGACAATATCAAGATGACAAATATTGCACTTCAGGCGCCCAAAACGTTTAGAAGATGTAATGGGATTGAACTTTCTAATGTGACAATTCCCCAGGCTGATGAGACGCTCTGGAACTGCAATGGCATCAAGATGACACATGTGTCGGCAACTGGAAATTACTTTGGAATGAATTCAAGCAATATTGAACTTGAGGATTTTTCTTTATCAGGAAATTATGCCTTTGACGGTGGCAGGAATATCACTATCAGAAATTCGAAGCTTCTGACAAAAGATGCTTTCTGGAACTGCGATAGTGTTACGGTGATTAACTCTTTTATTGGCGGACAGTATGTTGGCTGGAATTCTAATAATATTACCTTCATTGACTGCACGATTGAGAGCGATCAGGGCTTTTGCTATATTGACAATGTTGTTCTTAAGAACTGCAGGCTCTTAAACACCGATTTGGCGTTTGAATACTGCACAGTTGACGCTGATGTCAAAGGGAAAATTGATAGCGTCAAGAATCCTATTTCCGGCAGAATTAAGGCTGACAGGATTGGCGAAATTATCTTTGATAATACAGATGTTGAACGTGATAATACTGAGATTGTTACAGGTAAATAATAGCTAGATATCGGAGGATTTTATATGAAATACAATTTTGATAAGATGACGGATAGACGCGGAATATCGTCGCTTAAGTGGGATGTAAAAGAGGGCGAGCTTCCTATGTGGGTTGCCGATATGGATTTTGAAACGGCGCCTTGCATCAGAGATGCTGTGCAGGAAAAGGTTAATCTGGGAATTTTTGGGTATTCTGTTATTCCGGATGCCTGGTATGATGCATATATTTCGTGGTGGAGTTCCAGACATGCCTGGAATTTTGCGCGTGAATCACTGATTTTTTGCACGGGCGTTATTCCTGCAATTACCTGCGCGGTCAAGAGGCTTACGAATGTTGGCGATACTGTTGTAATTCAAACTCCGGTTTATGATATCTTTTTTCACTCAGTGGAAAACCAGGGCAGGCATGTCGCTGAGAATGCGCTTAAGTTCGACGGCAAGACCTATCAGATTGATTTTAATGATTTGGAAAAAAAACTATCGAATCCGCTTACTACGCTCATGATTCTTTGCAATCCTCAAAATCCGGGTGGAAGGATTTGGACAAAGGAAGAGCTTAATTCAGTCGCTGATCTTTGCGAAAAATATAATGTGACAATCGTGTCAGATGAGATTCACTGCGATATTACTGCGCCCGGAGCTTCCTACACGCCTTTTGCAACGGTTTCAGATTATGCTGCTGACAATAGTGTCATATGTGTTGCCGCATCGAAGGCATTCAATATGGCAGGTCTTCAATCGGCAGCCGTTGTTATTAAGAATAAGAAGCTGCATGATATCATGGAGCGTGGCCTAAATTCTGATGAAGTTGCAGAAGGCAATATTTTTGCGATGGATGCGGCAATTGCTGCCTTTACAAAGGGCGGTGAATGGCTCGATGAGATGTGTGAATACGTAGATGAGAACAGGCGCCTTGTTTCTGATTTCTTGTCAAAAGAGCTACCTATGATTACACTGGCTAACTCTGATGCGTCATATTTACTGTGGCTCAACGTACGCGGCATCCTAAAAAATGGTGATAGCTCTACAGATTTTTGGAAATTCTTACGAGAGAAGACGGGGCTATATGTTTCCAAAGGAGAACCATATAGAGGTGATGGCAAGGATTTCCTAAGGCTTAATATCGCCTGCCCAAGAGAGCGCCTGCTTGATGGACTATCCCGTTTAAAGAGCGGCACGGAAGGATATATCAAGGCAGAGTAAAATAGTTAAGTTTGTTTTGAAGCGCGTGAATTTGTGGCATTGCATTATTGCGAGTGTATCTGCACTTATGCGCAGCCTTTTTTGAAGCGCATGAATTAACATGCTATAAGTGAAGGAAACTATTGTTTCGAGTTTTTTTATAGTTACTTCACAAAATATCAATATTGGGGAGCTATACTTTTACATAGTAAAGAATGAAAGGCTATCTATGGAAAAGACTGTTTCAAAACGCACCAAAGAGAGTATGGGAAAGAATAGCAAAGTGAATAAAACAGAGAAAACAAGTACGAAGATAAAGGAAACCAAGACCACTAAAGCAGTTAAGGCAGATAATGCTTATATCAGAAGCGCACTTGGGATGTCTTTTGACGATATAGAGAAGCTTCTTCGAACTAATCAGGAAGTTGAAGCTTTCCAGATACTTATGATGGAATACAATTGTGCAATCAGTGAAGTGAAGACGAAGCTGGATGTGCTTAACAAGGAGCTGTCACTTCGAAATAACCGTAATCCATTTGAGTCAATCAAATATAGACTTAAGAGTCCGATAAGCATCTATGAAAAGCTGCAGAAACGTGGCATAGACTTTAGTGTTGCTAATATTGAAGAGAACCTGACAGATGTGGCAGGTGTTCGTGTCATATGCTCATTTGTTGATGACATTTATATGCTTGCTGACTGCCTTAGTCAACAGGACGATTTGGAGATAGTTCAGAAGAAGGATTATATCGAGAATCCAAAACCGAGTGGATATCGCAGCTTACATCTAATTTTGAAGGTTCCGATTTTCCTTACCAAAGAAAAAAAGTATATGAATGTCGAAGTTCAATTCAGAACCATTGCCATGGATTTCTGGGCAAGCCTTGAGCATAAGATGAAGTACAAAAAAGATATTGAGGATGCTGAGGTGATTACTGATGATCTTAGATTCAGTGCTGATCTAATCAATCAGCTTGACCTTAGAATGCAGCAAATCAGAACAAAGATTGAGAATTCGTAGATTTATTGCTTTGTGTGGGAATTAAGATAAAAGCAAAAGTGAAGCAATCGAGCAGGGAGCCTACTCGATTGCTTCATTTTGAATGTTTGCTAATCTAATTTTATTTTATAATGGAAATTAAAGTATTAAAATGTGCAACGTCCGCTGGCCCCACAAGGAAGAACGAGCCCATTAGATGTAACCGGAAGCCCTACTTCATCTGCTTCTATTTTACCTTTTTTGATTGGGTCAAGAACTGTATGAAGCATATATGATAATACTGCCGGTTGAAGTCCTGTTGTATATGAGTTAATTAAGAAGAAAAGTGGCTTGTCAGAGAGTAGCTTAGAGGTGAGCTGAACAAATGGGAAAATGCTCTCCTCAATTTTCCAGATTTCGCCCTTTGGTCCACGTCCGTATGAAGGCGGATCCATTATTATTGCATCGTATTTATTTCCACGTCTTATTTCTCTTTCAACAAATTTAGTACAATCATCAACCAGATAACGTACCGGTGCATCCTGAAGACCTGATATAGAAGCATTCTCTTTTGCCCAGGCAACCATGCCCTTAGACGCGTCGACATGAGTTACAGAAGCTCCGGCCTTTGCTGCAGAGACTGTTGCGCCTCCGGTATATGCGAAAAGGTTCAATACTTTTATTTCACGTCCGGATTTCTCAATCAGCTCAGAGAACCAATCCCAGTTAGCCGCCTGCTCGGGAAATATTCCTGTATGCTTGAAGCTAAAGGGTTTGAGATTGAAGGTGAGGTCCTTATATCCAATAGTCCATTCTTCGGGAAGATTGTGAAATTCCCATTCTCCGCCGCCTTTACTGCTTCTGAAATAATGGCCATTTGGCTTTCTCCATGCATTTTCCTTCCTGTCCGTATTCCAGATGACCTGCGGGTCCGGGCGAACAAGCATATACTTGCCCCATCTCTCAAGCTTTTCTCCCTTTGATGTATCAATGACTTCATAGTCTTTCCAATTATCTGCAATCCACATAGTGTTTCGCCCTTTCAGTATGGTTAATTTGTTATTGTTATGAGATTTGTTAAACCGGATTATTAGTAGCATATCCGGTTATGAATGTGTTTATTTGCTCAGCTATTTTTATGCTGTTTGAATACATTTTAGTATGTGTTTCTTCTATATAATAAGTTAGAAATACAGTTTTAGTAATATGTTTCTTCTATTATAAGAAGTAAATAAATTTTAGGTAATATGTTTCAAAAAAGTAACAAGTACAGTTTTAGTAATTTATTTCAAAATATAAAGTTAGAAAAAACGGTTTTCTCTATTATGTATGTTTGGCTTCTGAATATAATAACTTATTTTCACCGCAGACTCAATAGAACGCGTTCATTTGAGCTAAATTGAATTACAAAAAATCATCAAAGAGAAACAAAAGGAGCTTGCAAACATTCCTACCTGATTCGCCCAAGTATTACACTGATAGACATGAAGGAGTCCGGCCCAAATCTGAACTCATCATCGCGAACATGTTAAATAGAATGAAAATCCCATATAAATATGAAGCTCCGTTACAAATCAGTAGCCACTTAACACTGTACCCCGACTTTACAATTCTTGACGTTTTCTTGAGAAAAGAGCTGATAAATCGTTATATTAGTACGTAATACATTAAAATAAATCAAGAAGAATAACTGGTTTTTGCCTATTTTCCATCAAAACTCGATAAATTTGAAAAAACCTATTGCATCATAAAAGATTTTATTATACAATGCTAAATGCTGTGACATGATAGCTGTGAAGCGTGAGGTTGCTGCTTTATCCAGTGAAGCAGGTTTTCCGTGGAGCGAATGTCTAGAGACCTAATAAATGGTCTAACAAACTGACGACAAGTCACTGTACAAACAATATGGTCTGTGTATCTGAATTATATCAGATTTTTTAGCAGAAACGACGTGCAAAGGTTCCGAATCAATTCTTTTGAGTTGAGTTTTAGGACACGCACGGGAGAGTGTACAGTCACCGCTTGTCGTACTTATAAAAGTGCGAAAAGGAGGCGACTTTTTTTATGGCAAATCAGGTTATGAGAATTACATTAAAGGCTTATGATCACCAGTTGGTAGATTCATCAGCTAAGAAGATTATCGAGACAGTCAAGAAGAACGGATCTCAGGTCAGTGGACCTGTTCCACTTCCAACTAAGAAGGAAGTTGTTACAATCTTAAGAGCTGTTCACAAGTATAAGGATTCCAGAGAGCAGTTCGAGCAGAGAACTCATAAGAGACTCATCGATATCATCACACCTACACCAAAGACAGTTGATGCATTGCAGAGACTCGAAATGCCTGCAGGCGTTTATATCAACATCAAGATGAAATAATTAACTATCAATCACCTCTACTAGTATGATGCGAAACGCATGATGCCGTGAAAACTGGAGAATTACTTATTTAAACGGAGTAATTAAAGCGACATTGCGAGCGAAACAAGCATCCGCTGTAGATAACTTACGGAGGTAAGAAACATGAAGAAAGCTATTTTAGCTACAAAAGTCGGAATGACTCAGATCTTCAAAGAAGATGGCTCACTTGTTCCTGTAACTGTTCTTCAGGCAGGACCTTGTGTAGTAACTCAGATCAAGACAATCGATAACGATGGATACAGCGCTGTTCAGGTTGGCTTCGTTGATGAGAAAGAAAAGAGCTATGCTAAGGGCAAGACATGGCACAGACACGGCGTTAATAAGGCTGAGAAAGGTCATTTTGCAAAGGCTGGCGTAACAAGCAAGAGATTTGTAAGAGAGTTCAGATTTGAGAACGCAGACGAGTTTACACTTGGCAGCGAAATCAAAGCAGACATCTTCGCTGAAGGCGATAAGATTGATGTATCTGCAACTACTAAAGGTAAGGGCTTCCAGGGTGCTATCAGAAAATGCGGACAGCACAGAGGACCTATGGCACATGGTTCTAAATTCCATCGTCATCAGGGATCTAATGGTTCAAGTTCAGATCCGAGCCGTGTATTCAAGGGCAAAGGTATGCCTGGACACATGGGCAGCATCAGGGTTACTACACAGAACCTTGAAGTTGTTAAGATCGATACCGATAAGAATCTTATTCTTGTCAAGGGTGCAGTACCGGGACCTAAGAAGGGTCTTGTAACAATCAAAGAGACCGTAAAGGTTGAGGCATAAGCCTAAAAGCGACGAAAGGAGGACCATTCAGATGGCTAATGTATCTGTTTATAATATGGAAGGTAAGGAAGTTGGCACAATCGAGCTTAGCGATGCTATTTTCGATGTAGACGTCAACGAACATCTTGTACATCTTGCAGTTGTTCAGCAGCTCGCTAACAATCGTCAGGGTACACAGAAAGCAAAGACTCGTTCAGAAGTTGCCGGAGGCGGAAGAAAGCCTTGGAGACAGAAGGGAACAGGTCACGCAAGACAGGGTTCAACAAGATCTCCTCAGTGGACAGGCGGCGGAGTAGTATTCGCACCAGTACCAAGAGATTATTCATTCAAGCTCAACAAGAAGGAAAAGAGAGCAGCTATTAAATCAGCTCTTTCAGATAAGCTTCAGAATAACAATCTTATCGTTGTTGATGAGCTCAAGATGGACGAAGTAAAGACTAAGAAGTTTGCAGAGGTAATGGTAAACCTTAAGGCTACACGTAAGGCACTTGTTGTTCTTGCAGACAATGATCAGAATGTTGTTTTATCAGCAAGAAACCTTGATCAGGCTTCTACAACACTGACAAACACTATCAATGTTTATGACATCGTAAATGCAAAGACATTGATCCTTACAAAGGACGCAGTTACAAAGATCGAGGAGGTGTATTGCTAATGGCAGCTTTAGAATATTATGACGTCATCCTTAAACCTGTACTTACTGAGAAGAGTATGGCAGGCATGGGCGATAAGAAATACACATTCCTTGTAAATCCTGAGGCTAACAAGACTCAGATCAAGGAAGCTGTTGAGAAGATGTTCGACGGAGCAAAGGTTGCAAGAGTTAATACTCTTAATGCAGACGGAAAGCTCAGAAGACGTGGAGCAGCAGTTGGATTTACGGCAAAGACAAAGAAAGCAATTGTTCAGCTTACAGCAGACAGCAAGGACATTGAGCTTTTCCAGGGACTTTAATCACAACAGATAATTATGCGTGAGAATCCCCCTTTTAAAGCCCCGGGTTCGGGTGAGAATATCACTTACACGCGATAAGAACAAAGGAGAAGAATAATGGGAATTAAGAAATTTGGCCCATATACCCCATCCAGAAGAAATATGACAGGCTCTGATTTTGCAGAGATTACAAAGAAGTCACCTGAGAAGGCTCTTCTTGTTTCTCTCAATAAGAACGCTGGTCGTAACAATCAGGGTAAGATTACAGTAAGACATAAGGGATGCGGTAACAGAAAGAAATACAGAATGATCGATTTCAAGAGACTTAAGGACGATGTTCCTGCAAAGGTTATTGGAATTGAGTATGATCCAAACAGAACAGCTAATATTGCTCTTATCTGCTATGTAGATGGAACAAAGTCATATATCCTTGCACCTGCAGGACTTACAGATGGCATGACAGTAATGAACGGAGCTAATGCTGAAATCAGCGTTGGTAACTGCCTTCCACTTGCAAATATCCCAGTTGGTACAAACGTTCATAACATTGAGCTTAATCCAGGCCGTGGCGGACAGATGGTTCGTGCAGCAGGAAACGCAGCTCAGCTCATGGCAAAAGAAGGAAAGTATGCAACACTTCGTCTTCCTTCAGGCGAGATGAGAATGGTACCGATCGAGTGCAGAGCAACAATCGGAACAATCGGAAATATTGATCATAACCTTATAAATTATGGTAAAGCAGGCCGTATTCGTCATATGGGAATTCGTCCTACAGTTCGTGGATCAGTCATGAACCCTAACGATCACCCACACGGTGGTGGAGAAGGTAAGGCTCCTGTCGGACGTCCGGGACCATGCACACCTTGGGGCAAGCCAGCACTTGGTTATAAGACTCGTAAGCGCAAGAAGGCTTCAAACAAGCTCATCGTAAGAAGAAGAAACGGTAAAGCCATTAAATAATTAAGGAGGGTTAAAATGTCCAGATCACTTAAAAAGGGACCTTTTGCTGATGCAAGTCTCTTAAAGAAAATAGATGCTATGAACGCTGAGAATCAGAAGCAGATCATCAAGACTTGGTCTCGTCGTTCAACAATTTTCCCTTCTTTCGTTGGACACACAATTGCTGTTCATGACGGAAGAAAGCATATTCCGGTATACATTACTGAGGATATGGTTGGCCATAAGCTTGGAGAGTTCGTTTTAACAAGAACATTCAGAGGTCATCAGGGAAGTAATACAGAAAAGAAATCAAATGTTGGGTGATCGTTGATCGCTCGAAACGAAAGGAGGCTACTCTATGTCAACGCAGCATAGATCTCAATATAAAGTTGATAGAAATGCACAGAAGGATACTAGACCTTCAGCAAAATTATCTTTTGCAAGAATACCTGTACAGAAGGCATGCTTCGTAATGGATGCAATAAGAGGTAAGGATGTTAATTCAGCTCTTGCAATCTTACAGTATAACCCAAGATATGCATCAAGTGTAATTTATAAGCTTCTTGCTTCTGCAGCAGCTAATGCAGAATTCAAGGGAATGAACAAAGATAACCTGTATGTAGCAGAGTGCCAGGCAAATAATGGCCCAATTCTTAAGAGAATTCAGCCAAGAGCACAGGGCAGAGCATACAGAATCAATAAGAGAATGAGTCATCTTAATATCATTCTTGATGAGAGATAAGAGAAAGGAGAACTGAAAACAAATGGGACAGAAAGTTAATCCTCATGGCCTTAGAGTCGGTGTAATCAGTGACTGGGACTCAAGATGGTATGCTGAAGAAGGCGCCTTCGCTGACAACCTTGTTGAAGATTATAATATCAGAAAATTTCTGAAGAAGAAGTTATATAGTGCTGGTGTTTCAAAGATTGATATCGAGAGAGCATCAGACAGAGTAAAGGTAATTGTTTTCACAGCTAAGCCTGGAGTAATCATTGGAAAAGGCGGCACAGAAATCGAGAAAACCAAGAAGGAGCTTTCAAAGCTTACTGACAAGAAGGTTATGATCGATATTAAGGAAATCAAGAAACCTGATAAGGATGCACAGCTTGTTGCAGAGAATATTGCTCAGCAGCTTGAGAACCGTGTATCATTCAGAAGAGCAATGAAGTCTTGCATGGGCAGAACAATGAAGACAGATGCTCTTGGAATTAAGGCTTGCTGTGGCGGACGTCTCGGCGGAGCTGATATCGCTCGTAAGGAGTTCTATAGTGAAGGTACTATTCCTCTTCATACTCTTCGTGCAGATATCGATTATGGATTTGCTGAAGCAAATACTACTTATGGAAAAGTCGGTGTTAAAGTTTGGATCTATAAGGGAGAGGTTCTTCCTACAAAGGCTTCTGCAACATCTGACGTGGAAGGGAGCGATAAATAATGTTAATGCCAAAGAGAGTTAAGCATCGTAAACAGTTCCGCGGCAGCATGGCTCACAAGGCTAATCGCGGCACAACACTTGCTTACGGTGAATATGGTATCGTATCACTTGATCCATGCTGGATCAGATCAAATCAGATAGAGGCAGCCCGTGTTGCCATGACTCGTTTTATCAAGCGTGGTGGACAGGTTTGGATTAAAATTTTCCCAGATAAGCCGGTTACTAAGAAACCTGCTGAAGTACGTATGGGTTCCGGAAAAGGTGCTGTTGAATTCTGGGTTGCAGTTGTAAAACCGGGTCGTGTTCTTTTCGAGATCGGTGGAGTATCCGAAGAAGACGCTAAAGAAGCTCTTCGTCTTGCTATGCATAAACTTCCTTGCAGATGTAAGATTGTTTCTAAGGCTGATTTGGAAGGCGGTGTATCTAATGAAAACTAATTATTTAGAAGAGCTGAAGAAGAAAGACGCTCAGACACTTAGCGAAGAGCTTGTATCTGCTAAGAAGGAACTTTTCAATCTGAGATTCCAGAAGGCTACCAACCAGTTAGACAATACAGCGAGAATCAAAGAAGTTAGACATAATATTGCAAGAATTCAGACTGTTATTACACAGAACGCGAAGGCAGCTGAATAAATTCCGTTTCATTCGGGAAAGGAGAACTCATCGTGGAAAGAAATCTTAGAAAGACACGTGTTGGTAAGGTTACTAGTGATAAAATGGATAAAACCATTACTGTTTCAATTGAAGACCATGTAAAACATCCTCTTTACAAGAAGATTGTTAGAAAGACATATAAGCTTAAGGCACATGATGAAAATAATGAGTGCCACATTGGTGACACAGTAAAGGTTATGGAGACAAAGCCTATCTCTAAAGATAAGAGATGGAGACTTGTTTCAATCATCGAGAAGGCAAACTGATAAGCTTGCTGTTTTAAAAAAGTAGAAGGAGAATTAGCATGGTTCAACAGGAAAGCAGACTTAAGGTCGCTGATAATACTGGTGCCAGAGAACTGCTGTGCATTCGTGTTTTGGGCGGATCTACAAGAAGATATGCAAGAATCGGCGACACCATCGTTGCTTCGGTTAAAGAAGCAACACCAGGCGGCGTTGTAAAAAAAGGTGATGTTGTAAAGGCTGTTGTAGTTAGAACAGTTAAAGAGACTCGTCGTAAAGACGGTTCTTACATCAGATTTGATGAGAACGCTGCAGTAATTATTGCAGATGATGGTAATCCAAAGGGCACACGTATTTTTGGACCGGTTGCAAGAGAACTTCGTGAGAAGAAATATATGAAGATCCTTTCTCTGGCTCCGGAAGTATTATAAGGAGGCGCAGAACATGGCAACATTAAAGATTAAAAAAGGTGATACTGTAAGAGTTATCGCTGGTTCTGAAGCAGCCGGTGGAAATAAGGTTGAGGGAAAGGTTCTTTCAATCGACCGTAAGAATCACAGAGTTGTAGTTGAGGGCGTAAATAAGGTTACAAAGCATGAGAAGCCATCAGCACAGAATCAGAATGGCGGAAGAATTGAAGTTGAAGCTGCCATTGATATTTCAAACGTAATGCTTGTTCAGGATGGTAAGACTACTCGTGTTGGATTTAGAGAAGAGGATGGTAAGAAGGTTCGTTTCGCTAAGGCAACAGGAAAGACTATCAAAGACTGAAACAATTAAGAAAGGAGGCATTTTATCGTGAGCAGATATAAAGAGTTTTATAATACTGAGATTGTTGAAGCAATGACAAAGAAGTTCGGTTATAAGAACGTAATGATGGTTCCAAAGCTTGACAAGATCGTAGTTAACATGGCTGTCGGCGAAGCAAAAGAGAACGCAAAGGTTCTTGAGAGCGCAGCAAGTGATATGCAAATCATCACAGGTCAGAAGCCAGTTTATACAAAGGCTAAGAAATCTATAGCTAATTTCAAGATCAGAGAGGGTATGCCTATCGGTTGTAAGGTTACTCTTCGTGGAGAAAAGATGTACGATTTCATGGATCGTCTTGTAAACCTGGCTCTGCCTCGTGTACGTGACTTCCGTGGTGTAAATCCTAATTCATTTGATGGAAGAGGAAACTATGCACTTGGAATTCGTGAGCAGCTTATTTTCCCTGAAATCGAATATGACAAGATTGACAAAACAAGAGGAATGGATATTATCTTCACAACAACAGCTAATACTGATGAAGAAGCCAGAGAGCTGCTGAGACTGTTCAATATGCCTTTTGCAAAGTAATTATAGGAGGAAATAAAACACATGGCTAAATTATCCATGAAACTCAAACAGCAGGCTAAGCCTAAGTTCTCAACTCGTGAGTATAATCGTTGCAGAATTTGCGGTCGTCCACATGCATATCTTAGAAAATACGGAATCTGCAGAATTTGTTTCCGTGAACTTGCATATAAGGGACAGATTCCTGGTGTTAAAAAAGCAAGCTGGTAATTTTTTCATAACATTTTATCAGATGCTGCTTCATTATCAGGCTTGTCCTGGTTCGGCAGCGGAAATCTGATATTGATAGATGCAATCCGGGATGGGGATTGCATTCAACCCTAATTATTTCGATATCGTGATGAATGAATTAACCATCATTTCGAAATGATAGAGCGATAATTGCGGCTTCGTGTCTCTGCTCAATTTGGGAAGTAGTAAGGCGAAGCAATAATGTTTAAGGAGGCAAATTTATAATGGCAATGAATGATCCTATTGCAGATATGCTTACAAGAATTCGTAATGCTAATACTGCAAAACATGATACAGTTGATGTTCCTTCATCTAATATGAAGAATGCAATTGCAAACATTCTTCTTGACGAAGGATATATTAAGAAATTAGAAGTAGTTGAGGAGAAAGGCTTTAAGAATCTTCACATTACTTTAAAGTACGGCGCTGACAGAAATGATAAGGTCATCACTGGACTTAAGAGAATTTCTAAACCTGGTCTTCGTGTATACGCAGGCAAGGAAGAACTTCCTAAGGTTTTAGGCGGACTTGGTATTGCAATCATTTCTACTAACCAGGGCGTTGTAACTGATAAAAAAGCAAGAGAACTTAACGTTGGTGGCGAAGTTCTTGCATTCATTTGGTAAAAAATCGGAGGTACGGGCATGTCACGTATAGGTAAAATGCCAATCGCAGTTCCTGCAGGCGTTACTGTAGAAGTTGCAGAAAATAATGTAGTGACCGTAAAAGGTCCTAAGGGAACACTTACAAGAGAATTCCCTCACGAAATGTCAATCAATCAGGAAGGTGCTGAGATTCTTATCACAAGACCTGATGATCTCAAGAAGACAAAGTCTCTTCATGGTCTTTCAAGAGCACTTCTTCACAATATGGTTGTTGGTGTTACTGATGGTTTCGAGAAGAAGCTTGAAGTTAATGGTGTTGGTTATAGAGCAGCTAAGGCTGGTAAGACTCTCACTTTAACACTTGGTTATTCACATCCAGTAATTATGGAAGATCCTGAAGGGATCGAGACTGTAGTTGATGGACAGACTATCATTGTTAAGGGTATCAGCAAAGAGCAGGTTGGTCAGTTTGCAGCTATCATCAGAGAGAAGAGAAAACCTGAGCCTTATAAGGGTAAGGGAATTAAGTATGCTGATGAAGTTATCAGACGTAAAGTCGGCAAGACCGGTAAGAAAT
>CAZJWA010000033.1:22165-26913 GCA_964549585.1 uncultured Butyrivibrio sp. | reverse complement strand
TGTAACATTTAGTAATAAATCCTTTCATTGTGAAATCCGGAACGAGTTGTTCCAAGTGATTTACATACCGGAAAGTATTGAATACTTCCCTGAGTTTTGTATGTATTTAAAGTGCTCGTTTAGAATACAATAGAAATAGGATTTTGTCTATAGGGAATTTTTTGCAGAAATTTTGCGGTTAATGTTAACATTGACATCAAAATTCTGTTAGTTTATACTAACTTTATGAAAGCAGGTGACTCTATGGCTACTATCATAGTTCTACTAATAATTGCACTTCTTCTGATACTCGATATCAGATATTTATATAAATCAAGAAAAAGCGGAAAGTGCTCCGGATGCTCGCAGCATTGCAGCGGTAGCTGCACAAGCTGTGAACGTGAGCATGGAACAAACAAAAAGAATAAATCAAATTAAAAGCTTATTTTAGCTTATTATATCTACTATATCAGAGCCAAAATCACATTAATCTTGTGATAATCATACAAAACATCGGTACCGAGGCAAGTGAAAGCACAGAGCTTAGAAGAATAATTTCTGAAGCGTAGGCATAATCTCCGCCATATTTTTCGGCAAGAATTGCAGTTGTCGAACCTGCAGGCATTGATGTGAGCGTAACGCATACTCCTGTTACGAGAGTATCCATGTGGAGCGCCATGCATAGAACAAGCACCAGAAGCGGCAATATGATCAGCCTGACTATGCAAAACCATATTGAATCAAAATTGATGATATTTTTCAGAGATACTTCTGCAAGAATTGTCCCAATTACGATTATTGAAACAGGCAGATTGCAGGCACTAATATACCCTATTGTCCTTGAAATTGCAGACGGAAGCGTTATCTGCGAAAGCATTACCGCAAAGCCGATCCAGACTGCAATGATGCATGGATGAACCGCAAGCTTTTTGAGCGTATCCTTTAAAGATGTACGGGTAAAGCAGGAAAGGCCTGCTGACCACATGAAAAAGCGAAGAGGAATTAGGTAAATAGACGCGTACAAAAGTCCCTGCGCTCCAAAGATTCCCTCAACAACCGGATTACCCATAAAGCCTGCATTAGAACACATTGTAGCGTACTGCATTACCCGCCTTCTGCTATCAGCTGCCTTAAAAAAGATGACCTTTCCAAGTAGCCATGAAAAGATTTGAATAACAGAAGCAATAATAAGCACCCAGAAGGTTGCCCGAAGTATTTCTCCATTCATTTCTATCATAAAAGCATGAATAATATTGCAGGGAAGAATGAGGTCAATGAGAAGAGTTGTCAGATATGCTCTTCCCTTTCCATCAATAATATTCAGCTTCCTTAGTACAAATCCCGTCCCCATTAGTAGGAACATAATCTCCTGCATTTCAAGGACATCACTTAATCCAGACATTTTTTTCCAATCCCTATCAATAACTCATATGATAGTCTCAAAACTTTTTCATCCTCCAAAGCTCTTTTCTTAAGAGCGTACTTTTCTGTTAACAAATTCCCCGATTTTATTTATTCCTTCAGTGATATCTTCTCTTGATGCGGCAAAAGAAATCCTGACATAGTTTTTGTAAAAATCATCCTTACCCATACTGATTGCAGGAACAACCGCAACAAGCTCTTCTTTTAAGAGCTCATCAGCAAAGCCTTCACCATCAAGGCCTGTTTCTGAAACATCCAGCATCACATAAAATGCTCCATTTGGCTTTACAAAAGAGATTCCATTTATCTTTTCAAGAAGTGAAACTGTCAGCTGCCTTCGCGCTGCAAATTCGTCCATCATGGCTTTCACTGCTTCAGTAGTGCCTTCTGACTCGATTGCCCACACCATGCCCTTTTGAATAAAGGTTGGGGAACACGTTGAACTATACTGATGCACCTTTAGTATCGCCATAAGGATTTCTTTTGACGTATACAAATAACCCAGCCTCCAGCCGGTCATGGCATAGGTCTTTGAAAAGCCGTTTACTACTATCACATGGTCCTTCATATTATCAAATGAAGAAACTGGGCAAAAGCTTCCCTCATATACAAGAGAACTATACATTTCATCAGATAATATGAAAAAGTCTCTCTCAAGTGAGAGGTCGCACAGCTCCTGGAGGATCTCTTTTGAATAGACTGCGCCGGTAGGGTTATTGGGATTATTGATTATCAGCATTCTGGTTTTATCCGAAACAGCCCTTCTGACAGCTTCCATATCCGGGATAAAATTGTCAGAGGAAAGAACCGGCACTTCAACCGGTATGCCTCCGCAAAGAATGACCAGATTCTTATAAGAAACAAAAGCAGGAGAAATGATGATAACCTCATCACCTGGATTTACTAGTGCAAGGATTATGTTATTTAGTGCCTCCGCTCCGCCCGTTGTAAACATTATTTCACTCTCAGGATCGTATTCTTTGCCACTTTCTTCCTTGATTTTCTTTGAAATGATCTTTCTTAGCTCCGGATTTCCTTTGTTTGAGCCATAGTGAGTATAGTTTTCATTTATTGCCCTGATGCATTCTTCTTTTATGGGCTCCGGCGTATTAAAATTTGGTTCACCTGCGCTAAGTGCAATAACTCTTTTTCCTTCATTTCTTAGTGCTGATGCTTTATCCAAGACCTTTCTGATAGCCGAAAACTGAACATTTTTAATTCTATCTGCTTCAATATTCATTGATAAACTACCTTTCATGTACTAATTTATTTCAAATTAAATTCATATCTAAAATAGTCCATTACCGTCGTTACTTCTTCTCTATCCTCAAAAGAGTCATGGAGTCTGTTCACAGGATATGAAAGCGGTTTGTTTTCAAGTACTTCAACTATTCCAAGTGCCGACTGATATGCCATTCTCTCAAGTGCTTCAACTGTAAAGGCTGCTGTGTGCGGCGTAACTATTACATTGTCCATGGTCAAAAGAGGGTTATCCTTTTGAGGCAGGTTTCCTTCAAATACATCAAGCGCAGCGCCTTTTATCCTTTTGGTCTGTAGTGCTTCGATGAGCGCTTTTTCGTCAACAACTTCACCTCTTCCTGTATTTATGAGATATGCTGACTGCTTCATGAACGAGAGCTCTTTTTCCCCAATAAAATGCTTCGTGGATGGTGAACCCGGCAAATGGAGTGATAGAAAATCAGCGCTCTCAATTACTTCCTGCAGATTACCGCAAAGAACTCCAAAGCTTGTCTGCTCGATTCCACTTATGTGTCTGCTATACCCTACGACCTTCATTCCAAGGCCAAGAGAAGCCATATGCGCAACCTGCGTTCCGATATTTCCCATTCCGATAATTCCAAGTGTTCTGCCTGCAACATTATGTCCCATCGTATTTCTGACCTTGAGATCATAGGCTTTAAGTCCGGTGTTATATATTGCTGAATTCTTGGCAAGCATGAGTATAAGGCCGATAGTATATTCGGCAACGCTCTTTTGATTTGATTCTGCAGCGTTTGTCACCTGAATCTTCCTCTCAGTTGCTGCCTTTACATCTACTATATCTACTCCTACTCCGTGAACTGCTATGACCTTCAGGTTCGGACAACTATCCATTACCTTTGCCGAAATAATAGCATTTCTTGTAAGAATTCCGTCACAATCCTTTGCCTCACGGCAAACTGACTCTTCATCTATTGCTGTTCCATTTACAATTTCAAAGCCATGCTCTATAAGAAGATCGAGTCCCTTATTATTTATCGGCTCTGTAAGAAAAGCCTTTGCCATACTTAACCTCCAAATTTTAACTGTAACTCGAGGTTATGCGTAGCTTAACCTCGCAGAGATAAATTCTTTGAATTTATCTCTTAACCTCCAAACTATGATAACTCGAGGTTATGCGCAGCTTAACCTCGCAGAGATAAATTAATATGTTCTGTAATTTACTGATGCTTCGATAAATTCAATCAGCTGATTTATTCCAAATACCGGAAGTCCCGTGTACTCCTGAATCAGACTTCCAAATGGCGCAAAGTTCTGGCATTCAAGTACGATTGCTCCTGCATCCTTTTCTTTTTCCAAAAAATCCAGAGACATTTCCTTAATGCACTTCTTAATTCCGTCGATGTCTCCCTCGCTCTTGTTATGAATGACAAGTTCATTAAATGGTGAATCTTCCGGAAGATCATAGACTGCGACATTATAATTTTCAGAAGACCATCCGACTCTGTTAAAAAGATCTTCTGTCATAAACTCAGCTCTTTCTGTGAATATCCCGATTTTCCGACTGCTGCCAATCATTGGAGCAATCATTGAAACCAGAGAGAGGGTTGAAGTAAATACAGGAATGTGAACTGCCTCTGAAAGCTCTTTTTGAAAGCCTGCAAGGAATCCGCATGAGGTTGTAATAGCCTTGCAGCCTTCATTTTCAAGTTCAACTGCTGCCTTTGTAAATGCTTTAAGAAGTACTTCATTTGCGTCTCTAGGGAGCGTCGCACCCTTAAATACATCTTTTACGATGTGATATCTAACCGGAAAATCAAAGGTTCTCGCATTTCCAATATCTCCCTTTTGTCTTGGAAAAACCGTATCAAGCATGAGGATTCCTATGTCTTCTCCGTAGAAGGTATATCCGCCCTTTATTTCCATTATCATTAGTCCCTTTCACTTTTATTTAAGCCGTTATATTGCAATACTACAGTATTATCCGTTGGAATTAGTACAAACTTTTTTGTAAAAAAAACATGCTAAACACGGAAATTTTGCAAAAGAGTTTTCGGCTATGATGCAATGAACGAAAAACCACCTGCATGCATTTAAACAAATACATACAGGTGGTCTTATCTGGT
>CAZJWA010000033.1:6281-22065 GCA_964549585.1 uncultured Butyrivibrio sp. | reverse complement strand
ACGAAAAACCACCTGCATGCATTTAAACAAATACATACAGGTGGTCTTATCTGGTCTTATTTAATCGAAGCTTCGCTTTAATTCATCACTTCATCTATGATTTCTTTTACGCTCATCATCTGATTTACTCTCTCTACATTTGCTCCAGTAAAAAAGAGTCCATTTTCGGTATCTCCCTTTACAGCTGCGATAAGTGCTCTGCTGATGCAAAACGGTGCGTTTAATCCATGTGGGCAGTGCTTTAGGCAGTTTGAACAGATATCTGATGGAAATTTCTCACCTTTCTCAAGCCTTTTAAAGAGTTCCGTCTTCACTGCCCTTCCCGGCATTCCAACAGGGGACTTGATTATCATCAGGTCTTTTTCACTGGCATCTAAAATAATCTGTTTAAAGGTATCTGATGCATCGCACTCCGGCGTACATATAAATCTTGTTGCAATTTGAACTCCCGATGCTCCAAGTTCCATGATGTGCGACCTGTCCTTTGCATCAAAAATGCTTCCGGCAACAAAAACAGGAATCTCTCTTTCATACTTCTCTTCAAAGGGCTTTATGGCTTCAAGTACGTCCTTAAGTATTTCATCAAGGCTTTGCGTCGTGCCATCCAAAAGGCTCTCTCTTGAAAATCCAAGGTGACCACCGGCATTTGCTCCCTCGATTACTATAAAGTCAGGCACTACAGCGAAATTTCTATCCCATGATCTGCATATTAGCTTTGCACATCTTCCGCTTGAAACAATTGGTGCGGCTGCTGTATCTGTTCCCTTCGTAAATTTCGGAAGTTCAAGTGGAAGACCTGCGCCGCAAATTACAGCATTTATTCCGCATTCGACTGCTGTCTGCACCGCGGTTTCATAATCAGAAGTCTCCACCATTGCATTTATTGCAACAAGTCCTTTACCGCCTGCTATTTCGAAGGCTTTCTCAATATGTTTTTTCAGTGCTCTTTTATTAGCTTCAAAAGGTGCTTTATCAAAATCGGGTTCATCGAATCCGATATTTGCCGTGCTGATTACTCCCATTGCGCCCTGCCCTGCCACCGCTCCTGCAAGTGAGCTAAGAGATACGCCGACACCCATTCCGCCCTGAATCAGAGGTGTTTCAAGTTTATGCTTTCCAATATTTACCATAATTTATCTTATAGCCTCTTTAGCTTTCATTTTATTTGACTAAATATCAAATGTTTTATTTAATCTTTTTAACATAGTTATTATAACCATGTGTGCGTGTTATGTCAAACTTATAGTTTGCTTATAGGAAGATTTCTTGTTTGTTTGTTTGTTTGTTTGTTTTGGAGAAGATATCATATTCGTTTTTGGAAAATCGTAAGATCTACTATTTGCTTTTGTGGAAGAATAACATGCTTAATGATGAATTTTTTATTTTTGTATTATCTAAAGTATTATGGTAAAATCTAAATATTATATACATAGGCCATTTTGGTAGCTCTTTTTACTAGAAATGGTTCTATTAAAAATCTGGAGGGTTACATGAGAAACGATTGGGGTATCACAAAGAAAGCTGCAATAGGAGTGCTGGGAGTGGTTCTGCTCACAGGCACTATGTGCGGCTGTGCAAAGAAAACTGTAAGTGTATCGGATAAGACGCTTACAAAAAGTGAATTCACAAATCCTATTATTAAAGAAGATGCTGATGGGAGCATTGTTTATGGCGGCGATCCATCTGTTATGGTCGATGGCGATACGGTTTATTTGTATACGGGACATGATGTATCAACTGACGCCGAGGTAAGTGATTCTATCTACAATATTCCTGAATATCTTTGCTATTCATCAACCGATTTAAAAAATTGGGCTAATGAAGGCGTTGTTATGAATATGGAAGATGTTTCATGGGCTTCGAACGACACAAGTGCCTGGGCTTCGCAGGTTATTAAGCATACAGATCCCGATACAGGAAAAGATATGTATTATCTTTACTACTGCTCCTGGGCTAAGACGGGAAAGCAATCTATTGGAGTAGCTGTATCTGATAGTCCAACAGGAACCTTTACTGATATTGGAAAGCCACTTGTTTCAGGCTCTGTGACAAAAATTGCCACATCCACCTACAACGATATTGATCCAACTGTGTGGATAGATACTGATGAAAACGGAGAAGAGCACAGATATCTTGCATGGGGAAATGGTCTTTACTTTTGCTGCGAACTTAATGAAGATATGATTTCTGTTAAGGATCAAAATGGTGATGGAAAGATAACCTGTGCTACAAGCATAGAAGATGGAGATATCATCAACAACCAGAAAGGGCTTGATTCATATACTGAAGCTCCATGGCTCTACAGAAGACAGGATGAAAATGGAGATTACTATGGCGATTATTATCTCTTTTTCGCATATGGATGGCGCGAGGGAATGGGCTATGCTACGATAGATGATCCTATGACAGGTTCATGGAGTGGAAGCACGATGTTCATGGCTCCTACCGCTACTTCTAATACTAATCATGAGGCCATTTTTGATTTTGATGGTAAAACATACATGATTTATCACGATGGTGCGCTTCCAGCCGGAAATGGTTTTAGAAGAAGTGCCTGCATAAGAGAGATTACATTTGAAGATGACGGAAGTGTTACGCCGTGCACAGAAACTACTGCTTCTCTATTTGGAAATACTGTTACCATAGCGGCAAACGGAGGCGAGTCTATTTCGCACGAGAGTTTTACTAATTCAGTAGCTGATTCTGATTATCCATATGTAGATCTAGCTGTTGGAACAGGGCTTTCTGACAAGGAAGCAGATAATGAATGGGTTCTTGTTGATGGTAAAGCTTCGAGCTCGGGGGATGTTAATGGAAGCTATGTTTCAATTGAATCAGAGAACAAGACTGGTCTGTATCTTACTGTTTCCGGTGATAAGATTGTGCTTTCACAAGATACTGATGCTTCCGCTGAAACTGCGGATTCCCAGACATTTATTTCTACTACCGCTCTAAACGGCGATGAGAACGGAACTTCATTTAAGCTTCTTTCAAGCACTGATGATGCTCCAAAATACATTTCCGTTTCAGAGGATGGCTCGCTTGTAGTAACTGATGGAAGCGACGCCGACAGCTCCACTTTTACTATTTCGTAGGATTTGGTAGCGGGGATTTGCTAGTTTAATGATTTTCCGCTACTGATTTGGCTTCGCGAAGTCTTGATTTGAGGGATTTGGTAGCGGGGATTTGCTAGTTTAGTTTTTTTTCGCTAATGCTTTGGCTTCGCAAGTCTTGATTTGAGGGATTTGGTAGCGGAATTTTGCTAGTTTAATGATTTTCCGCCAATGCTTTGACTTCCTGACCAGTATTTTGAGAAATTTGATAGGGGAATATGACCAAAAGCGTCATATTCCCCTATTAATTGATTAACACCAATTTCGCAGCTTTATGGATTTCCACCTGAAACGCCAAAGACATAGACTTTATTGCAAGCCGGGCGTTTACTGCAATTTCGCAGCTATATGAATTCCCGCCTGGAAAGCCTACGGTCGTAGGCTTACAGCAAGACGCCTACGTTCTTATCAGGAATTCCTGGCATTTCTTTCAGCGGCAACAAGATTTGTAAGACTAGCTACAGTCTCTGTCTCTCCCCTTGTCTTAAGTCCGCAATCAGGATTGATCCAAAGCTTATTCCTGTCAACCTTTTCAAGCATTTTTGCTATTGCTGTCTCAATCTCTTCTACGCTCGGAACACGCGGAGAATGAATGTCATAAACTCCAGGACCAACCTCTGTTTCAAAGTTGCATTCCTTAAGAGCATTCAAGATAGTAAGCTTTGACCTTGATGCCTCAAACGTTATTACATCGGCATCCATATTATCAATATCTCTGACTATAGCATCAAACTCGCTATAACACATATGCGTGTGAATCTGAGTCTCTGCTTTAACGCCGCTGTGGCAAAGCCTAAAGGCTCTGATTGCCCAGTCAAGATATTCGCTGTGCCAGTCGGCCTTTCTGATTGGAAGCTTTTCCTTAAGTGCTGCTTCATCAATCTGGATTATCTTTATTCCTGCTTTCTCAAGATCAAGAACCTCTTGCCTTATTGCAAGTCCAATCTGGTATGCCATCTCTTTAAGCGAAACATCTTCTCTTGGAAAAGACCAATTAAGAATTGTAACAGGGCCTGTGAGCATTCCCTTTACCGGCTTATCAGTAAGGCTCTGAGCATAAACCGAATAGTCTACAGTTATTGGCTTAGATCTCTTAATATCTCCAAAAATGATTGGTGGTTTAACGCATCTTGTTCCATATGACTGAACCCAGGCCTTTTCGGTAAAAACATATCCATCAAGGTTTTCACCAAAAAACTCTACCATATCATTTCGCTCAAATTCGCCATGAACTAAAACATCCAATCCAAGCTTCTCCTGAAGCCTAATGCACTTTTCAATAAATCCTTCGACATTTCTGTCATATTCCTTCTTGTCAATTTCGCCTTTTCTATATCTGCTGCGGTTTTTCTTAACTTCAATTGTCTGTGGAAATGACCCTATTGTTGTAGTTGGAAAAAGTGGAAGATTTAAGGCTTTCTTCTGAATGCTCTCGCGCTCACTCCTTGCCGGAAGGCGGACAAAATCCTCTTCTTGCAGCTTATCTACTTGCTCAATAATGTCTTTTTTCTCATGAACTCTTGTCTTTACAAATACCTTCTGATTTGAGAGAAATGCATCTGTACTTGCATAATCTGTATTTTCAGAAAGCTCTCCAAGTTCCTTAAGTTCTCCAAGCTTTTCATATGCAAAAGAGAAATATTCTTCAATTTCTGCAGAAAGCTTCGTCTCGTTTTCAAGTGTATATGGAACATGTAAAAGAGAGCATGAAGTATTAATTACAATATCAGCTACATTTTCATTTAGTCGCCCAAGAAGTCCAAGCACCTTTTCATAATTACATTTCCAAATATTCTTGCCATTAACAACACCTGCAAAAAGAGTCTTCTCACTTGGAAAACCATATTCCTCTATGAGCTCCAGCGTCTTTTTACCTTCAAGAAAATCAAGACCCACAGCGTCAAAGCCAAGATTCATGACTTCATTGTAGCAGTCTCTGATATCTCCAAAATATGTCTGTAAAAGAACTTTAGTTCCATTCTTATGACTCAAAAGCCTTCCATATATATTTCTAAAAATTTCAATATCTGATGATGAAAGATCCGTAACCAGAAAAGGTTCATCTATCTGAACAAACTTAATATTCTTTGCACTTAGCTGTTCAAAAAGAGAAATATATGCGCCCGTCAAATCAAAGATGAAATCCTCCCTGCGTGCTCCATTATAGCAAGCTGCCAGCGACAGATACGTAAATGGCCCAATAATTACGGGCTTCGTGGTTACTCCAAGTTCAAGTGCTTCTTCATACTCATTTATAAGTTTTGACGCATTTATACTAAATTTTGTATCAGGATATAGTTCAGGAACCATGTAATGATAATTTGTATTAAACCACTTTTTCATTGCAAATGCCTTAACATCACCCTTTTCACCCTGATATCCCCTTGCCATAGCAAAATATGTATCAAGACTGTCAAGATTAAGGTCTATGTATCTCTTTGGAACTGCGCCCAGCATTACTGTCGTATCAAGCATCTGATCGTAAAAAGAAAAATCATTTGATGAAATGTAGTCAAGTCCGGAATTTTTCTGAAGTAGCCACTGTTCCTTTCTTATCCCCTTTGCTGTGCTTTCAAGCTCAGCTAAATCTTCCTCACCCTTAAAATATTTCTCTGTTGCAAACTTAAGCTCACGAAGTTTCCCTACTCTGGGAAATCCAATTACTGATGTTTTCATATAAACAATCCTTTCCTACTTTTCAATACCAATTTCTACTAATTTGTAGTCATTGTATTACAGAGATTATTCATAGTAAATTTGCAAAAAAATATCATTTGCCATAGCTTTTGACTATGGTAAACGATATTTACGAAATCTTCACAAAATGATTTGTCTTGAAAAGATTACCAAGCTTTATTTCTTACTGATCTGTTCTTTAAGTGCTTCGATATAAATCTGAGCAAGTCTACTCATTATCACGTTTTTCCTCATAATATACCCAACCCGAATTTCATTGGGAACATCAAGCGGGATGGCAATAATATCATCTCCATTAAGATCATTATCGATAACTCCCGTACTAAAGGTATATCCATTTGACCCAATTAAGAGGTTAAAAAGAGTCGCCCTGTCACTAACAGTAATCTTTTTCCTGTGCTCCATCGTACTTAATATTTCCTCCGAAAAGTAGAAGGAATTATAACTTCCCTGCTCAAAGCAAAGATACGGATATTTTTCGAGTTCCTCAAGTTTAATTTTCTTTTTCCCGGACAACGGATTCACCGTACTAATAAAAACGTGAGGCTTTGCCGTGAAAAGATGAATAAATTCCAGATCATTTTCTTTAATGAGCATGCTGATGACGTCTTCGTTATAATCATTCAAATAAAGAATTCCTATTTCACTTCTCATTTTTGCAACATCTTCGATAATCTCATAGGTCCTTATTTCACGAAGAGAAAAGTCATAGTCATCCGACCCAAATCTTTCCAGGAGCTTTACAAATGCCTTGACCGCAAATGAATAATGCTGCGTAGAGACTGAGAATCTCTGTTTGAGCGTCTTTTCGCCCTTATACTTTTCTTCCAAAAGAGCACTCTGCTCCACTACCTGCCTTGCATATCCAAGAAATTCATCGCCCTCTGGAGTAATCGTAATTCCCTTATTTGTTCTTGCAAAAATCGTTATTCCGATATCTTTTTCCAAATCATGGATGGCATTGGTAAGACTTGGCTGCGAAATATAGAGACTCTTTGCAGCATCACACATAGATGGATGATCTGCTACGACTATCGCATACTTTAGTTGTTGTAATGTCATGAGCCTGTGCCTGCCTTTCTGTTTCGCCTTGGCTGCTGCTAATTATTTCAATTCCTCATCTGTCTGAATTTCCGCCTGTAAAGCCTACGACATAGACTTTATTGCAAACCACTGAGCTTAATATGCAAATACGATTTTATTCTTATATAATTCTGTGTTCAAGCCATTTTCCGCTCTTGAATCTGATTGTGAAGATAATTGAACGAGCAGTCCAGTCTGTAAACATTCCTATCCAAACAGCAATCGGTCCAAATCCAAAGAATCTGCAGAGAATCATGCAAAGCGATACTCTAAGAAGCCACATAGTAACTGTACTCGTAATCATCGAAAACTTTACGTCTCCTGCTGCCCTCATTCCGTATGCCGGCACAAATGACATCGTCCAGACAATCGGCTTAATGGCTGTGATCCAGCCCATCATATACATGCACATCGAAGCGCTCTCTGCCGTCATTCCTCCAAGAACAGTAACAGGACCTGTCAGTGCATAAACAAGCGCGCAGCTGATGATAATCGCTATTTCTCCCCAAATTATCATCTTCTTCACATAATATATTGCTTCATCCTTTCGTCCGGCGCCGATGCATTGTCCAACAATCGTCATAAGGCCAATTCCAATACCAATTCCAGCAATTCCATTAACGGATTCCAATATATTTGTCATCGCCTGAGCAGCCATTGCAGCAGTTCCAAGCGTCGATACTGTCGACTGAATCGCAAGCTTTCCAAACTGAAACATTGAATTCTCTATTCCATTTGGAATTCCAAGAAGTAGTATTGATTTAATTTTCTTCCATTCGGGTCTGATTGAGAGATAATTTCTGACTGAAACAATCTGATTCTTCCTATGTAAAAAGATATAAATAAGTACTGCAGAGAAAACTCTTGATGCAAGCGTTGCTATTGCCGCGCCTTCTACTCCAAGGCCTACTCCCCAAATCAGCCAGGCATTTCCGAATATGTTAATGAGGTTTGAAATAATCGAGATTACCATTGGAAGTTTTGTTATTCCCTGCGCTCTGTATATTGCTGAGCCTGAACTATAGAGTGCTATAAAGGGAAAAGAGATTATGGTAAAAAAGAAATAAACCTGCGCATCACTCATTACCAGCTCGTCAACTGTTCCAAATATCAGCCCCAGCAAATTACTACTAAATACCAGGCACAGTATCGCAATCGCACTAGAGAGGAAAAGTGCCACAAGGCTAAGCTGCCTTGCATAATCCTCTGCCTTTTCCTTATTGCCCTGTCCGACAAAGTTCGCACATATAATTACGCCGCCTGTTGAGAGCGCAGCAAACGCCTGAATGACCAGCATATTTATTGAGTCCACAAGAGAAACCGCTGATATAGCTTCAGATCCGACATTACTGACCATGATACTATCAACAGTTCCCATAAGTGAATTAAGCAGCTGCTCAGCAATAATTGGTAATAAAAGCATTAGCAGCTGCTTATTCGAAAATATATGTTTTTGTGACTCTACCCCAACTGACTTAGTCAATTTTTATTCCCTTTACTCCCGTATAAATCACAAAGCAAATACTTTACTTTGTAAAAATCACTAAGCAAATACTTTACTTTGTAAAAATCATACGAATTGCTTCGTTTCTTCGAAACTCTCGCAATTATACAAATATTCGGAATCCGCAGATTTACTTCGTAAATCGCTACTTCCTCATATTTGGCGGGTCTTGAGTTCATATGAACATTTCTGCAAGCAGAATGTTCGTATGAACTAATACCCTGATTTTTACATCCTTTCCGGTGCGTCAAAGCCGAGAAGGTCTATTCCTGTTTCGAGTATTCGAAGTGTTATGTATATAAGTGAAATATAGCTTTCCTTCTTATCTTCGTCAGGCTCAGAAAGAATCTTTGTGCCATGATAGAAGCTGTTAAATGCATTTGAGAGCTCGTAAATATATGCACAGATTCTGTTTGGCATTAGTGATGCTGAAGCACTCTCTATGCTGTCTGCAAAACGCGTGATTGAAAGCATAAGCTTCTTCATTGAGTCAGAATCAGCATCTGAAAGCTTGGCTTCCTTTGGACTCTTTCCTGATTCTGAATATTTTGCAAGAATAGATTTAATTCTAACCATAGTATATAGAATGTATGGGCCTGTATCGCCTTCAAATGAAGTGAATTTATCAATATCAAATACATAATCCTTAGATGGCTGGTTTGAAAGATCACCATACTTAATTGCAGCAAGCGCAACCTGGTGAGAGGTTTTTCTTGCCTCTTCCTCACCTATTGCTCCATCATTACCATCCATTATACGGTCATACATCTTTGTATCAATTTCAGAAATAAGATTTTCGAGCCTTGGTACTCCGCCTTCTCTTGTCTTAAATGGTTTACCATCTTTGCCATTCATTGTTCCAAAGCCAACAAATGAAAGCTCCGTCTCAGGAAGAACCAGCTTAGTTTTCTTTGCAGCACGGAAAACCTGTGTGAAATATAGCTCCTGTCTCTTATCAACAACATAAACGATTCCATCAGGCTTATATTCTTTCATACGCTGGTCAATCGTAGCAAGATCTGTTGTGTTATATAAAGATGCTCCATCAGATTTAAGAACCATGCATGGAGGAATTTCCTTGGTATCAGTATCCTTTGCAACGTCAACAACAAGTGCTCCCTGGCTTAAGTGAGCGTATCCATGAGCTTTCATATACTCAACCATTGGAGGTATAAGCTCGTGTACAGTTGATTCTCCGTTCCACAGATCAAAATCTACGTTCAGATTTTTGTAGTTCTTTTTCAAATCAGCAATTGACACGTTGGTAATGTGATGCCAAAGTGCGCGGTATCCACGCTCGCCATCCTGCAGGCGCTTCGTTGCTTCCATAGCCTGTGCCTTGTAAGCCTCGTCCTCCTTGGACTTCTTACTTGCAGCCGGGTATATTGTCTCAAGCTCTGAAATAGTAAAAGGAGCTTCTTTTGGATATGCACCTGTATAGCTGTCATCAAAATAAACAAGATCAGGCTTTTGAAGCTTAAGTTCAGTGATAATAAGACCCATTTGAAGACCCCAGTCTCCAAGATGAATATCTCCAATAACCTTGTTTCCAGAATAACGAAGGATTCTCTTAAGACTCTCTCCAATAACTGCAGAACGAAGATGTCCTACATGAAGCGGCTTTGCAACATTTGGTCCGCCATAATCGATAATAATTTCAGGCTGATGAGCTGGCTGCTTTAAGCCAAACTTCTTCTCATGAAGCATTTTTACAATATATTTTCTGACAAATTCACTGCTAAGTGTCAGATTAAGGAAGCCCGGCTTTACGGATTCTACCTTTTCAAATGTATCTGAATCTTCAAGAAGCGCTGCAACCTCATCAGAAATCATGAAAGGAGCCTTGTGGTACTCTTTTGCTCCAGCCATTGCTCCGTTACACTGATATTCGCAAAGATCAGGTCTGTTTGAAAGCATGACCTTTCCAAGCTCTCTGTTATAACCCGCTTTTTCAAATGCATCAGATATTTCTTCTGAAATAATTTCAATTATTTTATTCAATTTCAAATCCTCCGTAATTTTCCTGCTTTGGAATAATTATCTCTTTTGTATGTTTCTTCATCAATAGGCTTTAAGCTTTTGCTTCCTTTTCGAGTATTCTCTCTGCTTTGGAAAACCCACATCCACAGTAGTCCTGTCTATATAAATCAAACATATGCGATAGCTCTATCGACCTCTTATAGCCTTCTCTTTTCTTAAAATCAGAAGGAAGAAAATTCACTCCATACTTATTACCACATTGAATACCAATTTCATTAAGTCTTGCGGCATCCTTTAGTGGACTGATTGTCAGCGTTGTCGTAAAATAGTCAAACTTAGCTTCACCCTGTGACTGTTCTTCAAAAGCTTCTAATGACTTACCGCCACTGGCCACCCTGGCACTTTCCATAAGTCTAAGCTCGAAGCATTTTGTGCATCGTTCTGATCCCTCGGGGCAGCTCTCAAGTCCCTTTGCTGCTTCCAAAAAAGCTTCCGAATCATACCTTCCTTCAAGAAAGTCAATTTTTCTGGCTCTCCCAAGTGTATGCATGCCATCAAAATTACCTGTATCCACTTGCTTATTATACTCGTTTACAAGCCTTTTGGCTTCACTTACTCTTTTTACATACTCATCATGATCAGTTATGTTCGGATTATAGTAAAACAACGTGATATCAAAATACTCACGAAGATACTCAAGGCAGTAGGATGAGCATGGCGCGCAGCAGGCGTGAAGAAGGAGCTTTGGAAAATGATTATCTCTCCAAAGCCCTTCCGTAATTTTATCAAGTTCTTTCTGATAATTTATTTTATTCATTGTTTACGAAATTTCTTTTATCTATTATCAATATCAGCTATGTTGACAATATTAAGATTATCCTCATGGCATGCATTCTCAAGGCTTGATACGAGTGCTCTTGCAGTATCAAGAGCAGTAATTACATTAACTCCTGTCTCGATTGCTGTACGGCGGATAAGGAAGCCATCTCTGGTCTTATCACGTCCCTGCGTTGGAGTATCAATTACAAGATCAATCTTGTGTCCAAGGATAAGATCCATTACAGTAGGTGATTCCTGATTTATCTTGTTAACTCTTCTTGCATGAACACCATTTTCATTAAGTGTCTCTGACGTAGATCTTGTTGCATAGATGATATAGCCAAGCTTTTCAAATCTTCTTGCTATATCAATAATCTCGCCCTTATCAGCATCCTTGACAGTAATGATCATCTGCTTGTACTTTGGAAGATTGACGCCTGCTCCAAGGAAAGCCTTATATAGGGCTTCATTAAAGCTCTTACTTATTCCAAGGCACTCACCAGTTGATTTCATCTCAGGTCCAAGACTGATCTCAGCTCCTCTTATCTTTTCAAAAGAGAATACAGGCATCTTGATTGCTACGTGGTCAGCCTCCGGCTGAAGTCCCGGTGTATATCCAAGGTCTTTTAGTTTCTTTCCAAGCATTACCTGAGCTGCAAGATCAACAATAGGAATTCCTGTTACCTTACTGATATATGGAACAGTTCTTGATGAACGAGGATTTGCTTCGATAATATATACTTCCTCGCCAACTGCAATAAACTGTACATTGATAAGACCTATTACGTGAAGAGCCTTTGCAAGTCTTCTTGTATATTCAGCAATCTTCTCTTTAACAGCTGTGCTAAGTGTCTGAGCCGGATATACAGAAATTGAATCTCCCGAGTGAACGCCTGAACGTTCAATGTGCTCCATTATTCCGGGGATAACAATATCTTCGCCGTCGCATACAGCATCGACCTCTGTCTCCGTTCCCTGAAGATATTTATCAACAAGAATAGGATGATCCTGAGAATATCTGTTAATGATATTCATGAATTCTTCTATTTCCTGATCAGAAAGAGCTATCTGCATGCCCTGTCCTCCAAGAACATATGAAGGACGAACAAGAACAGGATATCCAAGTCTGTTTGCAACAGCCTTTGCTTCTTCAGCAGTATAAACAGTTGAACCTGCTGCCCTTGCAATACCTGTCTGCTCAAGAATCTCATCAAAGATTTCTCTATCCTCGGCAGCATCTACATCCTTAGCGTCTGTTCCGTAAATCTTAACGCCCATCTTCATAAGATCCTGCGTAAGCTTTATGGCTGTCTGACCGCCAAACTGTACAACAGCTCCGTCCGGCTTTTCCTGTCTGACAACGTTCTCAACATCTTCGGCAGTAAGAGGCTCAAAATAAAGCTTATCGGCTATATCAAAATCCGTACTAACTGTTTCAGGGTTGTTATTTATAATAATTGTTTCATAGCCTGCTTTTTCAAATGCCCAGGTTGCATGAACAGAGCAGTAATCAAATTCGATTCCCTGTCCGATTCTGATAGGACCAGATCCAAGAACAAGAATCTTTTTCTTGCCTTTATCCTGTGCATTATCAGCTTCATTTTCTGAATCAGGGCCGTTATAAACTGAATAATAATACGGAGTTGCAGCTTCAAACTCAGCGGCACAGGTATCAACTATCTTAAAGGTTGCCGTGATATTGTTATCAAGACGCATCTGCTTAACCGCGTCCTCACTCATACCGGTCAATCTTGCAATAACGCTGTCAGGATACTCAAGGCGCTTTGCTTCAAGAAGTGTCTCAGCGGTAAGCTTTTCATTCTTAAGCTTAAGCTCCATTCTTACGAGAACGTGAAGCTTATTGATAAACCAGTGATCTATCATCGTAATTCTATGAATTGTGTCATAGTCTACGCCTCTTCTAAGTGCTTCAGCTATAACCCATATTCTCTGATCATCAACTACTGCAAGTCTTTCTCTAAGTTCTGCATCTGAAAGTTCAGAAAAATCATAGCTTGTAAGGCAGTCAACATGTTGCTCAAGAGAGCGTATAGCCTTCATCATAGCGCCTTCGAAGTTAGTGCAAATACTCATAACTTCTCCGGTTGCCTTCATCTGAGTAGAAAGTGTACGCTTAGCCGTAATGAATTTATCGAAAGGAAGTCTTGGGAATTTGACAACGCAGTAATCAAGCGTAGGCTCGAAGCTTGCGAAAGTCTTTCCAGTAATAGCATTCTTGATTTCATCAAGTGTATATCCAAGAGCAATCTTTGCTGCAACCTTTGCAATTGGATATCCGGTTGCCTTTGAAGCAAGCGCTGATGAACGGCTAACTCTTGGGTTAACCTCTATTACGCAGTATTCAAAGCTTGTAGGGTGAAGAGCAAACTGTACGTTACATCCACCTGTTATCTGCAGCTCGTTAATTATATTAAGAGCAGCAGTTCTAAGCATCTGGTACTCTTTGTCGCTAAGTGTCTGTGAAGGAGCAACAACGATACTATCTCCTGTATGAACTCCAACAGGGTCGATATTCTCCATGTTACAAACAGTAATGCAGTTTCCTGCGCTATCACGAATTACTTCGTACTCAATTTCCTTCCAGCCGGAAATACAACGCTCAACAAGAACCTCTCCTACACGTGAAAGTCTAAGTCCGTTTGCAAGAATATCCTCAAGCTCTATCTGATTTGCAGCTATTCCTCCGCCGCTTCCGCCAAGCGTATATGCAGGGCGAAGTACAACAGGATAACCTATCTTATTGGCAAAAGAAATACCGTCCTCAAGATTACGTACTACAAGAGAAGGAGCACATGGCTCTCCTATCTTCTCCATTGTATCCTTAAAGTCCTGTCTATCCTCAGCCTTACGGATTGTCTCAGCAGTGGTTCCAAGAAGCTTTATTCCATGTTTTGCAAGAAATCCTGATTCAGCAAGCTCCATACCAAGGTTAAGACCTGCCTGTCCTCCAAGAGTTGGAAGAACACTGTCAGGCTTTTCTTTTTCTATTATCTGTTCAAGGACTTTAACTGTGAGAGGCTCAATATATACTTCATCAGCTATGTCTTTATCGGTCATTATGGTTGCCGGATTGGAGTTAACAAGGCATACCTCAACTCCTTCTTCCTTAAGTGAACGGCAAGCCTGTGTTCCTGCGTAGTCAAACTCAGCCGCCTGTCCAATTACAATAGGACCGGAACCGATGACCATAACCTTTTTTACGTCTTTATTCTTAGGCATATAGTACTCCTTCTATTAACAAACTGGTATTCTTAAAATACACCTGCGATAAATAAGACTCTTATCGCTTAAGCATATTATTTATAAATCCATCAAACAAATATCCGCTGTCCTGAGGACCTGCGCATGCTTCTGGGTGGAACTGAACCGTGAAGATATTCTTCCCTACATACTTAAGACCTTCATTAGTTCCATCATTAACATTTACAAAAGCAGGAACAGCAACCTTTGGATCAAGCTTGTCAGTATCTACAACGTATCCGTGATTCTGTGAAGAAATATATACTCTGCCGTCTTCCAAATCCTTTACAGGGTGGTTTCCACCTCTGTGACCATATTTCATCTTATAGGTATCTGCTCCGGTTGCAAGAGCCATGAGCTGATGTCCAAGACATATAGCAAAAATTGCAACATCTGAATCATATAGCTTTTTTATCTCAGGAATAACATTTATGTTATCCTTAGGATCTCCAGGGCCATTTGTAAGCATGATGCCATCAGGATTTGTTGCAAGGATTTCAGAAGCCTTTGTCCCTGAAGGGAAAACCGTTACGTCACACCCTCTCATAGCAAGTGAGTTTGCAATATTATCCTTTGCGCCAAGGTCAAGAAGTGCTACCTTAAGTCCTTTGCCGTTAAGCTCATGAACAATACTTGGCTTCTTCTCTCTCTTTGAATGGTCTCCGTTTAATGCCTTATTGTAATCGTCTTCATTAAAGGCTGCGCTTCCTGAAATAGGTCCGTTCTCCGAAAGGCTCTCTGCTCCCTTAATAAACTTCTTCTCGGTGCATGTGACCTTACTAACAACATCTCCCATCGAGTAAGCCTTCAGCTTTGGAATAATTTCATCAATGTTGTAATTTTCATTGGTCGTAATCATTCCGTTCATTGTACCCTTTTCACGAAGGATTCTTACGAGAGCTCTTGTATCAATTCCCTCAATTCCGGGAATATCATATTTAGCAAGAAACTCCTGAATTGACATGTCGCATCTAAAATTAGACGGAATCTCAGAAAGCTCTCTGACGATTACACCATCAAGCCATATTCTTGATGATTCCATATCGTCAACGCATACTCCGTAGTTACCAATAAGAGGATATGTAAGGCAAACAGCCTGTCCTGCATAAGACGGATCCGTATAAACCTCTGTATATCCCGCCATCGATGTATTAAAAACTATTTCGCTGATGATATCTTTATCAGCTCCGATGTGACTGCCCTTAAAAACAGTCCCATCCTCAAGTATCAAAAATGCTTTCATAATAAACCTCATTTCTTTATAATGCCCGGCAACTTTGTACGAAGTACAAAGCTGCCAAACCAAAAAGCAAAGCTTTTTGGTTTT
>CAZJWA010000033.1:0-6181 GCA_964549585.1 uncultured Butyrivibrio sp. | reverse complement strand
CAACTTTGTACGAAGTACAAAGCTGCCAAACCAAAAAGCAAAGCTTTTTGGTTTTAATTATTTTTGAAGTAAGAAACACCTGACTCAAATATCTTCATATCCTGCTCGCCAAGGATATTCATGGCAACACCGTCGCCTCTTCTCTCTGAGTGAGTCATCTTACCAAGGCAGCGTCCATCAGGAGAAGTGATTCCTTCAACAGCCATGTATGAACCATTGATATTCCAGTAATCATCCATGGTGATGTTGCCTTCTGTATCGCAGTACTGGGTAGCAACCTGTCCATTTGCAAAAAGATCTTTTATAACATTTTCAGGTGCAACAAAGCGTCCCTCTCCGTGTGAAGCAGGGTTTGCATATACTCCGCCAAGCTTAGCTCCCATGAGCCAAGGAGACTTATCCGAAACAGCTTTGATGTAAGCCATCTTGGAAATATGTCTTCCGATTGTATTAAATGTAAGAGTAGGAGAATTCTCATTCTGACCTGTAATCTTACCATTTGGCACAAGTCCGAGCTTAATTACAGCCTGGAAACCATTACAGATTCCAAGTGCAAGACCATCTCTTTTCTCAAGAAGATTCTTAACCTCTTCGGCAATCTTTGCATTTCTAAATGCTGTAGCAAAGAACTTAGCACTTCCGTCAGGTTCATCACCTGCTGAAAATCCGCCTGGGAACATAATTATCTGTGACTGGGCTATTGCCTTTGCAAACTCATCAACTGACTCTCTTATATCCTCGGCATTTCTGTTACAAAATACCTTTGTAATTGTGTCTGCGCCTGCATTTTCAAAAGCAGCTGCAGCATCAAACTCACAGTTTGTTCCAGGAAATACCGGAATAAATACTGTAGGCTTTGCAACCTTGTTCTTGCAAACATAGACTGAATTTGTCTTATAAATTCCTGTATTTACCTTGCTTGAATCATCAGAGGCAGTTGTAGGGAATACCTTCTCAAGCTTTGAAGTCCAGCTCTTCTTTGCTTCCTCAATAGATACAACTGCGCCGCATGCCTTAAATGATGGCTCAGCTGTTACTTCTCCGATTACTCTTGAGCCTGTTATCTTAAGTGCCTCAGCAAGCTTTTCTGCAGGAACCTCTGCGATAAAGTTGCAGATTCCGTTTGCAAATAGCTCTTTTGCCGAAATGCTCTCATCTATAACTGCTCCAAGCTCATTACCAAATGCCATCTTGGAAACTGCAGCAGCAATACCATAGCAGTCCTCAACGTAGCATGAAATTATTGCCTTATCTCTGCAAAGCTTTGTGATACTATCAAAAAGCTCCATGGTCTTCTTATAATCAGGAAGATCATATTCATCCTTAGGAAGCTTAAATTCAACAAGCTTTGAACCTGCCTTCTTAAACTCAGGTGTAACAACATCTGAAAGCTTTGCTACATCTACTGCAAAAGATACAAGTGTTGGAGGAACATTTATTTCATTAAATGAACCTGACATTGAATCCTTACCACCGATTGAAGCTATTCCATATTCAACCTGTGCTTCAAAAGCTCCAAGAAGTGCTGCAGTAGGCTGACTCCAACGCTCTGGATCCTCAGTCATTCTCTTAAAGTACTCCTGGAACGTAAGATGAAGCTTTCTGAAATCTCCACCGTTTGCTACTATTCTTGCAATTGACTCTGTTACTGAATAAACAGCGCCGTGATATGGGCTCCATGAAGAAAGATATGGATCAAAGCCATAAGACATCATTGTCACTGTATCAGTCTTTCCCTTAAGTACAGGAAGCTTTGCTATCATGGCCTGTGTCTCGGTCATCTGAGTTCTTCCGCCATAAGGCATTACAACTGTTCCGGCTCCGATTGAAGAATCAAATCTCTCAACAAGGCCCTTTTGTGAGCAGACATTTAAGTCCTTCATTTCATCAAGCCATGCACTTCTTACATCTTCTGCGCCCTCAAGATCCTTGGCTGCAGCAGTGCAGGCTGTCTTCTTAAAATAGTTCTCTGATTCAGAAGGCATATTTACCTTAACAACAGTCTCCTGATGAGCTCCGTTTGTATCAAGGAAGGCTCTTGAAATATTAACTATTTCCTTGCCTCTCCAGTTAAGTACAAGTCTTGGCTCCTTTGTTACTATAGCAACGTTTACAGCCTCAAGATTCTCCTGGGCAGCATACTTCATAAACTCATCTTCATCCTTAGGATCAATGACAACAGCCATTCTCTCCTGAGACTCTGAAATTGCAAGCTCAGTTCCATCAAGACCTGCATACTTCTTCATTACGAGATCAAGATTGATATTAAGTCCATCTGCGAGCTCTCCGATTGCAACTGAAACTCCGCCGGCACCAAAATCATTACATTTCTTAATTATCTTACTTACTTCTGCGCGTCTAAAGAGTCTCTGAAGCTTACGCTCTGTAGGAGCATTACCCTTCTGAACCTCTGCGCCGCAAGTTGCAAGTGACTTACTTGTATGAGCCTTTGAAGAGCCTGTTGCTCCGCCGCATCCATCTCTTCCTGTTCTTCCGCCGAGCATGATGATAACATCTCCGGGCTCAGAAGAAAGTCTCTGAACATTAGCCTGAGGAGCTGCTCCCATAACTGCGCCAATTTCCATTCTCTTAGCAACATAATTTGGATGATAAACTTCTTTTACATATCCTGTTGCAAGACCAATCTGGTTACCATATGATGAATATCCCTGTGCTGCTCCTGTAACAAGCTTTTTCTGTGGAAGCTTACCCTTCATTGTTTCTGCTACAGGAACTGTTGGATCAGCTGCGCCTGTAACACGCATTGCCTGATATACATAGCCTCTTCCTGAAAGAGGATCTCTTATTGCACCGCCAAGACATGTTGCAGCGCCTCCGAAAGGCTCAATCTCTGTAGGATGGTTATGTGTTTCATTCTTGAAAAAGACAAGCCAGTTCTCGGTAACTGTTCCCTTGCCATAATCTACTTCGATAGGAACAACTACTGTGCAGGCATTGTTTTCTTCGGATTTCTCCATGTCTGTAAGCTTGCCATCAGCCTTAAGCTTCTTCATTCCAACAAGCGCAAGGTCCATAAGACAGATAAACTTATCTGCTTTCTTGGCAGGATCCTTATATACCTCATCTCTTGCAATAAGGTACTTATTATAAGAATCCTCGATAGGCTTCTTGTAAAATCCATTATCAAAATCTACTTCCTTAAGCTCTGTCGCAAATGTTGTATGACGGCAGTGATCTGACCAGTAAGTATCAAGAACTCTGATCTCTGTATAGGAAGGATCTCTTTTCTCTTCATTCTTAAAATAAGTCTGAATCCACTTAAAATCTTTGAATGTCATTGCAAGCCCAAGTGAATCATAAAGCTTACTTAGCTCATCATCTGACATAGATGTAAGGTCATCCATGATCTTAACGTCACTAGGCTCTTCATGTTCCATGACAAGAGTGTCAGGCTTTACCGTATCGCTTATTCTAGAGTCAACAGGGTTCATTACATACTCTTCAATTTTGGTAAGCTCAGCGTCTGAGATTCCGCCCATTATCATGTATGTAACAGCTGTTCTAATAAGAGGCTGCTCGTCCTCTTTGATAAATCTGATACACTGCTCAGCAGAATCTGCTCTCTGGTCAAACTGTCCAGGAAGTGCCTCTATGCTAAATACCTTTGCTCCATCTTGAATTTCAATTTCATCTCTATATAAGATATCTACAGGTGGCTCTGAAAATACAGTAGCCGTGGCCTTTTCAAAAACTTCATCAGAGATATTTTCAGAGTCATATCTTATGAAAATTCTCACATCAGTTACATCACTGATTCCGAGATAACTCTTAATCTCCTCCTTCAGTTCCTTCGCTCTTCCTGCGTATGGTTTCTTCTTTTCTACGTAGATTCTTCTTACCATGACATTCTCCTCCTGTAAACTGTTGACTGTATATTTAAAAAATAGTGCTCCAAGTATAGTAATCTCGAAGCACTGTTTAATATTGAGCTATTCTTCGGGATCAAGACTCTGTATGATAAACATTAATTCTTTGTCAACCATTTCCTCTGTAATCCCCATCGTTCTTCCGGACACCTTTAGTCCTTCAATAACGTACATCATATTACGGGCTGTTCCTAGAGCGTCAACACATTTAAACTCTCCATTATTAACACCCGTCTCTATAAGCCTTTCCACAATCCTCACAGCAATATCAAACTGCTTCTTAAGAGGACTCTGCTTCTTTGGCGCTTTGTATTCAGAAAAGTATTCATATGTAGCCATAATAATGCTATTCTTCTTGCGAAGGATTTCCTTCTTCTGCTCTTTTATAAAAAGAGCCAGCATATCCGCAGCAGAAGCATCATTAGAAATAGCTTTCTCAACTGCTTCGTCATCATCATCTGAAGTCTCGTCATCAAGGACTGCCAGAAACACTTCTTCTACATTTGAAAAATATAAATAAAGACCTCCACGGCTAATGCCACAGGCCTCAACAATATCCTTCATCGTAACGCCCTTGTATCCCTTAGCGGAAAATACTTCCCTGGCGTTTTTGATGATCAGTTTCTTCTTCTCATCAGAACGTGCTCCCATCAGACTCCCTCACCATTTCCCCAAAATGTGATAAGTTCCTGCATTTTAGCAATAACCGAGTATAGAACTTTATTATGAACGCCCTCGGACCAAACGCTTCCCTTTGTCATACCGCGTAAAATATAGCCTGAAATAATTCCTGCCAAATCTCCCATATCCTGAATCTGTGCATTCTTAATAAAGGAAAGCTCGTCAGCAGCATTGCTGAGATGGTTTCTTGAATAAACATAAACATAATTGCGATCAAGAAGCTTTGTCTCCTGGGCTTTCTTTACAAACGAAAGAAGTGTTGAATCATATACGGGAAAAGAAATAGAATGTGAAAGTTCATCTGAGTTATAGCTCTCAGAAACTGATGTATCCGCATGTTCTAAAAGCCACGGAAGATATGGGGTAAGCATTGAAACATCATTTCGATACTTATTTACAATGTCTGCTGTGCTGTTTTCATTGACACTGCTGTCATTTTCAATACCCATATTCGCATCCTTTCACTGTCTTTGACCATAGGCTGCAACAATTATATCAATTACATTTGAAATTGTACAGATAAAAATAGACATAATTCTTCCGACTTTTGAGAGTTTTTTTCACAAGGTAATCCAAAGTCAAATTATACTCAGAAAATGTTAACATTTTGTTCGTATTTACTTTAAATTTACATTCTAACATATAAGTATGAAATACTTTTTGGAGTTTATTAAACAGACACTGCGATTTGTACTAAAACCGTTATCATTTGTTCCTGCAATATTTATGATGTGTCTCATTTTCTCATTTTCCTCACAGACCGGGTCACAAAGTGGCAAGCTTAGCTATAAAGCTGGATGTGAAATAATAGAGATAGCAAATGAGGATTTGGAGCTTGGTCTTAGTAACACGCAGGTAACGCATTACAGCAAGGTTTATCAATATTATATAAGGAAAGCCGCCCACATGACAGAGTATTTCCTTCTCGCTGTGGCAGTTGCTATTCCTCTTTATGTATACGGTGTTCGCGGAATTTCTCTTGTTCTGATTGCAGGTGCTTTCTGTATATCCTATGCAGGACTCGATGAATTTCATCAATCCTTTGTTGGTGGAAGAACACCTCTTAAAAAAGATGTCCTCATCGATTCCATCGGGGTAATGGTTGGAATAACAACTGTGCGAATTCTTGGCTTTATCGGAAGAACTACGATATTTAGGCCGCTTGCCGATAATAGAAAAAGAAGATATGGATAGCTATGATAAACGACCATACAGAACTTAGTGTGGTCGTTTTTGTAATGTGTACTACAAGCTGCACCTATCGAGTAGGAGGGAGTGATTAACTCCCATCCTTGTCAGATTTCTTACCTTTGTTTTCGTTTTCTTCCATTGTTTCCATATACACATACGGATTCTATGATATAGCCATGAATTCACATTTTCTATCCGATTCTTCATATCTGCAACCCCATAATAATTCAGCCAACCACGCATATATACCTTTATCTTTTCTAAGCAAGGGCGTATGCTCTGACATGACCTTCGGGAACTAAGCTCTTTCAGTTTTGACTTCATTTTCTTCCATGACTTTTCATGAACTCGGATATAAATACCCTTTCCGTTCTTTCCCAGTGTAAAGCCAAGGTACTTAAAATTTCGGATTGCAAACACGC
>CAZJWA010000032.1:0-28449 GCA_964549585.1 uncultured Butyrivibrio sp. | reverse complement strand
AGAGAAAGAGTTCCGAAGGGAGGCATGAGTATATGATGGTTTCGCTGAAATACCAAGACATGATGAGAGAAGGAAGAGAAGTAGGGCGAGAAGAAGGGCGAGAAGAAGGACGAGAAGAAGGACGAGAAGAAGGCGGGGACTTAAGACTAATTAGTCAGATATATCGTAAAATGCAGAAGAATCAAACTCCTTCTCAGATTGCAGAAGATCTTCTTGAAGATGAGGACAAAGTTCAGCTGATTTATGATATTGTTCAGATGTATTCAGAAGATTATAATGTTGAGACAATTTACAGAGAATTCAAGCAAAAAAGCAATAAGTTTTCTGATGATTTGGATAAAAGAGGCTGATTTTGTATGCAGCTCAGGCAGCCAATGCTCTAAAACTAAAGAGGGAGACATAAATGGTAAAGCATATTATTTTATGGACACTTAAGGATGAATATTCAGGTGCCCAGATTGAAGAGATTAAGAATGATATTAAGTCGGGACTTGAAGGACTAAAAGGCGAAATTCCGGGTCTTGTTGATATTAAGGTTAATATCAATGGTCTTACAAGCTCAAATGCTGATCTTATGCTTGATGCGACATTTGAGGACGAGGCATCACTTAAGGGGTATTCTGCGCATCCAAAGCATCTTGCCGTTGCAAATGGTAAGGTAAGACCTTTTACTGCAAGCAGGGTATGTCTTGACTTTGAGGCGTAAATTTATAAAACAAAAGAAATTATCCAAAGCATACAAAAATATGATAAGATGCTTTCGAAATAAAAATTATTAAGGAGAAAACAAATGGATAAGAAAACAACAGGAATAGTAGCGTATATTACATGGATTGGATGGCTTGTAGCCTTTTTAGCAGGAGATAAAGAAGGAGCAAAGTTTCATCTTAATCAGGCACTTGTAATATTCTTAGCTGGATTGATCACAAATATTGTAAGATTTATCCCGTTTATCGGATCAATTTCTTCAACAATTCTTGGAATACTCGTTTTTGTATTATGGCTCATGGGACTTATATCAGCATGCCAGGGTACCGAGAAGGCTGTGCCGGTTCTTGGAGAAATAAAGATTTTACAGTAATTTTTTTGAAGTAAGAAATGGATGGGAAGCCTTCGCGACTGATGGGCAAGAGATTTTGATGGGAAGTAAAATGCTCTGCTACTTGCAAAATAGGAACGAGTGGTTTAATATATGCAATATAAAAGCGGACAAAGAAGTTTGCCGGGTACATCAAAATGTACCCGGCTTTTTCTGTATCAAAAACATGACACGTGTGTCATTGAAACAGTGGCAGAAGCAGGCATGGGAATGAGAAAACTTTCAGGTCCGTCAAATCCAAAACAATGAGGTATTAAATGATTAGTGTAAATGAAGTATTGCAGCTTTCACTTTTTGATGATAGCAGAATAATATGCGGTAGTGAGTATCTGGAGAATTCTATTATTGGTGCGGTAATACTTGAGTATGAGAGTAGCGCCAAGGATTATGCAGGGTATTGCTATGGCGAGTTTGTTCTTGTTTCATATTTTATGGCAAAGTCCAATCCGGAGCTTGTACATGATTCGCTTGTATCAATCATAAAGAAGCATGTTTCAGGAATAGCTATAAAGCTTCCGGAAGGAGAAACGCTTCCTGACGATATACTTCTTTTGGCAAAGAAGAATCACGTACCGATTATTGCTTTCTATGCGGCATTCATGGAGGACCTGATTGTCAGCATCACTAATTCACTTAAGGACAGAGCGCAGGTTGTAAGGTGTGAAGAACTGCTCGGCTCTATCATTGCTAATGAACCTGATAGGGAAAAGGTCAAGGATGCGGCACTTGAAATAAACTATGCATTTAAGCCATATATCGTTTCGGCAGCAGTGACCTTTAGAAATGTGACTGATAAGGATGAAGTCAGAGGGTATTTTACCAAGATGATGTATCATCAGTTCAGAATAGAGGATACAACATCTTATGCGTATGTCAGATATAGAAATGAGATCGTTCTTATTTGCTCATATAATGAGGAAGATAAGACAATGTCGAGACTTGATGTCAGAAGGAGAATGACGGATATTCTTACTAATGCGGGGATTTCGATGGACGCCATTCAGATGGGAATATGCGATAACGTTCTTAGACTTGATGAGATGAACATCTCCGTTACGAGGGCGGTAAATGCCAATACTGCATGCAGGTATTTAGATAAATCCATTCAGGAATATTCAACGATGGGTATATACAAGTACATTACTGCTACAAGCAATGACACTGCTATATATCATGACATTATTAAAAAGATTGATATATTAAAAAATTACGATAATGATCACGAATCAGCGCTTATTGAAACGCTCAAGGAGTTTTACCAGAATAACGAGAATTATGCTGCAGCATCAGCAAAGCTTTACCAGCATACGAATACGATTCGGTATAGGATAAAGAAAACCATGCAGCTCCTTGCAGAAGAGGGCGAAGAAGAAATGTCAGAGGATGAACTTGCTATTCTTATTAGAAGCTATCTTCTGCATGAAATAGCATATTCATGATAATACCGCAGAAATTAAGAATCGAGAAATAGCAGCGAGTAGAATCATCCTATCAGCTTCCATTCTTGTAATGAGCGGACATCTCCTGAAACTGCGTTGGAGTGTAGCCGGTAGTCTGGCGAAACATTCTGTTAAAGGCTGATATTGAAGAAAAGCCTGACCTAAGGGCAACTTCAGTAATTGTAATATTTGGCTCAAGAAGGTATTTCTTTGCCATCATTATTCTGTTCTGATTGACATACTTATAAAAGGTCGTACCGGTAAATTGCTGAAATAATCTGGAAAAATAAAATTTACTAAATCCGGCAGCAGAAGCAGTACCCTCAAGCGTTATTTCTTCAGCACAATGAGTTCTGATATAATCACAGATTCGTAGGAACTTTTCCGAATATTCCTTTTGCTTGGCAGCTCCCGGGGCAAAAGAGGCAGTATTTGTAGTATGATTTCTTCCTATTAGAACAAACATTTCAACAAGTTTTGAATAAATCATGGCTTCGGACATAAGAGCATCTTCCTTGTAGATATCCATTATCTCGAGGAGGATTTTTTTTATCTGTAAATGAATTTCCGGATACTGTTCGGGCGTTAATATGTACATTGGTGAAATCATGGAAATAACGCTCTCAAGAGAGCTTATAGGACGAAGAATACTAAATTCGACCTGAAAAATCAGTCTTTCTCCGGCAATTGCGTTTAGCTGATGAACGGTTCCTGGGCAAATGATAAGAACGTCGCCTTCCCGAAGCGAAAATTCCTGACCACAGCAGCTTCCGGAATATTCGGAGTGAATGGGCATAACTATTTCAAGGGACCCATGCCAATGGGCAGGATATTCCTCGTTGTCGGTGTTGTCATAGAGTCTGAGATTCGTGTTTTCTTTGTATTTGACTGTTTCGTGCATACCTTTAAGAGATTCTATCATAGCCGCGCAGCTGCCTCCTCGTTCTTTGGCTTCTTACCAAATTTCTATTCGTAACCCTAATTCTTATCATTATTTCTTTTTGTAAAAAGAAATCCCTACTTAATTATTGCTATTATTGCGCAAAAATTGAACATCAATTCTCGATTATTGCTTTTTATGATACAACAAAAAGCTTTAAATTCACAGATTAAAGTTAAATAACTATATATTATTTTCACCGCAAAAAACAGAAATAGTTTAATATGACGTAAAAAACTATAGAAAATTGTAAAAAATATACAAAACGACTGATTGTAAATATTGCAACGAAGCAATAATTTGTTAATAGTAAGCAAGTTTTGACATGATTCGTATTTATGATTTATTTATACTTTATTTAGTTGATAAGCCAAACGTAATATTAACGGGGAAGTACTTTGGAGATGGCGCAGAAGGCGCTGCTATCCAAAGACGGAAATCTAAAGCTGCGCGTAAGATTTCTGCCTGAAGGCGCTCCTACAAAAAAGACGCAGCATGGAGGGTTAGATGAAAAAGAAAGTATTGTCACTTATCCTGTCAGTATCAATGGTATCAGCAATGGTAGCAGGATGCGGAGTTTCAACAGACACAGGCGCTGCAACAGAAACAACAGATGCAGCAGTAGAGGAGAGCACAATAGAAACAGCAGATGCTGCAGAATCTACTGAAGCTACAGGCGAAGAGGAAGAGATTACATGGGCATTTTGGGATGACCTTGATGCCAGCACAGATCTTATGACTCAGCTCTACGGCGACACAGTTGACAGATTTAATGAGACATACAAGGGTAAGTATCATCTTAACGTTGTAACTACTAACCTTGAAGAGTATGACTCAAAGGTTAATGCACTTATTGCAGCAGGACAGACACCTGATCTTCTTATCTGCAATCCTGGACCAAATGCAGATGTATATGTAGATGCAGGAGTAGTTCAGCCGATCAATCAGTATCTTGATGCTGATACAGAGTGGAAAGATTCATTCTCAGGCGGAATGTTTGACAGAATGACATATGGCGATGATATCTACGGCGTTCCTACAAACTTTGCTGCAGCACTTTGCTTCTATAATACAGACATGTTTGCAGATGCAGGAATCACAGAAGCACCGGCAACAATGCAGGATCTTCTTGATGACTGCAAGAAGCTTTCAGACAAAGGATATACACCACTTACATGTTCAGCTTCAACAGCATGGTGCCTTTCAATGATCGCCGGCTATTGCATGAACAGAGAAAGCGTTGATACAGTAGCACTTAACGATGGAACAGCACACTGGACAGATGATAACTGCAAGAAGGGTGCTCAGGATCTTATCGATATTTCAAAGTATTTCCAGTCAACATATGTTGGTGATTCGAATGACGATGCAACAGCTCACTTCTATAACGAAGAAGCAGCAATCCTTATTCAGGGTTCATGGTGCATAGCTCAGATGAATGGTAACTCAGATGTAATCGAGGATAAGTGCGGAGTATTCTCATTCCCGACAACAGATGGTTCAACAGGCGACATGATTGTTAAGACAGATAACGTACTTATGTCAGCAACAACAAAGTATCCTGATGCCTGCGTAGCATTTATGAAGATGCTTACAGATGAAACAGCTCAGAAGGCTACTGCTGAAAAGGCTGGTAAGATTCCAGTTACTAACGCTGAGTATGATGCAAGCCTTGCTCCTAAGCAGCTTGGTTATGTAACAGATATCCTTTCAGGAATGACAGGAGCTATCGGATTCTACAACGAGTCACTTGCATCAGTTGAAGCAGGCGATACATTCGATAACAACATGGTTTCAATGGTTATGGGTGATGAGTCTATTGATGATGGAATGCAGGCAATCGAAGACTTCTATAGCGATAATGTCTGGAACAAATAATTTTCCGGCAAAAGAGCTGACAAGCAATTAAAATATCTTTTTACAAAAAATATATGAAAAGGGGGTGTCCGTAGCCGGCGGTTACAGGCACCCTTACTTTTTGGAAATGATTTAGGATTAGATTATCAGGCGTAAATCCCGGTCAGAAAAATAAGCATGAGGTCAATTATGGAGAAACTTCTTAGAGATAAAAAAGCTATATTTGTATTCGTTGCACCGGCAGCAATTTTGTTTACCGTTGTATTGTTCGTACCTATCGTGTATTCCTTCTACATTTCGCTTTGCGATTGGAATGCTCTTACAGATCCTGTTTTTGTAGGATTCAAGAATTTTAGAGAGATGTTTGTAAAGGATAAGATTTTTAAGGATGCGCTTAAAAATTCAATCTTTTTTACTATTTTTTCACTTATAACTCAGCAGGCACTTGGACTTCTCCTTGCTGTTGTACTTAGTAATTTAAGACATGGAAAAAACACCTTCAAGAATATTTACTATCTTCCCTGCGTGCTTTCATCCGCAGCTCTTGGACTTCTGTTTAGCTTCCTTCTTAAGCCTAATATGGGACTTAACCAGGTTCTTGCACTGTTTGGAATAGAGGGACCTGCGTGGCTGATGTCAGTAAAGGGGTATATTCCGGTTACTATGTGGGTAATCGCAGTAGTTGCACTTTGGATATATGTTGGAACTACGATGATGCTTTACATGGCGGGAATTGCAGGAATCGATAAGAGCCTTTTTGAAGCTGCTTATATAGATGGCGCAGGCAAAATGCAAACCTTTAGACATATAACACTTCCACTTCTAAAGCCAATGGCAAAGACAACAATTTCTTTGACCTGCATAGGTTCTCTTAAGTTCTTTGATTTGGTTTATAACATGACCCAAGGCGGTCCTAACAACAAGACACATACACTTGCTACATGGCTTTACTTTGAAGGCTTTAACTATTTCAAATATGGTTATGCAAGTGCAATTTCAGTAGTTCTTCTGGTACTTTGTCTTGTTGTAACTATTGTGGTTAATAAAACAATCAACACCACTGATTTTGAGAACTAGTTTGCGAGCTTTGAACCGATGTCCAAAGTTTGATGGGTATATAAGAAATGGAGATTTATATGGGAAAAGAAATGACTACTGCCGCAAATAGCAGTATAAAAATAAAAAAGAACCACCACAAGCTTACCGTGATTGAAATCATTATCTATGTCCTTTTGACGGCACTTGCGCTTGTTTATATTCTTCCTCTTGTCTGGATAGTTGAGGTCTCTCTAAAGACAAACGCAGAAGTATTCTCAAATCCATTCGGATTTCCAGAGGTACTTCAGCTTGGAAACTATATCTTTTCATGGACAGCAGGAAAGCTTGGCGCTGCTCTTAGAAATTCATTCCTGGTATGTATTATCACACTTCTTGTAAGTCTTTTTATCGGAACAATGGCAGCCTTTGGAATAGCAAGAATGAAGTGGAAGCTTTCAGGCGGCGCGCTTATTTACTTTATGATAGGAATGATGGTTCCTGTTCACTGCGTGCTTATTCCTCTTTTTGTAATGTTTTCCAAGGTTCACCTTACAAATTCACTTGTTGGAATAATTATTCCGTACATAACCTTTGCACTTCCACTTACGATTTTTATTCTTGTGGGATTCTTTAAAGGAATGAGCAGAGAGCTTTTCGAAGCTGCATGTATTGATGGCTGTTCAATTTATGGAGTTTTCTTTAAAATAGCACTTCCTCTTGCCAAGACAGGAATTTTCGTAACAGGTCTGATGAGCTTTATAAACACCTGGAATGAACTTCTTGTAGCAATGGTATTTATATCTGATCCTGAGAAAAAGACTCTTCCTGTTACTTTGACATATTTCGTTGGACCTTATGCAACAAACTATGTTCAGATGTTTGCAGCAATAGTAATTGCGGTTGTACCAACAATAGTTGTGTATTGCTGCTTTAGTAACCAGATAGTAGAAGGCTTAACTCAAGGAGCAATTAAAGGATGATTAGTGTAAACGCCAGAAATGAAGCAAAGAAAAAGGCTGCGGATATTGTTTCAAAAATGACAATTGAAGAGAAATGCTCACAGCTTCTGTATAATTCACCTGCTATAAAGAGACTGAATATTGATGAATATAACTGGTGGAATGAGGGAATACACGGAGTTGCAAGAGCCGGGACAGCTACTGTATTTCCACAGGCAATCGGCCTTGCTGCAACCTTTGATACAGACCTTCTTGAAAAGGTTGGAGACGTAGTTTCAACAGAGGGGCGAGCTAAATATAATACTTTATCAGCCCTTGGCGATAGAGGAATATATAAAGGTCTTTCTTTTTGGTCACCGAATATCAATATTTTCAGAGACCCAAGATGGGGACGCGGACATGAAACATATGGAGAAGATCCATACCTTACTTCAAAAATGGGCGTTAGCTACGTTGAAGGCGTTCAGGGAGATGGAGATACACTAAAGGCTGCTGCATGTGCAAAGCATTTTGCAGTTCATTCAGGACCCGAGGAGGGCAGACACTCTTTTGATGCTAAGGCAGATGCCAAGGATATGAATGAGACATATCTCTATGCATTTAAATCTCTTGTGCAGGAATCAGAGGTTGAGGCAGTTATGGGAGCCTATAACCGTTTAAACGGTGAAGCATGCTGCGGAAGTAAGACACTTCTAACTGATATTCTTAGAAAAGAATGGGGCTTTGATGGTCATATTGTATCGGATTTCTTAGCACTCCATGATCTTCACGAGCATCATAAGGTTACGGCTACTCCTGAGGAAACCTGTGCATTATCATTAAGGTCTGGAATAGATTTAAATGCAGGAGATACCTACGATAACCTAATGAACGCATATGATAAGAAAATGATAACCGAGGATGACATTACAAATGCTGCTATCAGAGTATTTACGACTAGATACCTTCTTGGAATAATGCCCGGTGAAAAGACATCCTACGATAATATAGGGTACGATAGTATTGAATGTGACAAGCATCTGCAATTGTGCGAAAGAGCTGCACTTGAAAGCTTTGTTCTTCTTAAGAATAACGGAATTCTTCCACTTGATAGAGCTTCAAAGCAAAAGATTGCAGTCATTGGTCCAAACGCTGATGAACGTGAGTCTCTTATAGGAAATTATCATGGAACCGGTTCAAAAAATATAACTGTTCTTGAAGGACTTAGAGAGTATCTTGGGGATGATGCAAGCGTTTTCTACAGTAGCGGATGCGATATTTGTCTGGACAAAACAGAGCCTCTTGCAAGAGACTATGACAGACTATCCGAAGCTATGGCAGTAGCAAATCAAAGCGATGTTGTTATTCTTTGCCTTGGACTTAATGAACACCTTGAAGGCGAAGAGGGTGATGCCGGAAATCATTATGCTTCCGGAGATAAGAAAGATCTTTTTCTTCCAAAATCACAGCAAATGCTAATGGAAGCCGTTAAGGAAACGGGAAAGCCGGTTATTACACTCCTTCTTGCGGGAAGCGATATTGACCTAAGCTATGCTAATGAGAATTTTGACGCTATTATTGACTGTTGGTATCCGGGAGAGCTTGGAGGAAGAGCGCTTGCAAAGATTCTTTTTGGAGAAGAGTCTCCAAGTGGAAAGCTTCCGATTACTTTCTATGAACCAGATTATGAGCTTCCAGAATTTACTGATTATTCGATGGATAGAAGAACCTACAGATATATCAAAGGACAGGCGCAGTATCCGTTTGGATATGGACTTACTTATGGAAACGTTGTGGTTAAGAGTGCTGAATCTGATTTTGGAAGAGGAACAAGAAGCATTACAAATTTTGCCAAAGAGGATAATACTTTTACAGTTACAGTAAATGCCCAAAATGAGTCAGATGTTCCAACAGACGAAGTCATAGAAGTATATGTAAGTCTTCTAGATGCACCTGATAATAAAGCAGTGTGGAGTCTTTGCGGTTTTGCCAGAGCGCACTTTAAACCAAATGAGAAAAGAACTCTTTATGTCAAAATTAGAAAGAACTCTTTGAAAACAGTTGATGACAAAGGACAGCTAAGAAGTGAAGGTACAAAGGCAGTTCTTTATGTCGGATGTTCACAGCCTGATGAGAGAAGCATAGCGCTTACCGGTCAAAAACCGATTGAACTTATTCTAAAGCTATACTAAGATATATTTGTTAGGCAATTAATCAATTTTTATTAAAACTTTTTGAAATGGAGACTGCCATGCTGTATATAGGAGTTGATCTTGGAACATCAGCCGTAAAGCTGCTGCTCATGGACGAAAAAGGTTCTATTAAGAACATAGTATCAAAGGAATATGAGCTTATTTTCCCGCATCCGGGCTGGTCGGAGCAAAGACCTGAGGATTGGAAGAGTGCTGTTCTTGAGGGAATTGAAGAACTCACAAAGAACTGTGATAAAGCACAGGTAGCTGGAATTGGCGCGGGCGGACAGATGCATGGACTCGTTGCTCTTGATAAGGACGATAAGGTTATCAGACCTGCTATTTTGTGGAATGATGGACGTACTCAGGAAGAGACTGATTATCTTAACAATAAGATTGGTAAGGACAAGCTTACAGAGTATACGGGAAACATCGCATTTGCAGGTTTTACTGCACCAAAGATTCTTTGGATGAAAAAGCATGAGCCTGAAAATTTTGCCAGAATTGCTAAAATCATGCTCCCTAAGGATTATATCAATTACATTCTGACAGGAGTTTTCTGCACAGATTATTCAGATGCTTCTGGAATGCTTCTTCTTGATGTAAAGAACAAGTGCTGGAGCAGAGAAATGCTTGATATCTGCGGTGTTAAGATGGAGCAGATGCCACAGCTTTTTGAAAGCTATGAAGTTGTTGGAACAATTAAGGCAAGTATTGCTGATAAGCTTGGACTTCCTTCTGATGTTAAGGTATGCGCAGGCGCAGGCGATAATGCTGCTGCAGCAATAGGAACAGGCACAGTTGGAAACGGGACATGTAATATATCTCTTGGAACTTCAGGAACAATCTTTATTTCTTCTGATAGCTTCAAGGTTGATGGCGGTAATTCACTTCATTCATTTGATCATGCAGACGGAGCCTTCCATCTCATGGGATGTATGCTTTCAGCAGCATCATGCAACAAGTGGTGGATGGAGGAGATAATAAAGACTTCAGATTTTGCCGGAGAACAGTCAGGAATTACTGATGAGAAGCTTGGCAATAATCACGTATATTTCCTTCCTTATCTTATGGGAGAGAGAGCACCTCATAATGATCCTATGGCAAGAGGCTGCTTTATTGGTCTTACAATGGATTCAACAAGAGAGGATATGACGCTTGCAGTTCTTGAAGGCGTTGCATTTGGAATAAGAGATTCTCTGGAAGCTGCCAGAAGGATGGGACTTAATATTTCCCGCAGTATGATTTGCGGCGGCGGAGCAAAGAGTCCATTATGGCAGAAAATTTTTGCTGATGTCCTTAATATGGAACTTGATCTTCCTGAAACAGAACAGGGACCTGGATACGGCGGAGCAATACTTGCAACAGTTGGCTGTGGAGAATATAAGAGCGTATCAGATGCTACAGGAAAGCTTATCAAGGTGACAGGAACCGTTAAGCCTGATGCCGAAAAGGCTGCTCTTTATGAAAAGAGATATCAAACCTTCAGAAAGCTTTATCCTTCACTAAAAAATGTTTTTCCTGAAATGGACTAATTTCAAATAGAAAAGAAAGGCTCAAATTATGAAAATATATAGTGTATATGATCCTGAATTTGCACATTATGGAAGAGTTATAAATGGAATTGATATGTCCGGTTTTGTTAAGGCACTTAGTGATAAGACACCGCTTCCTGAGGGTGTTGGCTATGTTCCTGAAGAGCCTGCACTTCAAAGCCTCCCAGAAGCTCCCGCTGTTGCAGATAAGCTTTACGGCGGACTTCCGGTTCAGTTTGGCTGGTGTAATGGACATAATACAAAGCTTAACTGCTTTGAGTATCACAGAAACAGCGAATTCAATCTTGGAACAGAGGACTTCATTCTTCTTCTTGCAGGAATGTGGGATATAGTAGATGGAAAGGTAGATTCAGCAAAAACTATGGCGTTTAAGGCTCCAAAGGGAGTTCTTGTTGAAGTCTATGCATCAAGTCTTCATTATGCTCCATGCCATACAGATTCATCAAAGGGCTTTAAGGTTCTCGTTGCTCTTCCTGAGAATACGAATGTTGGCGACGTAAGAATAGCTGATGATGCAGCTGATGATAAGATGCTTTGGATGCGCAATAAGTGGCTCATCGCTCACAAGGATACTACAGAAGCAGAAGCAGGAGCCTACGTAGGAATCACAGGCGAAAACATCGATATCAAGAATCTAATATAATTAAAACAGTTTAATAAATATAAAATCATAAAGCCCCGGATTAATTCTTAATCAATTATTCCGGGGCTTTTTATGTTGAACTAATAATAATTATTCGCTCAAGGTTGAATTATGTCGTAATTCTGATTAAAATAGTTATTATAAACAGTTCTCAAACACAATTGAGGATAACATCATTGAAAAAATATAAGCTTGGTAAAAGAATAATTTCTGTTATTGTTGTTTTATGCTTATTTCTTGTGGGATGCTCCGGAAATAGTGGTCAGACGCTGCAAAATGCAGATGCTGATAAAGACGTTACTATTATCTGGTGGTCATTCCCTGTCTTTGCGCAGCAAAATTCTGATGAAGCAGGTACCTATGAAAAGAGGCTTATCGCTGCTTTCGAAGAACAAAATCCAAATATCCATGTAGAGTTAGGCATGCTTGATTTTTCGTCAGGGCCTGAAAAAATTGAAAATGCGATTACACAGGGAAATGTATGCGATGTCGTATTAGATGCGCCTGGACGAATTGTTGATTATGGAAAAAGAGGCTACCTTAAAAATCTTGATGATATGTTTACTGAGAATTTTACCAGTGACGTTAATAATGAGAACCTGATTAAGGCCTGCAAAAGTGGAGACACAGCTTATATGTATCCGCTTAGCTCGTCGCCTTTCTATATGGTCTTTAATAAAGAGATGCTTGAGGATGCCGGAGCACTTGACCTTGTACAGGTAGGCTGGACGACGGATGATTTTGTAGAAATACTAAAAAAGCTAAAACTAAAAAGATATACTCCGGGTTCTGTTTACTATGATGGAACTGGCGGAGATCAAGGTACGAGAGCATTTATAGCTAATCTTTACAGTAGTTCTATTACTGATGAGGATTGTCTTCACTACACGATAAATGATGCTAATGGAGTAAAGGGCTTAGAGCTAGCCAAGGCGCTTGTAGACAATGGCTTTATGGTAAACGGAAATTTTTATAACGGTAGTGATGATATTTCGAACTTTGTGAGTGGCAAAAGCTCTTTTTCTATTCTATGGGGACTTAGTCAGCAAAATTCTAATCAAAATGCACTTGAAGTTAATGATATCAAAACTGTAGAAGTACCATATCCTTCTGATGATGGGATTCCAACACTTGAGTATCTTGTGAATGGATTTGGCGTATTTGATAATGGAGATGTTCAAAAGGCTGCGGCTGCAAAGAAGTTTATCGCCTTTGCATGTGATGATAGTGTATGGGTACCTTCTGATGTTATTGCATCCGGATGCCTTCCAGTCAGAACAAGCTTTGGCTCATTGTATGGAGAATCCAGAATGAAGAATATCTCCACGTGGTCGAATTATTACTGCTCATACTATAACATGGTGGATGGTTATTCTGTTATGCGAGGCGAATGGGAGCATATGCTAGAGTGCATTATGTTTGGGGATAAGACGGCAAAAGAGGCAGCAGATGATTTCGTTTCACATTCTGAAACTGCTATGTCTGCCAAGTAGAGGAAGCTGATGGTGAAAAAAGTAAACAAGAGTAAGGAAAACATATTCTTTATTTCAGTGCTTGTTGGGATAGCGGTAATTTCTATTATTTTGTTTTCAGTACTGCTTCGAACAAGGGTTACTTCAATTAGTGAGCAAAGACTTGAGGACTACGCTGATTATAACGCCTATGCAGCACATATTGAGATAGAAAGCATGCTTTCTGTTGTTAAGAATACGGCGGCAGGCTTTAGCTCGTATGAGCATATAAACTCCAAAGAGGCACTTGCAAATTTGCGAATTGTTAATGCTGACTCATCTGATATGTCGCTCATAATTATTTTACCGGATGGAAGCAGCTATACAGGCAGTGGCAAATCAGACAATTTAAAAAATACATCTTTTTTTAGTAAGATCATGTCAGGAAACAGTGTAATAGAAAGAGCAGATGAAGGCTCCAATATGGAAGGTGATTACATTATTATTGGAGCACCTGTCATCAGAGAGGGAAAGATTGTCGGAGGAGTAATTGGAGAATACGATATTTTTTCAATTTTCCAGATAATCGAGCACGAAAGCTTTGAGGGACAGGGCTATTCAGAGATAATAAATCCCGAAGGAGATTATATCTTTAATAGTGCGAACAGCTATAGTCTTCAGAAAGATGAAACGAATTTTCTTGATTTTATGGGAAAAGTAAATATTCACGATTCAAATACCTTGGAAGACATTACAAACCTTCTTAAGAATAATAAAAGTGGAAGCTTTTCCTACAGCTATGAGAGCAATGAGCGAATTTCCTACATAACTCCGCTTGGAATCAATAACTGGTATCTTGTAAAAACCGTTCCTAATGAGCAGATTGAGTCTCTAGTTACACCAGTTACGCAGATGGTAGGAATACTTTCAACAATACTTATTACGATAAGTATCCTTGTTGCATTTCTTGTATTTAATACAATGCTTGTACTTAATGAACAAAAGAACAGACAGCTCCAGGAGGCATATAATCAGGCCGAGCATGCTAATAAGGCAAAGAGCCAGTTTCTCTCAAGAATGAGTCATGAGATTCGTACCCCAATGAATGCAATAGTGGGTCTTACTGCTATTGCAAAACATCATGAAAATGAACCTGAGAAGGTGGATGAATATCTCACAAAGGTAAGCTCTGCTTCTGAAATCCTTCTCAATATTATTAATGATGTGCTCGATATGTCTGCAATTGAGAGTGAGAAGGTTACAATCGGACATACAGCGTTTGATATTAAGAAGATCCTTAAGGAAATTGCGGATATATATGCACCGTAGTGCAAGCAAAAGAATATTACTTTTGAAATAGTTGCGGATGAAATTCAGGATGAGGTGCTGCTTGGAGATTCGCTTCGGGTAAGTCAGATACTTCTTAATCTGATTTCTAATGCGTATAAATTCACACCGCCTCAAGGAAAGATTTCAGTATTCGTCTCTGAGACATGTAACCGCGAAGGACAAGCATTTTACTGCTTTAAGGTAAGTGATACGGGAGAAGGAATGAGCAAGGAAATGCAGGAGAGGCTCTTCCAGCCATTTGAGCAGGAAAGCGCGGAAACTGCAAGAGAGCATGGAGGAAGCGGACTTGGACTCTCGATTGCCAAGAATCTGGTTACTCTTATGCACGGAGTTATTAGCGTTGATTCCAAGAAGGGTGTTGGAACCTGCTTTACGGTTGAGCTTCCTTTTGATATTGTACAGGATACTGCTGATACTATAGAGATAAGCGAAGAAGACACCTCATCTGATAAGGATGTTACTGACTATGATTTTTCGGGAAAAAGAGTTCTTCTTGTAGAGGACAATGATTTTAATAGAGATGTTGCTCTTGAACTTCTTCATTTCGCTCATATGGAAGCTGATCTTGCAGTAGATGGAAAGCAGGCTCTCGAGAGATTTGAAAGGAGCGATGCCGGAACTTATGACGCTATTCTTATGGATATTCAGATGCCTATAATGAATGGCTATGAAGCTACGATGGCAATTAGAAAATCAGAGCATTCGCAGGCAAAGACTATCCCTATAATAGCCATGACTGCAAATGCTTTTTCAGAGGATGTTGCAAAGGCTCTTTCAGCAGGAATGAATGCTCATGTTTCAAAGCCAATCAACACGAAAGTTCTATATGCCTGCCTTGAGAAATTTATCTAAGATATTTGAACCTCTTTTGACTTCAAATCAGGATTCATCAGTAAGACTTGATTCACCTGTTGAATAGTCTATTGAAACACCCGGCTGAACGTTGTAGCAGTATACATAATAGCAAATGCCTTCACCATTATCTTCAACTGAGTAGCCTTCCATATAGACACCGCTTGCAACAAGGTTATCGCCTTCAAAGCAGGGAGTGACGCGGTACAGAACGTGATTGCCGGTTTCCTTGACATAATCTGTAACCATGTTTTCAAATGGAAGCATTCCTTCTATATTAAGATATCTGGTGCCTGTAATAAGATTTTCTTCATTAGCGTTTTCACCGGTAAGCTGATATCCAATGAGGTGGCACCTGTTGTAGAGATATTTGCCATCAACGATATCGTACTTTATAGTGTGCCATCCGGTTGGCTTAACAGAGCCAATTGAACCGCGTTCAGTAGTCGGCATCAGGTCCATTCCTACGTTTGCAAATGCTACGCTGCATCTGCCAAGACTATCGAGCTCACTGTAATTTTCGAATGATTCTTCAGAATAATCATCTGTTGAAAAAAGAGGCTGATTCTCATTTATGCTGACATATGGATCGCCTGAATAAGAAGGTACTATACCTGAAGAAAGAGGAGCAGCTGTATCCTCAATTAAAGTCGAAGCACTTCTCGAATCAATTGAATCCAGGTTTCCTGAGAGACGAAGAGAAGCAAGACAAATAATAGCCAGAACCAGGGTGGCAGAAATTTTGCTAATACCAAAAAGCTTTTTCTTTCTAGACATTACAACTCTCCATTCAATAAAACTTCTATGAATTCTTAATATAATGCTCTCTTGTTATCTTATCATGAGACGAACCCTTAAATGAAACTGATTCTGCAAGTTTCCATGACAGTTTTGAGTGGCTGCATAATGAGATGCTTTTATCTATTGATGGCACTATATCGGTCAAATTATTCCCAAGCTCTATGTCTATGTGCATATCGCTTGGGTACACCCTGTTCCATCTGTAGACGAATATTTCACTTATGGTGCCTTCATAATCAGATATCCCGGTATTCTCGACAAAAGCAAAATCGTTTTCCAAAGCTTTATCCAGAAAATCTTCGCAGACATAGACATTATCAGATATAGAAATTTTATCTTTACTTACTGTCTTGAATGATTTTTCGAAACCACTGCCACCAAATGACAGCTCTGCAAACTGCCCTTTGGAATAGCTATTCATAAGAAGCCTATTACCATTTACCATACTAAGGATATCCATTCGAAGAAGCCTATCCATGCTTTGACGACGATTATTGAACATCATTCCGTTGTTGTTATCAAGACAGATAATTATATTCATTAATTTACCTCATAATTCATTTAACTATAAATAGAAAGTTTCCACTCTTGCGCAATCTATTGCCACTTTTGTATAATTGAATTATACTCCATTTGGAAGAAGTTTCCGTTTTTTGGCGGATGGTTTTATTGAAAAGTAGATACCAAGAATTTGATCTTAGTTTCCATATTGCAATAAAATTATGTATATGGAATTCCATATTGCTCCACAAACACTAATAATAGACAATAAGCATGGTTGAAGGCAAGTGAATCAGCTGTGAAATTATAAATGAGGTTGATATATGAAAATGGCAAAAGAAAAGAAAAAAGTATATATCAGACGGTTCATTCTTATTGCTGTGTTTATAATCGCATGGTTTATGATTCATTTTGCTCTCAGCTTATTTGACAATAATGATATTCGATTAAGCGATGAGTGGACTGTTCAGATAAACGATGAAATATATTCAGACGTTTGCCTTGATGGATTTTCTTTTCCTACAGCAGGAAAAGGTGATGTAATAACGCTGACCAAGACACTTGAGAACTATGATATTTCACAGCCTTCCTTCAGCTTTAAAACATATCATAGCATGATTGATATCTATCTTGATGATGAGCAGATATATACCTTTGGGCATGAAAGATATGAGAAGGGACTTATGGTAGGCTCCGGGATGAGAATTGTATCGCTTCCTGATGAGCTGGAAGGAAAAGAACTCAAGATAGTTCTTCATGTGACAGAGGATGCTGCATTTACCAGTATAGATACCCCGGAGCTTCAAAGGGCGGATATCATAACAGGTAATTTCTTAAGAAGCAAACTTGCTGATATTATCACGGTAGGCTTCCTTTCCATGAGTGGAGTGATACTTCTTTTTATATATCTTTTCTTTAGAGAGAGAATCCATAGTAGCGAAAGAATGCTGTTCTATATTTCTGTTGTGTGTATTTGCGCTGCGGTCTGGATATCGTGTTATTCAGGTATTTTGGGAGCTTTTAGTTCAAATTTGTATGCAAATACTGTTGCTGAGTATATCAGCTTGTATTTGATGCCTCTTTTCGTAACGCTTTTTGTAAACGAACTTCTCAAAGAGGATGATAGGAGGCTTCAGAGAACAGTGTACATCATGGCACTTTCACAGATTGCATTTGTTCTGGTTAATATAGCAGGCTTCGTGCTCAATATCTTTCATTTGCAGGAGTTTCTTACGCTGTATCAGCTTATGACTGTTATTATCCTTGTTGGACTTGCTCTCATTATGTTTATGAACCAGCGTAAAAATAAAAGTGAAAGAGCAACGTATCTTCTTGGCGCAGAGGGAATGGTTGTGGTTCTTGGCGCGATAGAGGTTGTCAGATTTAATATTCAGAAATACCTTGCGCCTACATCAATTTCAGTTGATTACAGTCTTCTTCCTCTTGCAGCACTACTTCTTATGATTGCCATGGTAATTACTTATCTTGGAATAATGACTGAACAAAAGTATAGGGACAGGGAAAAGGAAATGCTCTTCTCAATGGCATATACTGATGCTCTTACCGGAATTGGAAATAGGGCAAAGTTTGAAGAGAACATTTCGGATAACTATGCTACTGATAAGAAAATTGGTATTATTGGTTTTGATTTAAATGATTTTAAGCAGATTAATGATAGCTATGGACACGGCGCCGGTGATGAAGCTCTTAAAATTTTCTCAAAGCTGTTAAATGACCATTTTTCTAAGGAAGGTTTTGTGGCAAGAGTTGGCGGAGATGAGTTTGTTGTAATAATTGAAGATAAAGACTACTCAGACATTCAGAGATTGTGTTCTTCTTTTATCAATGAAATTACTGAATATAATAGTAATAGTAGTAAACCATATAAGATTCAGTCCGCTTTTGGCATGGCGTTTAAGGATGCGGGAGAGAATATTTCATCTGAGGCTTTGAGAAAAAAAGCTGATGATAATATGTACACTTGCAAAAAGAGCATGAAAGGTTCAAAATAACGTGGGTGCCTTTAAGGCGCTAATGAAGATTGATATGGAAATATATTATTTTCATATGAGGAAGGTGTTATTATGGACTATACGTTTTTACTTTATTTATGTATCATTATTCTTTTTGCAAAATTCTTGAGCATTCTTACCGGAAAGTTTCAGATGCCACAGGTTGTGGGCTCTCTTCTTGCCGGACTTCTTCTTGGACCGGCTGTTCTTGGTTCAATCACGAGTGCTTTGACAGGCAGCAGTATCTGTCTTACTTCAACAGACTTTCTAAATCAGATAGCTGAGCTTGGAGTAATTATCATCATGTTTAGTGCCGGAATGGGAACAAGCGTTGATGATCTTAAGGCCTCAGGTAAGTCAGGATTTCTTGTTGCTCTTATCGGAGTATTAGTTCCTCTTGGAGCAGGTACACTTCTGATGATCATCTTTGATCCAAGTCTTACTATCATGCAGGACGTATTCATGGGTACAGTTCTTACTGCAACCTCTGTTTCGATTACTGTAGAGACTCTTAAGGAAATGAATAAGCTCTCTACAAAGGTTGGAAATACTATCCTTGCTGCAGCTCTTATTGATGATGTCCTTGGTCTTATTTGCCTGACAATCGTTACAAGTCTTTCAGGCGGAGATGCAAATATCGCAGTCGTTCTAATTAAAATAGTTCTTTTCTTTGTATTCGTATTTGTTGTTGGTTTTGCTTTTATCAAATTTATGGCTTGGTACGATAAGAAAGTACATGATGTTAATCTTAGAAGATTTCCTATTATTGGCTTTGGACTTTGCCTGTTTATGGCATGGGCGGCCGAGTCAGTATTTGGCGTTGCTGATATTATCGGAGCATTTGCTGCAGGAATGATCATAGCAATGACTCCAAAGGGCAAATATATTGAGAGCAAGTTTACTACTATTTCATATCTGCTTCTTAGCCCGATCTTTTTTGCAAATATTGGACTTAAGGTAACCCTTTCAAGTATGAGTCCTAAGTTTATTATATTCACAGTCGCTCTTGTCCTTACGGCTATTCTTTCAAAGCTTGTAGGCTGCGGACTTGGCGCAAAGATGAGCGGATTTAAGGGCAAACAGTGTGTTCAGACAGGACTTGGTATGGCGTGCAGAGGAGAGGTTGCTCTTATCGTTGCTAATAACGGAATGGCACTTGGAATGCTTCCTGATGAATTTATGTGCCCAATTATTGTCGTTGTAGTATGCTGCGCAATTTTCACACCTATTATGCTTAAGATGGCATTTAAGGGAGAAATTGGTGTCGATGAAACTTCGAATCTTATTAAGAACTATGATCTTGAAGAAGGCGCTGAAGCAGCAGCTGAGAAATACTTCCAGGATAATCAGAAGAAGTGAGATCAAATGTTTTAATGTATTGAGTTTGAATATAATACAAATCATAGAAACCTGTTGCCGTTTAGCAACAGGTTTTTTTATGGAAATATTGGAAAATTTTGTTAATAATATAATCATATTTGCGATAGTATTTGTACTTTTTACCAAGATGTATTAAAATTAGTTATTACAAATTAGTTTAATTTTTTTATAGAAACTTCTGTTAACCGATTAGAAAGGTTTCATAATGAAGCAATTTGTTGAAGCTTTAGATATAGATTCTATAGATTCATTTCCTGATACATTTTCAAATGCAATTTCGTATTGCAATGAACATGTTCATAGTGCCGTTTTGGTGCGAATTTATCACGACTATGTTGAAAGAAATATGGCAAACCGTGCTATAAATATTATTCTTAATCATATTCCTGATGCTCATATCCTTGGAGGCTCATTTGCTGGAGAGCTTTGTAATGTTGATGCTATTGTCAATATGAAGTTTGTAATTTCAATTTCTGTTTTTGAAGAATCAAACATAGATACATATTTGTATGATTGCAGTAATGATGATGAGAAGCAGCAAGGCAAGAATATGTGCGCTGACATCAACAAGACTGATAGTGTAAAGGCAGCTGAGATGATAATTGCTGCTCCTGCTGGTTTTGGAATTTATGATTTTATTACTGAAATAAATAAGGCCAATCCTGATGTTCAGATTTTTGGAGGCGGAGCTGACAGAACGCTTGCAGAAAGGGAGAAATTTGTCTATACAGAGAAAGGAATGCTTTCAAACGGAGTTGCTGTAGCAATTTTTTCAGGCGAAGCTCTTACTGTTTGCTCTGATTATTCACTTGGCTGGAAACAGATGGGAAGCCCTAGAACTGTGACCAAGGCTTGTGGCAATATGATTTTTGAACTTGATAATGAGCCTGCATTTAATATATATAATAAATATTTAAATATTCAAAATGATGAACATTTCAAGGATAATGTTGCAGAGTTTCCACTGATTAAAACGATTAATGGAATTGATATTGCGCGAGTACCGCTTCGATGTGATGAAAATGGGCATATTGAGCTTGGAGCTTCTGTAACAGAGGGCGAGACATATTATCTTTCATATGGTGATACTCGTAATATTATGGAATGTCTTATTGAATGCTATAACCGTGTTAAAGAATATGAACCACAGGGAATAACAATGTATTCCTGCACGACCAGGAAAATACTTCATAATTATTTTTCTGAATTTAGAAATACATTTAGCGCGTTGTCATCAGTATGCGGCGGGTACGTTCATGGAGAGTTCCTAAGAGTTGATGGCAAGATAATTAATAATAATGCAACTGTTGTTCTTGCATGTTTTAGAGAGGGCACAAAGAAAGGCATACACTATCAATCATTTGACCTAGAATATAGCGGCAAAGCAACTATAATGCAGCGTATGAGTAATTATGTCAGTGTTACTACAAGAGAGCTTGAAGAGGCAAATGAAAAGCTTGAACTTCTTGCAACAACTGATGGACTTACGAGGCTTTTTAACAGAGGATATATTGAACGCCTTCTTGAAAAAGAGATATGTAGTAACGGCCATTTCGAGAATAAAACCTCTGTAATAATGCTTGATATTGATTATTTCAAGACTATAAATGATAACTTTGGTCATAGCGCAGGAGATAGTATTCTTAGATCTGTTGCAAGAATTATTGATTCAGAGCTTGGAGCTTTAGACCACGCCGGACGCTGGGGAGGCGATGAATTCTTTATTATTGTAAATGGTGATCAGAAAAGCCGTGCACACGATATAGCCGAGAAGTTACTAAACGATATCAGAACCCATAATTTTGAAAAGCATGGAGTTTATTCAAAGGTTTCTCTAAGTATTGGCTGTACAGATATTATTCCGGGTGAAAGCCTTAAGGATGTTTACAAGAGAGTTGATAAGGCTTTGTATCTTGCAAAGACAGGCGGAAGAGATAAGCTTGTCGAATTATAAAATAAGTTATAGTTAAGTTACTTTGGAAAACAAAAACAACCTGTATCCATTTCTGAAGTGGATACAGGTTGTTTTTTATAGAATATGATTGATTCTTGCCTAATCATTATTTACTAATAATTCATGACAATTACTGCGCTGATAGGGAGTTCTTATAGAACGCCTTTATTGTATCTGCATTTTGCAAAAAAGCTTCCATTGCAAGCTCTGAGAACTGTTCGCGTACTCCTGATGCTATTTTTTTAACAGCTTCCTCGTGACTGATAGCTTTTCTGTATACTCTGTCATTAACGAGATTGTCATATGAATGGCAGAGTGAGAAAACCTGAACATAGACAGGTATTTCGTCGCCACTTAAATGATCAGGGTATCCACTTCCATCTACTCTTTCGTGATGATGGAGACACAATTCATGCGCATAGAATACTATTGATGGATTGTTTAAGCCTGAAAGCAAATTTATGAGTCCTGCGCCTGTCTGGCAGTGCTGCTTGACTATTTCATATTCTTCATCGGTTAGTGGACCCGGTTTTTGAAGAATGCTATCAGGAACGTTTGATTTACCGATATCATGGAGAACCAGCGCCATCATTATCGCATCAATTGAACTATCCGTTATTACAAGCCTTGTATCTTTATTCTTTAGATAGGATAAAAGAAGCCTGTTTGTATATTTGAGAGCTCTGAGATGAGAGGACATATCGATTGTTCGAAATTCTGCCATGGAGGCGACAGCCTCAAGGAGAATAGAAGTATCATTTGAATACGCGATATCTTTTTCCTTGATAAGCTGAATCTCATCATATAAAGCAGCTGTCTGCTCACCAACGAGAGACTGAAGGTTGGTATTCATTTCGTGCTGATTTATTGCATTACTTATTCTGTTTTTGACAATTTCGGGATTGTAGGGCTTTTGAATAAAGTCAGATACACCTAGCTCGAAGGCTTTTTTCTCATCACTGCTTTCAGAAGAAGTGGTAATTATGATAACAGGAACAACGGTTATATAACCATAGCTGTTCATGAAATCAAGCACATCGAAACCGTTTGCTTTGGGCATAATAATGTCCAGAAGTACGATTGAAAGCTCCTGAGCATAGCTTTGAATCATTGCAATTGCTTCTTCACCATCAACTGCTTCGACAATTTCATACTGATTTGAAAGCATGGTTCTTAGAAGCTCACGATTGATCTCAACATCATCGGCAATGAGTATTTTCTTGGTATTACTCATTCATACCTCCATTAAATGCTTGAACAAAATAGTTAAACAAAACGCCGCATATAATATTTTATAACCTACTTATTATTATCGGCTATTTTGCAATAAAAATACAGTATTTTTTTTAAATAAATCCATTAATAAAGCACGATAAGACGATAATATATAGATTTTGAGACGTAAAAAAGGCATATACTGTTATCTTAACAGTATATGCCCGAATATTATGAGTAGATAATAATTCGAAATTTAAATCGCACGTATATGAAAATGGGTATTTTGTGGCGATTATCTCTTTATGAAAAGAAATATGAAATAATTATATAGTTGCATTCTTAAAGGTAAGACCATAAACCTGTTCCATGATCTTCTGAAGCTCACTCTTCATTCCGGTACATGCATCCTCTTCTGATTTGAAATGAAGAAGTCCAACCTTCTGTTTCTTATCGCTGAAATATACTTCCCATCCGTCCTTTGCCTGTTCAAGGCAGATTCTGTTCTTGTGATTACCTTTAAGACTGTAATACTTTGATGGAACCATATGCTCTTTAAAAAATTTATGAAGTTCTTTTCTTGTCATAATCGGCCTCCTATGTGATGGCTATTTTGAACCATTGAAAATGGTAATTTATTATTTATGGCAGTCGATACTGCCTCATGTAGTTTTAATTACTACATACAATATATCACAGCTTTTTTTATTTGACAAGAGGTCTATGGTAGAGTAATATGAAAAACGTTTTCAGATTGACAATTGAAAATCATTTTCAAATGTGAAAGGTACCAATATATGAATAGCGGTAAGAAGTATCATACAAAGCAAAGAGAGCAGATTCTTGAATGTATCCGTGAGGATTCTGAAAACTATATAACGATACATGATTTATCAGAGCTTCTTGCAGAACGCGGTGTTAAAGTAGGACTTACAACTATATACAGAACGCTCGATGAGCTTGAAAAGTCGGGACAGATAGCGAAGGTAAGTATTGATGGTATAAACGGAACCTGTTATAAGTATCTGGCAGTTGATTCCGATGAAGTTCTCTTTTATTTAAAATGTGAGAAATGCGGAAAGCTTGTTCAAATTGATTGTCCGGAGCTGGCAGGGCTATACAAGCATCTTTCTGATGAACATCACGTAAGTATTGATGCAGGAAAGACAATGTTTTATGGAATATGTGGTAGGTGTGATGAGAAGAATAAGAATTGACAGGCAGGATCTATTTTTCGGAAATGATAACAAAAGCTGTGCCAGCCGCATTAAGAATGATATTGCGCTTGTACTTACGCTGATTCTTATTATTGTTTCTGTTTATCTTGTGGCCTATGAGGGAATTCATTTTATTCATGAGTGCAGTGGAGAATCCTGCCCTATATGCAGAGAGCTTCATGAAGCAAAAGCGCTTATTCATGGTGCAATGCTGCTTTCGGCTGTGGTTTTCCCTACTTGTTTTATCAGCAATATAAGGGCGCGGCAGATATTTTTTGCAGAGAAGCTTATTTTCCCAACACTTGTCTCAGAGAATATCAGGCTGGATGATTAAATCCCTTTTTACAAAAGAACATATGAAGCTGAGAGTGAAAAGAGGAGATAATTTGAAAATGAATACTATAGGAAGCGATAAATACAGACGTATGGATAGAAGATATTTTATGGGACTTAAAAAGATTTTTGCGATAGGCTTTTCAATGACACTGATGGCAGGATTGTTTACAGGATGCGGTAGTGATACTTCATCTGCAAACGGTACTTCATCTGCAGAAAGTGCTGATAGTATTGCAGCAGACAGTAGTTCTTTGGCATCAGATTCAGCAAGTGATACTGATTCTTCGGATAAGATAAATGTTGTTGCAACAACATTTCCGGAATATGATTTCCTGCGTCAGATTGGAGGAGACAATATTGAGCTTACTCTTTTGCTAAAGCCAGGCGCAGAGGTTCACAGCTTTGAGCCAACTCCCGAGGATATTAAGAATGTAATTGCGTCTGATATTTTTGTATATGTTGGAGGCGATTCGGATGAATGGGTAAAGTCGATAACTGATGAAATTGATACCGATAAAACTGAGGTTGTGACTCTTATGGACTGTGTTACTACTGTTGAGGAAGAGGTCACCGAGGGAATGACACCTGAGTCTGATGAAGGGGCTTCTGATGACGAAGAGGCAGAATATGACGAGCACGTTTGGACTTCTCCTAAGAATGCCGAGCTTATCTGCAACAAGCTATGCGATGCTCTTTGCACAAAGGATCCTGATAACAGTGATTCTTATAAAGCAAATCTTGAAAGCTATACGGGAGAACTTGAAAAGCTTGATTCTGAGTTTAGGGATGTTGTAGATAATGCTGCAAGAAAAGAGATAATTGTGGGCGACAGATTCCCATTTAGATATTTTTGTGATGAGTATGGACTTACCTATTATGCAGCATTTCCGGGCTGCTCATCTGATTCAGAGCCAAGCGCGCAGACGATAGCATTTCTTGTAGATAAGGTAACAAGCGATGAAATTCCGGTAGTGTTCTATAAGGATCTTTCAAACGGAAAGGTTTGCGAAGCAATTTGCGAGCAGACAGGAGCAAAGGCAGAGTGCCTGTATTCATGCGAGAGTATCAGCAAGGATGATTTTGACGCAGGGCTTACTTATATAGATCTTATGAGTAAGAATGTAGATGTATTAAAGGAAGCTCTTAACTGATTTTTGTTCTAAATGAAAGCAGCAGCTTTCACATACGGATTACAATGCCGGGGAGGCAGTTTTACTATGAGTATTTTAACATGCAGGGATGTTTCTTTTTCCTATGACGGGAGCACAGTTTTATCAAATATAAACTTTGAAGTGGGTCAGGGTGACTATCTTTGTGTTGTTGGAGAAAACGGCGCAGGAAAGAGTACTTTGATGAAGGGAATCCTGGGACTTAAGAAAGCCTCCACCGGACAAATTTTAACCGGAGATGATTTAAAGCAGAACGAAATAGGATATCTTCCTCAGAAGGATAACGTTCAAAGAGATTTTCCTGCAAGCGTAAATGAAGTTGTACTTTCGGGAAGACTTAATGCGCTCGGCAAGAGATTTTTTTATGGAAAAGAAGATAAGTCTGCAGTAAAGTCTGCAATGGAGCAGGTTGGCATCTGGGAATTTAGAAACAGATGTTATAGGGAGCTTTCAGGCGGACAGCAGCAAAGAGTTCTTCTTGCAAGGGCGCTTTGCTCTACAAAGAGACTTCTTATGCTGGATGAGCCTGTAACGGGACTTGATCCAATTATTGCTGGTGAGATGTATAGTCTTATTGAGACGATTAATAAGGAAAGAAATATCGCTGTAATAATGATTTCACATGACGTAAAGGGAGCAATTCCTTATGCATCGCATGTACTTCATCTTGGATCTGAACAGCTCTTTTTCGGAACAAGAGATGAATATCTTGAAACCGAGCTTGGAAAAGCCTTTGTAGGCACTTCAATGATGGGAGGAGCGCAGTAATGGGTGAATTTATAAATACTATTGTTGAAATGCTTAGCTATCCATTTATGCAAAGAGCTATTATTGTAGGAATACTTGTGTCGCTTTGTGCTTCACTTCTTGGAACCAGCCTTGTTCTTAAGAGATATTCGATGATTGGAGATGGATTATCTCACGTTGGCTTTGCAGCACTTGCTGTTGCTTATGCACTTAATATGGCGCCTCTTGCTATTGCAATACCGGTTTGCATAGTTGCAGCTTTTCTGCTTCTTAGAATGAATGAGAACAGTAAGATAAAGGGCGATGCGGCTACAGCTCTTATGTGTAGCGGCGCACTTGCCGTCGGAGTTATGACGGTATCTCTTACAACAGGAATGAATACTGATGTATGCAATTATATGTTTGGAAGTATTCTTGCTATGAGTAAGAGTGATGTATATATTTCAGTAATTTTATCAATTTGCGTAATTGTTTTATTTATTGTTTTTTATCAGAGAATTTTTGCAGTAACATTTGATGAGAATTTTGCCAAGGCTACAGGAACAAAGGCAAATGTGTTTAATATGATCATTGCACTTCTTACAGCAGTTACAGTTGTTCTTGGAATGAGAATGATGGGTACACTTCTTATTTCAAGTCTTATTGTATTTCCCTCACTTGGAGCGATGAGAGTATGCAAGACCTTTAAACATGTAATTATTGTTTCCGTGTGCATTTCTGTAGTATGTTTTTGCGCTGGAATTTATGCTTCATATATTAAGTCGATTCCGACCGGAGCTAGCATTGTAATAGCTAATATTATTGTCTTTTTTGTGCTCAGCATTGTTGAAAGACTTCGCGGAGCTAAATAGAAAGGAATGAATTTGTCTATGAATAATAGGTTTATTCGCAGGAAAGCAGGCTCATTACTTGCGCTTTCCTGCTTTTTTACATGTATATGTCTTACAGGGTGTTCACAGAATACAAGTGCTTCTAATAACAGCAGAATGCAGGCTTCATCAGATACACAGGTTCGCGCGCAGGGTGGAACGGGCAGTAGTGACGCTTCTCTTGGTGACTCTTTGGATATTTCTTCTGAGGATGCTTCGCTGATGGCAGCGCTTGCAGAAGGCTCTTCTGCTTTAGCTACTAGTGGGGCTCAAGGAAGCGATGCTGTCATGACAGGAGCTTCAATTGGTATAAGTGATATTAGTGGAAGCGCAGGAGACTATACTAAAGGAACATCGCATTATTACTGCGATCCTGAGTCAGATGCTGCTAAATGGGATGGTAATAGCGATATAGTTGTAGGCGATAATCTTTATGCTACGCAGATCAACGACTGGTATCAGAATTTTGCGGATTATGAGGGAAAAGTAGTTGAGATTGAAGGGTACTATATAGATGAATTTTCACCATATCTTTTTGTTGGAAGGTATGGCCCGTCCTGTCCATACTGCAACGGCGGATATGTGAGTTTTGAATTCTTTACAGATGACACATCTGTCATATCTACACTGAAGAATGCTTCAAGCTGGATAAAGGTTATTGGAACTCTTCAAAAGGGTAAAGATATTTCTGATGGAAATGAAACTTACTTCTATTACATAGAGGTATTGAAGCTTGAAGTAGAGGATGAGGCAGGAGTAGATACAGTTACTTCTTAAGAAAGAGCTATGTGATTCATGAAAAAGGTCAGAACCGATTTACTCGGTCCTGACCTTTTTGACGGTGCGCCTGGCGGCGCACGTTTCTAACCGGTGTAAGTCCGGAATCCACCTGG
>CAZJWA010000031.1:0-32191 GCA_964549585.1 uncultured Butyrivibrio sp. | reverse complement strand
TCATAGTCTTATTTATTTTATAGAATTAGGTGTCACATCATTTACAAACTTACATATTCAAGTAAAGAGAGCATCTCGGTGCTTTTAAGTGGTTTATCAATAAATGTATGCCTTAGCCTAATTGTTATTCCAACAATTTCATCAAGTACGCCTTTACTGACATTAAAGGAAAAAAGCTTTGTCAAAGCCGAATTTGCGATAAATTCAACGGCGTACTCTGTATCTGGAAGATACTTGGTATCAGAAAAAAGTCCTGGAAACTCACCATCAATCACAAGAGCTCTTATTTCATAAATGCACCTGATAAGCTTTTTGGGAATAGTACCCTTTTCAAGAGCCTTAAGTGATAAATACAAAAGTCCTAAGAGTTCTGCCCCGTCCATGCTTTCCCTTGAATAATAATCTGCAAGCTCCAGAAAAAAGGTTCCATATACAAAAGCATCAAGATCTTTTCTAAATTCTTCAAAATAGCAGGATATATCAGCGTCTGTTATTCCATATGAGCTTTTGCCCTCATAGACAGTAAACTTTCCATAGCAAAATGGCTCGACCGTTCCGCAAAGCTTATTCCCCGGTTTTCTCGCTCCTCTTGCAAAAGCACTTATCTTGCCTCTTTCAAGTGTAAGAATAGTTACAGCAAAATCATATTCGCCTACCGGAGTATGTTTAATTACAATTCCCTGTAGTATTGTCTGATCCGGCATAATTCTCCAATAATTAGTTGTTCTTTATATCATAGCCAAAGCGCTTAAGTTCATTCGAATCATCACGCCAGTTCTTTCTAACCTTAACCCACAGCTGAAGATTGACACGGCTTCCTGTCATCTTCTCAATATCGATTCTAGACTGTGTTCCTATCTTCTTGAGCATTTCTCCGCCCTTTCCGATAATGATTCCCTTATGAGAATCTCTTTCACACATAATATTTGCTTCGATATTGATAAGTCCATCCTGTCTTGTCTTCATCTTCTCAACTGTAACAGCTATTCCATGAGGAACCTCATCCTGTAAAAGTCTTAGAGCCTTCTCTCTAATAATCTCTGCTGCAATCACTCTTTCCGGCTGATCAGTAACTGTATCCTCATCGTAAAAAGCAGGTCCGTATGGAAGATACTTTCTGATGCAGTTCATAAGATCATCAAGCCCCTGTCTCTTTCTTGCAGATACAGGTACAATTTCAGCAAAATCCATAGCGTTTTTATAATTATCGATATATGTAAGAAGCTTATCCTTAGAAACGGTATCTATCTTGTTAATAACAAGAATAATTGGCTTCTTACAGTCCTTAAGCTGTTCAATAATATATTTCTCGCCGGCTCCAATAAAATTTGAAGGCTCAACAAGCCATAAAAGGACATCGGTATCATCAAGCGTCTTTTTGGCAACACTAAGCATATATTCACCAAGCTTGTTCTTGGACTCATGAATACCTGGAGTATCAAGGAAAATCATCTGAGAAATATCATCCGTATAAACCGTCTGTATTCTGCCCCTTGTAGTTTGCGGCTTAGAAGAAGTGATAGCTATCTTCATTCCTATCATTTGGTTCATTAGCGTAGACTTTCCAACATTTGGTCTTCCTATAAGTGCTACATATCCTGTTTTAAAATTGTCTGACTGTGTCAAATTTTGCCTCCAAAAATCTCTTGCCGCAAGTATAGCGGATTGTGTCAGCTGTTAACAAGCTGCTTCGTTTCTTTAAATAACTGCTTATCACTCTCTATCTTATTGCTGCTTCCAACGACGCACAGACAGTCATCAGAAAGGAACGCATCAACGTAATCTGCCAGTATGTGTATCGTCTCAACAGTCGTAGAGAGAAGTTCATCTCTTGACTTTTGTACATCGTCAAAAGAAATATCATGCATATATAGAGTCATAGCATAGCTTCCCTTTGCGCTTGGCGTCTTAGGTGTATCAAGCTCTCCAATTGCACCAATAATATACTGAGTCATTGTCCTTTCATCTACTTCGAAAGAACGTAAATATTTAGACGTTTCATTAAACACGTCAACGCTTCTCTTAAGATGCGGGTCTCTGTATGTAACAAAGAATGAATCTCCGCTTCTAGAAAAGCTGCTCATGCAGCCATATGCTCCGCCTCTTACCCTGATATTAGTCCAAAGGTAGTCATAACCCATCATGACATGCAAAACCTTCAAGGCTCCTGTATATTCAAGTCCTTTATTTCTAAAGTTTCCGGCGCTGCATACGTACTGTACCTGTCCTGCAGTAATAAAACCCTCGTTTTTCTTTAAAAGAGCTGCTTCATGCTCGCCTTTTTCGGTTTCACAGGTGAAAAGATTATTTGAAAACTCTTTTACTTCTTCATCAAATCCATCATAGTCCTTATTTGGAGTTGTATAATCAACAAAAAGGTTTTCTTTTCTAAAAATAATCTCCGAAAGCTTATCAAATATTTCTCCGAGCTTTCTTCCGGTTTCAGCATCATAAGAAGAGCAAAGTTTCTGGACAAGGCTATAGCATTCTATTCCATTAACTGTCTCATTAAGAGCTGCCGTCTTAGAAAAATATGACTCAGCGCGAAGTGCTGCCGCCTGATGTCCTGCAGATTCAAAACTTGCCTGCATATGAGATTTCTTTTCATCAAGAATGGCCTTTATTCTCTTGGTGTCAGAATAAATCGAATTCATTAGTATTTCATGAACAAGTTCAAAACCGTCTTTTATATTTGATTTAAGAACCTTGACACTGATTTCAAGTGTCTCGCGGTAATTATCTGTTTGCTTTGCGTTAAAATATGTGCTGACAGATCCGCTTATTCCGCCTGTTCTGATGTTAATCTCATTATTGAGTTCTCCATAGCCATAGTTCTTCGTATCAACAAGGCCAAGAACAGTCTTGAATATTCCAAGATAAGGAAAAAGCTCCTTCGGAACACTCTTAATATCAAAAACAAATGTGATATAACCAATTCCATTTGTAAAAATATCATGGAAAAGGATTTTGGTTCCTGCTGCGTCTCTAAGCTCATTCTTTACAGGATCAGCCTCCTTCTTCATATCTTTTCTCTCAAGAAGAGGGATAAGCCTAAGCTTTTGAGGATCATCAGGAGCATCCTGATACGCTTTAAGATCAGCTGTATTTTGAACTATTTGTAATATTTCTTCCTTGCTAAGGCTATTCTTATACTTTAAAAGCTTAGCCTTAAGCTCATCATCTTTGATTGAAGAAAGTCCCTTTTTGGGTTCAAGAAGAAGCATTGTAGAATGCGTATTATCAAGAAGATATTTCTGAATTAAATCTTCGAAATAATGACCATCTACGTCTTTCTTAAGCTCAGTAAAGGTATCACCGGCTTCAAGGTGAATCCAAGGCTTCATATCATCATAGAGCCAGCTGTCAAGAACCTGAAGTCCATATAAAAGGCCTTTTGGAAATCTTCCAAAGTCTGCCTCTCTGAATTTAAACTCATCATTTGATAAAGCAGCAAGAAGTGTCTTCTTATCAAGACCATCTTTAACCACTTTTTCAAGGCAGCTCCTAATCGTCAAAATAAATTCTTCTTTTTGATCAGAAGAAGCATTCTTGGCAACAATAGAGAAGAACGGCTGCTTTATTCCGTTTTCATACTCGCTGTAAACATCCTCTCCAATGCCCTTATCAATGAGAGCTTTCTTAAGAACTGCCCCCTGAGCTGAGCAAAGCGCATAGTCAAGAACATCAAAGGCTATATACATCTTCTTATCAAGACTGTTTGAAAGGCAACAGTTGTATGCAAGATATGTTCCGTTTTCTTCGCTTTCTTCATCTATTACAGAATAATCCTTATGTATCTCCTTCATTTTGACAAATGACGGCTGAGAAGAAACTGCTGAATCAACCGGCTGATCATCATAATTTGAAAGATAATTTTCATCAATGTACTGAAGTTTCTCCACCATATCCATATTTCCATAAAGGTAAATATAGCTATTTGATGGATGATAGTATTTCCTGTGAAAATCCAAATACTGCTCATAAGTAAGATTTGGAATATCATCAGGATCTCCGCCTGATTCAATTCCGTACGTAGTATCTGGGAAAAGAGAATTCATTATCTGTCTATCGAGCACATCATCGGGAGACGAAAATGCCCCCTTCATTTCATTATAAACTACACCATTTATTGAAAGATCTGACTGTTCATCCTCCATTTCATAATGCCAGCCCTCCTGCATAAAAATCTTCTCGGTCTGATAAATGTTTGGATAAAAAACAGCGTCCAAATATACATGCATCAGATTCTGGAAATCTTTATCATTACAGCTTGCAACAGGATAAACAGTTTTATCAGGATATGTCATTGCATTTAAAAATGTATTAAGAGAACCCTTTGCCAGTTCAATAAAAGGATCCTTTACAGGAAAATCTCTTGAACCACAAAGAACCGTATGCTCTATGATGTGTGCCACTCCAGTCGAATCCTTTGGAGGAGTTCTAAATCCAATATAAAACACCTTATTCTCATCATTATTAGACAAAAGAGCTATTCTTGCTCCGGTTTTAATGTGCTTTAAAATATAGCTTTCAGAATCCATGTCCTTTAAATATCTTTTTTCAAGAATTTTGTAGGCCTTTAAATCTTCAATCTGCATAAAAAATCACCTTTCATTGTTTCTCTATTTTCAAATTCAGTTCCTTACCAAAAGAACTAAAACTTAATATCAAAATCATCATCCGCCTTAAGCTCTAAATCAAAAGACGAATCATCCTTATCAGATAAAGTAATATCAGAAGATTTGTCTTCACTAGATGAACTTATTACTTTAAGCTTCTCATTACTTCCTAAATTTTTAAATTTGATATGCGCTTCTCCTGACTGCGCATCTTCTCTGCCATCTTCTCCAGTTGGAAGAACCATTCCATCAGGAACAAACAAAGGCGCCGCTATTATCTCGCTTGGCTTATTTGTGCTTTCAAAAGGCTTCTCTTCTGCCTTTTCTTCTGCCTTCTCTTCTGCCTTCTCTTCTGCCTTCTCGTTATCACCTGCAAACGAAGATGGTTTCATGAAGTTTTCCGGCACATTTCCAGCCTTTTCTTCCATGAATAAGTCATCATTATCTGCATTTCCAGGTACCAAAACAGGATTAACCTCTTCAGCTTCAAGTGAAAGAACGCTTTCATCATCAGAGTCTTTTGACTCATCTTCAACAAAAAGGTTTTCAAAATCAGGATCATAATCAGGTAAAATCATAGCTTCAAATGAACCTCCTATCACAAGTGCAGACAGCATAACAAAAATATAAATGTTATTCATTCTTGATAAAGCCGGATAAAAAAGCGTCAATGCAAAAAGTACTGCTGTCATCATAAACGGAAAAACTCTTCTTACGGCTGAGCAATGTGAAACAATACATATTACAATGCAGAAAATAAAAGTGACTCCAGTAGCCATAATACATGCATCATATGCAAAAAACGCATTTTGGAAAAAGCTTTCAGGAAAGCACTGACTGTATAATGAATAGAACCATTCCCCCATTTTGGAGAAAACAAGTTCAGTATCATAACCGCAGCAAATCACAAACATCAACGTGAAGGAAATCGCGCTGCCAAATAGAATGGAAATCCCCTCCCACAAGCCTTTTTTGATTGAACAATCATATATCCAGAATATCGATAACACAATCGGAATTAAAACAATTGTACCTGCATCAAAAAACAGCATTTTGCCAAAAGTCATCCCGACTATCAAAAACCATATCGTCCACGCAGGATTATGATAAAAATCTTTCATTGCTCCCTTTACAAAAAGAGCTATTACAAGGATTTCAAGTGCCACGCACAAAACAAAAAGTGAGCCACTATCAAGCGATGAGTTATTTGACCCTACCAAAAAAGCTATAGAAACGTATATCAGTGAAATACAAGATGCAGCTCTCCCAAGAAGAACAAATACTGCCAAAAAGATTGTTAACAAAATAGCAATCTGAATCAGTGCCTGAAATATTATTGCTGCAGCCTCATTATTTCCGGTAAACATCAAAAGCAAATGAAGTCCCTTTACATAGTACTGCTCAAGGAGTGGGAGTCCATTGACCTTAACAATATTAAAGCCATTATCACCAATCACAGAAAGCTCATAAAGCTCCCTGGATGAAGTGATTTTGACGTTTCCACTTAAGCACAAGTAAATCTTCATACAGATGAATGCTGCATAAACCACCAAAATAAACATCGCATATAAAACACCCGGCACATTTATTTCTGTAGAGACATGAATCATCTTTATTATTCGCTTTATAAAAAAAGCAATCACTCCCACTATAAATAGTGAGAGTGCAGCAAATACTACCGAATATGAAGCTTTACCGGATTCAGGAAAAAGAGCTGAAAAATAGCCAGCCAAAGTAACCATAGCAAATGAAAAAATTGAAAACAAAACTATAATCGGATATTTCAGATGACTGTCCCTAAGCATCTATCTTTACTCCTGTCCGGAAATATTTATTTTATTCAGCTGATGAATCATCCCAGTTGTGGTAAACGGCCTGGACGTCGTCGTCTTCATCAAGAAAATCAAGAATTCTTGTGATGTACTTGATGTTAGTCTCATCAGTTACTTCAACATAGTTCTGAGGAATCATTGTGATTTCAGATGAAACAGACTCAATCTTTGCATTATCAAGTGCTTCTACTACGCCCTGAAATGCTGAAGGATCTGTAAGGATTTCAAAGCTGTCATCCTCTTCATTAAAATCATCTGCACCTGCATCAAGAACAAGCATCATAAGATCATCTGCTGACATACTGCATTCTTCTTTATCAATGATGATCTGTCCCTTTTTATCAAACATAAAGGAAACACATCCAGGTGTTCCGATACTTCCATTTCCCTTTGTAAATGCGCTCTTAACATTTGCTGCGGTACGATTTGAATTATCTGTAAGAGTTTCAACAATGATAGCTGTTCCACCAGGGCCATATCCTTCATAAGTAATTGTCTTATAATCGATGCTTCCGTCAGCGCCTGCTGCCTTCTTGATACCTCTTTCAATAGTATCATTAGGCATATTATTAGCCTTAGCCTTGGCAACTACTGTTGCAAGCTTAAAGTTATTACTTGGATCCGGTCCACCCTCTTTTACTGCAACGGCGATTTCTCTTCCAATAATTGTGAAAATCTTTCCTTTTGCAGCATCATTTTTCTCTTTCTTGTGTTTAATATTCGCAAATTTTGAATGTCCTGACATTTTCTTTTTCCTTTCAAAAAAAATTAACTGTTTGAATTCTCCGATACTTCAGTATTTTCGGAGAGTTTGGTGATTAGAACACTTGATATCATGTGTCCACTTACGGTCTGTATTTTAAAATTATAGCCTTCCATATCGGTATCAAACTGTTCGCCCTCTTCGGGAATCCTGTCAAGCTTTGAAATCATAAGTCCATTTAGTGTCTCATAATTTTCTGCCCCAAGTTCAATTCCAAATTTCTTTTCTATAATTTCCAGAGGTGTTCTTCCCTCTGCGATGAATTCATTTCTGTTTGGAGTAGCAATAAGGTATTTCTCATCCTCATCATACTCATCCATGATATTTCCTACTATCTCTTCAAGAATATCTTCCATTGAAACGATTCCGGAAGTCTGTCCATACTCATCGATTACAACTACCATCTGTGTCTTCGATGACTGCATAGAACGGAAAATCGAATCGATTTTCTTGGTTTCAGGAACATACATTGGCTCTCTGATAAGCTCTCTGATTTTCTTGATAGAGGAATTATTCTTCCTGCCTGCTGCGTGAAGCTTCATAGCATCTCTGATGTGAATGATTCCGATTATATGATCGATATTATCAAGAAATACAGGGAACCTGGAATTATTAGTTTCAAGCATAAATTCCACTGCGTCCTGAAGATTCATGTTTCCATCGATGCCTACAATATCATTTCTGTGAGTCATGATATCTTTGGCTTCCTTATCCGAAAACTCAAAGATATTTGATATCATATCTGCTTCAGAATCCTGCAAAACACCCTGTTCCTGACCTTCGGAAACCATGGAACGGATTTCTTCTTCAGTCACATCGCTCTCGCCAAGATCATTCTTTATGCCAAAGACATGAAGAACGCCGCGAGAAGTCTGTAAAACAAGCCACGTAAACGGATATAATACCATCATGAAGAAATGCACAGGTCTGCAAAATGCATAGACGCACGAAAGCGCATTTCCAGATGCAATTTTCTTTGGAACAACACTTCCAAATGTCACAAAAAAATAAAGAAGAATTATTCCTGCAATCAGCTCTGAAACAATTGAAGAAGCATCAATAGATGCATCCGCAAAAAGTCCTGCGATAAAGCTTCCAAGTATTGGAAGGACTAATCGTCCCAGTAAAATATTAATAATGAGAACCGTACTCATTACAGTGCTTAAATACACGGAAGGATTATCCAAAATACTAAGGATTATCTGACTTTTTTTGTCAAAAGAAGGATTTCCGCCTTCCAGGCTTACTTCATCAGAATCAGCTGCTTCTTCCTTAAGTTTGCTTTCTATATCATCTCGCCTAATTAGTCGTATCGCAGCTCCAAAGCTATAGATTATTACATCAATTATCAAAACAAGAATAAAAATCACCCAGGTGTCAGAAGGCCCACCATCGTCCATAAATTCATCTCCTTTGGTTTCTTATTAGTATTAAAGCCAAAAAACATCAAATTAAACTATAGCATTTGACCCTTTTCCCGTCAAGAAAAGCCTTATATCCCGAGGCTTTTTTCAGATTCTCCCACTTAATGAAAGCTTTTGTACCACATTTAACAGACAGCCATCTTCAAATGGATTATCAAGTCCCACCTTAGAAATCAGTCCATCAAAGAAATCAGAAGCAGAAAGCTTGCAAAGCTCCAAATAGCTATCAAAGGCGCCTTTATAATCTTTATCCATCCATACCTTATACTGAAGTGCATTTGTTTGAGCAATACAATAATCAATATAGTAAAGCGGATAATCATATATATGATGCTGCTTCTGCCAGAAGCCTCCGTTTTCGTAATACGAATTTCCGGAATAATCAAGATGCGGCTTGTACTGCTTCTCGAGATCTCTCCAAACGTGATTGCGCTCAGAAGGAGAAAGCGTTGGATCATCATAAACTATATCCTGAAATTCATCGACCATTGTCCCGTATGGAATAAACAGGCAGGCATCCTCAAAGTGCATATCAACATAATCCTTTGCCTTATCGCCAAAGAAATTCTTCATCCAGGGTTCAGTGAAAAATTCCATTGACATAGAATGTGTTTCTGCAGTTTCCATTGTTATATCAAGATGCTCTCTTATAGGGTCATTCGCAACTACATATCCCTGAAAAGCATGTCCGCACTCATGAGTTATTACATCTACGTCAGAGCTTGAACCATTGAAATTTGCAAATATAAACGGTGATTTATAATCAGGAAGATAGGTCATGTAACCACCTGTCTTCTTGGTCTTTCTTCCAAGAACGTCAAAAAGGTCGTTTTCACACATAAAGTCCATAAACTTTCCAGTTTCAGGAGAAAGTTCTTTGTACATCTGCCGTCCAGCTTCAAGTATTTGCTTAGGAGTTCCAAACGGTGCTGGATTACCATATGAAAAAGCAACTCCCTCGTCTTCAAAATGAAGAGCTGAAAGGCCAAGTCTTTGCCTTCTCTTATCCTGAATCTTCTGGGCTAGTGGAACGAAATCCTTCTTAACCTGCTTTCTAAACTGAGCAACATCATCTCTTCCATAACAGTTACGGTTCATACGATAATAACCAAGTGTAAGATAATTCTTGTATCCAAGATCCGTTGCCTGCTTTGTTCTATTCTTTATCAGCTTGTCATAGATATCATCAAGCTGTTCTTTATTTGCGCCAAAAAAATCTGAGTAAGCCTTCCACGCATCTATTCGAACTGATCTGTCCGCATTATGAATGTATGGATTCATAAGTGAAAGATTAAGATCTTGACCGTTCCACTTAATCTTGGCAGTAGCAAGAATATCGTCATAATCCGATGTGAGTTTATTTTCTTCCTGCATCAGCGGAAGGATTTTCTCGTCTACTGATTTCATAGCTATTTCAATATTTTTAAATGCTACAGGCCCTATTTTTTCTTCAAGAAATGGTCTGTACTTTGAATTAAAAAGAGCTCTCTGATACGAAACCTGAGCATTAACTAGAAGTGGCTTCTTCTCATCATAATATTTCTGCTCTGCCTTATAATATTCATCCGTTACGTCTACGTCATGTCTTATTTCAGCAATAGTAAGCTCTGTCATAACATGATCTGTAAGCTCATAATACTTCTTATGAATATCAAACTGTTCCTGCCCGGACTGTGCTCTGCCAAGCACATTTTCAAGCCCTTTTAAATCCGCTGCTGCCTTTTCAATATCAATTCTTTCATAATTCATTTCATTAAACTTCATTATGTCTCCTATCATAAAAATTGCGGGATCACCGTTATCGGTAACCCCGCAAATAATCAGCTCACGCTCATTTTATTCCTTTTCGTTATCGGCTGCAACCTTAGCTGCTCTTTCCGTTACCTCTTTTTCCTGAATATCAGCAGGAGCCTGTTCATATCTTACAAAATGATATTCGAAATCCCCGCTTCCGCCTGTCATAGAACGAAGCTGTGTGCAATAGCCATAAAGCTCGGTCATTGGAACATCCGCCTCGACAATTTGCTTACCATCGGATGTTGGCGTCATTCCGGTTACTCTTGCGCGTCTCTTATTAAGATCTCCCATTACATCACCTGTAAAGGCGTCAGGTACTGTAACCTTAAGTGTTTCAATAGGTTCAAGAAGTATAGGAGAAGCTTCCATAAAGCCTTTCTTAAAAGCCTGAGAAGCTGCAACCTTAAATGCCATTTCAGATGAATCAACAGGGTGATAGGAACCGTCATACAAAACCGCCTTTACTCCTACAACCGGATATGCGGCAAGTGGTCCTCTTTGAACGGATTCAGCAACTCCTTTTTCAACGGCAGGGAAGAAGTTCTTTGGAACAGCTCCGCCAACAACAACCTGTTCAAATACATAAGGCTTTGTAACATCGCCTGATGGCTCAAAGCGCATCTTGACATGTCCATACTGCCCATGACCGCCAGACTGCTTCTTATATTTGTATTCTACATCAGAATTCTTTTTGATTGTTTCTCTAAAAGCAACCTTAGGCCTTGTCAGCTCTATTTCAGTTTTATATTCATTTAAGAGCTTACTTACAACAACTTCAAGGTGTAAATTTCCTATTCCATATAATAAAGACTGGTGATTCTCAGCGTCATTTACTGCCTTAAGCGTCAAGTCCTCAGCGCAAAGCTTAGAAAGTGCCTGAGCCGCCTTATCAACATCAGCCTTATTTGGAATATGATATCTCATCGCGGTGTATGGCTCTGAAATATTCATTCTTGCATACTGAACCGGATTATTTCTTGTTGAGAGCGTTTCTCCGCTTTTGCAGTCGAGCTTTTGAAGAGCACCAAGATCTCCTGCATGAATTTCAGAAACTTCAACAGGTTTGTTACCCCTAAGTATAAAGATTTTACCGCACTTAAACTCTTTATCCGAATTCGAATCAAATAAGAGATCATCTGTCTTTATTACTCCGGAGCTAACCTTAATAAGGGAATATTTACCAATAAAAGGATCCATCACTGTCTTATATACAAATGCAGTCTTTGGCTTTGAAAAGTCAAAATTTGCTTCAAAGATTTCATTAGTTTTCATATTGATTCCGGACATTTTCCTGTTATCAGGACTTGGCATATACTTTACAATATCATCAAGCAGTGTATAAATGCCCTGGCAAAGAATACTTGAACCCATTTCAATAGGAATAATACTTCCTTCACATACATTTGAGCGAAGCGCAGATCTGATTTCTGCTTCAGAGAAAGTCTCCCCATTAAAATATCTGTCCATCATATCTTCAGACGTCTCTGCCACTGCCTCCATAAGGGAGTCTCTATATAATGAAAGATTAGCTTTGTTATACTCAGGGACTTCACATTCAACTACTTCTTTGCCTTCCCATCTAAAGCCCTTTTCCTGAATGACATTGACATATCCGACAAACTTCTCATTTTCACGTGTAGGAAGATTAAACGGAGCCATCTTCTTGCCATACTTATCGATAAGATCCTGAACTACCTGCCTGTACGAAGCATCATCGATATCCATGTCAGATACAAATATCATTCTTGGAATATTGTATTCTTCACAAAGCTCCCATGCTTTCTGGGTACCAACTTCAATACCTGCTTTAGCTGATACAACGATTATAGCAGCGTCTGCAACGCTTATTGCCTCCTGCGCCTCTCCTACAAAATCAAAAAATCCGGGTGCATCCAAAATATTGATCTTGCAGTTATCCCACTCAAGAGGAATAACTGAAGTACTAATTGAAATATGACGTTTCTGTTCCTCTTTGTCGAAATCGCTTACTGTACTGCCATCTTCAACTCTGCCCATTCTGGAAGTAACACCTGCCAGATATGCCATTGCCTCAGCAAGAGTTGTCTTTCCACAGCCCCCATGTCCAAGTAACACCACGTTCCTGATTCTGTCTGTTGTGTAAACGTTCATATCCTTTCCTCCAGTTCGCATTTTATTTAGGTAATTTATCTCGAGTATTTGGAGACCCCTTAAATGTTATGAGTATATTTTACTAAAAGAAAGTGGCATATACAAGTATTAACTGATATTTTGCACAAATTATGGACGTTTTAAAATCTTTTTTCACAAAATGAAAAGTCAAAATCGCTTCTTGACGTCGACGCGTTGAAGCATTATAGTGTCTAGTATACGACAGGAGGATAGTCATGATTATAGTAATGAAGCCGGGTGCATCACAAGAATGCATCGACAGTGTAATAACAAAAATTAAATCTGCAGGTCTCGAAACTCATCTTTCAAAGGGCGAAGAGCTTACAATAATTGGAGTTGTCGGTGATAAGACAAAGCTTATGACCGATAATATTTTAAGTTTTAAGGGTGTTGAGAAAATTGTTCCAGTCAGCGAATCATATAAGCTGGCTAATTTAAAATTCCATCCGGAAATGTCCACCGTTAAATGCGGATCTGCTCTTATCGGACCGGGACATCTTAATATTATCGCAGGTCCATGCGCAGTTGAAAACAGAGATCAGCTTATTACAATTGCAAAAGAAGTAAAGAAAGCCGGAGCAACAATAATAAGAGGAGGAGCATATAAGCCTCGTACAAGCCCTTATTCATTCCAGGGCCTTGAAATTGAAGGTCTCAAAATTCTTCAGGAAGCAAGCAGGGAAACTTCTCTTCCAACTGTTACTGAAGTAATCTCTCAGGAATCAGTCGCTGACTCTGAGCCATATGTTGATATGTTTCAGATTGGTGCAAGAAACATGCAGAATTTCTATTTGCTCAAAGAAGTTGGTAAAACCAATAAACCTGTATTGTTAAAAAGAGGTCTTTGTGCAACAATTGATGAATGGCTTAATGCTGCTGAATACATTATGTCAGAAGGAAACTCAAATGTAATCCTTTGTGAGCGCGGAATAAGAACATATGAGACAGCAACAAGAAACACCCTGGATCTGTCAGCAATTCCTGTTCTTAGAGAAAGGACTCATTTACCAATCATTGTAGACCCTTCTCACTCAACAGGAAACTATAAATATATCGAACCAATGTCAAAAGCTGCAGTTGCAGCCGGCGCAGATGGCCTTGAAATCGAAGTTCACAATCACCCTGAATGTGCGCTTTCAGATGGTCCTCAGTCACTTACCTGTGAGCGCTTTGCAGCTCTGGTAAATACGCTTAAGGGATATGCTTCTCTTGAGGGAAGGCAGCTATAAAATTTAAGAAAAGAGCTTGGAGGAAATGAAATGACATCACCGGTATGCGGTTTTATCGGACTTGGTCTGATTGGCGGATCAATTGCAAAGGCACTTAAAAGCTATGACAATAATATCAAAATCATTGTATTTGACCCAAACAGCATTTCAACCTCCGCTGCTCTTAAAGAAAATATTGCAGATAAAGTATGCCTGGAAATTGACTCATCTTTTTCCGAGTGTGACATAATCTTTTTGTGTGCACCTGTTTCCTGCAATAATGATAACCTGCTAAAGCTTAAAGACGTAATAAATAACGATGCCATTCTCACCGACATCGGAAGTGTCAAATCATCTGTACATGAAAAGGTTCACGAGCTATCGCTGGATACGCAGTTCATTGGCGGTCATCCTATGGCGGGCACCGAGCGAATCGGATTCATAAATTCCAAAAAAGAAATCCTTGAAAATGCATACTATATTCTTACCAAAACAGAAGTAACAAGTGAGCAAAACCTAAGCAAAATGTACGAGCTTGTAAAGGGTATGGGCGCAATTCCGCTTATTATACCTTTTAGTGAGCACGACTACGTAACTGCTGCAATAAGCCACGTTCCTCACGTAGTATCTGCTGCTTTGGTAAACCTGGTCAGAAAGAGCGATTCCAAAGATGAAATAATGAAGACAATCGCAGCTGGAGGTTTTAAAGACATTACAAGAATTTCATCCTCTTCTCCTACAATGTGGGAGCAGATTTGTCTCACCAATTCTTCGAATATTTCTAAGCTTCTTTCCGATTATATAAAAGAGCTTACTCAAATAAAAAAAGCTATTGATGCCGCAGACAGTTCAGAAATCAGAGAGTTCTTTTCATCTGCCAGGAGCTATCGTGAATCATTCACAGACGTCTCGAGTGGCCCGATAAAAAGAGAATTCGTTCTACATATCGATATTTCAGATAAACCAGGCTGCCTTTCCAAGGTAGTAGCTCTTCTTGCCGAAAATAATGTCAATATCAAGAATATTGGAATTGTTCACAATAGAGAATATGAACGAGGAACTCTTAAAATTGAACTTCACACTCAAAACGATCTTGAAGCTTCAAAAGTTCTTTTAATGTCAAATGATTATCCATTATCAGTTTAATTATTCAAAAGCCAATTCGTTTCCCAAAAACAGCCATTTTGTAATGCTAAATGGTTAAAATAACATATTGGTTTTTCATTTTTCTTGTGATATGATTATTATGCACAATATTTCGTTTCATAAGCGAGGTAAATTCGTATATGTATACAATAGAAAATCAGACAACTCCCATCAAAGGTGATGTATGCATTCCAGGAGATAAATCAATTTCTCACAGGAGTATTATGTTTAGCGCACTGGCAGATGGCACGTCAGAAATTACGGGCTTTTTAAAAAGTGAAGACTGCCTTGCTACAATAAGCTGTTTTAGACAAATGGGAATTACGATTGATGAAACCATAAACAGCCTTATTAATGTTCCAACAATTACTGTACATGGAAAAGGCTTAAATGGTTTAAAGGCACCGACTAAAGAATTATATACAGGAAATAGTGGCACGACGACAAGACTGATTTCCGGAATCCTTGCTGCTCAAAAATTTAGTTCAAAGCTTACAGGTGATTCTTCTATTGAAACTCGTCCAATGGGCAGAATAATTAAGCCACTCACTCTTATGGGTGCTGATATTAAAAGTGAAAGTAAAAATGATTGCTGCCCTCTTATCATAAATGGCAAACAACTTCACGGAATCAGCTATCATAGCCCGGTTGCTTCAGCTCAGGTTAAAAGCTGTATTATTCTTGCAGGTCTTTATGCCTCGACAGAAACGGTCGTATATGAACCCTCTCTTAGTAGAAATCATACAGAGATCATGCTAAGAGCCTTTGGGGCTGACATAAGCAATTACACTGATATAGATGGAGGTGCCTCTGCTTCTCTTCATCCCGGAAACCCTCTACACTGCATGAAAATTAATGTTCCTGGAGATATTTCATCTGCAGCATACTTTATTGCTGCTGCTATTCTTGTTCCGGGATCAGAAGTTCTGATACATAATGTTGGAATCAATCCTACAAGAGCAGGCATTATTTCTGTGCTCAAACAAATGGGCGCTGATATTACATTCTATAATGAAGATAATTCCCTTGAACCAAAGGCAGATATCCTGGTAAAACATAGTCTGCTTCATGGAAACAACAATGGAAGCTTTGAAATTGGCGGTGTTTCGATTCCGACTCTTATTGATGAAATTCCAATAATTGCTGTTCTTGCTGCAACAGCAGATTGTACCACTATCATCAGAGACGCTGCAGAACTCAAGGTCAAAGAATCAGATAGAATTCAGGTTGTAACTGACAATCTATTAAAAATGGGATGTGATGTCACTCCAACAGATGATGGAATGATTATTCGTGGCGGAAGGCCACTTCACGGCGCCAAAATAGATTCTCATAATGATCACCGTATCGCAATGAGCTTTGCTATTGCAGGCCTCATCGCAGATGGAGAAACAGTAATTAAGGATTCAGAATGTGTTAACATATCCTACCCATCATTCTTTAGAAACCTAAATACACTGATTGGAAAAAATAATTCATAATAAAATAAAGTTAAACGCAGCCTCTAACGCAGCTGTGTAAAAGTTAAACGCAGCCTCTAACGCAGCTGTGTAAAAGCTAAAAGCAGCCTCTAACGCTGCTGTGTAAAAGTTAAACGCAGCCTCTAACGCTGCTGTGTAAAAGTTAAACGCAGCCTCTAACGCTGCTGTGTAAAAGTTAAAAGCAGCCTCTAAAAGGCTGCTTTTAATCTTTTAATCGTTTCTAAAAAGATCTCTTGTATATACCTTATCTTTTACATCTGCAATATCTTCAGTAATTCTGTTTGCAAGAATGAGATCACAATCCTTCTTGAACTCATCAAGATTCTTTATCACCTTTGAATGGAAGAACTCATCTTCCTTATAAGCAGGTTCGTAAACAACAACCTGTATGCCCTTAGCCTTTATTCTCTTCATTACTCCCTGAATAGCTGACTGTCTGAAATTATCAGAGCCCGCTTTCATAGTAAGTCTGTAAACTCCGACAAGTTTCGGATTCATTGCAAGAATTCTGTCTGAAATGAACTCTTTTCTCGTTCTGTTAGCATCAACAATGGCACTTATCAGATTACTTGGAACATTCTTATAATTTGCCAAAAGCTGCTTTGTATCCTTTGGAAGGCAATATCCGCCATAACCAAATGAAGGGTTATTGTAGTGGTCTCCAATTCTCGGATCAAGACATATTCCATCGATAATATTACGGGTATTAAGTCCTCTGACCTCTGCATATGTATCGAGCTCATTGAAATATGAAACTCTAAGAGCAAGATAGGTGTTAGCAAAAAGCTTTACCGATTCAGCTTCAGTTGAATCCATATAAAGAGTAGGGATATTTTCCTTAATTGCACCACCCGAAAGAAGATCAGTAAACATATGAGCAGCCTTTGAAGCCGCTTCTGAATCCTGCATAAAGCCAACAATTATTCTTGAAGGATACAAATTATCATATAATGCATGCCCTTCTCTTAAGAACTCTGGTGAAAAGAGAATATGATCTGTTTCATATTCTTCATTCATCTGCTTAGTAAATCCAACCGGAACAGTTGATTTTACAATAATAAATGCATCCTTATTCTCCGCGCGAACCTGTTTGATAACTGACTCAACAGAAGAAGTATCAAAGTAATTGAGCTTCTCATCATAATTTGTAGGAGTAGATACAATTACAATTCCTGCTCCTTCATATGCAGATGATGCATTAGTCGTTGCAGATAGATTAATATCTTTTTTTGAAAGATATTCTTCAATTTCTTTATCTACTATAGGAGATTTTCTGTTACATATCATCTCAACCTTTTCAGGAATGATATCAACCGCTACAACCTCATTGTGCTGAGATAAAAGAAGTGAATTTGAAAGTCCTACGTATCCTGTTCCTACTACTGCTATTTTCAATGCAATATCCTCTTTTCATAAAAAAATACACTAAAAAAATAAAGCCAGGAGCCCGGTGCTCAACCATCTTGATGACCAGGCTCTCCGGCTTTATCATTAGTAAATAATTTACCAATTATCTCACTCTTATTCCTGCCCGGAAAAGTTTTCAACTGTCTCATATATGGAAATTCGCTGAGCATCTGCATCAGTCATTCCCACAAAATAAGAGCCATATTCAAAACTATCAGAAAGCTCCTTCATTCTGATGATTTTCAAAAAAGCATGAATGGTAGACCCTGTCCATATTTTCAGATAAACTTCATAATTATCTCCGATAGGGAGTCTGAGCTTACTGGTAAAACCAAGTCCGCTGCGAGAACAGTTGATAATATCAATCTCGACCTTCTGTGGCTGTGCGCCCTTGTCGAGAGCCGTCATAAAAAGATCTCCCTCAAGTTCAAGACGCTTGCTTTTTCTTCTCTCTTCCATCAAAATCAACCCTCCAAATAATTAAAGAATCTCTCTACACATGCTTATATTATATATCTTCCTGGTTCATTTTACTATCATCTACTGTACTTTTTAATCTAATACAAAACCCGTTTACTATTCAATGAACATAGCATCGCCAAAACTAAAAAATCTATATTTCATTTCAACTGCTTTTTGATATGCATTTAGAATATTATCTCGTCCTGCAAGTGCTGACACAAGCATAATAAGTGTTGACTCCGGAAGATGGAAATTTGTAATAAGGCAGTCAAGAACCTTAAATTTATATCCCGGATAAATGAAAATTGAAGTATTTCCTTCTGTCTCATGCATTCTGCCATTTTCATCAGCAGCGCTTTCAACAGTTCTGCAGGAGGTTGTTCCCACGCAGATTACACGTTTTCCATTATCATGTGCCTTATTAATCTTATCAGCAGCTTCCTTTGTTACACGATACCATTCGGTATGCATGACATGGTTCTTAACATTATCAACCTTAACAGGTCTAAATGTTCCAAGTCCTACATGAAGAGTAACGTATGCAATATCAATGCCCTTATCGGATATTTCCTGTAATAGCTCTTTTGTGAAATGAAGTCCGGCAGTAGGTGCAGCAGCTGATCCCTCATACTTTGCATAAACAGTCTGATACATGTTCTTATCCTGAAGCTTATGAGTAATATATGGAGGAAGCGGCATCTCTCCAAGGCGGTCTAACACCTCTTCAAAAATTCCATCGTAGTGGAACTGAACAAGTCTGTCTCCATCTTCCACTACGTCAAGTATTTCTGCCCTTAAAAGTCCGCCGCCAAATTCTACCTCGGCGCCCTTCCTTAGTTTCTTCCCGGGTCTTACAAGAGTCTCCCAAATATCATCCTTCTTGCGCTTAAGAAGAAGAATCTCAACAGCTGCTCCAGTATCCTTCTTGGTTCCAAGAAGCCTTGCAGGAATAACCTTTGTATTATTAAGAACGAGGCAGTCTCCGGGATTTAAATAGTCTATAATATCCCTAAATACCTTGTGAGTCATTTCACCGGTTTTTTTATTAAGGACAAGAAGCCTTGAAGCTGCTCTGTCCTCAAGCGGATCCTGTGCTATCAGTTCTTTGGGAAGATCAAAATCATAATCCGATGTTCTAAGTCCAATCATAGAATCATCTTTTTTTTCATTATTTTCTGACATATGTGTCACTTTCCTTTTAATCGTTTGTAAGTGAAGCATTTTCAATAAATGCCTTATATCCACGATATGTTTCATAGATATCAGTCTTAGCGGTAGCTTCCCATGGAGCATGCATATTAAGTACAGCAACGCCGCTATCAATAACATTCATTCCATATCTTGCAAGAATGTATGCTATAGTTCCGCCGCCTCCCTTATCTACCTTTCCAAGCTCTGCTGTCTGGAAATTAATCTTTTCTTTATCAAAAATGCTTCTGATATGCGCCATAAATTCAGCATTAGCATCATTTGAAGAATATTTTCCTCTTGAACCTGTGTATTTGTTAAATACCATTCCCTTTCCAAGATAGCAGGAATTCTTTTCTTCAAATACTGACTTATAGCTTGGGTCAAATGCTGCGCTTACATCAGATGAGAGCATGCAGGAATTTGCAAGGCATCTTCTAAGTGAAAGCTCGCTATAACCATCCATAAGGCCAAGTACTTCTGCTACTGCATTTTCAAAGAAGTGAGAAGACATTCCCGTAGCGCCGACGCTTCCGATTTCTTCCTTGTCAACGAGTATGCAACAGGAGGTACGTGATACCTTCTTTGTATCAAGAAGTGCTCTCATCGACGGATATGCACAAACTCTGTCATCTTGTCCGTAGCCAAGAACAAGTGCTCTGTCAAAGCCTGCATCCCTTGCTTTTCCGGCAGGAACTACTTCAAGCTCTGCAGAGATAAAGTCTTCCTCTTCAATTCCATATTCGTCCTTAAGAATAGCAAGAATTCCTCTCTTAACAGCTCCCTGAGCCTTAGCCTTTAATTCACTTTCTTCGTTTTCAGCATCAAGCGCGTACTGCTGCCCTTTTGAAAGCTTTTCATCAACATTTTCTTCTTTGGAATCAGACTTATCCTTCTTATCAATAATAAGAGGTCTGCTTCCAACAACAAGATCAAGCGCTTCTCCTTCTATTACTTCAGAAGCTTTCTTTGTAAGCTGTTCTGCAGATAGATGTACTAATAAATCCGAAATAAAAAATACCGGATCATCCTCATCCTCTCCAACGCTAAGTTCAACCGTAGTTCCGTCTTTTCTGACAACGACTCCATGAAGTGCAAGAGGAAGTGCAACAAAGAGATACTTCTTAATTCCACCATAATAATGCGTATCAAGAAAAGCAAGTCCGCCATCCTCATAAAGAGGGTTCTGCTTTACGTCCATTCTTGGAGAATCAATATGCGCTCCAAGAATATTCATTCCACGCTCCATTGACTCCTTACCAATTTGGAAAAAGGCGATAGATTTATTCATCCATACGCTGTATATCTTATCGCCCTCTTTGAGCTTTTTACCGGTTCTTACTGCTTCTGAAAGTTCAATGTATCCCTTATCAGTAATTTCATTTACTATGCTGCCAATTGCTTCACGTTCAGTCTTTGAATTATTAAGAAACTCCTTATAATTCTCTGCAAAAGTATCACACTTCTTTTGCATATCATGTGAATAAATTGAATTCGTATCTATTCTTTTCATATCTGCCTCTTTTTCAATCAAAATCTGCAAACTTTGAGCTCTGCCCAAAGCTTGCAACGAAAAACGAAGTTTTTCGTTTTATTTCCTAAGCTCTATCTCCATTCTTTCAAGTCCGTTAAGAATTTTCTTCATTGCTCCGTTTACATCATCATCAAGAAGGGTCTTTTCCTTATCTCTAAAGCTAAGTGAATAAGCCATCGACTTATAGCCCTTCTTAACCTGCTCACCCTCATAAATATCAAAGAGCTCATAGCTTTCAAGAATCTTTCCGCCTCTCTGAACAAGAATCTTCTCGATATCTCCTGCAAGAATATCCTTAGGGACAAGCATACTGATATCTCTTGTTACTGCAGGGAACTTTGCAATTCCGGTAAATACTCTGTTAAATGATGCATGCTTTACTACTTCCGGCATATCAATTACTGCTGCATAAACAGTAACACCGTCCATGTTGTAATTATCGCAAACATCAGGATGAACTTCTCCAAGATAACCTATTACTTCACCGTCATAAAGAACATTCGCCTGTCTTCCAGGATGAAGGAACGGCTTTGCACTGTCTGGCTTGTACTCAACCTTATCATCCATTCCCACATTTGAAAGAAGCTCTTCAATTACGCCCTTCATTGTATAGAAGTCGCCTTCTCCATATGAAGCAAGAGTTAGCTGCATTCTCTCATCAGGAAGCTCTGTTAACGGAAGCTGCTTTGGAACATAAATATTAGCCATCTCATATAATGAAACATCTTTATTTCTTCTGTTATAGTTATTTGCAAGTGAAGAAAGAATTCCGTTTAACGAGATTGTTCTCATTACAGAGTAATCTTCTCCAAGAGGATTAGATATTCTAATGCACTGTCTTTCTTTTGCATCTGCTGCAAGAAGAAGCTTATCAAGTACCTTAGGGCTCTCAAACGAATAGCAATAGGCCTGTGAAAAACCGCAGAACTGGGCTACTTCTCTTGCCTTTGCTTCAACTCTCATCTTAAATGTGAGCTTACCTGTAGTAGCGCTGCTCTTTGGAAGAGTTGAAGGTATCTTGTCATATCCGTGGAAACGAGCAATTTCTTCCGAGATATCGCACATCTGATTAAGATCCTGTCTAAATGAAGGAATGATAATATCATCATTTGCATCAACGCTTATCTGCTCTCTCTTAAGGATAGCTACCATTTCATCCTTACTGATATCGGTTCCAAGATAGTTATTAATTACTTCAGGCTCAAGCTTAATCTTCTTAAGAGGCTTAATAGGAAGACCTGCTTCAACTATTCCTTTTGTAACCTTGCCACATGATAATTCAGTTATAAGCTGGCATGCTCTGTTAATCGCATCTTCTGCGTTTACAGGATCAAGACCTTTTTCAAAGAATCCTGAAGCATCGGTACGAAGTCCTATTCTCTTTGCACTCTTTCTGATATTTGCACCATTAAAGGTTGCAGCTTCAAAAAGGACTGTCTTTACATCATCCGTAATCATGGAATTCTCTCCGCCCATGATTCCTGCTATTCCGATCTCTTTTTCGCCATCACAAATCATAAGAACATTCTTATCAAGATTTCTCTCCTGGCCGTCAAGAGTAGTAAACTTCTCGCCATCAAGTGCTCTTCTAACTTCAATATGATGACCTGCTACTGTGTCAAGATTATATGCATGCATAGGCTGGCCATACTCGAGCATAATGTAATTAGTAATATCAACAAGATTATTAATTGGTCTTATTCCTGCAGAAGCAAGCCTTCTCTGCATCCACTTTGGCGACGGAGCAATCTTTATATCAGTAACTACTCTTGCAACATATCTAGAGCAAAGGTCTGTATCCCTTACATCTACCGAAATGAAATCGGATGTCTTTTCATCAGACTCTGTTACACTTACTTCCGGTAAATGAAGAGGGAGATTATATGTAGCTGCTGCTTCTCTGGCAATACCAATAACGCTGTAGCAGTCTACTCTGTTTGATGTGATTTCATATTCAAAAATCGTATCACGAAGGCCAAGAGCTTCTACTGCATCACTTCCAACAACGGCGTCTTCATCAAATACGTAGATACCATTTTCAGGAGCCTCCGGATAAAACTCTCTGCTGCTTCCAAGCTCTTCAACAGAGCACATCATGCCATAGCTATCTACTCCGCGAAGCTTGCCAGATTTAATTTCTATTCCGTCTTCCGGAAGTGCACTTCCGTCATGACCACCTGCAACTTTACCGCCATCAAGAACAACCGGCACCTTCTGTCCTACTTCAACATTTGGCGCACCTGTTACAATCTGCAAAGTTTCTGTTCCAACATCAACCTGGCAGATTTCAAGCTTATCTGCATCGGGATGTCTTTCAATACTTTTAACCTGTCCAATAACTATTTTCTCAAGATTCTTATCAAGCTTTTCATATGTTTCACCCTTTGTGCCTGATAGAGTCATTGCATCAAAGAATTCCTGATCTGTTACATTTAAATCCGGAACATATGCCTTTAACCAGTTTAATGAAGCATTCATTTATATTTCCTCCAAATTGATTTCTTTTAAAATTCCACAGTAATATCAGCAATAATGTTTATCAGAACTGCTTCAGAAAACGAATGTCATTGTCATAAAGAAGGCGCATATCATCGATTTCATACTTAAGAAGTGCAATTCTCTCAAGACCTACGCCAAAAGCAAAGCCCGAGTATTCCTTAGGATCTATTCCGCTCATCTCAAGAACATGAGGATGAACCATTCCGCAGCCAAGAATTTCAATCCAGCCCTCACCCTTACAGAAACGGCAGCCCTTTCCTCCGCACTTAAAACAGCTTACATCCATTTCAGCCGATGGCTCTGTAAATGGGAAGTGGTGAGGTCTGAATTTAACTTTTGTATCTGGTCCAAATATCTGCTTTGAAAACTCAGCAAGAGTTCCCTTAAGGTCTGCAAAGGTTATTCCCTTATCAACAACTAGTCCTTCTACCTGATGGAAAGAAGGTGAATGAGTTGCATCAACTTCATCTGCTCTAAATACTCTTCCAGGAGCTATCATCTTAATTGGAAGCTTGCCCTTTTCCATCTCATGAATCTGAGTAGAAGAAGTCTGCGTTCTAAGAAGAATATCTGAATTTATATAAAATGTATCCTGTTCATCCTTTGCAGGGTGGTCAGCCGGAATATTTAATGCTTCAAAGTTATAATAATCTCTCTCAACTTCCGGTCCTTCTGCAACTTCATAGCCCATTCCAACGAAGATATTCTCGACTTCTTCAAGTGCTATTGTATTAGGGTGCTTATGTCCAACCTTATTCTTCTTTGAAGGAAGAGTTACATCGATAACTTCTCTTTCAAGCTTCGCCTTTCTAAGCGCGCTCTCCATCTTTACCTTTGACTCTTCGAGGACAGCTTCTATCTCTGCTCTGGTTTCATTAACCATCTTTCCAATAATCGGACGTTCCTCTGCACTGACATCCTTCATTGACTTGAGGATTTCTGTCATCTTGCCTTTCTTACCAAGCATTGCAACCCTTATCTCATTAAGGCGCTCAGTACTTTCAGTAGCACGAATTTCCTTAAGGGCTTCTTCTCTGATTTCATTAAGAGTATCTTTGATCATTTTCTTTCCTCCAGATTAATAATCACTTTTCAAACTATTGCAATTATGCACAGCGAAGAATTATCCCTCTTTCTGCGCAAAAAACCCCTGCACGCAACTAAGCATGCAGGGGACGAAAGTTTAATTTCCGCGGTACCACCCTGATTCCTGTTAGTAAAACAGACTCTCAAAACCATTTAACGCATGGAAAACGTCCAATTCTACAAAATGAATTACATTCTTCAAAAAGGAAGCTCCGGTGTGAAAATTCCATCATCATCTTTACCTCGAGAGCTTTCAGCTGATAACTCTTCGTCTCTGTCATAATTTAAGGAAAATGAGATTTCTATGTATAAAACATACACCATCAATGCTTTTCAAATATAGCCTATTGTAGTTGCCGGCAAAATAAAAGTCAAGTAGATGCCTTTAATTTAAGACTTCTTTTTGGATTTAAAAATCACAACACGATCAAATGTCGAAGTAATAGCACCTGTAGGGCAGGTATTCTTGCAGTCGCCGCACCTTATGCACTCCATGCTGTTTGGCTTCTCCCATACCTTAATATCCATTTTGCAGGCCTTTTGGCACGCCCCACACTTAACACACTTATCAGTATCAACCTTAAATCTGTAAAATGCCACAGGATTAAAGAATCCATATATTGCACCAAGCGGACAAAGATATTTACAGAAGGGTCTAAAGAACATTACCGATAATAGCAGTATCATGATAAGAAGGAAAACCTTCCATGCAAATCTAAAACCTGCTGCAGACCTAAGGGTCTCATTTGCAAGTGTAAGTGGTATTCCTCCAATAAGTGTTCCGCTCGGGCAGATATAAGCACAAAACCACGGCTGCCCTGCTCCAATTACATTTACAACGGTAATCGGAAGGATAATTACAAAAACTGCCAGAATAATGTATTTCAAGTATTTTAGGTATTTATGACCCGGTAAGTTTTTGCGTTTAAATGGAAAAGGTATCTTGTAAATCAAATCCTGCACCAATCCAAAGGGGCACATCCATCCGCAGATTAGCCTTCCAAATAAAGCTCCGACAGCCATCAGAAAGCCAAATATATAACAGGAAAATTTGAACTTTCTACTGTCTATTACTGCCTGAAGGGATCCAATTGGGCAAGAGAATAAAGCTCCGGGACAGGAATAGCAGTTAAGTCCGGGGACACACAATCGCTTGGTGCCTCCTTTATAAATCTTTCCTTCAAGATATCCTACAATATATCCGTTTGTCAGTGCGAACCACGCGGCTTGAAAGAAATGGCGGAATTTGTTTGTAGGACGTTTCTTCTGGTTATTTGACTCAGCCAATTCCAATGCACTCCAGACATATATTTATTGATTTCTTTAAAACGAGTGCTACTTCGCCCCTAAGAAACCCTGTAGTCATCAGTACTGCTGCCGCAAGCAGTAAGACTATCGTAATACAATTTTTCTTTTTCTCAGTCATAAGCTTTCCCCAAAATTGCAAATGTTATTTGATTGTTAATATATATCACTTGCCAACTGCTGCAAGTGCCTTGTCAATAAGATCCTGATAACCGGTAGCCGGATCTGCAAAAGCTCCGCACTTGACTTCTCCTACAAGTTTTCCTTCACTGTTTACAAAGACAGTTGTCGGGAACCCTTCAACATATCCAAAAAGGTTTTCGTCAAGTTCATCGCAGCTTACAAGTGTCGTAAATGTTGCGCCACATGATTCAAGGACACTATTTAAGTCATCAGCCTCATCAGCGCCGTCATAGCATATCGTAATCATGTTGACATTTTCAGGAAGTCCTTCGTATAGTGTTTCAAGATCAGGCATTTCACTTACGCAATATACACAAGTTGTTTCCCAGAGATTTACCATTGTAACATCATAGTTTGCAAAAATACTCTGATCTACTGTATTTCCGACTGTATCAGTTGTTGTAAAGCTATCAAGCTTACCTTTAAAGCCTGCAGAAGTATCCGTCTTTGGATAGAGCATTATTCCATTTTTAAAATCATTCATTCCATCAAGTACAGTCTGCACATCTTTTGCTGCAGTTTCTGATATAGTATCCGGGACACTGCTGATATAAGTAAGGCCATAGGTATAATCGCCATTTGTTGCAATTGTTTCAGTATTGTCAAGAAGATAATCAGCAGGTACCTCTGTTTCGCTGTCATTTGCATCAACTACATACAGCATCCCAATAAATACCTTCTGTGATTGATAGTATTCCATAAACTCGTCTTTTTCATCATCTGTGTAGTCTTCACCAAGCTTCTCATATGCATCATACACTTCCTGCGGAATATACTGAATAGCACATGCACTTCCATAGCTTTGTACCTGAAGGTTGTCACCTGATATATCAAGCCACGAAGCCGGCTCAATGACTGAGCAGCCATAATCAAGCATACCAACTACTGTATCAGCATCTGTCATAGTTTTCTTCTCACCACTAATTGTAACCATTTCAGATGAATTATACTTATCGTTAATATAAATTCCATCTGAATTCTTCTTTGCAGATGATCCGCACCCTGCAAGTGTCATCGCAAGCATTGCTGATACTAGCAAAACAGATATTATTCTTTTCATAGATTCCCTCACATTCTCTGCCATATTGGCAGCTTGTATAACTATAGTGATTACAAAATACTATTAGAATTCCAATTCTCTTTTTCTAAATATCAGAACTGTTACAATATAGCCTAGTACTATATAAATCAGTATTCCAATAAACCTTCCTATGCTAAAGTTTCCAAGAATCATCCTGGTCATTAGTGTATCAAGAAGTGATGAAGGCAGTATAAGATTTATTCTAAGCGGGCTAAGGAAAGACGAAGAAACCAGCGAAGAAATAATTTCATCAGAAAAACCACTGGCCATTATCAAATATAGTATCATTGCAAGCCCTGTTCCCTGTGTGAAAAATATTGCAATCATCGAAATACTCATAAAGAGAGAAACCTTAAGCCAAATCATTAAAAATCTGGAAAAGACTTCAAGCAGCTGCCAAGAAGTAAAGGATACTCCAAAAATTGCTCCACAAATGAAAACAACTGCAATAATAATTGCAAGATCAAATAAAACCATAACAATCATTTCCAATAGTTTAGTTAAAATAACCTGTTCTCTCTTTACTCCGATTCCAATAGCAAACTGCATCGTTTTGGCCTTAAAATCCGTTGAATAGACTGCAACAAGTTCAATTACTCCAATACATATTGGCAAAAAATTACAGTATTGCCCAAGCATTGACAAATAGGTTACCGAATTAAATGTGTCATATTTTGAAAAATTTTGAACTATAAGAATAAAAACTGCATTCATCGCTGCAAGAAGAAATAATCTGGGAATATGAGTTGCAATTCTAATCAAATCTGCTTTAATATAATTTTTCATTCCATTACCTCCAATATGATAGGTAGTTCAAGGTTAAAACCAGCCAAGCAAATACAATCATCTCTTTGCCCTACTTTGCTGTATCGCCGCCCTGTACAAGGTTAAAATAGAAGTTCTCAAGGCTTCCAGATTCTGTCTGTGAACCTAGTACCTGTATTCCTGCTTCTGTCAAGACGCTTTGAGCACGCTCTTTATCATCAACCGAAATTCTTATTACATTATTCTCCCTATTAAGGTCTTCCTGGGTTACAACCTTTGCCACAACGCCGTTATTAATAATTCCAAAAGTATGAGCAGTATGCTGAAGCTCTCCCAGAATATGAGAAGATACAACAATTGTTATTCCATATTCCTCATTAAGTTTTTGAATAAGCGTTCTAACATCGACTATTCCCTGCGGATCAAGACCTTTTGTCGGTTCATCAAGAATAATTATTTCAGGAGAACCAATAAGTGCATTTGCTATACCAAGCCTTTGCCTCATTCCCATTGAATAGTTCTTGAATGAGCTCTTTGCTTTATGAAGATCTACAAGTTCAAGTACTCTCTCAGCCTCCTTGGTATCAACGCCCTTAAGCCTGCAATAGTATTCAAGATTTTGCTTAGCACTCATATAGGAAAAGAAATTCTGGCCAACAAAGGCTCCTATTTTCTTTCTTCCTTCAGAAAGATCTCCATCCCCTATTCGCAGCGTACCTGCCTGAAAATCTGATAGTCCCAGGATTATCTTAAATATTGTGGTTTTACCTGCTCCATTTCTTCCAATCAGTCCGTAAATTCCACCCTTTTCAATTTCTAAATTTACTCCGCCAAGAACTTCATGCTTCCCATAGCTTTTTTTTACATTTTGTAAAGAAATTACTGATTCACCCATTTGCCATCCCTCTCTCTTTCTTTACCAGACAATAACTCTCTTTTCTTCCGGAAGATACATTCCATCTCCTTCAGAAATGTCATAGGTTTCATTAAACTTATCAAACTGCTGAAGAACTACATTTACCCTTAGGAAATCCATAGGATGCACATCTTTTGCATTACTAAGTGCTAAACCATATGAATATTTTGAGCACCAGGAACGTGCAAACGCCCTAAAGAAAAGATCATAATCAAAATCCGGATTCTTTGCAGCTATTCCAAGCATTCCCTTAAGTCCGCCCATATCCGCCATTGCCTCTCCCTGAACACTATTTCCATCATAATTAAGTGCTCCGGGATATGGAGACAATGCAGAATAGTAATTCTTTAAAACATCAGTTTTGCGGCTAAACGTTTCTTTATCCTTTGAATCCCACCAATTGCTTCGCCTTCCCAAATCATCATATTCGCTTCCCAAATTATCAATTGAATGAGTAATCTCATGTCCTACAATAACACCTATACCACCCATATTTTCTTCTTTATTTCCATATGGATCATATATATCTCCAGCTAGTATTCCAGGGAGAATATTTATAGAATTCTGCTCGGGATTAAAGTATGCATTTGAAGTTAGAGATGACATTTCATTATCCCATTTGGTTCTATCTATCGGCTGGTTTACAAGATATTGATATTTATTCATTTTATACTCATTGATTTTTTTACCTTATCAACCAGGTTGGAATTCTCCTCAAACGAAAGCGTTGTGAAATCTTCAAATTCATCAGGATACACCGCATGAATCGCCATGTTTTTCATTTTATTAATAGCACCCTGTTTTGTTTCATCGCTAAGCCAGTCCTCACTTTCAATCATTTCACAGTAATAATCAAGGACTTCTGACACTATCTCTTCTATTCCATCCTTTTGTGCCTTACTGCAATATGTTGCGTAATATATTTCATTTCTGGCTTCGTCCATATATCTATCAATAAAGAAGTCCTGCTGATATTTCATTTCTTTTTCGGCTGCAGACATACCTTCCTCACTGTCATCCCCACTTGATATTGGGCCTGATTCCTCTGACGCTTTTCCAAATCCTTCGTAAACTGTTCTATATTCATTAAATGAGCTCCTATCCAAAAGAGCTAAAGACTTCACAGCAGTATGAACAATATAATATGCCTTCATAGAGTCAAGATATTCATTTGAATAATACTTTGATACTGCTTTGATATAATCCGGTTGTTAAATTGTATAACTATCGGACTTATCTAGTCCATAATGTTCTAGTAGTTTCGTAAGTGGGTAATTTCCTTCAATTTTTTTAACTTTGTCAAAAGAATACTTATTATCAAGGCTGGAATAATTATCCAATTTCATTAATTCTTTTGCTGTCATCATATTATCTGCAAGCAGCGTTTCATATTCATAGCATTTTGAAATAAGCTTTTCTGTTTCTGAGGCACTATACCCCAGTCTTGGAAGAATATAGTATGCGTACCTGTCAGCTACTTCTTTACAAAGCTGACCTGACTGTCCTTGTGCATTTGGATCGTCAATATATAAATAGCAGTCGCTTGAACCTAAGAATAAGTTTTTGGATGTATCCAAAAAAACAGTATAGTAATCTCTATCAATATAGGGCTGATCTGTACTAATACTAACAGCATAATCCAAAAGAAAATTCATACCATCATTATCCAAAAGATATTCAGTCATATCATTTATGTCTTTAATACCTTCAATTCGTTCTATATATGGCATAATAGGATCTACTCCATAGCTGTTTCTGCTCTCCCAATCGCTTGAGGAAGCATAAAAGCTGTAAAGTATTTCCTTATCATGCTCGATGAGTGCTTCTTGACTATCTGAAAGATCTATCGCATCAGCTATTTTTTGTTCTGTACCCAATACAATGGCGCTTTTTCTTTCAAAAATAGTGTCATCAATACTGTAAAATGGGCCTATCATTCCTTGAAGATCCGGATTCTCATTTTCAACAAGAAAGTCTCTATTTACAGCCGTATAAAAGTCGTCCTTAAGATTAGTCTGAACATTTTCATCCATAGAACCCACTATACTTGAGTTAATCCATTTGTATTCTGAAGATACTGTTTCGCCAACCTTTACCCCTGCCTTTTCTTCACCTTCTTCGCCGCAGGCAGTTATGCTTGTAAGTGTCAGACTAAGTACAAGTGCTACTGACCAAATTTTCTGAAAGTTCGTCCTTATTTTCATTTTGACCTCCATTCCTTGCCAGTACCTCATTTATTGCAGTTAAACAGCTCAGAGACTTTTATGAAGTTATTGCTTTTAGATCATCCGGAAAACTACATTTTGAAATCTTCCCATTATCAATAGTAAGACTTACAACCGGAGCATTGTATTCATCTCCTCTTGGATCTATTACCGAAACAACAGCGTAATAGTCTCCGTCAGATAAAGGTGTGCTGGTAAGCTTTGTACTGCTTCTATATATGACTTTCTTTCCATATTCATAATGGCTTTCATAATAGTCTATGTCATTTGCCTCATATATTGGCTGGATTATGTCTCCAAACTCAAGTGAATTACCACTTCTGCATAGTATGTCTGCACTATCTTCAGCCATACTATGAGTTCCAAGAATCGTCATTTCTTTGGACGCCTTATCATAGCTTATGATAAGATACTTTCCTTCATCGTTTATTAGGACAGGAGCTGAATACTGAATTGACTCATCATTTTCACTTATTTTTTCAAGTGAAAGCTTACTATTTCCAATTGAAGCCCATTCTCCATCAAAATCTGATTCAAGAGCGCCTTCATCATTTACGAACAGGCAGCTATCTTCACCCATAACAACTATCTGTGAATTATCCGGATCATCCTTATGAAGGTAGAATTTATAATCCTGAATATATTTCCATTCCTCTTTAGTAACATCTATTTTGAAATTTCCATCATCCAAAAAAGTCACTTCAGCATCTTGAATCTTATTTAGAGTATCCACATTAAGATTTTCAATCTTTCCATAGCCGCTTTCGCTTACATAATCAGTAAGTTCTGAGTTTAAGCATCCGGAAAGCTTATAATAATAAACTGCCTTTACATTCTCATCTGTACAGGTTTCATTAATAAAATCAAGATAGATTGAAAGACCTCCTATGCTTTCAATAGTCGATGGAAAATATACAGAAAGTCCTTGTGACTGCTGAACATATGAAGTCCCTCGTTTATATAAAACTGCCTGATCAAGAAGCCTTGAAACGCTGCTGCTCTCATTTGGATACAATTGTGACAGATTGTCCATAAACATTCCAAAATCTATCGTGTTGAAATATTTATAAACATTATCCGCATATCTAATCGAGTTATCTGCCGCTCTAGATACCTTAG
>CAZJWA010000030.1:0-32420 GCA_964549585.1 uncultured Butyrivibrio sp. | reverse complement strand
AATCTGCTGACAGTGAGTAAGAGCAATTCGGCGACAACTCATGGAATTAGTAACAGCACTGGAAGCGACTTCGATACATAGAGGAAGTAAGGAACAAATAGCACAAAAGACATCTATTATTGAGCAATTAGCCAGTAGTGATGAATTAATTCAAATGTGGGATAAATACCGTAGAAAAATTTCATATGCAGATGATATAGTGTATGTGAATATTATGGAAGTGCTACGCAAATTGGTGGGATAAAAGAAAAATATGAGAAAAGAACAATCAAATTATACATATAGAATGGAAACGTCTTTATTTCCTGAACAAGATTATAGAAGCCGATTATTTAGAGGAAAATGGGAAAAGCAATGGACTAAAGGTTTCTGAATTTGCAAATAAAAGGAATATTAGTATTTATGAAGCAATGTGGAAAAAGTCGGAAGAAAAGATGGAACATATGTCTTTTGGACTTATTCAATACGGCATGACAGATTTTGGGGAGATCATGGATACCTTGGGACATATGAAGTCCGATGATGAAGATGGATGGCTAGATGCGTGGGCTGAAAGAGGAGATAAACTAAAGAAGAAAGCAGAGGCAGCAGAAGCACATAAAAAAATAATTTCAGCAAGTCAGGAGTTTCTAAGAGCATCCAGTTACTATAGAATTGGTCTAATGTACTTTAGTAAGCCAGAAGATTCAAGGATGAAAAAATATAGTTTAGAGAGTCGTAGATGTTATGAGAAGTATTTAGAATTATCTGAATATCCAGGCGAATATGTTCAAATTCCGTATGAAGATACATATTTACCAGGACATTTTTATCGCTCGCCTGTTGCAGGAGAAAAAGCACCATTAATGATTATTACTCCTGGACGTGACACTTGGGCAGAAGATACCGTTTGGGTATATGACATGGCATTGAAAAGAGGTATACATTGCTTGGTATTCGATGGGCCAGGGCAAGGATTTGCATTGCGGTTACAAGGATTACCCTTCAGACCGGATTGGGAAAATGTTGTAACACCAGCCGTTGATTATGCAATAAATATATCAGGAGTTGACGCAGAACGAATTGGAATCATGGGAATAAGTTTTGGTGGATTTTTGGCACCAAGAGCAGTCGCCTTTGAAAAGAGAATTAAATTGTGCATTACTGATCCGGGAAATATGAATTGGGGTGGTAATATTGCAGATCACTTAGGAAAGCTAGAAAAAATGCCTAAGATGATGGTTCCACAGGCAATGCATACAATGATTGCAGACTATTCATGGAAACAAGGGGTAGAAAATTGTATTCAAGCAGTAGTTACGGAGTTGCAAAAATATAACAATACTGAGATCATAGATAAAATTTCATGCAAGATGCTTGTTATGGACGGAACTGCAGAAGTAACATATGGGGAAGCTGAAAAGATGTACAAAGTACTTAAGTGTCCCAAAGAATATATGTTATTTGATGATGAATCAACAGCGCAGAACCACTGCCAAATGGGAGGATATGCGATTGCATCAGAAACGTTATTAGATTGGATTGAAGAAAACTTATAATATATAGAATGAAGATTAGACCTCGGGCATATATGTCTGGGGTCTTGATTTTTACTTAAAAAGGAGAACCCAACTTGAAATCAGTAGAACTTCCCCATGCTGTATACACACTGGAACAGTTCAAAGTGTTATTATTAGTAATGTTTTAGAAAAAAACAATTCGGGTTTTAACAAGGTAATCTTATTACCCTTAACCTGTAAAATATTTTCATCGGACATGTGCTTTAACTCTCTTGAAAGAGAAGGTCGTGCGATCCCTAAAATGTTTGCAATTTCAACCTTTGAATGTTGAAGTATGATGTCAAAAGAATTCGTTTTTTTGAATTCTTTTGACAAATAATAAATTATTCTGGAACGAACATCTTTATATTGAAGCATTTTAAGTTTTTCCTTAAAATTCAATACCCTTGAAGAGAGAAACACAATGTAGTTTTCATTAAATTCAGGACTGTATTTTAATAACTGACGGATCTCGTAAAAAGGAATATACAATACCTTACAATTGCTGGTAGTTACGAGCGTAAAAGGAAATTGTGGTTGCTCGGTTCCTAGTAACGCAGCGCCAAAGGTATCCGTAGATTCATACATGTTCATGGTAAGAATTTCACCATCTGTACTGATCTGCTGGGCAGCCAGAGAACCAGATAATATAAAACCTAGGTTGCTACAGGCATCACCTTCCTGAATAATAACAGTACCTTTTTTATATGAACCAATAATACAATGGTCAAGATGAAGCAATTCTGATAGTGCTGATTCGGGAATATTTTTGAACAACGGATTACTGAGCAGTAATTTTGTTTCGATAGAAATCATTCCTTTCAGATAAATGTGTAACAGTGGTTACAGTTTTTAGTTAATATATAAATTATACTATAAGATGTAGCAAAAAAAAAGGAGGTTTTTGTATGGTAGAGAAAACTTTTAAGATATCAACAGGGAATGAAAGAAGTGTAGAGAAAGTAATACAGGATGAAAATATCCATTATATTCATATGGTATTTGGAAAAGATGAAGGATTACCAGAACACTTTTCTAATTCTACTGTATATATGACTGTTGTAAGAGGAACGTTATCAATCGGTCTGGATGAACAGGAGGTTCACAAATATGAAGCAGGAACTGTTCTTAAAATTCCATTTCAGACAAAAATGAATGTAGGAAACAAGGATGCTGATGTGCTTGAATTAATTGTAATAAAAGCACCTGCTCCAACAAATATATAAAATCTAAGGAGGAATTTATTCTATGAGCATGTTTTGTTATCAATGTCAGGAAACAGCAAAAAACACAGGATGTACCATTCAAGGAGTCTGTGGTAAAAAAGAAGAAGTAGCAAAATTACAGGATTTATTAATCTATACTTGTAAAGGGATTGCGGATATTGTAGTAAAAGGAAATGTAGACAAGGGTTCAATTGGTGAAGTGAGTCATCAGGTAATGAAGAGTTTATTTATCACGATCACAAATGCCAACTTTGACGAGGAAGCAATTGAAAAACAAATTCGAAAGATGATATCTCTACGTGATGAATTAAAGGCAAATGTGACGGGTTCAGATTTTCATGATGCAGCTACTTTTAGTGTGACCGACAGAGCATCAATGTTAGATAAAGCAGCAGGTGTAGGTGTTCTTGCCACAGAAAATGAAGATGTCAGATCTCTTAGAGAATTAATCACATACGGATTAAAAGGTTTGGCGGCATATGCACATCATGCATTAAATGCGGGAAAAGAAAATGTAGATATTTACGGATTTTTATATAAGGCTCTTGCTTCTTTGTTGGACGATTCTCTTTCAGTAGATGATCTTGTAGCATTGACTTTAGAAACTGGACAATTCGGAGTTTCTGCTATGGCATTATTAGATGAAGCAAACACATCAAAGTATGGAAATCCAGAAATTACCACAGTAGATATAGGCGTAAGAAGTAATCCAGCTATTTTGATTTCAGGACATGATCTGACGGATCTTGAACAGCTGTTAGAACAGACAAAAGGAACAGGTGTGGATGTATATACTCATAGCGAAATGTTGCCAGCGCATTATTATCCATTCTTTAAAAAATATGATAATTTTGCAGGAAATTATGGTGGATCATGGTGGCGTCAGATTGATGAATTCGGACCATTTAACGGACCGATTCTATTTACAACAAATTGTATTGTTCCACCAAGAAAAGAAGAAATAAGGGACAGAATCTTTACCACGGGAGCCGCAGGGTATCCGGGAAGTCAGCATATTGATGCGGATGAAAGTGGAAAGAAAGATTTTTCTAAGATCATTGAAATGGCAAAGACATTGCCATCACCAACAGAAATCGAAACTGGAACAATTACAGGTGGATTCGCTCATGAACAGGTATTTGCACTTGCATATAAGGTTGTCGATGCAGTAAAATCGGGAGCAATTAAAAAATTCTTTGTCATGGCTGGATGTGATGGAAGAATGAAGTCCAGAGAATACTATACAGAATTTGCAGAGAAACTTCCAAAAGAAACAGTAATCTTAACAGCTGGATGTGCAAAATACAGATATAATAAATTGCCATTAGGTGACATTGGAGGAATTCCAAGAGTCTTAGATGCAGGTCAATGTAATGACTCCTATTCATTAGCATTAATTGCATTAAAGTTAAAAGAAGTTTTTGAATTAGAAGATGTGAATGAACTTCCAATCGCTTATAATATTGCATGGTATGAACAAAAAGCAGTCATTGTACTCCTTGCACTTTTATATCTTGGTGTAAAAAATATCCATTTGGGACCAACACTTCCAGGATTCTTATCACCAAATGTCGCTAACGTACTGGTAGAGAATTTCGGGATTGCAGGAATTGGAACAGTAGAAGATGATATTGAAATGTTCTTATCATAAAAAAGGAGAAGATTAATATGAAAGCTGAAATCGATAGAGAAGGTTGTATTTCTTGTGGCATATGTGCTTCGACCTGTCCAGAAGTTTTTCGCATGGGGGAAGAAGGACCAGCAGAAGTTTATGTAGATGAGATTCCAGAAGAAGCAGAAGCAACAGCAAAAGAAGCAAGTGATAGTTGCCCAGTGTCAGTTATTACAGTAGAATAATATCTATAGATAATGCCTCGTCAGGTCTGATCTGATGGGGCATTTTAGGACCTAGCGAAATGATAAGAGGAATGTCAAGCGTTTTTGAAAATGTCCCAAAATAATTAAAATATCTGCCCCGGTAAAACCGGGGCATTTTTATTATGCAGATTCGTCAATGGGATCGTCCCAATGATGCTTGAGAGCCTTAAGGAAAGACATCCAATGTCTTTATCTGGAGGGCAGAAACAACGAGTAGCTATTGCATCTGCTATTCTTGCAGGAAAAGAGATATTGATATTTGATGAGCCTACAAGTGGCCTTGATTATATTCATATGGAGCAGACAGCAAAGCTTCTTTCATCACTTCAGGGGAAAAAGACGATTCTTGTTATTACGCATGATCCGGAGCTTATTGTACGCTGCGCAAGTCATGTGCTGCACTTAGAAAATGAACAGGTGCAGGAAATGTATCAGCTCTCCGCCCAAAATATGGATAGGTTTTACAGCTTTTTTAATCAAAAAACGAATAATTGTCTAAACGGAGCAGAATTTGGACGCATTGGAGCGGAAACCCGTCTCGCATAAAATTATAATCCTTCTTGAATGAATTCGAGTTAGCAAAAGCTAATTTGAACTAAGGAGGGAAAAATATTGAAGAAACAATCAGACCTGCAAAAGCTCATGGATTATGCAGGAAGCTACAAAATCCTGACTTTTTTGTCATGGATTCTTTCTATTATAAGTGCACTTATGGCACTTGTTCCTTTTATCTATATTTGGGAAATTATCAGAGCGGTACTTTTGGCAGCACCGGATTATGGTAATGCTCAGAATCTTGGTCATTATGGGTGGATGGCAGTAATTCTTTCCGTCTTATCCATGCTGATATATCTTTGCGGACTTATGTGTTCACATCTTGCCGCATTCCGCGTGCAGGCTTCTATTAGGTCAAAGGCACTTCATCATATCATTAAGCTTCCTATGGGCTTTATGGATGAAATAGGAAGTGGCAAGCTCCGCAAGACTGTAGATGAATGCAGCGCAGCAACAGAAACCTATCTTGCTCATCAGCTTCCGGATCAGGCGGGAGCGATTGCGACACCTATTGGTCTTGTTGTTATGCTAATGATTTTCGATTGGAGACTTGGCATCCTAAGCCTTGTTCCTGTTGTAGCTGCTTTTCTGGTTATGAGTTGTATGACCGGACAGAAGATGAAAGACAAAATGAAGGAATATCAGAACTCACTTGATAATATGAGTAATGAGGCAGTCGAATATGTTCGTGGAATTCCTGTTGTAAAAACCTTTGGACAGTCAGTGTTTTCTTTTAAGCGTTTTAAGTCGGCCATTGATGATTATGAAAAATGGGTTATTTCCTATACAAAAGATCTTCGTTTGCCAATGATGTTTTATACAACAAGCGTGAATGCAGTGTTTGCAGTCCTTATCGCAGCCGGAATTGTATTTACGGCAAGTGGAGTAACAGATACTTTTCTGCTGAATCTCTTGTTTTATATTATTATCACTCCGATAATCACGGTTACATTAACTAAGCTGATGTACGCGAGTGAGAACAAGATGATTGTTGCAGATGCCCTTGGAAGAATTGAAGCAATATTTGAAATAAGACCGCTTTCTGAAACGGCATCGCCTCGTACTCCTTTAGATAATTCTGTCTCTTTTGACAATGCGTCATTTAGATATCCTGGAGCTAAAGTTAATGCACTTTACAACATTGATCTTGATATTAAACCGGGGGAGCATGTAGCGTTTGTAGGTGCTTCCGGAGGTGGAAAGACAACTCTTGCGAGTCTTATAGCCAGATTCTTTGATGTAAATAGCGGAGAAGTGAGAATTGGAAATGTGGATGTAAGAAGTATTTCAAAGGAAGTACTTATGAATACAGTGTCATTTGTATTTCAGGATTCAAAGCTACTTAAGATGTCAATCTTTGAAAATGTGAGAATAGGAAAACCGGATGCTGACCGTAAGGAAGTTCTAAGCGCTCTCCATGACGCGCAGTGCGACGATATTATTGAAAAGCTTCCTGAGGGTATTGATACGGTTATTGGTTCAAAGGGGGTATATCTTTCAGGCGGTGAGCAGCAGAGAATATCCATTGCAAGAGTAATGCTTAAGAACTCACAGATCCTTATCCTTGATGAAGCTACTGCGTTTGCTGATCCCGATAATGAAGCCATGGTACAGAAGGCATTTTCGAAGCTTTCAGTTGGCAAGACTGTCGTTATGATAGCACATCGCCTTTCTACTGTAATAGGATGCGATAAGATATGTGTTCTTAAGGATGGAGAGATAGCTGAAAGTGGTACGCATAATGAGCTTCTTGCGCAAAACGGAATTTATAGCAGAATGTGGTCTGAGTACCAAGAGGCAGCAAATTGGAAGGTAGGTGATCTCAATGCGTAAATATTTACAACACAGGTTTGCGCTTTCTGCAAAGGGTGCATCCGATATGATCTGGGCATTTATTTCATGCACGCTCTCATATATAGTTTTGATGTTTCCGGTTGGACTTTTGTATTTTATGATAAGCGATCTTATGTCAGGAGTATCACTTGGCAGCAAAGTAGGGTTTTATGTAGCAGGAATAATCATTTGCCTGGCACTGATTCTTTTTACAACATATTTGCAGTACAATGCTACATTTCTTGCAACATATACTGAGAGCGGAGTGCGCCGTGTGACGCTGGCCGAGAAGCTTAGAAAGCTCCCATTATCCTTTTTTGGAAAAAGAGATCTCGCAGATCTTACCAGTACAATAATGGCGAATTGTGCAACACTTGAAGCGGCGTCATCACATTGGATTCCTGAGCTTGTTGGCTCACTTACTTCAACAATTTTAATAGCAATAAGTTTGTTTTTCTTTGATTATAGAATGGCGATAGCAGCCCTTTGGGTTCTTCCTGTATCCTTTGCAGTAATACTCTTTTCAGGGAAATTTGTTAACAGAAAGCAGCAGAAGCAGAACAAAGCCAAGATGGATTTTGCTGATGGAATTCAGGAATGCCTTGAGTCTGTTCGTGATCTTAAGGCAAACAACGCAGAAGACAGATATATGGTTGGACTTGATGCTAAGATAAAAGCTGTTGAAAAGCGGACAATAATTACAGAGCTAAATAATGCTATTTTTAATGGCTCGGCGCGTATGATTCTTAAGCTTGGAATTGCAACCACAGCGCTTGTAGGAGGAGTACTTCTTGCAGACGGAAGTATTTCAATACTTACTTTCTTTATGTATCTTATGGTTGTTTCAAGAATTTACGATCCAATGACAAGCACGCTTGATAATCTTTGCGGAATAATTGCACTTAATATTCCCTGCGAAAGAATGAACAGTATTCTTGAACATCCGCTCCAAGAGGGCAGAGAGAGTCTTGACAACAAAGGCTGCGATATAGTCTTTGATCATGTCGGATTTGCATATAATAAAAATGAACAGGTTTTAAGAGACGTATCCTTTGTGGCAAAGCAAGGTGAGGTTACAGCACTTATAGGACCTTCCGGCGGCGGTAAAACTACCGTCTCAAGACTGGCATCAAGATTCTGGGATGCTACAAGCGGTACAATCACTGTTGGCGGAATGAACGTAGCAGAAACAGACCCTGAAACACTTATGAGCTTATTTTCCATTGTTTTTCAGGATGTTACTCTTTTTAATAATACAATTCGTGAGAACATTAGAATTGGACGAAAAGACGCTACGGATGAAGAAATAATGAAGGCGGCAAAGCTTGCACACTGTGACGAATTTGCCCAAAAGCTTTCAAAAGGATATGACACCTTTATAGGCGAAAATGGTTCTGAGCTTTCAGGAGGAGAACGTCAGAGAATCTCCATTGCGAGAGCATTTCTTAAGAATGCCCCTATAATTCTTCTTGATGAAGCAACCGCAAGTCTTGATGTGGATAACGAAACACTTATCCAGGAATCGCTTTCAAAACTTATAGCAGATAAAACGGTTCTTATCATAGCTCACAGAATGCGTACAGTATCTGGAGCTGATAAGATCGTCGTTTTAAAGGATGGCAGTGTGGCTGAAGAAGGAACACCGGCAGAGCTTTCTGTCAAAGGCGGAATTTATGCTCATATGAAAGAACTTCAGCAAGGGGCAGAGCAGTGGATAATGTAGGGTAAAAAACTGGAAAGTAATCCGCAAAATCAGCGCAGATTACTTTCCAGTTTTTTTAGTACTGAAAGGAATATCTTTTCTTCCTCGGGACTGATTCCCTTTGCGAAACTCTTTTCAAATGAGGAAAGAACAGGAGCAATTTCCTTTTGAATTTCCATAGCTTTGTTTGTTGGAACGATTTTTTTTACCCTGGCATCTGATGCTACCGACTCTCTGGTGATAAAACCTTTTTTCTCCATTCCCTGAAGAAGAGTAGATACGGTTGAACGCCTTAACTGCAGAGCCTCTTCGATATCCTTTTGAAATATATCCCGGTCATTATTTACCATGAGAAAGCCAATAACCTTTGCATTTGTTTCAGTATAGTTCTGATCGGGTGCCCCAAGCTTTGCAGTAACATATTCATCACATCTTCTGTGAATAAGGTTTGAGAGAACATTGATTTGAACACTTAATGGTCGTTTCATAAGCTTTTCCTTTGCTGGTTTGTTCAAAATTGGACTGTTAGCATACGAACAATATAGCCTTTGATATTTCTTTTGTCAATAGAGTTTATAATAGAGAGTAAATTAATGACGGAAAATTGTTGCATAATTATCATGATTTGCGAGTAATTAGCCAATATGTGTAGATTTTGTGATAAGTATTGACGCGTACGGTTTTAAATCATATTATAGTTGGCATACCAACTAACTGCTTTCGATATTTATTAGAGAGCAATCTTTATAAGGAGATAATATGTATAAAAGAATAATCAAAGGAATATTACCGGTGATGCTTTCTGCAATCCTTCTGGTAGGATGCGGCTCATCGGCGAGTGCTTCAGGAGCCGATACGACTTCGTCTGGAGCAGGTGATACTTCGGCAGCAGAGACATCAGCATCCACGCAGTCCGGGGAGGTTGTTACGAATCTTCCTCAGATTGATAACACAAAGTGGCAATATAACTCAGATGATAATGTTTATTATCAGATTGGGATTTCATATTGCGAAACTCCTGCAGATGAAAGCTATGAAACATTATCAATCTTCGTTCCCGGAGATTATATGAATGCAACTGATAATGGTGATGGAATATACACCTGTGAGATTAATACTGAGGCTACAGTCGGAAGCTATACAGCAGAAACGGCGCCGATGGTTCTTCCGGTTAACACACCGGGATATGCAGCACAGGATGCTCTTACTGAGTATCAGAGCTTTTCCGATTATACTGATCAGGGAATCATTTATGTTCATGCTGGTTGCAGAGGTCGTGACGCGGGAGCACCTGCCGGAGTAACAGATCTTAAGGCAGCAATCAGATATATTAGATACAGCGCAGATACGATTCCTGGTGATACAGAAAGAATCTTTTCATTTGGAATGTCTGGCGGTGGAGCTCAATCAGCACTTCTTGGAGTTACCGGTGACAGCGAAATGTATGATGATTATTTAAATGCTATTGGGGCTGTTCAGGGAGTAAGTGATGCAGTTCTTGGTTCAATGGACTGGTGCCCTATAACGTCACTTGATTCTGCCGATGCAGCTTATGAATGGAATATGGGAAATACCAGAACATGTCTTTCAGACGAAGAACAGGAGATTTCTGATGAGCTTACATCTTCATATGCTGAGTATATTAACTCAATAGGTCTTACTGATGAGGATGGAAATGCACTTACTCTTGAGGCTTCCGATGACGGAAGATATCAGTCGGGAACATATTATGAGTATATCAAGGAACAGATTGAGACATCACTAAATAACTTCCTTTCAGATACGACTTTCCCATATGATTCTGATTCTTCAAGTCAGGGTCATCAGGCAGGAATGGGCGGACAAGGCGGAGCACCGGATGGAGAGATGCCTAGTGGAGATGCACCAGATGGAGAGAAGATGGGCGCAGATGCACAAGGTGGAGCAGCAGATACTACAGCTGATGCGGCAGATTCCACTGATGTGGATTATACAGCAATTGATGATATTGCAAGAACAGAGACTTCAAGTGGAATAACAATTTCAGGAACCTTTGAGACTGCTCAGGATTACATTGACGCCCTTAATGCTGATGGCGAGTGGGTAACATATGATGCAACTACTAATACAGCTACAATTTCTTCTATTGCCGACTTCACAGCAGCAGTAAAGAATTCTTCAAAGGGTATTGCAGCTTTTGATCAGCTTGATGCCAGCCAGGGTGAGAATACACTTTTTGGTTACAATGATGGAAATGGTGCACATTTTGATGATACTCTATACAGCATTTTAAAGGATATCGGATCTGATTATACGTCTGACTTTGAAGAAGATCTTGCAAAGACAGATTCAGTAGGTCATGACGTAGAATATCGTGTTAACATGTATTCACCGTTATATTTCCTTCTCGAATCTCAAGAGGGTTATGGTACTTCAACTGTAGCAAAGTATTTCCTTATCAGAACAGGAGCATGGCAGAGCGATACTTCAATTACTACAGAGATTAACCTCGCGCTTGCACTTGAGAATTATTCAGAAGATACAAATGTTGATTTTGCAACAGTTTGGGGCCAGGAGCATACCACAGCTGAGCGAAGTGGTGACAGCACAACAAACTTTATCGAGTGGGTTAATGAGTGCTGCGCAGCAGAATAATAGGCTCTCATTCAGAGTTATTTATTAAATAATTTAAAAAGGGATATTGCCAGTGATTAAGCCGGCAATATCCCTTTACTATTAGAAATTCAGTTCTTTTCTACCGGAATCCAAATTTCATTGTAGTCATCATTTGGATTCTCTTTTGGCGGAGTATACATTTCAATATTGTAGTTTCCGGCAAGTTTGTAGTTCTTGCATGATGGAAGCCATTCACTCCATATCTTTGTATTAACATCCTGCAGCGCTTTTGGAAGCGCGCCATGACACGGAAATACTGCCCATGTTCCTGCAGGAATTACTTTTGATATGCACTCAGAAGGAATTTCGCTCCACGGAGTATAGTTATCTGCTATCAAGTATTCGAAGTTCTTGCCATCAGAGTCCATGCATATGCCATACATTCCAATGAGATCTGAGGTATTGCCATTATTCATGTTCTCTTTCCAAAATTTTGGAATCTCTTCATATGATGTATCGGTGTTGAAGCTGCGGGCCTTTCCTACTACTGTAAACTGTTCTTTTTTTACAATTTTAAATTCCAACATAGTTCCACCCTCCAGTGTGAGTTTGATTTTCAGCGGGGCAAAAGAGTTAAGCTTTGTGCCGTTTTCCTTCGCCATTGAAGGCGTAATACCATGAAATTTGGTGAAGGCTCTGGTAAAGCTATCCGGTGATTCATAGCCATATTTTATTGCAATGTCGATGATTCTTTCATCAGATGAGCTAAGTTCAAGTCCTGCAAGAGATAGTCTTCGGTTTCGGATATACTCACCTACCGTAATACCACAAAGCGCACCAAATATCTTTTGGAAATAAAATGCTGATATGCATGCTTTATCAGCGATAATATTAATATCCAGATCCTCTGTGATATTTTCCTCGATATAAGCTATCGCATCAGAAATTCCTTCGCTCCACCCCTTCATGTACTTCTCCCTTCTTGCTGATAATGCTATTATATTTAAAAAGAAATATTAGCATCCGACTTTTTCTGCAATCCTTTGTCGGACTGATTTCATTAATCATTATGTCCCTAGTTATCGTATCATTATAATAAATATAACACAATTACGTTTATTATTAAACTTTTTTTGAGAAAGGAATCTCATGAAAAAAGAATTACATATTAGAATGGCAGTTGGTCAAGGCCAAATCAATAAACTTGTTCAGCAAAAGAATAAAGAAATAGGACTTCTTCCGGGCCAGGCAAAGATTCTGGAATACATAAACGATTATGACGGATGTTCGCAGAATGACCTGTGCGATGCCTGGGATCTTGATAAGTCTACAGTATCAGGAATTGTTATGCGAATGGTGAGGGATGGACTAATTGTAATTAAGGCTTCAAAGCTTGACCATCGTAGAAAAGTAATTCATTTGACCAATCTTGGAAAAGAAAAGTGGGAGCAGATTGCCGTCTACATTCATGCAATAGATGTAGCAGCATTTAGTGGAATACCTTTTGATCAGCAGGAAGCTTTTTTTACAACTCTTGAAAAAATGTATTCGAATTTGAGTGATAATATCAGTATCTCATAAGTTTAGTAAAGCTATAAATTATTAGTTCGTCTCGATTTTCTTTACCAATGAACATTTGTGATTCTTTTGAAAAAAAGATTATTCCCGGCTTTGTTGTGGATAGAAAATTAGCAGAACGATCCCTGGAATGGCTGTTCTTCACCTACTCAAACAATAATGCGATATCCCTCGGATTATTTCTCCCCGTATTCGTTAGGTGATCAGGCTGTTTGTTCTATAGATAATATAAAAGTATATGATAATGCTGAATTATGGGATAGCAGTATAGATTCGGATTATAATAATAGGTTCCCGATTTTTCCATGGGTGTCTCAAACCCCTACTTTTGAAAATCATTGCCAGGGAATATTTGATAGCACTTGTACGTATTTTTTGACTTTGTCGGTAAATATTGATAATCCGTCGCAGTATATTTATGCTTCAAGTGTTCAGGTGACTTGTAGCAATTCCGATGTAGTAGTGGTTGATTGTGTGAATCCATATAATTTATATATTATTATCAAATTGGGTCAATTGGCAGATCTACGGACAAAATGCGGAAATAATAATGGGAATGATTTCGCCACAATAGGAATTGATTCGTCTTCATTAGGGTTTGGCTGCAATCATGATTATCAGTGGATAGTCGAAAAAGAACCTACCAATATAGAGGATGGTGAAATAGTATGTAAGTGTACTAAGTGTGGCAACATTTCTGCGCGACAGCCTCTTTCGGCATTAGATTATAGCGGCTATGAGAAGAAGATAAAGGAAGCTGATTATTGGTGTAAATGCCAGCAGATTTTAACGGAAGTCTATCAGATAATTGAAGGCTTGAAGTATACTTTCCATAGAGGTTTGATGTCTAGAAAATAATGCTTTGCATTAGATTCTTTGTATTTGAATCAAATGGAGCTGACAAAAAAAGATCTGATTGTATGGCATACTAATTATTTGGATAATTTTGGAATTGACATTGCTGGAACAAATAGCTCAAGTTGAACTTGAGTTTTTGACACTAAAGTTCATGCCTCACTTGCTGGAAAGCCTTAGTAATCAAAGTATAATTAAAATGAAAGAAAGGACAAGGAGGATACACATGAAGATAGGGAAGCAAATACTGTATTATCGAAAAAGAAAAGGATTAACGCAGGAGCAGCTGGCAGGAGAAATTGGAGTTTCTTTTCAGACGGTAAGCAGCTGGGAAAACGATGAGTATTTACCTCAATTGGAGAAATTAGAGATACTAGCCAACGCTTTAGATGTAACAATTTCAGATATCTGTTCAGAAGTTCCATTTGATGGTTCCAAATGGGAATTGAATGACAGAATGTTTTCTGAAGATCATATGTATAAGTTTGTTAGAACTGCAGCAAGTGCTGGTGGGTTAAAACAGACGATGAAGGCACTTCCTTATGCCAGGAAAATGCATGAGGGACAGATAAGAACTGGAAAAGCCAGGATTCCATATATAAGTCATCCATTGTTAATGGCATGTGATGCACTGGCCTTAGGATTGAACCAAGACGATTTGATAGCCACAATTTTATTACATGATGTCTGTGAGGACTGTAAAAATGAATTAGGGAAGAGAATAGATCCGCTAGATCTTCCGGTTGGAACCCAAGTGCAGGAAGCAGTGAGATTGCTTACGAAACCAGAGGAAGAAATAGATTGCTGGCGTGAGATATATTTTGAAGGAATAAAAAACAATAGACTTGCGACAATAACCAAGGTACTCGATCGATGCAATAATATTTCTACGATGGCAACAGGATTTAGCAAAGAGAAAATGTCAAAGTACATCATGACTACGGAGCAGTATGTTCTTCCTTTGTTAGATATTATGAAAAATGATTATGGTGATACGTGTTACAATGCAGCATTTCTTATTAAATATCAGATGCTGAGTATTTTAGAATCTTTGAAGAGATTACTATAAGTTTCAGAGGAGGAGCCCATGCAAGGAAAATATCATGTAATTACTTTATGTGGAAGCACAAGATTCAAACCGGAATTTGAGAAAATGCAAAAAGAACTGACGCTAGCAGGAAATAGAGTGATTTCAGTGGGTTTATTTGGTCATTCCGGTGATGAAGAGGTATGGGAAAACAAGAAGGACGGAGATGTTACAGAGACAAAATGGATGCTTGATGACATGCATAAGCGAAAGATTGATATGGCGGATGCTATTTATGTTATTAATCCAGATGGATATATTGGTGACAGCACTTGGTCCGAAATTTGTTATGCGAAGATGATAGGGAAAGAGATTGTATCAATAAATCCTATAGATGAATATGAAATCGATGAGAAAATTGCGAAACACAAAGTAATCGCAGAACGTCTGGCATGGCAACAGATAGATGGAATAAGGCACAGCGATGGTTATTATTGTCTAGCAGACTATGTTAGTTTCAAGTATAAACGAAAAGATGTTGTAGATCCTTGGATAGGTTTGGAGACCCACTATGATGGAACACCATGGATAGATCATGAGGATTCTGAACAGAGAGTGGATCCCTTCGAATACTATGGAACACAGAAGGTTGCAAACTTTATCGAAGAGATAATCATGAGGAGAGGTGATTATTACGACAATAAGTAAGGTGGCGATGTACAGAGATTTGTGTGATGAGGTGAAAGACAGCTATATTCAGCGCACAGGTAGTAAAGAAGACCAGAAAGATAAGGTCTATATGCTTGGTTGTAATTCGTGTCAGGAGATAAATCTGTGGACTTATTGGCAGGGAAGAGGCAATGTAGGTGAAAATATCAAGATACTTTTGGTTGGTCAGGATTGGGGACGCACCAGCGATTCAAATAGCAGTATTTTAATGAACAATATAGCTAAAATGAACCAGGGAATAAACACGAATTATCTTAATGGAGTAAATATATGTATTACAGATAGGAATCTGATAGCTCTTTTTGAGTCAATAGGGTATAAGGATATATCACGAATTAAGTATGATGATTTGTTTTTTACTAATTTATGCTTAGGATATCGGAATAAAGGAACCAGCGGTGGGTTAAAAGCAAAATGGATAAATAGGGATAGAGGTTATTTTAGGAGTCTTGTAGAAATTCTAAGACCAGAGGTTATTATCTGCCTTGGTAAAGATACTTTTAAAGGAGTTACGAGGGAATTTGGCGTAAAAACAGAAGTGAATAAGGTAAAATATCCTGCTTTTATTGAGAAAACAGATCCAGCAATTATCACATTAGAAGATGGTAAAACCATTGCTACTTTTGCAATGGCACACTGTGGAGCAATGGGGACGGTGAATAGGAACAAGGGTTTAGATGTACCAGGAAATGATATAAATGTTCAAAAAGCAGACTGGAGCCTTGTGAAGGATTATATTCTTTATCCATTTAAGTGGAAGTCAGTGGAAGAGTTAGCTAAGATGGCGAACGCTGCATTAGAAAACTTTGATGGAACAAAAATGACAGAAGAGAAAATTATCGAGGAAGATGCTGAATTCGGGTATTTCACTGCAGATGACTAATATTCAATTGTGAGTTGTGCAAAACTGTATAGCTTTTTTGTCAAAAATGAAATGAGTGACAAATCATTTGATTTGATGAGCTCCATTCAGCAATATGTGGAGAAATATGTCAATCAACTTGCACACGCCAACTAAAAAAATTTTTCCACCTTTGAAAAATTCCCTATAGACAAAACCCTTTTATTACTGTATTCTAAACGAGCACTTTAAATACATACAAAACTCAGGAAAGTATTCAATACTTGCCGGTATGTAAATCACTTGGAACTACTCGTTCCGGATTTCACAATGAAAGGATTTATTACTAAATGTTACAAAAAGAAAAGATTACCGTACCACCAATTATCAAAGCACCCGCTGTTCCGTTCGAGGAAGCCTCCGGTGCAATTCCCTACAACATGACAAATGATTACATGTTTCGTATAGTTTTACAGGAAAATGAAACTGTACTTCGAGGTCTTGTTGCTGCTCTTATTCACCAGGATCCAGAGTCTATTCAGACGAAAATCACTAATCCGGTTCTCCTTGGCAACACTATTGGCAAAAAAGATTTTATCCTTGATGTTAATGTACTGATCAACAATGAAACCAGCATGAATCTTGAAATGCAGGTCATTAACGAACATGACTGGACAGACCGCTCTCTAAACTATCTTTGCAGAAACTATACAAAGCTTATTAAGGGAGATAATTACTTTCTCGCAAAGCCAGTCATTCAGATTGGATTTCTAAATTTTGATCTATTCCCAAAAGAACCCGAATTCTATGCTACATATCGAATGGAAAACATCAAAACACACTCACTATACAGTAGTAAATTGCAAATTGGTGTAGTAGAATTAAATCGAATAGACATAGCAACTGATGAAGACAAAGCCTACAAGATTGATCAATGGGCAAGACTATTTAAGATGAAAGACTGGAAAGGATTAAAGGCTATGGTTAAAGATAATAAATACCTAGAAGAAGCAGCCAAAACCATATACTACCTAAATTCCGATGAGCATATCCAGGCTGTCTGTGAAAGACGTGCTGAGGTTGAAGCCGAAGAACGCCGTCAGAAACAAATTGAGGCGGATTATGAAATAATCAAAGCAAAGTACAGCAGTATCAAGGCTGAGAATCTCAAACAAAGCAAAGAAATCGAAGAATTAAAGGAAAAGCTTGCTGCATTAAGCAAGTAAATTAAGTATTCACTCTGACTTTGGTTGAGAGTAAGACTAAAGTCAGCATGAATGCGGAATATACTTTTTATTCATCCTATGTCAAGCTTTTTTTTAATCCCATCTGTCAAGCATTTTTTTAATCCCATCTTGACAATAAGCTGCCAAAGCGGTATTATTTATAGGCTACTGTTTTAGAAATATATATAGGAAGGGTGAAGAAAATGGCAAAATGTATAGCTACCGGAAAGACTTCGAAGTTTGGTAATAATGTAAGTCATTCCCATCATAGAACAAATAAGATGTTTAAAGCTAATCTGCATAAAGTACACATTATTGAAAATGGAGTACGTAAGAGAGCTTGGGTATCAACAAGAGCATTAAGATCAGGACTTGTAGAGCGTGCGTAATAAATATGATGATTAAAGGCAGGTACATTCGATTGTATCTGCTTTTTTTGTGCAGAAAATGATATCCAAAGATTCTAGGATTAGTGCAGGAATTACCATTTTTCGTAACTCATTATGTGATAATCTGAAAATGTTGAAGCATAAAGATAGTAGGTTATTATCGGAAACGAGGTCAATTATGAGAATTGCTGTATATGATGATTGGATTGAAGAACCAAAGGCATTTGAAGAGGATAATGGAAGCGTTGTCCTTACATGGGATGGCGAGTACAGAAATAAAGGCAGAATTGAATTTACAGATCTTATTCCCGATAAATTCTACTTTGTTAAGGTGGACGCAGCTATCGATGAAGCGCTTGTGCTGATAAAGTCTGATAAGGTAGTGTACAAAATACCTTTCTATGAGAAGAAAACAAGTTATAATCCTATAGCATTTGTTGGAAACCGCCATATCATTTCTATAAGAGAGGCTGAAGATTTTGAGATAAATTCATACAGAAATCTTGCAGCAAATCCTTTTGATCAGCATGAAGAAGCAAGTGTCTATCCTCATGCATCAGCTAACGTTGAGACAAGAGGTGAGGCAGTCTTTGCCGCAAGAAACGCGATTGATGGGACAATAGCAACAAAGCACCATGGAGACTGGCCATATGAATCATGGGGCATCAATATGCAGGATGATGCAGAGTTTAAGCTTGATTTTGGACGCCCGGTTGATATTGATAGGATAGATTTGTACACGCGGGCAGATTTTCCACATGATAACTGGTGGAGAGCTGCAACGTTCTCCTTTTCTGATGGAACGACAGAGACCGTTTCTATGGAAAAAGAGATAACAAAGCCGCATACTTTTATGATTTCGAGAAAAGCAGTATCGTGGATAAAGCTTGGAAATCTGATAAAGGCTGATGATCCAAGTCCATTTCCTGCCTTATCGCAGATAAAGGTATTTGGAACAGAAGCAAAATAAAAGAGGATATCGCCGTTACCATTTCATTTTGGTAGCGGCTTTTTTGACGTGTTTGACGGCGCGCGTTGCTAACGATACCAAAAAGGTATCATTAGCAATATAATATATGTATTTTATATTCATGAGAATTCGATGTATCATAAAATTAAGAAGAAGGAAGAAATGGTGAAACCCCATAATACAAGGAAAGGAGCCTATTATGATGAAGAAGATTATCGAATTCTTAACAGCTTATTACATGATGTGTGCCAAATAATTTCTGAATAAAGTTTAAGGAAAGCAAAGGACAACTGAATAATGATTACAGATGATAATTGATACACCGGTAAGATTCTAAATGAACTTACCGGTGTATTTCTTTGCGCTTTTGCTCTAAAATAAGAGATGGTTTCATATTGCTGCTCAGAACGGAGAAAACTATGAAAATAATGCATTTGTCTGATATACATTTGGGAAAAAGTGTTGGAGAAATCAGCATGATTCCGGATCAAAGATATATTCTTAATGAAATAGTCGAAATGATACAAAACGAGAAGGTGGATGTTCTTCTTATAGCAGGAGATGTTTATGATAGAAATGTTCCGTCAGAACAAGCTGTAGAGCTCTTTGACGAGTTTTTATACACTCTTTCAAAGCTAAATCTTCCAACAATAATAATCAGTGGAAATCATGACTCGGATGAGAGACTTTCCTTTGGCAGCAGGCTCTTTTCATCAAATAATATATATATAGCCGGAAAGTATCAGGGCGAAGTGCCTTGTATAACGCTTCAGGATGAGTTTGGACCTGTTAATTTTTATTCTTTGCCGTTTGTGAAGGCGTCACTTGTAGAGCATTTCCATCATGATGAGGGAGATGACTGCTCAAATTATGAGGCTGCCGTGGAAACAGCAATAAAGCATACGAAGATTAGTACTGATGAGCGTAACGTGATCTTGTCACATCAGTTTGTGACAGGAGCAGTAAAACCTATGGGCGAAGAAGCTGCGCAAGATGGCATAAATGAAGGCGAAGAACCAATACTCTCAGGCTCAGAGATATCAGCGCTGAATGTTGGAACCCTTGAACGAATCAGAAGCTTTGTCTATGACACATTCGATTATGTAGCTCTTGGACATATTCATTCACCGCAGCAGGTTGGTAGAGAAAGCATAAGATATGCTGGTTCACCGCTTAAATATTCACTAAAGGAAGTTAATAACACCAAAACGGTTCCAATCGTTACTCTTGGGGAAAAAGGAAATGTAAAGATTGAGCTTCATGAGCTAAAACCGCTTCATGAAATGCGGCATATAAAGGGCAGACTAAAAGACCTGACTGCATCTGAAAATGTGACAGATAGTGAGGATTATATTTACTGCACCCTTACTGATGAGAATCAGATTCAGGATGCAATGGCGATTTTACAGAGCTATTATCCCAATACTATGCGAATTGATTACGATAATTCACATACAAGAGCTCTCGGTAAAGACAGCTTTGAAGAAGAGATAACCGAGAGAAGCTTTGGCGAAATAATGAAAGATTTCTATAGCAAAATGCGTGGTGGAGAACCTGGAAGCGAAGAGATAGAAATCCTTGAAGACGCAGCCAAAGAAGCTGGAATAATCTAAGAAATGGAAGGGAACTAATCCATGAAACCGATAAAGCTTACAATAAGTGCATTTGGACCATATTCAGATACGACCGAGATTGATTTTGCAAAGCTTGGTGAAAGTGGCATTTACCTGATAACAGGCGATACAGGTGCAGGAAAGACAACAATTTTTGACGCAATTTGCTATGCACTTTTTGGTGAAACAACTAGTGGCGGAGGAAAAAGTGGAAGAACGCCATCATCCCTTAGAAGTGATTTTGCGCCTGATAATATTGATACTGAGGTCGATTTTTCTTTTTCCCATAGAGGACATAACTACCGGGTTCATAGAAGCCCGGCGTATCTTAGAGCCGCAAAGAGGGGGAGCGATAAGCTTGTCGCAAAGCCCGAAAAGGCGGATCTGTTCTTTGAAGAAGATGAGCCAATAAGTGGAGCCAAGAAGGTTACGATGGAGATTACAGAGAATATTCTCCATCTTGATTATGGACAGTTTAAGCAGATTGCAATGATTGCCCAGGGCGAATTCAGAGAGCTCTTAAATGCTGATTCTGACAAAAGAACTCTGATATTCCAGAAAATATTTATGACGGAAGGGTATCGCAAAATGGGCGATATTCTAAAGAAAAAAACTTCCGAAGCTTCTGAAGGCTTTGAAACATCATGTCAGAGTCTTTTGCAGTATTTAAGCGGAATTCTGTGCACAGAAGATAGTGTAAATTTCACATCCGTGAATGAAATGAAAGAGAAGCTTGATAAATCGAATCTGATATCTGAAAAGGATAATATCGAGGGACTTTTGAAATCTCTTTTGACAGAGGATGGAGAAAGTCTTGGAGGAATTGATTCTGAAATTGTCGAGGTAAAGAAGCAGAGCGAGCAAAAGACTTCCGAGATAGTGGCAGCGGAAAGTAACAATAAGCTTATTCTTGAAAAAGAAACTACAGAAAAAGAGTATCAGGCGCATAAAGACAAAGAGGAGTTAATTAGCGAAAAAGCTGATTTGCTTGAAAGGCAGAAAAAAGCATATAGGACAATTAAACCTTCATATGACAAGCTTCTTGAACTAAAGAACACGCTTAGTGACATTGGCGTTAAGCTTGAAGAAGGTAAACAAAGCGTTGAAAAGGCGGATAGTTTGCACAAAGAGGCAGGGGTAAAACTGGCTGCTTCTTTGGAAAAAGAAGCTTTGGCGGAGCAGTATAAGCTAGATTCGGCAGCATTGTTGAAGACAGAACCGCAGTATGCAAAGCGGGATGAGCTAAATAAAAATTATGCAGAGCAGATTGAGACTAAGAAACAGCTCGAAAAGGAAACTGCGGAACTTTCAAATAGCGAGATTGATGCCAAAAAACAGCAGGAACAGTTAAGTGATTTTATAGAAGAAAAACAAAATGCGCCGCTTGATGCACAAAAGCTGAGCTTACTTTTAGATGAAGTAGGGCAGGAATATAAGCAGATAAAAGATATTTCGGAAGTACAGATTCCTGCACTTGATAGTGCTTCAAAGCAGAAAGAGATTACGAGTAAGAATTATATTGCTGTACGAAAAGAATATGATGATGCACTAAGTGCATGGAATGATGGTGATAGAGTTCTTGAATGTAACCGTGCGGGAATTCTTGCTTCAAAGCTTGAAGAGAACAAGCCGTGTCCTGTGTGCGGATCGCTTCATCATCCATGCCTTGCCGGGATGGATGATAACGTTGTAACAGAGGACGAAGTAAAGGCATTAAGAATAGTGCTTGATATAAAAGATGAAGCAAAGAATAAGGCAAATGAAGAGGCCGTACAGGCAGAAAGCAGATATACTGAGCTTTCCAGAACCATCAAAGAGAGCATAGAACAGATAGTTTCTAGATGTACTGGAAAGGGCTTTGTAAGCGGTAATGAAGAAACGAAGAGGTCTATAAGCGATATGGAAATGGATGCTCTTGGTGACTATGTCGGCACTATTAGGAAACAGATTGCTGATTATGGAAATGACATTAGTGTCAGAAAGAAAAAAGCAGATAGGGAAATCGAAAAACTAAATGAAGATAAAAAAAGCCTTGCGAAAGTCATAGAGCAGCTGGATGTGATAGCTGACAATAAGCAAAAACTCTCTCAAAATATCACTGAGAATGAAAAAGCATTATCTGCTACGAAGGCTGCACTTGAGGCTCTTCCAAAGCTAGATTTTAACACCCTTGGTGAGGCTATATCTCAAAGGGAGAAAATCGAGAAAGAAAGTAGAGAAATTTTATCTAATATAGACCAGAAGAAGAAAGAAAACGAAATAGCAGGAAATAATCTGACTGCTGAGAGAACGAAACTTGAGAATCTAGAGAACTCAAGGGAGGATGCTGCGCAGAAAACGCAGAAGCAGGAAAAGTCAGTATCAGATTTATTACAGGAAGAGGAGTTTGAGTCTGACGAGGATTACCTTAAATTAATTGCGGGACTTAACGAGGATGTAATAGAGCAAACTGAGAAGGAAATTAGAGAATATAAAGAGAAAACAAAACTAATAGAAGCAAGGCTCAGGGATTTGATTGATAAGACGAAGAATCAAACTATTGTAGATACTAATGAGCTGAATAATTTGAAGAGTGAAATAGCGCAGAAGGAAATCACTCTGCAAAATAAGAAGAACGAAATATCTCATAGAATAGCCACTAATACAGCTGTAGAAGAGAAATTTGTAAAGGCAATCGATGGCGCAGAAAAGAAAAAGCATTATCTTGATCTTGTCACAGATATGGATCACCTTGTTAATGGAAATCTGTCTGGCGCAGCTAAGATCTCACTTGAACAATATATTCAGACATCTGGATTCGACAGAATAATTGCAGCAGCTAATAAGAGACTACTTCCAATGAGCGAAGGACAATACGAGCTATATCGCCACGAGGATAGCACGGAGCTTAGAAGCAAGAATGCGCTGGCTCTTGATATTCTGGATAATTATACCGGGAAAAGGCGTAGTGTCAGTACATTATCGGGAGGAGAAAGCTTTAAGGCTTCGCTTTCACTTGCACTTGGACTTTCTGACAGCATAACTTCAGCAGCTGGTGGAATTACTATTGATACGCTTTTTATTGATGAAGGCTTTGGAACGCTGGATAGTGCATCCCTAAATGATGCGATAGAAATGCTCATGTCTCTATCAAGTGGTAATAAACTTATTGGAATCATTAGCCATAGAGAAGAGCTTAAAGAAAGCATAGGTAATAAAATCATTGTAACAAAGGACAAGAAGGGGAGCAGCATAAAAGTTGAAACAGCTTGACACAGATTTAGCGTTAAGTATACTATTGATATGAAAGCGGTTTCTTGAAACTGAATTAGCTAATTACTCATTAGCCAGATCCATAGCTTTAATACTGACACAAAAGGTATTTGTTGGAAATATAAATCATATTTCATAAAAAGGAGCCGGATATGCCGGATGTAAAAGAGCCAAAAAAGATTACAATTTATACCATAGCAAAAGAAGCCGGAGTATCTCCTGCCACTGTGTCAAGAGTTTTGACCAACAATGCTAAGGTTAATCCCGATAAGCGTGAGAGGATTGAAGCAGTCATCAGAAAATATGATTTTAAGCCTAACGTCGTAGCAAGAAGTCTTTCTGATATGAAAAGAAATACTATAGGCTTTATTGTATCTGATATCAGAAACCCTTTTTATTCAGACATTTTCGCTGCCTGCGAGATAGCTGCCGGAAAAGCCGGCTACTCGTTGATGCTTCTTAATTCATATAATAACAAGGCTGAGGAAGCATCACTTCTTGATAAGTTTGATCAGCAGATGGTTGATGGCATCATCCAGATAGGTGGCAATATGGATGAACTTATTTCTGATGAAGATTATGCAAGTAAGATCAACCAGATTACTGATAGAATACCTGTGGTTACTACAGGCAAAATGGATGGGACAAACGTTTACAGTGTTTTTGTTGACGATTTTAAAGCACTTGATTTGATATTTGAACATCTTATTTCACTTGGGCATTCTAAGATAGCACTTGTTGGAGGCTTTAAGAGTGTTCTTTCGACGTTTAATAAAGTGATGCGATTTAAGCAACTCATTCAAAAGTATAAGCTTCCGGTTGTTGAGGAGTTTTGCAATCATAATAATACAAGTTATGACTATGAGAGTGGGTATGCAGAGATGCAGAAGATATTTGACAGCGGAGAATTGCCAACAGCTGTTATTGCAATAAATGATTTTACGGCAGCCGGAATACATGCCTGTATTAGGGATAATCATTATAAGATACCTGAAGATATTTCTCTTGTAAGCTTTGATAATACATATATCGCCGAGTGCATGAGACCAACTGTTACAAGCATAGATTATAATTATCCTGTATTTGGCGAGGAGCTTATTGATTCAATGATAAAACTGATTGATGGAAAAACTGTTGAAATGAGAAGAGTTGTCGACCCAATTCTCAAGATACGTAATTCATCTGGCCCTGTAAAAAGAGATTAGATAGGAACTATATAAAAGAAATAGAATAGAGAAAGCGGTTTATCGGAAACCGATTTCTTGAAAAATGACCAAAAAGAGCTTCTTTTTAATTAAAGAGGCTCTTTTTTTACTGCTTTGTTTTCGAAGAGGCGATTTTTGACAGAATAAAGAAATTAAGGCAAAACGAAAAGTATTGTTATTGTGCACAAAAAAAAATTTAGGTTTAGTAAAATGAGCAAAATGACGGATTTGTGAACAAATTGTGTTGACATGCTTATTTTGCAATGCTATTGTGAGCATATGAAATCGGTTTCACATTATCCCTAAGGAATGTAGGGAAGAGCGAAGAAACGCTCCGGTATGGAGGATGTTTATGAAAAAAGAAGTGTTAGCCTCAGATGAGGTAGTTCAGATCAGAAAAGTTACTGTATGGGAGAAGATAAGGAAATCCAAGACACTTATTCTTATGTGCGTTCCAGCAATTATATTCTTCTTTGCATTTAGTTACATGCCACTTCCTGGAATCTATGTAGCATTTGTAAAGTACAACTACAGAGATGGAATATTTGGAAGCAGATTCATCGGACTTGATAACTTCAAGTTTATGTATACGTCAGGGAAGCTTTTTACACTAACGAGAAACACAATCCTTTATAATTTGGCATTCATCTTTTTAGGAAATCTCCTGGCAGTATTTGTAGCAGTTCTTTTAAACGAGATGAGATGCAAGTGGTTTAAGAAAGTTTCACAAACACTGATGTTCCTGCCATATTTCATTTCACAGGTTCTTGTAGGACTTCTTGTTTATAATCTTCTTAACTACGATACAGGATTTGTTAATTCAGTACTTACTCATTTTGGAATGGAGAAATGGGGACCATATTCAAACGCAGGTTCATGGCCGGTTCTGATGGTCATCATTTATCTCTGGCAGGTTACAGGATATAACTCGGTTGTTTATTTTGCGGCAATAATGGGAATCGACGCTGAGATAATTGAAGCAGCAAAGGTTGATGGAGCAAATGCTTTTCAGAAGATTAAATACATTGTTCTTCCGGGACTTAAGCCAACAATTATTATTCTGATTCTCTTTGCACTCGGAGGAATTGTAAAAGGTAACTTTGGACTGTTCTATAACATAATCGGAACGAATTCACTTCTTTACAGTACGACAGACATTATTGAAACATATGTATACCGTGCAACAATGACGGATTTCAACTTCTCGACAGCTTCGGCGGTTGGATTATATCAGTCAATAATCGGTTTTGTAATGGTTATGACGGTAAACCTCATTGTTAAGAAAATTGATCCTGATTACTCACTATTTTGATCTCCGGATGGAAGGGCATGGTATTTGATATGAAAAGAGATAAGACAGAAGATATAAGTTCTTCGGCAAATGTCAAACTTGGTATATCGGACATTATCGTACGAGGAATTGGATATATAGTAATTACATTTTATGCACTTGCTTGTGTTTTCCCGTTTCTAATTATAGTAGGAACATCATTTACAAGTGAGCAGGTTATTTCAGCAGAAGGAGTTCAGCTCATACCAAAGGACTTCACACTGCAGGCATACAAGATGGTATGTAACGGCGGACTTATCTGGAAGTCGTATGTACTTACAATAATTCTTACGGTTTGCGGAACATTACTTGGACTTGCAATTATAGCAATGACAGGTTATGCACTCCAGAGAAAGGACTTCCCTTTCAGAAATGGAATTTCTTTCTACATATATTTTACAAGCCTTTTCTCAGCTGGACTTGCACCATATTATCTGATGATGGTTCAGACATATCATTTGAAAGACAGTTATTTTGCAGTATTTCTTCCACTTCTTATGACGCCATGGCTCATCATTCTTATGAAGAACTTTGTTAAGGCAATACCTCATGAGATTACCGAGTCAGGCAAAATAGACGGAGCAGGAGACTTCAAGATATTTACAGACCTTATTCTTCCAATGTTAAAGCCTGCACTTGCTACAATTGGTCTTTTCCTGGCTCTTAGTTATTGGAATGAATGGTATCAGTCATCATTGTTCCTTAGTTCAAAAGTTGATGTAAAACCACTCCAGTACACATTATATGAAGTTGTTAATAAGATGGATCAGCTCAAGAACTCAATTGCAGGACAGTTCATTTCTCTTTCGGATATTCCTACAAACGGAATAAAGATGGCAACAGCAGTAATGGCAACAGGACCAATAATATTTGTTTATCCTTTTGTACAGAAGTACTTTATCGGTGGAATCACCGTAGGGGCGGTTAAAGGTTAAAACATTAAAATTAAGTCTAAGGACTTAATTTTAAGTTTACGAGCTTTGAGAATGTTCCATTCTCAAAGTTCGGCTATCGCTCAATAACTTTATGAAGCTGAGCAGAGCTCAACTTCTGCAGAGTTCGGATGAAAGACAGCAATTGAGCTTCGCGAAATCGTTACGAAGTTGCTAGTGTGATTGAAGGCTGCATGGTGCAGCATCAATATAGATAGACCACAATTATGGGAGGTATTATATGAAGAAAAAACTGTTATCAGTCCTTCTTGCTACATGCATTATGGGGACAATGGTAGCCTGCGGTTCATCAGGAGATGGAACAGCACAGACAACAGCTGATGGAACAACAGAGTCAGCAGACGGGGATAGCGCAGCAGCAACAGATTCTGCTTCTGCAATTGACACATCAGAGCATGTAGTAATTACATACATGACAACAGGTGATAAGCCAACAGCTACAGAGCCTGCACTTGATGATATGCTTGCACAGCTCAATACTATTCTTACAGAGAAATGCAACGCAGAACTTCAGATTTATTACATTGAATGGACAGATTATCTTTCAAACTATAACCTTACACTTGCACAGATGGATGGAAGCGTTGATCTTGTAGGAACAGCTTCTGACTGGCTTGATGCATGGCCAAATGCTAAGAACGGTGCTTTCCTTGAACTTTCACCTGAAATGCTTCAGACATATGCACCTCAGACTTGGGCAAGCGTTCCTGAAGAACACTGGGATATGTGTAAGTACAATGGTGAGATTTATCTTATGCCAGAGGATAATTATACACAGTGGACAAACCATGGATTTTCATACAGACTTGACTGGGCTAAAGAAGCAGGACTTGCAGATGGCGTTCAGAGTTGGGATGACCTTACAACATATTTCAAATATGTAAAAGAAGCTTATCCCGATATCACTCCTTGGGATTCAGATGGAACACAGTTTGCTACAATGGCAGGTGGCTGGGTAGCTTCACACAGCAACTTCGTTACTATTGATGGAATCTGCTCAGGCGGATTATGGGGCGGCACAAAGGATGATCTTTATACCGTTACATGCCCATTCTATACAGATACAGATATGATGGTTGATTTTGCTAAGGCAATGAAAGAATGGGATGATATAGGCGTATGGCCAACAGACGTTCTTAACAACACAGCAGCTCAGAACCGTGATGAATACAGAATCGGAAAAGTTGCAGCAGAGCAGCATCATACACAGACATGGACAGATCTTTGCAGCCACACAGCTAACAACACAATTTATACAGATGATCCTGATGCAGATACAGGCTTCTTCTGTTTTGGAGAAGAGACAGACAACGTAACAGCACTTTCAATCACACATGGTGCTATGGCAGTTTCTGCAGGAAGTAAGAATCCTGAAAGAGCACTTATGGTTTATGACCTTCTTAGAAATGATCCAGAGTGCTACCACCTCTTTACAAGTGGTATCCAGGGCGTTTCATGGGATCTTGATGACAACGGAATGAAGATTCTTCCAGAAGGCTATAATGCAGATACACAGAACATCAACGGAACAACCAATTACTGGTGGGGACGTAATGATGATCTTGAAATCAAGGATTCAACAAAGAACTGGGATGAAATTGATCCTCTTTATGAGAAGTACGATTCTATCAAGATCGACTATCCTTATGGACAGTTCGTTCCTGAAGTAGACAGCATTCAGTCACAGATCAACAACATCAACGAAGTTCACACTAACTACATGAAGCAGATTGCATTTGGTAAGTATCAGGGAACTGCTGAAGAAATCGTTGCTGAATATCAGAAGGCCCTTAAGGATGCCGGCATTGAAGAAGTTACAGCTGAGCTCCAGACCCAGATGGATGCATTATATAAGTAAATAAAAGTCACTAATAATGTTACATAATTGTAGCAGGCATCATGGCAAAGTCCCACGGATAGCTTGATGCCTGCTATTTTTAACAATTTTTTTCAGTAAAAAGATATAATTATGAGAGGGGCAGCTTGATGGAAAACCTTCAAACTGCGCAGTATGGAGATTAACATGGAAAGAATAATCAGCCAAAAAGTAAAATTTCATTACGGAGAAGAAGAGGAAGCTTTCGAAAGAGATTTTGATGATTCGACATGGGAGGAAGTAACTCTTCCACATGATTTTGCTGTTTCAATGCCTTTTTCAAAGGAATTCTCAAGTGGTACCGGGTATCTTCCGGGTGGAATAGGCTGGTACAGAATTCATGAGAAGCTTGAAGAAAAGCTTTCGGGAAAAGAAATCCAGATACATTTCGATGGTGTGTATAAGCACTGTAAGATTTGGTGCAACGGTTATTATCTTGGCAGATGGGCAAATGGATACACGGCCTTTTCAAAAGATATTACGCATGCGGTAAAATTCGGAGACGAAGAGAACGTGATCGTCGTCAGAGTAGAGCATAACGATATCGCTGATTCAAGATGGTATACAGGAAGCGGAATAAATAAAACTGTGAGCCTTATTATCAGCGAAAGGTGTCACGTTGTAAGAGATGAGAATGTAGTTCAGATTCTCAATAAAGACGTGGCAAATGGCGCAAAACTGTATTTTAAAACAGCGGTTCAAAATGATGAAGATAGAGAAGTATCTGCAGCTATTACACATACCCTTTATGGAAGAGATGGAAAGACAAAGGTTCTTGAGCTTGATAGCGGAGAGACCAGACTTCTTCCTGGTGAAAAGAAATATGTAGAGCAGGAAGGTATGCTTATCGCGCCAGGCCTTTGGTCAGATGAGAACCCGTATCTTTATACATGGGAGACAGAGGTTTCATACGAAAAGAATCAGAATAAAATAACTGATGTTATTAAATCAAAGATAGGAATACGTGATTTTTCTTTTGATCCTGACAAAGGCTTTTTCATAAATGGACGCATGACCAAACTAAAGGGCGTATGCGTACATGAGGATGCTGGCTCTTTTGGCTCTGCCGTACCAAAGAGCGTATGGCAAAGACGTCTTGAAATCTTAAAGAAAATGGGCGCAAATACTATCAGAATGTCTCATAATCCTCATAGCAGAGAGCTTTACGATTTATGCGATGAAATGGGATTTTATGTTATTGACGAGATATTTGATGAGTGGGAAGGCGTTAAGAATAAGTGGGCTAAGGGCCACAATGTTTATCCGCCTAAGCACCAGGGCTACTATGAGGATTTCCATGAATGGCACGAAAAGGATGTCAGCTCTTTTGTCAGAGAGAACAGAAATAGAGCCTGTGTCATTATGTGGAGTATTGGCAATGAGATAGATTATCCAAATGATCCATATTGTCATGAGAGCTTTGCAACAATGACTGGAAATAATGATGCCAACAAGCCTGAAAGTGAGAGAAAATACAATAATAATAAGCCTAATTCTGAGAGACTTAGCGTAATAGCAAAAGAACTTTCAAAGCTTGTAAGAGCCGAAGATACGACAAGACCTGTTACTCTTGCGTCAGCGTTTCCTGAGCTATCGTCAAATATAGGGCTCTTTGATTCAATTGATGTTATCGGATACAACTACAAGGAACATCTATATGCACAAGATCACTTGAGATTTCCTGATAAACCGATTTTTGGAAGCGAGAATGGGCAGGGACTTAATGAGTGGCTTTATGTTCGTGACAATGATTACATTTCTGGTCAGTGTCTATGGACGGGAATAGACTTTATCGGAGAAACTGTTGGCTGGCCTAAGCATGGCTCGGAAGCAGGAATTCTGACAACTGCAGGATTTAAAAAACCTGAATATTATTTCAGACAGGCAATGTGGACAGATAAGCCAATGGTAATGATTGCAACCGGATTGTCACCTGCAGATGACAGATATGATAACAGGGTGATAGCATGGAATTATGGCGAAGGAGAAGACGTTTATGCTGATATCTTTACGAACTGTGATGAAGCAGAACTCTTTGTAAATGGTAGAAGCCTTGGAAGAAATAAATGTGAGTATGTATGCTCCTTTAAACTCCCATTTGAAGAAGGGGCGCTAAGAGCTGTTGGATACAAGAACGGCGAAGAGGTGTGCGAATACGTACTTGAAACAACCAGCGAGGCTGTAGCCATAAAGACAAAGCCATATATTATAGGAGGCGAGTACAAGGAGTACTTGGATACCACCGAGTATGACAGCACCAGAAAGAGCATAGGAGATGTACTTCAGGTAGAAGTTACCATGGTTGATATTAAAGGAAGAACTGTTCATAGTGCAGACAATCTTCTTAATATTTCCTGTCTTGAAGGCGCAGAAATACTTGGAATTGATAACGGTAATCTTGGTGATACGACTCCTTACACTGAAATGTATAGGAGAACATACCATGGCAAAATGATTATTTATGCTGATAAGAATAAGACCGGAAGAATCAGAATCGAAAGCGAAGGAATGAAGCCGGTGGAATTCGAATTGAAAGCGAAGGAATAAAGCTATTGAAATTCGAGGGTTAAGCAAATAATTAAAGCTGTAATGGGATTAGTGAAGAAGCTAAGAAGAACGTGTAAGAGATAAGTAGACCATGGAAGTAACTAAGAAGACTATTTAAGAGAAAAGAAGACTGACTAAGTAAATAAGAAATTGCAAGGGAGACTGCTGATTGAATTTTTATTGGTGGTCTCTTTTTCTTGTGTGCTATCGAAGTGCTCTAATGATGAGAATGTAGAGGCGAAGGAGGGTTTACATAAATTATCTGAAACTACTTACGATTTGAGCAATTATTTCCGATAATATAGACACAATCTTTCATGAAATATCGTGTATAATAGAAGATAAGGTGATTGAACCTGATGATCTAACACACCGTACCGATAAAAAAGCCAAATAAGGGAAATATATATGTATTTGCACTAGAGAAAACTAAAAGGCTTTAATCAAATTGGCATGAAATAGCACACCGTACCGATAAAAAAGCCAAAAAAGAGGAAATATATATGTATTTGCATTAGATAAAGTTAAAAGACTTTAACCAATACTGGCATGAAATAGCACACCGTACCGATAAAAAAGCCAAATAAGGGAAATATATATGTATTTGCACTAGAAAAAACTAAAAGACTTTAATCAAACCGGCATGAATTGGCACACCGTACCGATAAAAAAGCCAAATAAGGGAAATATATATGTATTTGC
>CAZJWA010000029.1:10900-34652 GCA_964549585.1 uncultured Butyrivibrio sp. | reverse complement strand
ATATATTTGATGAAAAGTGTATGTGAGATAGAGGTTTCTTGCTACACGCATACAGGCTGGAGCCGAAAGGCATATATATTTGATGAAAAGTGTATGTGAGATAGAGGTTTCTTGCTACACGCATACAGTTTGGAGCCGGAAGGCATGTAAAATTGATGAAAAGTGTATGTGGAATAGAGGATTAAGTGTCCACTATATAGGGACAGCATACAAAACACAATGATGCATAAATGGAGGCACAAATAAAGGTGAAAATGGAGGAAGAAATGGCTGAAGAAATGAATTGCTGCTCATCACATAGAACCAAGAAACGTTCCGAAAAGGAATACAAAAATTTGATCAATAGATTAAACCGAATAGAAGGGCAGGTCCGGGGCGTTAAGAAGATGGTAGAGTCTGATAGCTACTGCCCGGATATACTGATTCAGGTTTCGGCAATTAATGCGGCACTTTGCAGCTTTAACAAAGTGCTGCTGGCAAATCATATTAGGACATGTGTGGCTGATGATATCAGAGCCGGCAAAGACGAATCAATAGATGAACTGGTTGCTACGCTGCAGAAGCTTATGAAATAAATAGTTCGCCCAGCGGCGAACTATAAGAGGATTGCTTCGCAATCCTCTCTTGAAATGATTCAAACAGCTGCGGAATTGGAATAGAAATAAATAGTTCGCCCAGCGGCGAACTTATTCCTAATTAAGAAAGGAAACACTAGGTGGAACAATACAATATTACTGGAATGAGCTGTGCTGCGTGCAGTAGCAGAGTTGAAAAAGCTGTCAGCAAGGTTGACGGTGTAACGTCTTGTTCAGTATCTCTTTTGACTAATTCAATGGGAGTTGAGGGGGATGCAAGCATAAATGAAATAATCAGGGCTGTAGAGAATGCCGGGTATGGTGCAAGTGCAAAGAGTACCGGAAATAATGCAGAGGGCAGTAGCAAAACAAGTAAGGGCAAAGCTTCAAATAGCAAAACGGAATCCGCTGATTCACTGGAAAGCATGCAAAAGCTTCAGATAATAACAATTAGAAACCGTCTCATTTCATCTTTAGTTTTTCTCATATTACTGATGTATCTGTCCATGGGGCACATAATGCTGGGCTTTCCGCTTCCGGGATTTCTGCAGGATAATCCGATTGGAATTGGCATAATAGAAATGCTTCTTGCAGGGATAGTTATGGTGATAAACCAGAGATTTTTTGTCAGTGGAACAAAGGCACTTTGCCACGGCGCACCAAACATGGATACACTCGTGGCGCTGGGGTCAATGGCGTCATATGTGTGGAGCGTTTATTCACTTGTCGAAGTGACAGTTATCAGTGCATCTGGAAGCAAATCAGACGCCATGGCGCTCATGAATAATCTGTATTTCGAATCCGCTGCCATGATATTGACACTCATCACAGTGGGAAAGCTCTTGGAATCGATAAGTAAAGGCAGAACTACGAGTGCACTGACGAGTCTTATAAAACTTGCTCCGCAGACTGCTCATGTGATTTCTTTGTCAAAAGAGCTGACGATTCCTGCAGATGAACTTAAACCCGGAGATAGAATCATAATTCGCCCCGGAGAAGCAGTTCCTGCGGACGCGGTAGTTGAAGATGGCTCCGGCGCTGTGAATGAGTCAATGCTTACAGGCGAGAGCATTCCTTCAGAGAAAAAGCCGGGTGACAGGGTCAGCACAGGAACCATCAACCAGGAGGGCTTTCTGACCTGCAAGGTTACTGCTACAGGCGAAAATACATCACTTTCACAAATTATATCAATGGTCAGTGACGCTGCTGCTACGAAAGCACCAATATCAAGAATTGCAGATAAAGTAGCAGGAATTTTCGTCCCAGTAATTATCGGTATAGCGTTAATTACATTTATTATTTGGATGCTTACAGGTGCTGAAATTTCTTTTGCCTTATCAAGAGGAATAGCAGTTCTTGTAATTAGCTGCCCGTGCGCTCTTGGACTTGCAACTCCAGTTGCAATAATGGTTGGAAACGGACTTGGAGCCAGAAATGGAATATTGTTCAAAACAGCAGCCGCCCTTGAAGCAGCCGGAAAAGCTGACATTATCGTATTTGATAAAACAGGAACGATTACAAATGGCACACCAACTGTGACTGACGTAATACCCCTAAATAACTATTCGGAATCAGAGCTGCTTAGCATCTCGTCCGCGCTAGAGAGGAAAAGCGAGCATCCGCTTGCAAAGGCAGTAATATCTTATAATGATGCTTTGGAAAGCCAAAACCATCAAAATAGCGAAATAGAAATTACTGATTTTAAAGCGGTTCCGGGAAATGGACTTTGCGGGAAAATAGAGGGAACCGAAGTTTATGGTGGAAGCCAGAGATATATTTCAGATATTGCAGCTGTTAATACCAAAACCCAAGACCTGATTTTGAAGCTTTCAGGTGAAGGAAAGACAATACTTCTTTTTGCAAAAGAAAAAGAATTAATCGGAATCATTGCAGCAGCGGATAAGGCCAGGAGCGAAGCCCAAAATGCTGTAAATGAGCTTAAGAACATGGGAATTAAAAGCGTCCTTCTTTCAGGAGACAATAAAGCGTGTGCGGAAGCAGTGGGAGCGGAAACCGGTATTGAAGAAGTGATTTCTGATGTACTCCCGGCTCAAAAGGCTGAAGTAATCGAGAGACTTAAGCAAAAAGGGAAAGTTATCATGGTTGGCGATGGCATTAATGACGCACCGGCGCTCACAGGAGCAGATATCGGAATAGCGATTGGCGCCGGGACTGATGTTGCAATTGATGCTGCGGATATTGTACTCATGAACAGTAATCTTCTTGATGTGCCGGCTGCCGTGAGGCTTAGCCGTGCTACGATAAGAAATATCCATGAAAATCTTTTTTGGGCATTTTTTTATAATATAATCGGAATTCCGCTTGCGGCCGGAGCATTTATTCCGGCGTTTGGAATTGCACTAAACCCCATGTTTGGCGCAGCCGCAATGAGCTTATCCAGCTTTTTGGTTGTAACAAATGCACTTAGGTTAAACTTTGCCAAGGTTCATGATAATCGACATGACAGGCAGTTAAGACATAGAATTATTAATAATTTGGAGGAAAAAGAGATGACGAGAACAATGAAGATTGAAGGAATGATGTGTGAGCACTGCCAGGCGCGTGTTAAGAAGGCGCTTGAGGCACTTCCACAGGTAACAGAAGCAAATGTTAGTTTCAAGGAAGGAACAGCGGTTGTATCTATTAGTGAAAAGATATCTGATGAGGAATTGACAAATGCAGTTACCGCTCAAGACTACAAGGTGATTTCGATTGACTAACACCATGGCTCTGCGTTATACTGTTAGTCGTGAAAAAACGGTCATTACAATCGTTTTTACCGATGAATTTCTATATATTAAAGAATATACAAATCTATTAGTTTGAGATTTGTACATCGGATTAGCAGTTATTTCTTTTACTTACAGATGAAAGAGAGGATAAGTTATGATGTACACAAAGGAAATTGAACATATGTGCCCTCTTGCTAAAGGTGCATACCATGGTCCTGCTCCGATACCGGAGGAAGGCAAGTGGGTTCAGGCAAAGGAAATCAAAGATATTTCTGGATTTACACACGGCATTGGCTGGTGCGCACCTCAGCAGGGAGCTTGTAAGCTTTCTCTGAATATCAAGGACGGAGTTATCCAGGAGGCTCTTGTTGAGACTATCGGATGTTCTGGAATGACTCATTCAGCAGCTATGGCAGCTGAGATTCTTACAGGAAAGACAATTCTTGAAGCTCTTAACACAGACCTTGTTTGTGATGCTATTAACACAGCTATGAGAGAGCTTTTCTTACAGATCGTTTACGGCAGATCTCAGACAGCATTTTCTGAGAACGGACTTCCTGTTGGAGCAGGCCTTGAGGATCTTGGTAAGGGACTTCGTTCACAGGTTGGTACAACTTATTCTACAACTCTTAAGGGACCTCGTTATCTTGAGCTCGCTGAGGGATATATCACAAAGATTGCTGTTGATAAGGATGATACAATCATCGGATATCAGTTCATCAACTTCGGTAAGATGATGGAATTCATCAAGAAGGGAATTGAGCCTAAGGAAGCAATCGAAAAAGCAAGCGGTAAGTACGGCAGAGTTGAAGACGCTGTTAAGCTTATCGACCCAAGAGAAGACTAAGGAGGGATAAATCTAATGGAAGAATTATTTGAAAGCTATGACAGAAGAATTAATCAGATAAATGCTGAGCTTGCAAAGCATGGCATCTCATCTCTCCAGGAAGCAAAGGAAATTTGTGATAAAGCAGGAGTAGATGCTTACAATATCGTTAAGGGCATCCAGCCTATCTGCTTCGAAAATGCAGGATGGGCATACCTTACAGGATGTGCTATTGCACTTAAAGAGAACGTAAAGAGCGCTACTGAGGCAGCTGAGATGATCGGCCTTGGACTTCAGAGCTTCTGTATCCCTGGATCAGTTGCTGATGACAGAAAAGTAGGCCTTGGACATGGAAGACTTGGCTCTATGCTTCTTTCAGAAGACACAAAGTGTTTTGCATTCCTTGCAGGACATGAGTCTTTTGCAGCTGCTGAAGGTGCTATCGGACTTGCAAACAGCGCAAACAAAGCTCGTAAAGAGCCTCTTAGAGTTATTCTTAACGGTCTTGGAAAAGACGCAGCTAAGATCATTTCTCGTATCAATGGATTTACATACGTTCAGACAAAGTTTGACTATTACACAGGTAAAGTCAACGTTGTTGAAGAGATTGCATATTCAAACGGCGAGAGAGCAAAGGTTCGTTGCTACGGCGCTGATGACGTTAGAGAAGGTGTTGCAATCATGCACCTTGAGGGCGTTGACGTTTCTATCACAGGAAATTCAACCAATCCTACACGTTTCCAGCATCCAGTTGCAGGAACATATAAGAAGGAATGTATCGAGCAGGGCAAGAAGTATTTCTCAGTTGCATCAGGCGGCGGTACAGGACGTACTCTTCACCCAGATAACATGGCAGCAGGCCCAGCTTCTTACGGCATGACAGATACTATGGGACGTATGCATTCAGATGCACAGTTCGCTGGTTCTTCATCAGTTCCTGCTCACGTAGAGATGATGGGACTTATCGGAGCTGGTAACAACCCGATGGTCGGAATGACAGTTGCTTGTGCAGTAGCTGTTAACGAAGCACTTAATGGCTGATTGAGCAGTAAATAAAATTATATTTTTTAAAGAGGAATCGACTGGGAAACTAATCGATTCCTCTTTTTTTAATAATTCTACGGCGAGATAAATTGACATAATAGGCAATAAACAATATACTAACAATAAGTAAAAGCAATCTTCACAATCTGAAAGCGGTGAAAAAATGGTATTAGATTATTTGAAAGAAAACTATGAAATTGGTGAACCTATTTTTCTGACAGATATTATTATTCCAAATATTACAGAAGAAAACTTGCGTTATCATTTAAAAAAATATACAGATGAAGGTATTCTTTGGAGATTTGATCCAGGAATCTATTATTTCCCAAAGAATAATATTTTTGGAGAAAAATCGGCATTGTCACCGGATGTGGTTGCTGTTAATAAGTATATTAGAAGAAGAGGAAAGCGTGTAGGGTTCTACTCTGGATATACACTAGCAAATCGTATGGGATTGTCAACTCAGGTTCCATTTACAGAAGAAATCACAAGTAATTATGCTCCAGCGCCAGTAAGGGAAATTTCAATAAGAAATAGAAAATATGTTATTCGTAGACCAGTTATTTCAATTAATGAAATGAATTTCCCGGTATTACAGCTTCTTGATTGTTTGAAAGACATTGATAAATGTGCAGAGGAGGATTTGGAATCTTGTGGCGAAATATTATCTAGATATATTAAAGAAAACAGTATTACAAAAGAAATAATAGATCAATTTATAGCAAATTATCCGACTAAAATATACAAGGCCATTTATGAGACAGGGGTAAAATATGTATCTGCACGAGGATAGAGAGAACTTTAGAGATATTATTGAACAGGTAGCTGATCAAACAAGAAGAACTAGGAATGCCTATTTTAAATTGGGATGATACACAGAGTGATAGAGATTATAATGCATATATGTTTTCTTATAATTCTGTAGCTGGGATAGAAGATGATAGAATTTTACAAAATGTGAAATTTTAAAACATAATAAAGCTAATAATTTATGAAAGTTCCTATACAATGGACAAGATAGGAATAAATTGATATAACCATAAATTGAATTAATTAAAGCCCTGCCTATAGACAATTACATCTACAGACAGGGCTTTACTCATATGGATCTAAACGGGTTTGAACCGTTGACCTCTGCGTCCCGAATACGGCGCTTTCCCAGCTGAGCTATGAGCCTGGAAATTTATAAATGACCATCATTTTTCATTAACGAATGAATTTTAGTTCTTTTCATGTATGATAGCAATAGAAATGTAATTTCCCCGCACCAAATGGCGCTCTAAACCAACGCTTACAGAGAGCGCGCTTTAGAGATGTTTTTAAACGGGAATATTCACTGCAGGACATATGACAGAGTTAGCAAAAGAAAAAGAGGACACCTAAGCATCCTCTTTAACCTAAAGCATTGACTTCTGATGGTCACTACCTTATAATCAACTTAAAATCAATCAATGGATATTTGAACATCCGATGATTGGCTTTCGGAAACAAAGTGATAAGTAAACAAGTTACAAAGCACGAGCTATCCCCTATTGCTAGTAGAGGATAGCTGTTTTATTTCTTTCGGTGGTTATCTATGTATGTTAATCCTGCAAAAATCACAAGAATTAAAGTCAATGTTTCCATTGTATTCATACAAGCCTCCTTTCCGTTTCCGAAAAGGTATCACCGAACTATCCTCAAAAGTTCTAAATTGACTGGGGTAAGTATATCATAATCGACTATTGATTAAAATAAGAATTCTTAAAGTTCTATTTAGATTAAAGAATTAAATTTAATTCCTAATTTTCCCGCACCAAACCAAGGCTTACAGAGAATGCAAATTCTTTGTAGGCCTTTTTAAAATAATATATATTCGCCGCTGGGCTAACTTTTATTTTAATTAATATATATTCGCCGCTGTGTTTCAGACGTTAAGGAGAATTGGACGAAAGTCCAATTCTCGCAAAGTTCGCCGCTGGGCGAATTTTTTTTAATTGATAAAAATTCGCAGCTGTGTTTCAGACGCTAAGGAGAATTGGACGAAAGTCCAATTCTCGCAAAGTTCGCCGCTGGGCGAACTTTTATTATCGGTTATCCTTGTTCCCATAAGGGTTCTTTTCATCGGAGACGCCAAGAAGGTAATCCACTGAAACGCGGTAGTAGCCGGATAGCTTTATTGCGTAGGAAATGGGGAGCTCTCGAAGCCCCTTTTCGTATCTTCTATATACTTCACGCTGACAAACGAGGTAGTCAGCAACCTTTTGCTGTGATAGATCATGGTCAATTCTAAGGTCTTCCAATCGTTTAAAATACATAAACTTTTTCTCCTTTACTAATATGCTATAAAGAAGAAAAAAGAAATCATCAAAATGCCACCATTTAGTTACATAACAAAATGATTATGATTTTTTTGATAAAGAAAAATAAAGAAATTATTAAATCAATCGCATGCTATTGATTTCAATAAGCATTGAGTATATATTTACACATTATCAGATGGTCAAAGGAGGCAGATGGTGGATAAATACCTGGATGAGAAGCGAACCTGCATTTATAGAGTAAAGCAGCTTCATGATGAGATGGAAAGGCATATGAACAATGAGCTTCGAAGCTCGAATCTGACAATGGCGCAGATGGGTGCACTTATGAGTATTCATTTCAGGAAGAATGATTGCTGTTCACTTAAGGAACTTGAACAGCAAATGCATCTTGCCCAGTCCACTACTGCCGGAATAGTTAAGAGACTTGAGGAAAAAGAGCTGATTCACTGCGAAACGGATGAGAAGGACCGCCGCAATAAGCTTGTCAGGATTAGCGATGAAGGAATAAGGCTATGTGAGAAAGCAAGCCAGGGCATGAATGAGACAATTTCACAGGCATTTGGGAAATTGTCCAAAGAAGAGCTGGAGACATTTGTCTTTTTACTTGAAAAGATGTGTGCTCCAAATTCATGAAGAGATAACTAGTAATATGCAAAGGAGAGCTTTTTTCTATGAAATATTTCAAATCGCAAAGCATGGAGGAACTAAATGATTAAAATATTTAAAAATCTCACCAAAAGAGATTACGCTTGTATTGGAGTAGCGCTAATCTTTATCGTGGTTCAGGTGTGGCTTGATCTTAAGCTTCCTGATTACATGTCGGAAATAACTGTTCTTGTTGAATCAACGGGAAGTGCGATGAGTGATATCATCGCAGCAGGAGGCAAGATGATGCTATGTGCATTCGGAAGCCTTGCATCTTCTGTATTTGTTGCGATACTATCAGCCGGAGTTGGAATCAATTTCTCTGCAAATATCAGAGAAAAGCTCTTTAATAAAGTACAGAGCTTTTCAATGGAAGAAATCGGACACTTTTCAACAGCCAGTCTGATTACCAGAACGACTAATGACGTTCAGCAGGTACAGATGCTTATTGTCATGGGACTTCAGTCCATGATAAAGGCACCGATTCTTGCAGTCTGGGCAATACTTAAGATATACAATAAGAGCTGGCAGTGGACGCTTTCAATAGGAGTTGCTGTAATTATTCTTCTAGGCGTCGTAATGATATGTGTAGCACTTGCAATGCCTAAGTTTAAGAAAATGCAGTCACTTACGGATGACCTTAACAGAGTCACCAGAGAGAATCTTTCAGGACTTAGCGTCGTAAGAGCATATAACGCTGAAGGATATCAGGAGCAGAAATTTTCAGATGCTAATGATAACCTTACAGGGGCGAATCTTTTTGCAAACAGGACGATGGCGTTCCTTATGCCAAGCATCCAGGCAGTTATGAATGGCCTTACGCTGGCAATATATGCGGTCGGTGCTGTACTTATTAATGATGCACTTATGGGCGATAAGCTTGGAATTTTCTCTGATATGGTTGTCTTTTCATCATATGCGATGCAGGTTGTAATGGCATTTATGATGCTTGTCATGATTTTCATCATACTTCCAAGAGCATCTGTTTCTGCCAAAAGAATTCTTGCAGTGCTTGATACTGATGTCAGAATAAACGATGGCGAAACTTCGGAAGGCACAGAATCCCAGAAAGGCACAATTGAATTTAGAAACGTCTCCTTCAAATATCCTGACGCAGCAAATAATGTTATCGAGAACATAAGCTTTAAGGCGAATAAGGGCGAAACTGTAGCGTTTATAGGATCCACCGGTTGTGGAAAGAGTACGGTAATAAATCTTATCCCAAGATTTTATGATGCTACTGAGGGTGAAGTAATTGTAGATGGGATAAATGTTAAAAAGTTCAAACAAAAGAAGCTTCGCGATAAGATAGGATATGTTTCGCAGAAGGCAATTCTTTTCTCAGGAGATATTACTTCCAATGTAGGCTACGGAGATAACGGCGTTAATGATACCTCTGATGAGAATATCAAAAGAGCTGTAGAGATAGCGCAGTCTACGGACTTCGTTGAAAGTCAGGAAGATGGATATAAGGGCTATGTTGCGCAGGGTGGCAATAACTTTTCGGGTGGCCAGAAGCAGAGACTGTCAATTGCAAGAGCAGTTGCGAAGAACCCGGAAATCTTTATATTTGATGACTCTTTTTCTGCACTTGATTATAAAACTGACAGAAATCTTCGTGACGCACTATCAAAATACTGCGCAGATGCAACAAAGCTTATCGTCGCGCAAAGGATAGGAACAATCCGTGATGCAGACAGGATAATTGTCCTTGATGATGGAAAGATTGCAGGGCAAGGTACACATGCCGAGCTCATGGAGTCGTGTGATGTGTATAAGCAGATAGCATATTCTCAGCTTTCAAAGGAGGAACTTGCATAATGGCAGATAATAATTCAAGACGTGGCGGACCGATGATGGGCGGACATGGACCCGGCATGGGCCGCGGCGGTGCACCTGAAAAGGTTGCAAAAGGAACTTGGGGAAAACTATTAAAGTATTGTAATAAATATATTGCAGTGATAATCATTGCGATAATTTGTGCAATGTGTGGCTCTATTCTTACACTTTCGGGACCTGACAGACTTTCAGAAATAACTGATACAATAACCGCGGGAATTGCACCAGATACTGATGAGCTGTCAAAGATTATTAAGACAATGTCTAATAATCCTTCTGGTAATATGACAGATATAACAGTGGACGGCGTTACGATTTCTGTTGATGACCAGCTTGCAATGACAGATACGCTTTCGGGAATGGATGAAGACAGTGCAGATCTTGGAGTATTTGATGAGCTTCCGGAGTCAGTACAATCGCTGGTGAAGCCTTCAATTGATATGAATAAGATCAAAACGGTAGTTATGACGCTTATCTTAATTTATGCTATTGGCGCTGCTCTTTCAGCACTTCAGGGCTGGATAATGGCAACAGTTACCCAGAAGGTGACAAAGAGACTTAGAAATGATATCTCTGTTAAGATAAATAAGCTTCCAATGAGCTATTTTCACCATCATTCAACAGGTGATGTGCTTTCAAGAGTAACTAATGATGTTGATACGATAAGCCAGTCGCTTAACATGAGTATTGGAACACTTTGCTCTGCAATTACTCTTTTTGTAGGATCACTTATCATGATGATAAGAACCAATCTAATCATGACATTTGCAGGAGTTCTTGCAACAATGATTGGTTTTGCGTTAATGTTCATTATAATGGGACGTTCACAGAAGTACTTTACACGTCAGCAAAAGCATCTCGGGGCACTAAATGGTCATATCGAGGAAATCTATTCAGGACATACTGTTGTCAAAGCTTACAATGGCGAGCAGGCAGCAATGGATGAGTTTAAGAACTTAAATGACAAGCTTAGAGAGAGCGGATTTAAGGCACAGGCATTATCTGGACTTATGATGCCAATAATGACCTTTATCGGAAATTTTGGGTATGTCGTAGTATGCGTTGTTGGCGCATCACTGGCACTTAAGGGTAATATCTCTTTTGGCGTAATAGTTTCATTCATGCTCTATATCAGATATTTCACGCAGCCTCTGTCACAGATGGCGCAGGCTTCACAGTCGCTTCAGTCTGCAGGAGCAGCTTCTGCAAGAGTATTTGAATTCCTTGAAGCAGAAGAAATGGCTGATGAGAGTGATAAAACTGCTACGCTTACGAATACTAAGGGCGATGTAACCTTTTCACACGTTAAGTTTGGATATGAACCTGGAAAGACAATAATCCACGATTTCTCTGCCAATGTGAAGTCCGGTCAGAAGATTGCAATTGTAGGGCCTACCGGAGCCGGAAAGTCCACAATGGTAAATCTCCTCATGAGATTTTACGAGATACAGGATGGGCAGATATGCATCGATAATGTTCCAACCTCTTTAGTAAAAAGAGAAACGGTACACTCTCAGTTCTGCATGGTACTGCAGGATACATGGCTCTTCGAGGGAACTGTTAGAGAAAACCTTATCTATGATTCAGAGAACAAATCTGATGAAGAGATGAAGAGAGCCTGCAGGGCGGTTGGTCTTGATCACTTTATTGGTACTTTGCCAAATGGCTATGATACAGTCCTTAACGATGAGGTTAATCTTTCTCAGGGTCAGAAGCAGCAGCTTACGATTGCCAGAGCAATGATAGCCGATAAACCGATACTCATTCTTGATGAGGCGACCAGCTCAATCGATACAAGGACGGAGCTTAAGATTCAGGATGCAATGGATCAGCTTATGAAGGGCAGAACCTCTTTTGTAATTGCACACAGACTTTCTACTATAAAAAATGCTGATTTGATACTGGTTCTTAATGACGGAGACATAATTGAGAGCGGAACTCACGATGAGCTAATGGCAGAGAATGGCTTCTATGCTGATTTGTACAACAGTCAGTTTGACCAGGCAGCAGTCTGAGAAAGGCAGGATTATGAAATATATTACGATAGAACGTGAATATGGAAGCGGTGGAACAAAGATAGCAAAAATGGCATCATCAATGAGCGGAATACCGTGCTATGGACAGGAAATTCTTGATGCTGCAGCTATGAAGCTGAATATGCCGGCAGACGAAATCAGAAGCTGCGAAGAAAAGGCATCAGGAAGCGTAATGTATTCATTATATATGCTTAGCCAGGTGCAGAAAGCAAGCGGGTCAATGCTTTCTGCTGATGGACAGGTATTTGTAGAAGAGCAAAGTGCTATTCGTTCCTTTGCTAAAAAAGGCAGTGGAATATTTCTTGGACATTGCAGCGGCGAGGCGCTTAAGGACTTCGACAATGTGATAAAGGTTTACATCTACTGCGACCAGGAGACTAAGACAGAGCGCATTAAGCTTGATTACGGAATATCAGATGACAAGATTGCTGCCATTGAAAGAAAGAATAACAAGAGAAGAGCTAATTATTATGAGATGAATACGAGGCAGAAATGGGATAATCTTAGGGGCTATGATGTAGTTCTTGATAGCGGAAGGCTTGGAATTGAAGCCTGCGCGGATATCATTGCGGCAATCGCAAGGTAATTTGCATTGTCATATGTTGTAGAAGCTTTTTAGCTTTTTTGTAAAAAGAGATAATAAAACCCGGTCAGCTTCCTGTGAAATGAGTGTTATTTGCAGGAGGCTGATTTTTTTGAAAAAATGTGCAGAATTTGTGTGCAGATACATTGCTACATGATATAATTATCATATCGAAGAAAATATTTTCTTGAAAACAGTTTTCTTGTGACCAGATATTTTTTAACTAATTAGCTAGATTAAGACAATAAAGCAGCAAAAGGATGGGCAGATATGAGAAAAGATCCTTTATACAAGAGCTTTGGGTATGCATTTAAGGGCATTGGTAGAACGATAAGGGATGAACGTAATATCAAGATACATTTGCTGGCAACTGTTTTGGTTGTGGCTTTTGGATTTTTTCTTCATATTTCAATAGCCGAATGGATGATATGTCTTATTCTATTCGGACTCGTGATAAGTCTTGAGCTTGTTAATACAGCTATAGAGGCTACGGTTGACCTTGTTACCGATGAGAGAAAGCCACTTGCCGGTAAGGCAAAGGACGCGGCAGCAGGAGCAGTACTTGTTTCGGCAATAATGGCTGCAGTGATAGGATGCATAATCTTTTTACCTAAATTGGCAGCTCTTTTTACAATATAGGAAAGTGCAACTCTTTAGTAATCATTTAAAAAAATATTTGATAGGAGGCAGCATTATGGAGACATTCAGTGAAGGACTTAAGAAGGTGATGCTTGCGGGCATCGGAGCAGTAGCAACAACGGCTGAGAAATCATCAAAGCTTATCGATGAGATGATTGAAAAGGGTGAGCTTACGGTTGAGCAGGGCAAGGCTCTTAACAAGGAGCTTAAGCATACTGTAGAGAATGCAAAGGCTGATAAGAGCGAAGACAAAGAGGATTTTGACGTTACTGATTTTGTTTCAAAGCTTACTCCAGAACAGTTAAAAAGCTTGAAAGAGCAGCTCGACAAGACGGAAACGAAGTAATGAAGAATAATAATGAACAGATAAGCGGCGACAGACTTAAGGAAATAAGTGAAGTCCTTTCACGTAACAAAATAACACGAGGCATCTCTCCGGAGAAGCTTCGTGTTATTCTTGAGGAGCTGGGTCCTACATATATAAAACTGGGGCAGATTATGTCCCTGCATTCAGATATTCTTCCAAAAAGGTATTGTGATGAACTCATGAAGCTTAATTCTGAGGTTACCCCAATGCCCTTTTGTGATGTAGAGAAGGTATTAAATGAATCGTTTGGCTGTCCCTGGCAGGATTATTTCTCTTTTATTGAAGAGAAGCCGCTTGGCTCTGCTTCAATTGCGCAGGTTCACAAGGCAAAGCTAAAAGCTCGGATAGATAAACCGGGCGATGTTGAAGAGGATGTAATAATTAAGGTACAGCGTATTGGAATTTATGAAATGATGTCACGCGATATCGCGATTTTCCATAAGGCTGTTAGGTTTCTGCCGCCGGTTGGTGATCTGAAAAATCTTGTTGATCTGGACATGGTTCTTGATGAGCTATGGCTTGTTGCTCAGGAAGAGATGGACTTCTGTAAAGAAGAAGCCAATATGAGGGAATTTGCCGAGAACAATAAGGACGTTAAGTATGTCAGATGTCCAAGGCTGTACAAGAATTATTCAACAAATCGCGTTCTTGTTATGGAATATATAGGCGGTTGTTCGATAAATGATGTGGAGAAGCTTCAGGCGGCTGGCTATGATCTTGATGAAATAGGTAAGAAGTATGCAAACAGCTTTATTAAGCAGTTTATGGACGATGGCTTCTTCCATGCAGATCCGCATCCCGGAAATGTAAAGATTGAAGATGGCAAGATTGTATGGATTGATATGGGAATGATGGGACGCCTTTCAGAGCATGACAGGAAGGTTATGGTTCAAGGCGTCAAGGGGATAGCACTTCATGATGTTAATATCGTTGAAGAGGCAGTTCTTAGTATCGGAGATTTTAGAGGAACGCCCGATAGAGGAAAACTTTATCAGGATTTGAAAGTCTTCCTTCAGGAATACGGTAGCGCGTCAATGGGAAATCTGAATGTACCGGATGCTTTGGCAGCTCTTATGGATATCATGAAGGAAAATAAGATTTCGCTTCCACATGGTATGACAATGCTTTGCAGAGGCTTGTCGCATGTTCAAGGCGTTTTGGCAGAGATAAGCCCTGACATAAATATGGGAGAGATTGCGGTTACCAAGTTTTCTGAAGACTATTTTGAGTCTTTTGACCTAAAGAGTGCTCTTAAGAAGAATTCGAAAGACATAGCGAGAGCTATGCAAAAAGGAATTGAGATTCCGTCTCTTACAAATGACATAATGAAGGAATATCTAGCGGGGCAGAGTAATGTTAATATTAGCCTGCATTCTTCGAAAGGTCTCGAAGAGCTTGTCTATTCTTCAATCAGAAATATTGTCATTGGACTATGCATAGCGGCACTTCTTATTGGCTCAAGTATTATCTGTATGACCGGGATGACGCCGCAGGTACTTGGAATTCCGCTTGTTGGGGCGATTGGTTTTATGTTTGCCCTTGCTTCAAGCGCATTTCTCGTTCTTCGAAATATTTATTACAAAATTAAGAAAAAATGACTTACGTGGAAAAAAGCCGGCAAAGTATTATTTATGCCAAAAGCTTTCTATTTTCATGAAAACGGGACTTGAATTATGGAAAACATTTTAGCTCTATCTGGAAGCGATTTTTTAGGACTTATTATTTTGGGCTTCCTGATTTTTTTGGTAAAAAGAAATAAATTTATCTGGCAGATTAGATCGAGTCTGTTTGCCGGAGTTCTTCATGTGACTATTTTAGTTATTTGTCTTGAACTAGCTACTAATGTGATGACTTACTTTGCGTCGCCTTCACTTATTCCTTTTGAATATGTTGTCAACGTAGCTGGCTTTTCACTTATGTACATTCTGCCGGTTCTAGTTGGAATGCTCTACAGCGATAAGGTTTATCAAAACAAATTTAGGCTTCTTATTCCTGCTTTTCTTGGAATACTAATTTGTCTTACAACATGCTACAGCAGATGGATTTTCTGGTTTGATGCAAACGGTGTTTATCAAAGGGGAGATTTCTTTTGGCTAAACATATTTATTGAAGGTTTTGGCTATGGAGTACTGACTTATGCACAGTATGAAATAGGTACAAGGTATGGCAAGCATGAACAGCGATATCTTTGGATTGTGTTTGCGATAATGCTCGGAACAAGCCTGGCACAGGTGCTTAATCAGAATCTGCAGATAATGTGGGGCGGAGTAGCAGTTGGCGAGTTCCTTTATTATGTATTCCTTCGCGAGCTTCAGTTTAGATTTGACCCGGTAACGCAGGTCAGAAACCTTATAGTCTTTGTTGAGGATTTGGATAATACCGTGCCGACTCCTCAGTTGTTTCTAGTTTCATTTGATGTTAATAATCTTAAAAAAGTAAATGATACGCATGGCCATGCTGCAGGCGACAGGCTTCTTCTTCATGCAGCAAGGATAATTACTTCCGCATTTTATGGCTATGGAAATCTCTACCGCGTTGGTGGAGACGAGTTCGTTCTCATTGTACCCGATGGCACAGAGAAGAAACTTTCAGAAGCCAAGACAAAGCTGAAATATTTGTGTGATAACGACAAGGATTTTAGTGGCACCGACTTCTACATAGCATGTGGATACTGTTCGTTTGATGAAACCAAGCATTTGGATATTGAGAAATGTCTTATCGAATCTGATGAACTGATGTATGAGGACAAGAGAAAGTCGAAGGGCTATGCTGGTGCGGAGAGAAGAAGCTGAGAGAGAGCTAGGGCTTTGGCGGCTGAGAAGAAGGGGCCAAGAGAAGGAGCTAGGGCTTTGGCGGCTGAGAAGAAGGAGCTGAGCGAAGGAGCTAGGGCTTTGGTATTGGCGAAAATAATAGTATAGTTCTGTGCATTGGGCGTTGGAATTGGTAGGAATGAAAGTACGTATAGGGCATTAGCTGGAATAACAGTATGTTGTATGGCATTAGTTTAAATAACATCATGTTATTTAAACTAATGCCCCACTTTTTTCTTAAATGAGGTGCTTGTGGGGCATCAAGGCTGCTAAACAAGCTCCTGTTATGCCTGCCCATGCCCCCTAAATGGCATAAATACAAGTGTTTGGTGGGTAGCAAGGCCTATCTCAGGCCACTAATCTGAAACTAGCAAGTTTAAAATCAGGCAACGATGCCCCACTAATTGTCCTAAATGAGGCAGATGGTGGGTATCAAGGATGCTGAACTAGCTCTCGTCATGCCTGCGCATGCCCCCTAAATGGTATAAATATAGGCGCTTGGTGGGCATTAAGGGCGTTGCCGGGCTATAATAGTAGTGGATAAAGTAAAATACCAAGTTACATGGAATGAGGGACATTAACATGGATAAAGCTGTACATAACATATCGCCAGTATATGATAAGGATTCGCACATACTCATACTGGGTTCATTTCCATCCGTAAAATCCCGTGAAAGTAAGTTTTTCTATGGACATCCGCAGAACCGCTTCTGGAAAATGCTTGCACGGATATTCGAAAGCAACGAACCACAAACAATTGAAGACAAGAAGCATCTTCTTCTCTCAAATCATATAGCAGTGTGGGACGTCATCGCCTCCTGTGAAATCAATGGCTCAAGTGATAGCAGCATCAAAAACGTAGTTCCTAATGACTTATCACTGATACTAAAAGAGGCAAATATTCAGAGAATAATACTAAATGGCGGAAAAGCATATGATCTCTTCATGAAATACACCTGCAGCAATTTGCCTTCCTCTGCAAGTAATATGGAAATAATCAAGATGCCATCGACAAGTCCTGCCAACGCAGCCTGGAGCTTGGAAAGGCTAGTTAATGAGTGGGGAAAGAGCTTGAAAGAGTGAGAAATTCCAAAGAAAATTGGGAGAGTATTAGCCCAAAGAAAAGTAAAAAAGGGCAATAAAAAAGTCCGATAAAATCAGACTTTTTTATTTCTACACAATGTAGATCCTTAAAAAGGACGATTTCGGATAAACCTTATTTGCACTCGCCTTGTTAATTCTTCTTAACAGTAGCATTATAGAAGTATGGTGTCAATTGATTTTTAGTAAAAAAGAGATTAATATACGTAAAGATGATAAATAATTTGGAGGTATGCAAAATGGGAAGAGATTATTATTTGGGACTTGATATGGGAACAAATTCAGTTGGCTGGGCAGTTACGGATGAGAACTATAAACTTCTTAGAGCAAAGGGCAAGGACCTTTGGGGAATACGTGAATTTGATGAAGCAAGTACTGCTGTTGATAGAAGAACACATAGAACTAGTAGGAGAAGAAGACAAAGGCAGGTAGTAAGAATTGGCTTATTGAAAGACTACTTCCATGATGCTATAACATCCAAAGATCCTTGCTTTTATCAGAGACTTGATAATAGCAAATTTTTTCTTGAAGATAAAGATATTGAAGTTAGAAATATAAATGGAATTTTCAATGATCCGGATTTCTCGGACAAAGATTATTTTTCTAAATATCCTACCATTTTTCACCTTAGAATGGAGCTGATAAACAATACTAGTGAGCATGATCCAAGACTTGTTTATCTTGCAATCCTTCAAATGTTTAAGCACAGAGGACACTTTTTGAATGCTAGTCTAGGGTCAGAAAGTAATGACAAAGATTTTGACTCATTATTTCGAGATTTTGTTAACCTTTTTTCTGATATTACAGGAAATGCATTTACTGATAAAATCGATGCTAATGAAATAAAGAATATTCTTAGCAAAAGAAGTTTGTCTAGAACGGGCAAATGTGAACAGATTTCAGAAAAGCTCTCTGTTACGAAGAAAGACAAACCGCAGATGGAGTGCATCAAGGCTATCTGTGGATTAAGTGTTGATGGAAGAAATATTTTTAGTGATTTAGAAGATGAAAAAGAAAAGATAGAAATTTGTTTTTCAAAATCTGATTACGAGGAAAAAATCCCTGACATTATTTCTGCAATTGGAGAAGATGATTATTCTGTTATCGAAATAATGAAATCGATTTATGATATTGGATCTCTTGCAGAGATTATGAAGGGAAAGAAATACTTATCTGAAGCTCGTGTCGAAGATTATGAAAAGCATAAAAAAGATTTGCGCATTCTCAAAACTATAGTTAAGAAATATAAGTCTAAAGATTTTGAAAATACTTTCAAATCTAATGCTGACGGTAGTTATAGTGCATATGTAAATTCAAATAATTCCGGCAAGAAACAGCGCAGGAATATGAAAGGCAGAAAAAAGGAAGATTTTTATAAGACAGTAAAGCTACTGGTTAAAGATATGCCAGATAATGATGAAAATGTTCAGTATGTAAAGGCAGAACTAGAACGTGATACTTTTATGCCTAAACAAATGTCTGCTTCAAATGGAGTAATTCCTAATCAAGTTCATTTGATGGAAATGAAAAAAATTCTTTCAAATGCAGAAGCGTATTTGCCATTTTTATCTGAAAAAGATGAATCAGGACTTACTACATCGCAAAGAATAATAAAGCTTTTTACATTTCAGATACCGTATTTTGTTGGACCGGTCAGCGAGAATAGTAGAAGAGATGGAGGAAATGGCTGGGTAGTTCGAAAGGAACAGGGAGAAGTACTACCTTGGAATCTTGAACAAAAAATTGACCTTAGAAAGACTTCTGAACAATTTATTGAAAGACTTGTTAGAAAATGCACATATATTAGTGACGAATCAGTACTTCCAAAGGCTTCAATTCTGTATCAGAAATTTTGTGTTCTTAATGAAATTAATGATATCAAGATTGATAATACAGACATTTCTGTTGAATTGAAAAAAGAAATATATAATTCCCTATTCTTAACAGGAAAATCTGTGTCAAAAAAACGCATAGCAAAATTCCTCCAATTGAAAGGTCTATTAACAGATGAAGCGCAGCTCTCTGGAATAGATATAAAAGTTAATCGTACCATGGCTACATATGCAAAATTTAGCACTGTATTTGGAGAGAAAATAAAAGAAGACAAGTATCTTGAAATGGCTGAGAATATTGTTTTCTGGTGCACGGTTTATGGTGATGATAAAAACTTCTTAAGGCAGCAGCTTAATGAGAAATATAGTTCAGTTTTTGATGAAGAAGCAATAAAAAAAATAATTGGATTCAAGTTTAAGGATTGGGGAAAACTTTCAAAAGAGATCATAGAACTTCCAGGATGCGATAAATCTATCGGAGAAGAAGTCCCACTAATTAGGTCTATGTGGAACACTAATTATAATTTCATGGAACTTTTAAATAGTGATGAATTTTCGTATAAGGAAGAACTTGCTGATAAGCAATGCAAAGGTACAGAGGTATTGTCGTCATTTAAACCGGAAGACCTTGATGAATACTATTTTTCAGCTCCGGTAAAGAGAATGGTATGGCAGACAATTTTAATTATTAAGGAACTTGAAAAAGTATTGGGGAATGCTCCCTCTCGTCTCTTTGTTGAAATGACTAGAGATCATAGCGATGATAAGAGAAGGACAATTTCTCGAAAGCAAAAGTTTTTGGATTTGTATAGAAATGAGAAAAAAGATGAGCATAACTGGGCTGAAGTAATTGAAAATGCAGATTCTAATGGCTCTATTAGAAGTAAGAAAATGTACTTATATCTTACCCAAAAGGGAAGATGTATGTATACAGGACATACTATTGAGCTGGATAAGTTATTTGATGATAATTTGTATGATATTGACCACATATATCCAAGACACTTTGTTAAGGATGATAACATTGATAACAATCTGGTTCTTGTAGAGAAAGAGAAGAACGCACATAAGAGTGATGTATATCCTCTTGAGAACTCTATTCTTACGGATAATCTCAATACTTGGAAAGCCTTGTTTGATAAGGGATTTATCAATCAGGAGAAGTTTAAAAGACTTACCGGCAGAAATGAATTTACAGATGAACAACAGGCCGGCTTTATTGCCAGACAGCTTGTTGAAACCAGTCAGGGAACAAAAGGCGTAGTCGATATTTTAAAAGAGATTCTGCCTACTGAATCCAAGATAGTATATTCAAAAGCATCAAATGTTTCTGAATTTAGAAATAAATTTGATATTCCAAAGAGTCGTATTGTTAATGATTTCCATCATGCCCATGATGCATATCTTAACATTGTCGTTGGAAATGTTTACTTTACTAAATTTACTCAGAATCCAAGAAACTTTATTGATAATGAATATAGAAAAGATGCGACAAAGAATAACTATAATTTGTCCAAAATGTTTGATTGGAACGTTGAAAGAGCTGGTTATACGGCGTGGGTTTCTCAGACAGATAAGAATACTGACGCTGAATCAAAAGACGCAGGAACGATAAAAACTGTACGCCAAATGCTAAAGAAAAATACGCCGCTCCTAACAAGGCTTACGTTTGTGAATCATGGTTCTATTTCAGATGCGACTGTTTATGGTGCGGGAAAAGCAAAAAATGTTGGATACCTTCCACTAAAAACTTTGGATGATAGACTAAGCGACGTAACTAAATATGGCGGAGTTACAAACATTTCGAGTGCATATTTCTTCCTGGTAGAGTATGAAGAAAAGGGAAAGAAAGTAAGAACGTTTGAAACTGTTCCTGTTTATCTTGTGAATAAAATAAGAAATGATGAGGATGCCCTTACAGATTATTGCAAGAATAATCTTCATATGGATAAACCATCTGTTAGAATTCCTGAGATAAAGATAGCATCTCTTCTTAAAGTTGATGGATATTTTGTGCAGATTACAGGAAAAACTGGGAAACAAATTTGCCTTAGAAATGTAGTAAGCCTTTGTGTGTCTAGAGATGAGATAACATATATTAAAAAGTTGGAAAATGTTATTACAAAAGGCTTTATTGAAAAAGAAATCACTCCTGATAAGAATGTAGTTCTTTATCAAATTCTTTGTGATAAACATAATTCTGGTGTCTATAGCAATCGACCAAACCCGGTTGGAGAGAAGCTGAGGAAAGGGATAGATAAATTTATATCGTTAGAAGTTGAAGAACAAGTTACTGTGCTCCTTCAGATGTTAAATCTAACAGGAATAGTAGCTGGTGGAAAAGCTGATTTGACATTAATTGATGAATCGAAAGCTACTGGTCTTATGCTTATTCCAATGAAAATCACAAAATTCAATGAAATCAAACTCATTAATCAATCGGTCACTGGACTGTATTCAACAGTTATAGATCTTAAAACCGTATGAGCTGGCGAACGGTTGTGATTTCAAACAGTGCAAAGCTGGATTATCAAATGGGGTACATGGTTGTCAGAAGAGAGGATACAGTTAAAGTTCATATCAGCGAAATTGAAGTGCTGATGATTGAATCTACTGCAGTCTCTCTGACGGCAGCTTTGTTAAGTGAACTCACCAAGAATAAGGTTAAAGTCATCTTTTGTGATGAAAAGCGTAATCCATCCTCTGAACTGATATCATATTACGGAAGTCATGATACTAGTGCAAAGATTAGAAAGCAGATGCAATGGGATGATGAACTTAAGAAAACAATGTGGACAGAAATTGTATCCGAAAAGATTCGAAAGCAGGCAGAACTTTTGGCGGAAAATGGGTTTTCTGAGTCAGAAATGCTAACTTCATATGTGGGTGAGATGAAGTTTGGAGATGAGACAAATAGGGAAGGACATGCTGCAAAAGTTTATTTTAACGCTTTGTTCGGAAAGAAATTCACCAGAACTGCTGATATCAGTATCAATGCTGCGCTGAATTATGGCTATGGAATTATTCTATCTTTTTTTAACAGAGAGATAGTATTTAATGGATATATTACTGAGATTGGTTTGTTTCACGATAATATGTTTAATCAGTTTAATCTTGGATCCGACCTTATGGAACCATTTAGACCAATAGTTGATAGACTGGTTTTGAAAATGAATCCGCAGAAATTTGAGCATGATGAGAAAATGCAAGTCCTTGAAATTTTACAGCAGGAAGTGACAATTGATGACCGAAAGGAATTTGTCAGTAATGCAATAAAGATATATGTAAGAAGTGTATTTGATGCACTTAATGACAATGATATTGCACTGATAAAATTTTACAGAAATGAGTTATAGGTATATGAGGGCGGTTTGTTTCTTTGATTTACCGGTATTAACTTCTCAAGACAGGAAAGAATATCGGAAATTCAGAAAATATTTAATTAAATCCGGTTTTTTAATGGAGCAGGAATCTGTATATAGTAAGCTTGTGCAAAATAGTACTTTAGCAGACTCTGTTGTTGACAATATTCGTAAGAATAAGCCGCCATCTGGACTTGTTCAGGTTCTTAAAGTTACTGAAAAACAGTATGAAAAGATGGAGTTTATAGTAGGAAATAAATCATCAGGAGTTCTTGATTCAGATGAAAGGCTGATTATTTTATGAAAATAGTATATCCAGAAATGCAGCTTGAAATAGAGATGATGGAGAATCAGGTGCAGGTTATTTCAGTAGAGAATAGTGAAAGCTTTGCGAGTATTCTCAATGAATTATGGAATCAGACCAGCGGAAATGATGGATCATTTATTTTATCTGATATGGAAAAAGAACTGAATTTTACTAAAGATGTGGAGCTGATAATTAATCCTTTTAGCTTAGACCCTAATAACAAAAAGGTACTTACGTCTGCATACCATCAACTTGATGAAATCGTAAATGAGGATTTACAGGAAGAAACTACAAACATAAGAGCATCGCTCGTTTCATTCTTGGATATTCTGATTCAACGAATACCTTATCCGCTTGATTATGATGAAAATACTAATATTGGCGGATTATATAAAATGTTTGGGATAAAAATAGATACTTGTGCTACAACACTTGCAGAATCAATTATTGATTATCTGAAAGCAATGTCAGAGATATGTGGAATTTCAGTGTTCATATTTGTCAATTTGAAAGATTATCTTTCTATTGAGAACCTTAAATATGTGTACGAATTTGCTTTTAATGAGAAAATTCATCTTATCAATATTGAAGCAAAGCATATTCCTTCTATTGAAGGTGAAAAAAGCTGGATAATTGATAATGATAGATGCATAATAGAACCATGATGAATTAACACCACCTCGCAAGTGGGTAACTCGATGAGAACCAATTTGAGGTTTGAGAGCCTTGTTAATTCATATGTCTCTTAAAC
>CAZJWA010000029.1:0-10800 GCA_964549585.1 uncultured Butyrivibrio sp. | reverse complement strand
GTTTGAGAGCCTTGTTAATTCATATGTCTCTTAAACGAGGAGCCATATATAAAGGTTTTAACGCCGGTTTGAGAGCCTTGTTAATTCATATGTCTCTTAAACACAGATTATGGAAGATATGGACGTTGACGTGTTTGAGAGCCTTGTTAATTCATATGTCTCTTAAACAGGAACAGACAGGACATTGCAGATTTTGCGGTTTGAGAGCCTTGTTAATTCATATGTCTCTTAAACCAAGAGTATATAGCACACATGAAAAAGCTAGTTTGAGAGCCTTGTTAATTCATATGTCTCTTAAACTTATGAAGGTTTACAAAAAGACACCTATGGTTTGAGAGCCTTGTTAATTCATATGTCTCTTAAACTATTTCTAGTGACGTTAAAGCATTATTTGAGTTTGAGAGCCTTGTTAATTCATATGTCTCTTAAACAGATTATAAGCAAGCCACTACTGCACCGACGTTTGAGAGCCTTGTTAATTCATATGTCTCTTAAACCATGACAGCTGATCTGTTTGGGGCAAAGTGGTTTGAGAGCCTTGTTAATTCATATGTCTCTTAAACTCAACTTACCTTTGGAAAGCTTGATGACACGTTTGAGAGCCTTGTTAATTCATATGTCTCTTAAACATCACGTGAATTGCTAATATCAAGCGCCTTGTTTGAGAGCCTTGTTAATTCATATGTCTCTTAAACGGCTGCTGCAACAATGTTCGATATTAACAAGTTTGAGAGCCTTGTTAATTCATATGTCTCTTAAACTCTGTTTTGCCGATGCAAGCCATCCTTGTAGTTTGAGAGCCTTGTTAATTCATATGTCTCTTAAACCAGCAGTTGATTGGAGTGGAAAGTACGACGTTTGAGAGCCTTGTTAATTCATATGTCTCTTAAACGATAAATACATCGCATATTATGAGATTTCAGTTTGAGAGCCTTGTTAATTCATATGTCTCTTAAACTTTATCGCTGACAAGTTGCAAATCAGTAAGGTTTGAGAGCCTTGTTAATTCATATGTCTCTTAAACCTGCTGCTCCGCCTCTTTTCCTGCCTCTTTGTTTGAGAGCCTTGTTAATTCATATGTCTCTTAAACCGTCCTCTACTTTGCAATCTATAACCCTTGGTTTGAGAGCCTTGTTAATTCATATGTCTCTTAAACAGTTATGGCGCTTGACACAACGAAGTCTCGGTTTGAGAGCCTTGTTAATTCATATGTCTCTTAAACCGCAAAGGCAGACGAGGGAGACGCCGCATACGTTTGAGAGCCTTGTTAATTCATATGTCTCTTAAACTTCACCGCTTATTTCACAGCTTCATGGACAGTTTGAGAGCCTTGTTAATTCATATGTCTCTTAAACTATAAAGAATATGATTGAAATATCATAGAGTTTGAGAGCCTTGTTAATTCATATGTCTCTTAAACCAGGAGCGAGGATCTTGACCTCTCCAACGGGTTTGAGAGCCTTGTTAATTCATATGTCTCTTAAACTTGCGTATCTGTTTGAGTTGCAAATAAGGTGTTTGAGAGCCTTGTTAATTCATATGTCTCTTAAACCACCTCTTGTTCATAGCTTGCTCTTTCATGGTTTGAGAGCCTTGTTAATTCATATGTCTCTTAAACACTCGGTGAATTAACACCTCGTTTCTTGTCGTTTGAGAGCCTTGTTAATTCATATGTCTCTTAAACAATCCGGACATAGATCCTACCCGAATAAGGGTTTGAGAGCCTTGTTAATTCATATGTCTCTTAAACGGTAACAAAAGGTATCATGCTTGCGGACGGGTTTGAGAGCCTTGTTAATTCATATGTCTCTTAAACTGTTCTGTCAGATTCAAAGGAACTGTTGCAGTTTGAGAGCCTTGTTAATTCATATGTCTCTTAAACTGAATTTATTTAATTAATCATTTACACACGGAAATTCATGTCCAGAGGAACCATGGAAGAAAAATAGTTCACAGGATAGGAGGGCAATATGCCAAACGCTAACACACAGACTAAAGCAACAGATAAGTATCAGAAAAAAATAGGTCTAACTGTCAAGGCATTCAAAATCAAGAAGACCTTAGCTGATGATTTCGCACTAGCATGTGATAATTCTGGAGTAGGGCAGGCAGCTACCATATCAAAATTGATGCAGGATTTTATCGATACGCATAAGTGCTTGTAAAAATTATAAGTCGTTCAAAATCCATTTCTATATATGGCGAAGTTTAAAGTAGAGAGTTGAGGGAAGACTTGGGCTCTCTTTTGTTATACAGAAAATGTGGAGATACCTTTGCAAAAGTGGCAAAGACATTGAAAAGGCATTAAAAATGATAATATTAAATTGAAAGATATAGATTTTGTAAGAAATTTAATGCCAAACAAAAGGACTGTTTTAATGACTTGGGCGTTGAGAAATATGTTATAGTTGCTACGTTTGATGATAGAACCGCAGATATATGCCAGGAACTTGACGGACAGGTCTTCGACATGAAAGATTATGAGGTAGGCTCTACTTCTCCCCTTTCCATTGCAATTGCAGATTATGCACAGCACCGTGTTTTGATGATGATATCAGCATAAGGGCGACACGAGAATCTGATTGCGAAACATATGAGGTTCCTTCCAACATGACATACAAGGAGTGGAAGAAGCAATAGGTTGACAGCTCAAAACAATCGGAAACTGTTAGCCCTGATATGAAATTTGCTACAAAGCCAGAATCATCAATTAGCGCAAGGCAGAAATTAGAAGATAACATGACTGTATCAAAAGCATATACTGAATTATCTACAAAAGTGCAACAAAACATGGAAAATGCGACTTTTGAATTTGGATACGACGGTAGTGCTTACTATATTCAGAATAAAACAATACGTGTTGGCATTGGTGCATTCAAGGAAGTGATATTCCATGGATATGGACATTTGATTAAAAATTATATAATGCCTTCAGAAGAAGTCATGAAATACAAGAATTATCTCGTTGAGAATCTGTCATTTAAGGATATGATTAATGAAATATACTATGATTCTGCAGGAAAAAGTACGGATATCTTTCTGCTTAAGGGCGATAGATTTGAAAGCGAGTACCAGCTAATGCTATATGCTTCTATAGTAGGGATGCTGTGAATCCGGATGGCACAATAAATGCAGACGTATTAGGAGAAACAATATCAGAGCCATTTAGAAGGTATATGGAAGGCGAGGCAATTTCTGAGATGACAAAAAATTGATAGAGGACGCAATATTATGAGCTTAAAAGAAGATTTTTTAATGATTTCAACATACGAAGAATATGATAGAAGGCGAGATGAATTTATAACACTTGACATACAGGATAAGGAGATCTTTGATCATTGGTCTAAGCTCTTTCCAACATTAGATAATAATGATTTTGATAATGGAATCATCACAGAAGTATATAAAAAACCTCGCAAATAGTGCTTTTATTGGAGTAATCATATGGCAAATAATGATATGAGCGGAATAATGTATAAGATACAAAGTTACATGTATAAATGTCTTAAGCAGTGCGGCAGATGCTCTTGCAATGGCAGAGGCAGCTTATCAAGCATCAACAAGCCCAAATTAACGAACTGACAAGGATGAGATATCACCTAATCCTGATACAAGTAACTTAATTCAAGTTAATCCGGTATACAGAAGGGTGAAAAATGAGTATTACAAATGAACAAAAAATGCATTAGTGCCTTATATTGATGATTTGGATTCTCTGATCAAGACAAATGATGTTAACAACTTGCTTGAAGCTATTGATAATATCATAGTTGACCACATAGTTGACAACAATGATGAACCGGATAAGGAAGCTATAGAGTTGCAAAAAATATATGACCAGATTAGTAATCAGAATTGATTTATCGCACTTAGCATAACAAGCTGGGTGTTTTTTAGCGGTAAAAAAGCCAACAAGTTCAGAATACGAAATAATGACGAAATATTTACTGCATAACAAATGCCAAGAAACAAACGTGATATAATTAAATTAAGCGTACAGAGAAGATAGAGCGTTTCAAAGATTTTTTATTTGAAATCGTTTTTTTGTAGAGGAGCTTGAAGAGAAGCTTGAAGAGAAACATAAAGAGAAGCTTTTGAGGTATAGTCGTGTGTCATAATATGCAGCAAGGGGGCTGGGAATGAAGAAACTAAAGAATTTATTTGTGATTTTTATTTCAATTTTATTTTCATGTACAATGCTTTTTTGCGAGACGGTATTCTCAAAATGTCCGATAATAAAAAGCTCAGATAAAGATATTTCGGCTGCTGTTGAAGATAGATATGATATGATTCCTTGGGCAATTAGGAAAAAATTTGAGAAGGCAGGGTGGCAAATTGAAATTACTGATATTATTTCAGTAAATACTTCTGCTGCTGCAACTTCAAAATCCATTCCGATTGGTAGTTATGTGGCTGGATATTGTGATACTTCTATAAAGAAATAAGTCTCGTTGATATGAGAGCATAGGATGCCATCTGTCATGAAATGGGACACTTTGTTGATTGGTATATTCTAAAAAACGCATCCTCAACAAAGACATTCTCGAAGCTCTTTTCAAAAGAAGCAGGAAAGATAGATGGAGGTACTAATTCATATGCCCAGTCAGACTCGGAGGAGTATTTTGCGGAAGCTTTTTCTGAATATATCATTTGCGCTGGATATTTGAAGAGAAATGCTCCAAAGACGTTTGATTATTTGAATTCAAAAGTTGGAAGCACCACAACGATGGATGTTATTGACAAGCCGGATGATAATTATGATTTTGTCGATGAAATTCCGACGGATACGCTAAACGCTATTGCTAAGAAGGTAAAGAGCGGCGCAATTAAGTATTTGCCTGAGAATATTTCTGATGCACTTCCTGATGAAATTGTTTCAGAGGACTTTGCAGAAAAGTTAAAAAATGACCCCGAGGCTGCTGGAGAAGAATTAGGGAAAAAAGCTACAGAAGAACTTAATAGCATTGACTGGGAAGAAAAGAATGAAGAAGCAAAACAGAAGGGAAAAGACCTTGCTGATAAACTAAATAATCTTTTTAGCAAATAAAACAAAGAAGAGACCAGTGTGGAAATCTTGCATTTGGTCTCTTCCTTTTTGTTCTGATAAGCAAGAGTACATATAAGAAGTCAGAAAAGCAGCCTTCTTATATGTACATGACGATCCGGAAAGCAGTAGGATTCCGGGCAGCAAGCAAAAATCAAGCAAGAATACATATAAGAAGTCCAGAAAGCGTCCTTCTTATATGTATATAGCGGGTAGAGGCGGACCGGGAGGCCGACGCATAAAGCAAAATCAAGCAAGAGTACATATAAGAAGTCAGAAAAGCAGCCTTCTTATATGTACATGACGATCCGGAAAGCAGTAGAATTCCGGGCAGCAAGCAAAAATCAAGCAAGAGTACATATAAGAAGTCCGAAAAACGTCCTTCTTATATGTACATGGCTAGCCGGGAAGCAGTGGGAATCCGGGAAGTAACCAAAAACCAAGCAAGAGTACATATAAGAAGTCCCAAAAGCGTCCTTCTTATATGTACATAGCGAGTAGAGGCGAACCGAAAGGCCGTCGCATGACGCAGATATAAGCAAGAGTACATATAAGAAGTCCCAAAATCAGCCTTCTTATATGTACATAGCGGGTAGAGGCGAACCGAAAGACCGTCGGATGACGCAAAGCTAAGCACATTGCACCAAATTCATAAATCATTTTCAGGAAAATTCTACCTTTATTCCAAAATTCACTAAATGGAAACTAATCTCTTGACAAGTGTTTTCAAATACTATATTCTAACGAGGCATCGAAATAATCTTTGATGTATTACGAAAATTCTTTTCGTAAGTTTCACATAGTTTTTCATATTGTATCGGATGTTAGGATATCTATTTGCAAAATGAAGCATTTCTACTAGTAGAGAGCTCTCTAATCGTCTGACTGCAATATGAGTTACACAAGTAGAAAGGTGGTATTTCGTGAAGAGAAATCCAAAAAGAGGAAGCAGAAAGAACCAGACTATTTCGATAAAAGAGCTGGTTAGCAAGATGAAGAAACACAGTATGATGACAGTTATCGGAACGGCGGTGCTCTTTGCAGTTATTTGCATTACGCTGCTGGGCGTACTTATTCCGGGGCAAAAGGTTGAAGCGCAGGGAACAGGCGGCTTTGTAACAGAGAACGAGTACAGAAATGGACTTGATGAAATCCAGAAGGAGATAGAGGCTCTTTCGAAGGTGATTTCTGATGGACAAAACACTATGAACGAGATAATCGAGCAGAATAAAGAAATTTCTGAAAACAGCGACAAAACCAAAGAACAGCTTGAATCCATTAACACGCTTGAAAAATCGGTTACTGAGATTAAATCTGATTTTGGCTCATTAAAAGAGCAGCTCACTCTTGTTAGCAACTCGGTTAGCGAGCTAAAGACAAGCATTGAGACAAATAATACTGAGAATAACGCAAGTACTGCGGAGAGCTTTGCTTCTATTAAGGAAGAGCTAAATAAGATTTCGACAAATTATGACAATGCGCAGAAGGAGCTTTCACAGCTGATAACTCAGCTTTCTGCTGATAATAAATCTGATCATCAGGAAATACTTAAAAAGCTTGAGAACGTTAAAACTGAAATGTCAGGAGAAAATCTTTCGAGCTTTGAAAGCATTCTGGATGCTATTTCAAAAATGGAAAGTGATTACGCTGCAGCAATTAGTAACGGCTTTTCTACCGTTAATGGCAGCATTGCAAATATGGGTGGTAATATCACTCTGCAGCTAGATAGCATGAATACTAACTCCAATAATCAGTTCAATCAGATGTATCAGACCTTCGGCGATGACCACGCAAATATGTATAAGCTTCTTGATGAAACAAGGAAGGATATGAACGATAAGTTTGACCAGGTTTTTCAAAATGTGAGTAGGGCAAAAAAGCTTTTGGCATCCGCACTATTCACTAAAGGAGTAGATATAAAAGAGGATGCCACATTTAAGGAATACGCAGATGCAATACTGACAATTCCTACAGAGCTTGTTATAGGAGTAGACAAGCTCCCTGGAACAATTACCTACGAATATCATTTTCACAAGGACGGTAAGGGGACAGAGCCAGGCGCAGAGGAAGTGGGAGTTTCTGAAAAAGGAGGCTGCTTTAACATTCCATATTATCATTCACATGAAGGAAATCCCTATTCAAATGGCGGCTGTTATACAAAGCCTGTTTATCACAGCCATTCATCGGGGTGCTATAGATCTTTTTCCTATGACGCGCATACAGGAGATAGGAGAAACTATCTCTTCGATGCAAATGGAGAAGCCTTCTATAATTATTACTGTAGTGGCTGCGGGAGCACGTTTATCAGTGTAAACGGTTGGCACAAACATACTGAAAGTTCACTTGTTTGCGGTAAAAATGGCGGATATATCGATAGATATAATACAAATTGCGGGATGGATACAACGACAATAATTTCGTACAGACCGGACTGCGGACTTGTTAACCACCAGATAATTGGTGCGCATATTGTGTATGACATGAATAATTCTCCAAATGGCGCAGAGCCTCAGTTAGCGCTCATGAGTTTTGACGACGAGCTTGCTTATTCTAAATCTCTTTCTTTGGAAAAAGAGAAATCGATTTATTCAGATGATGAGATTAGTAGGATGCTTTCTGATAGGAAAAAGAAGCTTGAGGCTGCCGAATGGGAAAAGTATGAGGAAGCAGTTGAAAACGGAGATTTAGAATTTACAGGAAGCAGCATAGGTTCATCAAAGCCATCAGAAAAGCCACTGAATAAACCATTAGAAAAGCCAGTAGAAAAGCCAGTAGATAAACCTGAGGATAAACCACTTTCAAAGCCTGATGGCGGACAGAATGTTTCTGACGAGAATCCGGGTATTTCTGACGCGAACCCGGATTCTTCTGGAGCAAATTCGGATAATTTCGGTGGAAATACAGAAAAGCCTTACGAAAACACGGATAATGCTGATTAACTGCATTCTGATAAGCAGAAAACGGATTCGTAGTAAAAATTAGCGTCTTTGACATAAGGCACACTTATACCAAATATAAATAATATCGATTGTACTTATATATTGCTAGGGTGTATATTACATACTGTCGGATGAAGATTCGAAATAATACAGATATTAAAAAATAATGATGTTATTAAGGAGGATTTATTCATGGTTAAGGCAGTTGTAGGTGCTAACTGGGGTGATGAAGGAAAAGGCAAGATAACAGATATGCTTGCAGATCAGGCTGATGTTGTTATTCGTTTCCAGGGCGGAGCAAATGCAGGTCATACTATCGTAAATCAGTATGGCAAATTTGCACTTCACACATTACCATCAGGAGTTTTCCATCAGAAAATCACAAATATAATCGGTAACGGTGTTGCTCTTAATATTCCTGTCCTTATGAAGGAGCTTAAGTCAGTAACAGATCAGAATGTACCGGCCCCAAATCTTATGATTTCTGACAGATGCCAGATTGTTATGCCATATCATATCCTCTTTGACCAGTACGAAGAGGAGAGACTTGCAGGCAAGAGCTTTGGCTCTACAAAGTCAGGTATCGCTCCTTTCTACTCAGATAAATATGCTAAGATTGGTTTCCAGGTCAATGAACTTTTTGATGAGGATTTGTTAAAAGAGAAGGTTGAGAGAGTTCTTGTTATGAAGAACATTCTTCTTGAGAACCTTTACCACAAGGATCCAATTGATTCAAAAGAGCTTATTAATACTCTTCAGGAGTACAGAGATATGGTTGAGCCTTATGTTGGTGACACATCTCTTTTCCTTGACAAGGCTATTAAGGAAGGAAAGACAATTCTCCTTGAGGGACAGCTTGGAACAATGAAGGATCCTGACCACGGAATTTATCCTATGGTTACTTCTTCTTCAACACTTGCAGCTTATGGTGCAATCGGAGCAGGCATTCCTCCATATGAGATTAAGCAGATAGTTACAGTCAGCAAGGCATATTCTTCAGCAGTTGGCGCTGGTGCTTTCGTTTCTGAGATATTTGGATATGAAGCAGATGAGCTTAGAAGAAGAGGCGGAGATGGCGGAGAGTATGGCGCTACAACAGGACGTCCACGTCGTATGGGCTGGTATGACTGCGTTGCTTCAAAGTATGGCTGCAGACTTCAGGGTACAACAGATGTAGCATTTACAGTTCTTGACGTACTTGGATATCTTGATGAGATTCCTGTATGCGTTGGCTATGATATTGACGGAACAGTTACAACAGATTTCCCTGTAACACATCTTCTTGAGAAGGCAAAGCCAGTTCTTAAGACACTTCCTGGCTGGAAATGCGATATTCGCGGAATCAAGACCTATGAAGAGCTTCCTGCAAATTGCAGAGCTTACGTTGAGTTTATCGAGCAGCAGATCGGATATCCTATCACAATGGTTTCAAACGGACCAAAGAGAGAAGATATTATCTATCGTAAGAGCCCTCTTTCAAAGTAAGATAAGTTTTAACAGATGATTTTTTGAGGCGAAAGTCCCGTAGTGAGGACTTTCGCCTCTCTTTAGCTCTTTTTACAACAAAAGAATTGTCTGTTGCGAGAAAGCAGATAGTTTCGTATAATTGGATACTATGAGAAAAGATGAGATGAATAAAAATAATAATTTAGAGAATAATGAAACTAAGAAATATCCGTGGACAGCAAAGAGAATTGCTGCAATTGTAGGAATCGTGCTGCTTGTGCTTTTATATGTAGTGATGCTGATAAGAGTGATTTTCATGGATGCGAATGCAGGTGATTCATTTATAATGATGGCAGCAGGCACTGTTGGGATTCCAATATGCATTTGGCTGTTCATATGGATTTTTGGAGCATTTACCGGAAGGCATACCGTAGCTTCTCTTGATGCCATGACTAGTGATATGGATCATGACGAGAAGGGTAATGCTATTCCAAGAGAGCCTTCGGGAGAAATCAAAACAGTCATTTTTGATATCGGAAATGTACTTGTAGATTTCTGCTGGGACAAGATGTATAAGGATAAGCTTGGATGCTCTGACGAGACAATTGAGCGCCTTGGAAAGGCTACTGTTTACAGTAAAGAGTGGAAGGAATTTGACCGTGGAGTTCTTTCTTACGGTGAAATCGTTGATTCGCTTGTAGCCCTTGACCCTGAGCTTGAGACGGAAATCAGGACTGCACTGGAGAACCAGACTGGCATCGTAAGCGAGAGAGACTACGCAGATAAATGGGTTCTTGCACTTAAGAAGGCTCATTACAAAGTACTTCTTCTTTCAAACTTTTCAATGGAAGCGTATGATACGAATCTTGCTCATTTTAAGTTTATGAAGGATGTTGATGGCGGAATACTTAGCTTTAGAGACCATATGATCAAGCCGGATAGAGAAATTTATCAGCTTATTACTGATAGATATGAGCTTAAACCTTCAGAATGCGTATTCATAGATGATACTGCAGAGAATATTGAAGCTGCAAAGGCTTTTGGCATGCATGGAATTGTATTTGGTACACTTGACCAGGTCCTTGAAGACTTGGATAAACTTGGGGTAAAAGATTAAAAATGATACTTACGTATCATTTTTAACTTTGGAAGCTTTGCGCAGAGCACAAAGTTTCCGGGCTTGTTTTTACTTAGTAACGATACTCATGTATGCCGTTCATTAGGATATTTCTAGGACAGCCGATTATTCGGCTGTCTTTTGGAGTTCTAAGGCTTCTCTTTCAGTCTTTTCTTTTTCGTACTTGCGGCGCATATAATTGCGATTCCAAGCACGTTTCTTGCGTTTCTTTTCTTCTTCCTTGAATTCCTCAG
>CAZJWA010000028.1:0-34743 GCA_964549585.1 uncultured Butyrivibrio sp. | reverse complement strand
AATCTGCGTTTCACGTAGCGGAAAAAGTAAATTTCCGAAATTACCCGCTATCAAATTCCACAATATCCCCTGATTCCAAATAAGCTCCAGGCTAGCATCAGCACATAAATTCTCTCATGCCCGACAAAGCCCTTCATTCGTAACGAAGATTCTCGATTATCCTTTTCTTTACGTCAATCATAGTTGGAGCAGCGTCATCACTGCCACTTACTGTAACATCCTTTAATATAAAGCAGTCAACGTTTCTAACGTAGAAGCTACATCCGGTTATTGCATCAAAATTATCCATCATCATAGTCTGCTCTGGCTCTCTTTGAGATGAAGGAACAAATGAAGCAGTCAAATTCGTTATGGAAATTCGCTCTACCGGCATCTCCGGAAGACCAAAGGCGCATACTATGGAAGCTGTTACGCCACTACAGGATATTCCGCTAAGAGAGATATCTCCAAGCACCGGTGTCAGCTCATCCACAGGCATCTTTTCCTGGCTTTGAACATAATCGCTATGACCGTCCGAATCACAAAAATAAAACATGTTCACCGTCATTGGCATATGGACATTTTCCATAGTAATGTTTTTAAAAGAAATATTTTTAACGAGAGAAAGCTTTCCTCTCCCGCGCCTTGTCTTGATTCTAACGCCCCTGTCAGTTCCGCGGAAAATGCATCTTTCAACCAGGACGTTCTCAACTCCGCCTGCAATCTCACTGCCAATAGTTACTGAGCCATGCCCCTTTTCAAACATGCAGTTTCTTATGACAATTTGCTTAGTCCGTTTAAAATGATACATACTCATATAATACTTGCCGCTCTTTATCGCTACGCAGTCATCGCCAACAGACATTCTTGTTCCAAGAAGGAGAATATCCTCACAGCTCTCAGGATCAAAGCCATCCGTATTTGGAGAATCAGACGGATTTGAAATAGTGAGATTAAGAAACTGCAAATGATTGCTATAATACGGATGGACCGTCCAGCAAGGAGAATTCATCAGTGAAACACCCTGCATTCTTACATTATTGCACCTGCAAAGAAAAACCAGATTTGGTCTCCAGGCAGTTCTCTTTTTCTTGCATTCCTTCCACCAGTCACCATTTTCTGCATTTCCATCAATGATCCCCTCTCCGATAATATCAACGTTTTCCACATCAATTCCGGTTATGAGTCCTGCAAAAGAATCAAGGGGATTTCCCTCCCAGGTTGCAAGATTGTATTCGCCGCTATCATCCGTATTGCGCGTTATTCCAGGAAGAACCGGATAATGCTCCCTATTTGTATCAAATAAAAGCCTTGCTCCTTTATCAAGAAGAAGTGTTGTACTGCTTTTTAGAAAAAGAGATGTCGTAAAAAAAGTACCCTTTGGTATCCTGATAGTTCCGTTTTCTGGACAGCTATATATTGCAGCCTGGATTGCCGAAGTATCATAGGTTTCTCCGTCGCCTTTTGCACCAAATCTCGTCACATCAAGAAGTGTTGATTCGTGCTTAGTTCTAAATGTATGGTGAACAGCATCTTCTGATTTCTCCGTTCCTTCAAGCAAACAATTAGCGCTTTCATCCTCATCCGCAGTACTTCCACACCCTAATACCGCTAAATCATACTCAGTATCCGGTTCAAGAGAGTGTATACTTATGACATTAGTGTCAGCTTTGCACACAAAAGTCCCATCGAGATAGACAGAAGCAGGTTCATTACTCTTATAAATATCTTCATTATTAAGTTCTATCGTAACTGCCCTGTTAAAAATACTGACTATATTAAAATCCATATCTGCTAAAGCCTTCCTCAAAATGCATAATAGTTATTCTATAATTCCAGCCTCAAAATCTCTGTATAAGCAAGAATAAACGGTGCTATTCCCTTTGCCTCGTTTTCCACAACCGGTTCACTAAAATAGTAATCAAGTGAGCCATCTCTGTGATTTTCTCCGCCAAGCCCTGCAACCAGACATATCCCGCCAAGTTCAAAGGTTCCATCTGGGTTTTCCTTTAAGTATTTCCTGATTATTCCATTAAATGCATCTATCCCATGAATACGGTATCTCTCAGGAAGATAGCCAAGGCGAACTCCCTTAAGAATCGCATAAGCGATAAGCGCCGTGCCTGATGTCTCAAGGTAATTGCCTTCAACATTTTTTTTGTCAACAATTTGATAAAACATTCCGCTCTCATCCTGAAACGGAAGAAGCGATTCAACCAGCTCCTCAAGCGTCGTCTGAAGAAAACGATATTCATAATAAATTGATTCATCCATAACCTGAGCAGTTGACACAAGTGCGCAGGCAAACCATCCGGTAGCTCTAAGCCAGAAGTTCGGTGAGCAGCCGGTCTGTGGATCAGCCCAGTACATGCTCCTCGTTTCATCGTAGCCATGGTAGTATAGCCCGGTTTTCTTATCCTTCATAAGTCTTGTCACATTTTCAAACTGCGTGAAGCTATCCCTGCACTCTTTCATATGGTTGTATCTTGTCTCGTATTCCATATAAAAAGGCTGCGCCATATAAAGCCCATCTAGCCAAACCTGATACGGATAAATCTTTTTATGCCAGAAATTTCCTTCATGCGTTCTTGGCATATCACCTAGCTGACTTCTTACAGTGTCTATCGCTTTCCTATATTTTTCTTTTCCCGTAAGGTCATATAGGGCAAAGAGATTCTTAGCCGGGTTAATATTATCCAGATTATATTCGGTGCCATTATAGGTGCTTACTGATCCATCCTCTTTGACAAAAAAGCTGTCAAATGAGTCGCAAAAATCAAGATACCTTTTATTCCCGGTTATCTCATACAAAGAAAGAAACGCGGTTATCATACAGCCATCAATATAATTCCACTTGTTTGGCTTACCGCTTCTTATCATCTCCTTGTTCCACATTGGTGCCTCTGCAGATGAATTATCAAGTAAATATTCAATGTATTTATCTATTTTTTGGTAGTTTTCGTTAAGGCTCATATCCCCAGCTGCCCTCATCATTTTTTGTTTTAATAGCTCTTTTGACCAATCAAAGGACGGTCTTCTCAAGATTCTCAATAGCAAGCCTTGCTGCCACTGCGTTGTCAGGCTTGGTGTCTTCGAGAGTTGCATGAATAAATGGCTTATGCTCTCTTGCAAAACGAACTATACTTCTATAGTCCATATCACCCGTTCCTGCAGCCATTGACTCGAGCTTTCCATTAAAGCTCCTGTAGTCCTTTAAATGGATTACTGCAATGTCTTTTCCCAAAATATCGATCGTCTCGTCAATAATCTCATCTCTGTTATCAAGATTATCCATAGAAAGAAGATTAACAGGATCAAAAATTATCTGAAGATTCGGTGAACCAATGACGTCAAGAACAGTTCTTGCTCTCTTGGCATTCCACACGATATGATTGTAAACCGGCTCTATTGCCACTATTACGCCCATGCTTTCGGCATACCTTACAACAGGTGTCAAATTATTGATAAAAGAAATAAGAGCCTCCTCTGAGTGACAGGCATCCTTATCATATGTGTATGTCTCATTTGGAGCGCCTGTCTCTGTACCAACCACGCCGCTGCCAAGAAGCGATGCAAATCTGATATGAGCCCTGTAGCTTTCCTGCGTTTTATGAAGCTCTTCCTGGTTTGGATTTCCAAGATTGAGATAGCAGCCAAGGACAGCGACATCTAGTTCTGCTCTGGCAAAAGAGTTCTTTAGATACATAGCATAGCCAGGTGTAAGCGCACCATCTTCCCAGGGAAGGCCACTTGTTTTACGAAGAGCGATATGCGCGCAGCTAAATCCCTGTGCTTTTATATTCTGAAGTCTTTTTTCAAAGGGAAGCTCCGCGCTATCGTGAAGCCTTAGTCCTATCTGCATAAGTCTCTCCATTCTTGTTAATATCTCATGTGTTTAAAGTATCTCTTGATCGTCTAAAGCTGTTTCTTCCTGCCTGGGAATGTAATTTTCAAACACCTTTCTGTAATAGACTGCAAAAAGATATGCTATAAGCCCAACACCAAAATTTAGTGTAACGAAATTTACCGCAAAGATTGTAGTTACATTTAGGTAAATTACAACTGCCTCAACAACAACCATCAAAATCGTTTCTTTAAAATGTTTGAATGGTAAGATAAAAGAAAAGCGTATCGTACTAATAACCGGATTCACAAACTTTGACTGAATAGCAAATACATATGTAAAAGAAAGCATGTAAAGAATCAGTATTGCAAAAACAAGCCCCTGTGCAAAATTCACATTCTGCCCCTGTTTATTCCATGCAACAAGGTCAAGTGCAAGGAGTGCGCCCACAGCCAGATATATTAGCCAAATTGCTGTTGACTGTCTGAAATTTTTTTTAAACGATTTAAAGAAATTCTGTGTCGGATAGCCGTCATCCTTTAACAGCTTCATGCTGCTGTAAATAAGCGCAGTCGTCGAAGCCCCAATCGTAATAAGCGGCAGGCTTGTAACAAGCCATAGTATATTCAAATACCAGATATACCCTATCTTCACTATGAACTTCATTACCGGATTATCCGGTGAAAAAAGACCCTTCAAACTGTTTTCCTCACTAAATTATTGCAATGCTTGCATCGATTTTTTGTTCCTGCGATGTAATCGCAGAACAAACGCATTCACACCCCGCAAACCTTGCTTTAGCAAGGCTTGCAAAGGTTAAAATTGAGCTTTTTCATATCCCGCAAGCCTTGCCGAAGGCAATGCTTGCATCGATTTTTTGTTCCTGCGATGTAATCGCAGGACAAAAATTCGATTAACCTTTTACCCCACCAGCACTAATGCCTTCAACAAACTGATTCTGCGCTGCAAAGAACACTACTATATTCGGTGTAATCGAAATAAGCGACGTTGCAAGAACTCTGTTCCAGTTAAAGCCTGAATCACTATCCATTGACAACTTTACGAATATCGTTGCCGGATACTTTGCAGGTGTATTTACATAAAGGAGTGGTCCAAGGAAATCATTACTTGCCCACATGAATTTGAAAAGTGCGCAGGATACAATTGCAGGCATCAGCATTGGAACAATTATCTTGATAAGTGTCTGCATTGCATTACATCCATCAATCTGCGCTGCTTCCTCTAACTCTTTTGGAATATTTCTAAGGAACTGAACAAGCATGAAGATAAAATATGTCTCTGTTGCAAACATCGTTGGAACAATAAGTGGAAGGTAAAGCTTTGAACCAACCCATCCAAACTTGTTGTACATAATATACTGAGGTACATTAAGGACAACCTGTGGAAGGAACAGCATCGCCATCATAGCTGCAAACAAAACTCCTCTTCCCTTGAACTTAAAGCGTCCAAAGCCATATGCCGTAAGAACCGATGAAATAACTGTAAATATCACTTCCGGAATAACGTATGAATATGTATTAAACATCGCTTTCCAAATATTGATATTTCCGCCATAATTCTCCATTGCATCCTTATAGCCCTGAAGCGTAGGATTCTTTGGAATAGGATTAAGTGTTGTAAATATCTCTGAATTTTCTTTAAAAGTTGCACCAATCATCCAGACAAGAGGATAAAGCATTACAATTCCTACAAGAATAAGTACAAAATACCTAAGGAACGTGGATATAGCTCTTCTTCTCTTTATTACAGCCTGTGCCTGTGCTACTGTTCTTGTTTCTGTATTAGTCATATCTTTTTACCTCAATTCTCATCATCAGCATAATAAGCCCAATGCTTCTGACTCCAGAATGAAATTGCTGTAAATATCATCAGGATTATGAAAAGAACCCACGCCTCAGCACTTGCCTTACCCATGTTGTATGTCTTAAATGCATTGTTATATACAAGAAGTGACATAAGCGTTGTCGCATTTCTAGGTCCGCCCTGTGTAATGATAAATGGTCCGTTGAATTCCTGAAATGCCTGAACAAGCTGTGTAATCAGATTGTAGAAAATAACCGGAGTAATAAGCGGCACTGTTATTGAAAAGAACTGTCTCCACTTGCCTGCGCCGTCAATACTTGCAGCTTCATACAGATCATTTGAAACGCCTTTTAGTGCTGCAAGGAAAATAACCATAGCGGATCCAAACTGCCATACTCTAAGAAGACAAATGATAAATAATGCCCAGCTTGGATTACTTAGAAAGTGCGGTGCCTCTACTCCAAACATCTTACAGAATGAAGAGATAAGACCATCATCCTTAAAAAGAGCTTTCCACAGAACTGCTATTGCAACCGAACCGCCAAGTATTGAAGGAATATAGTATGCAGTTCTAAAAAAGTTAACACCCTTTATCTTGAAATTAAGAATATATGCGATAAACAACGCTGCAATCAGCTTAAGAGGAACTGTCATGAAAGCATACTTGAATGTAACGATAAGTGCTTTTCTCTCCTGAGCATTCTTGAACACGTTTATGTAATTTTCAAAAGCAAATTTTGACATTCCCTTAAAAAGGTTATAGTCGGTAAAGCTATAGAAAAATGACGATGCAAACGGATAAAGCTTGAAAACAAGAAAACCGATAAGCCATGGTATAATAAAGAAAAAGCCTAAGTTGTTTTTGAAAAATTTCTTTGATTTGCTCACTGTAAGTACCTCGTATTTCTTTTTAAAAAAAGCCTGTTAAAGAAGAACTCTCTAACAGGCTCTTATTTTAATTACTTATTGAATTTCAGCCTGCGCATACTGACTGGTAAGAGTCAAAGAGCATCTGTGCTGCATCATCAACTGTATAATCGCCATATGAAAGGCCTGAGAACACTTCGATGTAAGCGGCTCCGTCACCCTTAAGTGCTGCGTTGTCAAATAATGGGCTAAAGTACATAGGATCTGATGACATAACCTTCTCGTGTGCTTCTGAAACTACTGCATCAAGTGAACCTGCTGCATCTAATGTATCATAAGCTACCTTTGACTCAGGAATACCACGCTCTGTTCCCATAAGTGCTACGCCTTCAGGATCATTAAGGAGATAGTTCATAAGCATTGCTGCTTCGTGAGGATGCTCTGATGTCTTTGTAATAGCAAAGAGGAGAGATACCTTTGAGAATACGCCTGTGCACTTATCACCAAGACCTGTAAGCTCATCACCTACAACAAGTTCCTGGCCTTGGGCAAGGTTACCAATATACTTCTGAGGTGCTGAATCCCACTCATATGCTCCTGCATAATGACCATCAATAAAATTTGGATTCTCGTTAAGTGCAACGTTTCCATCACCCATAAGCTTTTCAATAGTTGGAATTACATGATTATCTTCAAGAGACTGAATAAATTCCATACCTGTCTTAAGCTGATCTGTTGTAAATGAGAATGTACCATCCTCAGCAATGATAGGCTCGCCTGTCTGTGCCTGAAGATATACAGCCATCAAAAGTGCTCTGTCATACTCGCCAAGTGAAAGTGGATAATAATCATCGCCAAGCTTTTCTTTAAATGTCTGTCCTGCTGCAAGAAGATCATCAAGGCTCTTTGGTGTATCAATTCCGGCCTGATCAAATGTTGTCTTGTTCCAGTAGAATGTACGTCCTGTAATTGAAACAGGAATTCCTGCAAGTCCGCCTGCTGAATCCTTGCAAAGATTAAGATCATCATCTGAATACTGTGTAAGATCAATAGTATCTGAAAGAGTGCTAAGATCTACAAATGTTGCTCCATCTGCGTCGTAATCATTGATCCAGCTAAAATTGATCTGTGTAAGATCTGAACCGGTTCCTGACTGATACTCAAGTGCTCTTGCTGTTTCCCAATCTGTCCATGCACCAAAGTTTACTTCAACAGTGATTCCAGGATACTTCTTCATGAATGCATCTACAGCTGCCTGTGTAGCTTCATGTCTTGAATCTCCGCCCCACCAGTCAAACTTGATTGTGCAGTTCTCATAATCAGCTGCTGTATCTGCGCTTTCCGACGTATCTGCGGCTGCTGTATCAGTAGCCTCTGTTGTTGTATCTGCTGTAGCGTCTGTCTGTGCTGCACCTGTGCTTCCGCATCCTGCAAGCATTGTTGCTCCCATAGCTGCTGTAAGCAGCATGGCAATTACCTTCTTTTTCATAGAAAAAAATCCTCCTTTTTGCGAAGATTTGCAGCCATCTTATCCCGCCGGCTGCCCTCTTCTTAATTGTTGTAATTCACCCAATACAATCTTTTTGTAAAAAGAGCTATTCACAAATGTAAGCACTTTCTTTTTTCGTGTGCTCTTTATATTTAATATAATACTGTATTTTTTGGGTATGACTACTTTTATTCAGCTATTTTTATACAAAAAGTACTGATTTTTTGTCATTTATGGTCTATAATCACATTATATCGTATTAACGTGTAAGCAGATACATCATTTTGACTATATGAACTGGCTAAATTAGCTTTTTTGTTAAATTATGCACAAAGATTATACATTTCAAAAAGGGAATGGGTCATATTATGAGAGTTTCAGATATGAATATCGACAGAATTTACATAAATTCACTGGCAAGAAGTGCCAGCTATAAGATGGTTGAGAATCATTTCCATTACTACTATGAGCTCTATTATCTTCGAAACGGAAGCAGCACCTTCTATATTAACAATACGCTTTACGACCTTCATTCAGGTGAATTCCTGATCATTCCTCCAAGAGAAGTGCACTTCAACCACTATCTGTCGCAGTGCGTCCGAATAAATCTTTATTTCAATGAATCAGACCTTCCAACTGATGATGAACCGCTTATGAAAATAATAAAAGACAGATTCTTAAAAATCTGTCTAGTCCACATTCCCGGTTCTTACCGGTCCACTATCAACAATGTATTTGATTCAATGCTTTCAGAAGAAAAGGTTGATGATGAATCAACAGCAAAGATGATGAGGCTTCTGCTTCAGCAGCTCTTTATCTACTGCAACCGCTTCTGTATCATGGATTATGACGGTCAGGGAAATGCCAAAGATGGAAATGAAGGAATACTTGAAGCAGGGCGCTTCATATCAGAGAATTTTAATCAGCAGATTACACTTGATAGTATGGCAAAGCTTGCAGGCTTAAGTCCAAGTTATTTCAGCAAGAAATTCCAGCTTGTTACCGGAATGGGGATGAAGGAATACCTCGTATATGTGCGCCTAAAGCATGCTGCTCTTGAGCTTTTGTCTACTTCGCATACAATAACCGAAGTAGCCGCCAACTGCGGATTTGGTGATAGCAATTATTTTAAGGATGCCTTCAAAAAGACCTATGGTCTATCGCCACGTGCCTACAGAAATTCCAAGAAAACAGACTATATACTCGAAAAAAGCCTTGCTGCGCAAAAATAACCATGTGCAGCAAGACCCTTTGAAATTTAATCTTTGATAATCAAATCAGCCTCGTAAAACCTTTACAAATCCTGCTCTTGCAGCATCATTTGCTCCGGGGCCATACGAGTTTATCTCTATGAAATGCATAGTTTCGTGGGCATCGATTTTGCCCCAGTCATCCCAGCCAAGCGGATTTATATGTTCTCCAAGGAAACAGCTTTCAATAGTAACACGTGCAAATTTACGCCAAGGTCTTGCTATATAGCAAGAGCCCTTTGGAATTTCCTTATCCGCGGTAAATCTGCAGTTTCTTGCTACGAAGCCTATCTGTACATTTTCAGGCGTATTTGGTGCGAACACATATCCCTCTTCTACACTCTTAAATTCACAATCTTCAAAAAAAGCTGTAGCTCCGCCAAAAATAAAATCAACACCGCCTTCGATATAGCAGTTCTTAAAGTGAAAGGTATGATTTACCCTTGGTTTATCCTTGCCAGGTCCTATAAAACCGTCCTTCTCTCTTTCACGAAGAGGCAGGGGTGCAAGAAAAAGAGTATCCTGATGTCCTAAAAGAGTACAGTTCTCCAGTGTTATATCATCTCCATCAAGGTATAGCGCTATAGCCTGTCCGACATCACAGCCCTTTCCGGAAGTATTTGCAAATGTACAGTTTTTGAATGTAATATGACTACCATCTGCCAGAACTGTAGCCGTTCTAAAGGTATGGAATAGCCTCCCGTCAGGATGCGGCATTCTTGCATAAAGACTTCCCGAAAAGGATTTATCTATATATTCCTTGTTATCTTCTGAAATCAGTATTGTTCCCATCTTAGTTTTCAGATTTTGTATCTTCTACAGTTCCTGAAACTTCTTCAACCTCCGGTTGTGGTACAGGCTCTCCGCATACCATGCAGAACTTCTGTCCTTCTTCAAGAACGGCGCCGCATTTTGCACATACAGGTTTTGCCGGCTTTGGCTCTTCCTTAGGCTCTTCAACTGGCTTTTCAGGCATCTGTGCTCCACATGAAGGACAGAACTTTGCATCCTTATCAACCTCTGCTCCGCACTTTGGACACTTGCCTTCGTTCTTAATTGCAATGAGCTGAGCCTCATAATCAGCAATATTCTTCTTTGCTGTGCTTACAGCATCGAATGCTTCCTTAATGCTCTCATCAACATTTTCATCTTCCTGGTGCTTCTCAAAGAAAGCTTTTCCAAGCATTGTATAGGCTTCATTTTCATGACGTTCTTCATCAGAAATAAGTGCATTGATCTTTGCAATATCTGCAATCTGCTTCGTCTTCTGAATTGTTGTCTGGCTTACATCATTAATCTTTTTTCCTAAATTATCAAAAAAATCCATCTTAGTACCCTCCATGATTAGAAATCTACGTTAATTCGTTACTATGTTGTCAAATCCATAATTAGATAATATCACATTTTATTGTACTAAAAATTAAATGTCCATAATATCCGATTAAGATTTGATTAAGATTATTCACCTTATCTCATATGTTATGTAATCATCAGATGTCTTTTCAGAATTCGAAATAATATAGATGGCGTATTTCCCACGGCCTAAATGAATCCTCTCTCCTGAAAGCTTAAGGCCATCTCCTTCATTTTGATAAACTGTATCACCGGACTGACTAAGTACCCTGATCTTTGACGAAACATCATATGGTATGTTTACATCCAGATAATAAAAATCAGGATATTTCGATTCAAATACATAAGAGCTCTCTGCCGTCTCTCCTGCCTTAATCGCAGAAGAAATCTGCCCACTTGAAGCACGATTCATTATTAAAAGCTGAGAAACAAGTATTCCAGATACAATAACAGCCAGAAATTGAATAAGGTTTAGGCGCCTTACTTTATGCACATTTTGAATGCGATGCCACACCATCATCCCAACTTTATAAACAAGTATAGAGAGCGCACCATATTCAGCTGCAACTCCTATTTGTGAGAGCTGCGGCTCACTAAGAATCTCTTTTGCCAGCATCAAATCCATAAACAGAATAATAATGCCTATCAGAATAATCAGCCAGGACCACCTTTGCATGGCCTGCTTATTCGCCTTCTCCAAGCTTTCTCCGCCGCTAAGTCTTGCCATTGCAATAAGGTCATATTCACTATCAGGAAGAAGTTCATTATATTTCTTTCTAAAATAATATGTTCCCGAATGTGTTTTATTTACAAGCTCCCAATCTTCATTTCTGAAACTATCAAGGTATTCTTCCTTGTTCTTCAGTTTTCTTTTGGTCTCAACATAGTATCTATATCTGACACTGGTGTCATATTCAAATCTGCTTATAACAGAGCCGCCACTTACCAGCTGCCAGCCCTCATCAGATTTGGAATTCAGATCGTTTATCTCATCCTCAAAATCCCATGCTATATAAATTCCCAGAATCGTACGATTTTTTTTGCTCAAATGTTCTTCTCCATGAAAAAAGTATCATTAAAAAGAATCATAGTGTATCTATGTGACTTTTTCAACGCATTTTAAAAAGCTCTGCAAATTCTTTGTAGAAATCGCAGTTTCTAAAAGCAAAGGATTCTGCCAGCTCCTTAAGGCTTTCCTTCCCGTACTTTACCAGAAGAGGCGCTAGCACATACTTCTCCTCAAGCGGATACATCAGCGCTCTTAGCCTAAAGGTAAGGACATAGCGCTCTTCTTTTTTGGCTTCAGGATAAAGCTTGTCGCATAGCTCATCTGTAAGGCGCTCTGCCTCGCCAAGTTCGCTATGATGATCCCATCTTTCCTGGGCATCCCTGCTAAGCTTCATCCATAGCGTATCCTTTTTGGGATAAGCCATTCCCATAAAGCCAGCATCCTTGTATGACCAAAGCGTAAATGACACATCATGCTTTTTAAAAAGAGCTATCGTATCCTCTATTAGTGGAAGCGTCCTATCAAATCCATTTGTCTTTATCTCATATCCCGCTTCGCCGCAAAGTACCGGATGACCGGACTTTCCTGCAGCATCAATGAGCTTACACAAAACCTTCTCGAAGATATCATATCTTTCGCTTCTAGAATAGCTGTCAGAATACAAATCCGGATACCAGACTGTTGGATAGAAATGAAATTCCATTGCCAGCTGCTCATCTTCGATATCATTAAAGGCCTCAAAGTCAGAAGCAAAATGATCTCCCTCAATGAAAATGATATGCCGTTTGTCTGCTTCTCTTATTGCAGCAATCACCTGTCTTGTGAAATCGCAAAGCTCTCCTTTTGCCGAGTCCACTGACAGCCCGGTTGCCATATCCTCAGAGCTTTGACTTGCTTCAATCAGCTCAGGAACAATGAACGGCTCATTTAGAATATCATAGCCAAGAAGGTATTCCTCATCCTTAAGCTCCGTGGCAATATCCTTCCAAAGCTCACAAATTTCTTTTCTAAAAGAGTAGTATTCCCAAAATTCCGTATAGCCAGTGCCATTATCGCTATGCCAATCAGGATTTTGACCACCCGGAGTAGTATGCAAATCGGGAAGAATATATATCTGAAATTTACTGCCAAGGTCTAATAAATAACGCAGATATTCATAGCCCTTTTCTTTTCTTTCTCCGGTCTTATCATCAATAAAAAGTCTATAATTTATCGGTACGCGGACAAGATTGATATCGTATTCCTTTAGAAATTTAAAATCCTCTTCGCCGATAAAATCATATGTGAAATCGTCAAAAAAACTTTCTGCTACCTCTTTGCCATAAACCATTTCGAAGGTTCTTCTAATCTGCTTGTCAGTGCCTGGAATTCCCATCATGAAATGCTCCATGTTGAGCCATGAGCCAAGTCCTATCCCATTAAAGCTTATCTTTTCACCAGTCTTTAGAAAGTTTCTTCCGCTTGTATAAACAAATTTCTGTTCCATTACATCTTCACCTTTGCAACAACTACGCCCTTTGCCGGCATCTTTATTTCATCAAGTGATAAATACTCTTTTCCTGTCAAAAGATCTGTCATATTGCAGGGAGCACCAAGGCACTGCTCTTTGTCTGTATGGTTTAAGAAGAACATAAATGTACCATTCTTATTGCTTCTTCTGGTAACCTCAACATCTTTTGGTGAATCGCATATTGGAAGAATTCCGGTGCCGTTACAGATTTCACCAAGGAAATCCTGATAAAAGTCATCCTCCGACCTCGTTCCAACATAATATGATCTTCCATCTCCAAATGAGTTAGCTGTAACTACAGGCATTCCTTTATAGAAGTCCTTCTCATATTCTCCAAGGGAAACAGCTCCCTCCAAATGGCAAAGATCACAGACAATCTTACATTCATGTCTCTTTCCACTATACATAAAGCTGTTTGTGCGCTCAGGAATCAGTGCATCGCTCTCTTCAACCCAAATGCCGAGAATATCTCTCCATGGAGCAGGATATCCGCCAAGATAAATCTTGTCGTTTTCATTGGCATAGCCGCTAAAATATGAAGTAACAAAGTTTCCGCCGTTTTTCGTAAAGCTTCTGATTTTATCAGCAAATTCAAGGCTGCTTAGATACAGCATCGGTGCCATAACAAGCTTATAGCCCGAAATATCATCCAAAGGACTTACTATATCAACAGGAATATTATTATCAAAAAAGAATTTATACCAGGTATGTATTTCATCAAGGTAATTGACATCTACAGATGGTCCTGCAGAGAGTCCTGTTGCCCACCAGTTCGTAAAATCAAATACCATCGCAGCCTGGGCCGATGACCGTCCTTCAAGAGTTGCTTCTCCAAGTTTATCAAGCTCCTCTCCAAGCTCCTTCATTTCCTTAAATACTCTGGTTTCATTCGTTCCCACGTGATCTATAAGGGCGCTGTGAGTCTTTTCACATGCACCAACACTTCTTCTCATTTGGAAGAAAAGAACTGTATCTGCGCCGCGGGCTATAGCCTGATAGCTCCAAAGTCTCATTACTCCCGGTCTTTTAAGAGCGCAGTAAGGGTGCCAGTTCGATATTCCCGGTGTCTGTTCAATAAGTGAGAAGGATTCTCCGTCCTTAATGCCACGCATAAGATCATGCCAGAAGGATGTGTCTGATTCATGCTGGTCAAATGACGGATAGTTATCCCATGCGATAAAGTCCATCTCCTTGGCCCACTTTGCATAATCAAACTGATTAAATCCGCCCATAAAGTTAGTAGTACATGGAATGGAAGGTGTATATTGTCTTATTGCCTCTTTTTCAAGGTCATAGCATTCAAGGAAGCTATCATCCATAAAACGTCTGTAATCCAGACTCATTCCCTGGAAATTAGACTTAAGTGGTCCCTGCGGTCCTCCAAAATTAAATTCCTCTGAAAGAAAATCCGGTAAAACAATATCTTCAAAATCAAAATATGTATGGCTCCAAAAGCTCGTATTCCATGCATCATTAACTGCATCAATAGTGCCGTATTTTTCTTTAAGCCATGTGCGGAATTTCTTCGTGCAGTTTTCGCAGTAGCAGTATCCGCAGTACTCATTTGAAATATGCCATGCGACAATGCTCTTCCTGTTCATGTATCTCTTTGCAAGCTCTCCGGCGAGCTTTGGTGCATATTTTCTAAAGGTCTGTGAATTTGGGCAAATATTCTGTCTTCCGCCAAAATGTCTCTTTTTCCCATCAGGATCAGTCTTGACCGTATCAGGGAATTTGCGAACCATCCATGCAGGCTCTGCTGCCGTAGATGTTGTCATAATGACCTTAAGTCCGTTCTCCTCTACCTTATCCATAATGCTGTCAAGCTTTGAAAAATCATATTCATTTTCTGAAGGCTGAAGCATAGCCCATGAAAAGACATTTAATGTAACAGTATCAACATGTGCCTCCTTAAACAGCTTCATGTCTTCATTCCATATTTCCTCCGGCCACTGCTCCGGATTGTAATCTCCTCCAAAAAGAATCTTATTTGTATTTGGTAATCTCATAATTGTCTCCATCCTTTTAAGTATATTAACAGTTCTGCAAAATTAACAATGCTTCATAATATTTTATGTTCCTGCGGGGAATTATCATAGTCCAATAATTCTACATAAATTACGTGCAAAAGAAGTCCCAAAGCTTTATAGCTTGTTATTGACCTTATTGTAGATTAGATCATAAAGCTTCATTTGATCTATCAGTTCGCACACCTCTTCCATCGATGAGCGATTAAACTTTTTTAATATATCATGCACCTGTGATTTCACGGTAGACATCTCAACATGCCTTAATGCACATATTTCGCTTCTCGTCTTATGCTGAATAAGAAGATTTAATGTTTCAAGCTCAGTTGTCGTAAGCGATGTAACAATATTTACTGCATATAAAAAGCTGCTCTCGCAGGACCTTACTCTTTGAAATTCCCCAAGTATCTTGCTCGCAAGTTCAGGTCTAAGCGGGCTCTTTCCTTCGTAAGCATTTCGTACGCTGCAAAGAATTTCTTCGGGCTTTGCATTTTTTATAATATAGTCACAGACTCCAATCTGAAAGGCTGTAAAGATAAGCTCATCTTCTTCATATACAGTCAAAATGATGATCTTTACATCAGCTTTTTTTGCCAGAATAGTCTTTGCAGCACGTATTCCGGCATCCGGAGTTTCCATTTCGATGTCCATGAGAATCACATCTGGCTTGGTGCGTTCATACTCGCTGACTGCATCTATCCCGCAATCAACATCAGAAACGACCTCAATAAAATCCGATTCATTCAGTATCTTGACATATCTTTTTCTGATAGCATCCATGTCTTCAGCTATCAAAACCTTTATCTTGTCCAACCTGTATTCTCCCCCATGCTGATATTTGCTCCAACTGCCGGCATCGAAATTACAAATGTAGTTCCTTCCTTTTCTACGCTGCTTACCGAAATTCTACCTCCATGAGCGGAAATTATTTTATAGGTAAGCGACAATCCAATTCCCCAATGTTTCTTTATGGATTGTGACGACACAAAGGGATTAAAAATCTTATCAAGATCTCTTTGAGCAATTCCCTTTCCATTATCGGAAATCGAAAGCTGCAAGCTGTTATCAATTGAACGAATTTCAATTTTGATGATATTGCTGCTCTTATCATTACTTTGCATTGCTTCCGCTGCATTACTTAGTATATTGTGAATCGCCTGTTCAAAATATGACGCGTCCGCCATTATATCCGGAAGACTCTCTGCATAGCTCTTTTCAATGCTGCAGGTAGAAAGGCAAGATGCCATGTGGAGTGTAATCATATCCATAAGCTCAGGCAGACTGCATCTTCTAAGAGTAAGCTCAGACATCTTTGTGCTTCTGTGAATTTCATCAAGTCGGCCATACAGATAGTCGCATTCCTCCATAAGCTCTTTTTTGCTGTCCTTACTCTCATCACCAACTTCAAGCATTTCAAGCCCTGATTGCAGCGCTAAAATTTCATTTTTAAGATAATGACAAAACGCCTTTGAGGTAGTTTCTGATGCATCAATCTGGCGACTTATTTCAAGCTTGTTATCATCCCATTTTCTCTGAAGCCTGATGTAGTTTATCGTTACGAACAAAAGAAAGATGCTGGCAAAAAACAAATAGTATGGAAAAATTCTGTAAATAAAAGCATTCCCCTGTGAAAGCGGAACCTGCCTGAAATTAACGTATCCCGAAAGCTTCGATACATCTACAAGGACTGTCGGTGCAAACCAGAATATAAATAAATATGCGATAGAAACCGACAGATAGCACAGGCACTCAAGCATCGAATAGCCTTTGAAAAAGTTCATTTTGGATACCCTGAGATTTGAAATAAACACTTTAATCATTCCATAAATGACAATACCTATACAGATAATCCTTGAACAAATAATAACTATTCCCGATAGCTGCTCTATTTGAACAGGCGTCAGATATTTTCCACAGAATATCATATAAAGTCTCGTATCAATTCCGGGATCAAATATTACAAACATTATTGCAAACACTACAAGAAGAATTCTTTTTGCATAATCTCTGCTGTTTTTATAAAAATCCGACATAAAGGTCTGTGCAAACCTGAAGCTAAAATACATGTACATCAGTGAAAAGAAATTCATTCCCCTTATAAGAAACGACCTCGGAATACTCGAGTACATCATTACTCTCCATACGCTTTCGGGGAACGAAAAATAATGGTTCAAAACATTATAGTAATACACATCCTTCGAGGTATACAGAATCATTGCAGCAATATCAAGCATAAAAGCTGCAAGTGAAACAATCAGAAATTTGTCCGCTTTTCTTTTATCCTCGCGCATGATAAATATCAAAATAAAAACAATAATCACAAAAATGAAATAAAACATATTTAAGCTTCCTGCTTCCGTGATATACTCTATTTGCTAACACTTAATTCTACTATATCATTTACGGATGTGATAATATGAAAAAATTTTATTCAGTAATGCTTCTTATTGTAATTACTCTTTTGGCGGTATCCTGTGCAGCAAATAATGCGCAAAGTGACCAAGTCTCTCCTGCCACCAGCTACAGTACCTCTGATAAGGTTGAATTATCCTTCTATACCTGGCAGGATGAATCAATATACATAACGGAGGTTTGTGACGCCTTCAATGCACTTCATAGTAATATTCAGGTTACCCCGCATTTTCTCGCAAATTCAAACTATGAAGTTCTTCTTCAGGAAGCTCTTTCGCGCCCAGAAAATGATATAGATCTATTTGATACAAAGGGTGTGTCCTGGCTCGTCGAGCTTTATAACAAGAACTACATAAGCGATATAACAAATTATGTTCACTCCGATATTCAAGGCGGTGAAATTGATATTTCAGGCTACGGTACAATGTTTAATAATATTTGTTATGACGATATGTACCTTGGAATGCCAATGCGCTCGACCTGCTGGGTTCTATACTACAACCGTGATATTTTTGATAAAGCAGGTTTATCCTATCCGGGACAGCTGACCTGGGACGAATACCGCGCTCTTGCAAGGGAGCTTACAAGCGGTGAGGGAGAGGATAAAGTTTACGGCGGATACTTTGTCTCATGGATACCAAATCTTCTTGCCCTTCAGCATGGAAGCTACTTAACTGACGATGATCTTACGTATTCCAAAGAATCTTTGGAATTTATAAATGATGTATACAGAGCTGATGATTCACATGTATCCTTCGAAATGATAAAGGAGCAGGACAATAACTCCAACAACGGCTATAAACGTTTTGAAGAAGGTCACATCGCTATGTGCCCGCAAGGCGAATGGATGATCAATATCATGCAAAATGACAATGCAGACGTCAACTGGGATATTGCACCTCTCCCTGTTGATGAAGGAGTAACAAACGGTACTACTACAGGTGAATACCAGTTTATTTCGATGGCTGCAAAATGTGACCACCCAGATGAAGCCTATGAATTCATATCATTTCTCTGCGGCGAACAGGGTGCTTCTATTCTCGCCCAAAATGCTATAATTCCTGCATATTCTGATGAAAATGTCATGGACAAATATATAAATGCAACCGGACATGAATCCGTTCATTATTTCTTTGATAACAAAAAATATACTGAACAGCTTCCAATATCCGGTTACAATGAAACACTTACATCTTTTAGTGATAATGCAGAAAAATATCTAAGCGGTGAAATTTCAATAGATGAAGCCATGGAAAGCTTTGAAAACGAGCGTCAGAAAATCTTTGACTCTACCCCTGCTTCATTAAGTTAATTAAGTATTCATCAATACCGCTAATATGAAACACTCAGGCTTTAGCCCTTAAGGCCAGAGAATGCAACACCTTCAATTAAATATTTCTGAGCAATAATATAAATTACTATTATTGGTATCAGCGAGCATACCGTTCCAGCCATTATCAGCCCATACTTTGCTGAATAGAGCGATCTAAATGAAGCAAGTCCAAGCTGAATTGTTTTATATTTATCATCATCTAGATAAATCATTGGAGCCATATAATCATTCCACATAAATGTAAAAGTAAATACAATAAGAGTTGCTATTCCAGATTTACAAAGTGGAAACATTATCTTCGCGTAATTTCCAAATTCTGAGCATCCATCCATTCTAGCTGCTTCGCAAAGCTCGTCTGGAATTCCAAGCATCGACTGCCTTAGAAGAAATACACCAAATGCGCTGAACAAATTTATTACAATCAGTGCCCAGGGCGTATTATAAAAGCCAAGCGCTTTATTTATCATAAACTGCGGTATCATGATTGCATGCCACGGAACCATCATCGTTGCAAGATAGATCATAAAAATCTGATCTCTTCCCGGAAAATGGAGCTTTGAAAAAGCATATGCCGCAAGTGAGCATGTAAATACCTGTCCCGCCGTGACGATAAGTGAATAAACAAGTGTATTAGTAAAGTACTTAAGGAATGGAATTTCCGTCCATACAGACGCATAATTGCCAAAGCGAATTGGATCAGGTATCCATCTTATTGGGAAAAGAAATATCTCATTATTATTCTTAAATGAAGCAGATATCATCCATAGAAATGGAACGATCATTACTACTGAGAGGATGATTAGAATAATTATAAGAGCTATATCCCATGCCTTGATTCTGTTTGTATTTTTCTTTTTCATATTTTATCCTTACTTTTCCCCTATTGATAAACTACCCATTTTTTCTGACCAATGAACTGAATTCCGGTAACGATAAGTATTATTGCAAAAAGGAAATATGCCTCAGCTGATGCATATCCAAAATGAGCATACTTAAAGCCCTCCTGATAAATTCTGTAAACCAGCACGTTCGTTGATCTACCGGGGCCGCCCTCTGTCATTATCGATATCAGATCAAATACCTGGAATGAACCAATTATCTGAAGTATCACTACCATAAAGGTTGTGGGCGATAATAGCGGAAGTGTTATATTGAAGAACTTCTTCATTCTGCCGGCGCCGTCAATCTCCGCTGCCTCATACAGCTGCTTTGAAATTCCTTGAAGTCCTCCAAGAAAAATAATCATATAATAGCCTGACATCTTCCATATTGAAACCATCATTACAGCAGGAAGTGCCCATGTAGTTGATAAAAGCCATCCCGGAGGATCTGTTACTCCTATTGACATCAAAAAGCCGTTTACCAGTCCGGACGTTGGATTTAGAAGAAGCGACCAGATAATTCCGACAGCAACCATTGAGGTTATGTATGGAAAGAAAAAGATTGTCTTAAACACTCCGGAGCATTTTTTTACACTGTTTACCGCTACCGCAAGAAGGAGTGAACAGATTATCGTTATTGGAACTGTTACAAGTGTGTATACCACATTATTTTTAAGTGAAACAAGAAAATAGCTATCAGAAAACATGTCTATATAATTCTGTAATCCAACAAAATCCATTTTCTTAAAGCCATCATAATTAGTAAGTGATATGTATAATCCCATAAAAATCGGAATTATCAGGAATACAAAAAAGCCCACAAAATTTGGGAGAATGAACAGGTATCCGGAAATCACTTCACTCTTTTTATATTTCTGTTTAATTTTCTTAGGTTTATTTTCCATTTTTATTCCTTTTATTAAGGGGAAGGCAGAAGTCTCTGCCTTCCCCTGTTAATGATCAGTCGTTCAGTCTATCTTATTTGGAAAGTTTTGCTGTCTGATCCTTGAAATCATTCATACAAGTATCAATGTCCTCTTCGCCAAGGAAGTAAAGCTGTGCGTTTTCATTAAGTGAATTGAGGTATTCATCATATCCTTCTGTGTTTGGCTGCTCTGAAACCTTCTTTGCTTCAAAAAGGACCTTTGCAGACTCTTTCCCTGATGCATCGATAAGTGCCTGCTCTGCTCCTTCAGATGAATAAGCATGAATCATACCGGTTGAAGCATAGATCTTTGAACCGTTTTCTCCGCATAAGTACTGAAGGAAATCATAAGCTTCATCAGGATGCTTAGATCCTGCAGTTACAGCTGCAAACTGGAACTGTCCCCATGATGTTCCATCCTCAACTCCTTCAGGAACAGGCATTGGTGCAACTTCCCAGTCAACGCTTGTCTCGCCTGCTGCCTCAGCATTCATCATCATGTTAACAACCCACTCACCATTTGGAAGAAGTGCGCAGTGACCATTCTCAAACTCTGAAAAATAATCAAATGTGCTTGATGAAATATCAGCATAGCTATAATGTGTTCCGTTTGAATAGAATGTGTTAAGTAGCTCAAGTGACTTCTGAATGTTTGTTGTATCGGCATTATTAGCATACTCACCGTGCTGAACTGCATAGAAATGATAAATCCACGGAACCCAAAGTCCTGCACGTACTTTTGTGCCATCCTCAGCAGTTGCATCGCCAAGTCCATCTGCAACCTTTTGCGAATAATCTACGTATTCTTCCCAAGTCATCTGACCTGGCTCCTCAACTCCTGCCTGCTTAAGAATATCTTTATTGTAAAAGAGTGCCCAGCAAGTAGTTCTTGTTGGAAGCGCATAATACTTTCCATCAACATCAGCCTGGCTCCACATATCTCCATAATTTGAAGTATCAAGTGAGCCTGCTGTAATCCTGTCAGAAATATCAAGAAGTGCTCCCTGATTAGCATATGTTGTCATCTGAGCAACGCCTCTGATATCAACAAGATCAACATCTGTATCTCCTGCAAGCATTACTTTAAGTTTGTCATCATAATCTGAAGAAGCAATTACATTAAGATTTACATTTACCTTATCCTGAGAAGCATTGTATTCATCAACTACCTTTGAAATATAGTTTTCCTCATCATTCCAGATATAGAATGACAGATCAACCTTTTCTCCGCTATCTGCTGCCTCTGTAGTCTCTGCCGCATCAGTAGAGTCTCCCGATTCTGTTCCTGCAGTCGCCGTGCTTGATCCGCATCCGGCAAGTCCCATCACCATAGCTGCAGTAAGAACTGTTCCCATAAGTCTTGTAAATAATTTCTTTTTCATACTTTCCTTTCCCTTCCCAATAATGTTTTTGGTTTCCAAAGCCCTCGTTAAAAACTATTATTAATCATTTACTACCTTTTTTAGTTTCTCAAAAGAGCTTCATTACATTAACTAATTTAATATGATTCCGCACATTCAGTAAGGTTGATTTTTTATCAACCCACTATGAAAGTTCGACTCCATCCGAGTCTTTGAGCAATATACTGTTATACTTTCTATGCTCCACACAGCTACACTTTCTTTAAAAGCAAAAATAACGTTTCACCATGCCTCATTTGCACGGTAAAACGTTATTTGCTTTTTGTTCTTTTGGATTTTTGGGGGAGAGTTGTCCTATTAAAGCTTTCACCTTACAGCATTCTTCGTTAGCCTTTTCTTTTCCCAATTTCCTCTGCTATCGTTTCATACATCTTCTTTGGTTCAACAGGCTTTGCCAGATGAGCATCCATTCCGGCTTCGCGGCTCTTCTTTACATCCTCGTCAAATGCATTTGCACTCATTGCTATAATAGGTACTCGCTTAGCATCATATCTATCTAGCGTACGAATTTTCGAAGTAGCTTCAAGCCCATCCATTTCCGGCATACGAATGTCCATAAGAATTGCATCATAGAAAGACAGCCCTGATTCCTCAAACATACTGACTCCGTCTTTTCCATTTCTTGCCCAGTCTACTTTGCATCCTTTCTTATCGAGAAGCTTAAATGCAATTTCCTCATTAATTTCATTATCCTCACATAAAAGTATATGGGCACCATTTAAAACTGACAAATCAGTTTCAAGCTTTTGTGTTTGGTTTTGATTTGAAACATCTTTCAATCTATATCTGTAAGGAAATTCAATAGTAAACTTCGAGCCCTCTCCAAGTTTGCTTTCAACCGTAATATCACCGCCCATTGCTCTTGCAATTTGCCTGGTAAGTATAAGTCCAAGTCCTGTACCATTAACCTTATCCGAATAGATATTTCTCTCCTGGGCAAACGGTGTAAAGATATCCTTAAGGAATCCCTCACTCATACCGCATCCGTTATCCTCAACAATAATAAGGTCAGTTGACTCCTGTGCATTATGCTTCAAATTATGCATTGAAAGCGTGACATGTCCGCCTTCCTGCGTGAATTTTGCAGAATTATTCAAAAGGTTCATGAGCATACGTTTTGATTTAAGTGGATCAACATAGTATTCCCAAAACGTATTCATCTCAAGAGAAGGATGATCGAAGGTTATATTCTTTTTTTCTAAAAGAGGACTTATCATTTCTATACATGGTCTTAGAATATCCATCGGAGAAACCCATTCACATTCAAGCATAAAATTCCCACTTTCAATTCTGCTCATATCGAGAATGTCATTAATTATACTAAGAAGATAATTTCCTGAATCCATTATATTTCTGAGATTGTTCTTCGTTTCCTCTTCTTTGGTATCAGACATGGTAAGCTCCGCCATTCCGATAATGGCGTTCATTGGTGTCCTGATTTCATGACTCATGTTTGATAGGAACTCGCTCTTTGCCCTGTTAGCTCCCTTAGCCTCATTTAGAGCATTTTCCAGTCGCAGCTTTCTATTTTGCTCCTCTATATAATACTTTGTAATATCCTGGCAAATAATAACAATGTCTTCTTTTGAATCATCTACATAATAAACACGAATTCGTTCGCGGTGAGCCTTGCCATCTGTAAAATTAAACTGAAACGATTCTGTTAGCGATTCTTCATTTTCAAGTCTTTCCTTTAGAGAATCCAAGTCAAAAAAAGCTTTTGCACGCTCAGCATCTTCGTCAATAACATCTCCCAAAACTACTTTTGTACAAAAAGAATCATATTCAAACGGAACATTTTCCTTAAAATCATAAAATTTACTTTCATAATTTACTCTAAGCGGAATACCTTTTTTGTTAATAAAATTAACCATAAAGATATAGCTCATGTCTTTTTCGACAAGATCTTTAAGTACAATTTCCCGCTTGTGAGCTATATCAACATCTCGCGTATACACATAGGAAAGAACGTCTCCATTCTCCGAATCATGCGCCAGTATTCCATCTGCATGAAGCCAGTGAATAATACCGTTTGACATACGATAACGAAAGTCTATATGCCTTTCCTTTACTCCATTGTTAATCAATGAGGTACAATTATCAGGATTGAAAGCCCCAGTCATTTTATCCCGATCATCCTCATATGGCATACACTTTAATAAATTTGCGAGATATTCGCTGCTTGTCGAAATAAGGTTCCCTTCCTTATACTTTTTTGGATCCCTATACTCGGTAACCATATTTGTAGTAGAATTTAGTGTAAATGTCTTTATGCTCTCACGCTCAAGAAATCGTCTTTTCTCCTGTTCTCTTTGGTACTGCCTAAGTAAAGTTTCATTAACTTTCTCCTGCTCAAGCCTTGCTTTCATGACAACATCATAATCCGTATAGCAGCAATATGCTCTTACAAAAGTTCCTCTTCTTTCAATAACTCTTGCTCTTAAATGGAACCAGTGATACTGTCCATCTCCGCATTTAATCCTATGATCCACATATCCGCTGTCACTACCTTCACATAAGATGCGAATCATATTCTTTACAACCAGAAGATCATCAGGATACACCAGGTGAAGAAATTCCTCTCTGGCTTCGGCTTCTCTTTCCTTGCGTTGTGTCCCAATCAAAGTATAATAGGCATCACTCATATATACCTGTTTAGGAATGCCATTTACTATATCATATATTCCTATGCCGTCAGGCACACGATTTAATAGATCCTCCTGCCTTCGCTGGGCTGTATATTTCTCGGTAACATCCACATCATATTCAATAAGAATAGGCTTACCAAGCCATTCAATCATTACACTTCGAATTTGTATATAGGTTTGCATTGCTTCAAAATATTGAATTGTCTCTTTTGTTTCTCCGACCTTCATGTTTTTTGCAGCACATGATGCACAAGGACTGTTTACTCCACGAATATATTCATAGCACTTACGTCCCTTATGATCTTCATCTTTAATTCTCATAAGCGAGCGCATTGCCTTATTCATATAGTAAACTTCGTGGGTTAATACATCGCAGACTACAATTCCAACGCTTGTATACTCTGCCATGTTCTGATATAGCTCGGATTCCACCGGAGGATACGTAAATACGCAGTAATATATCGGAATGCCATTTTCTTCCCGCATTTTGCTGGCAGTCATATGAAGCCACTTATATGATTCGTCCTTGCACACATAACGGAACGTAACATTCATCGGCTCTCCTTTAGGAATATGAGTACTGACAAGCTCCATAAACATCTCATAATCCTGCGGTGCAATAACCTGTTTAAGAAAAGTGTCTCCAGAGAGCATCTCCTCGAATTCCTGACCAGTTCTGTTCGACAAAACAACAAAATTCTCATTGTAGTATTGGCATTCAAGTTTTTTGCCCACTTTAAATACTGCAATTCCACCCGGAAGATCATTAAGAAGGCGATCCAGCATGAAGGTTCGCTCTTTCTCCTTGCTGATATCGATCAGAATGCCAAGTCCTCTATCTATCTCGCTACTATCATTTCTGTAAAAGAGTCCAACAAGCTTTGTCCAGCGATAATTTCCGTCAGATAGCTTCATTCTAAATTCAGTACTTGGATACTCTTTTCTTTCTTTTATTTGGGCAAAAAAATCTTCTAACTCCTCCCTGTCTTCAGGGTAAACAATATCTCTTGGCCCCTTGTTCTTTAGTAAATCATCGGAAGGGACGCTACTAATCGCATATTCCTAATAACTAGGAGAACTATAAAACTCATTAGTGACAAAATTCCATTCAAAAACAGCTGCATGCATCTCCTGAATAACAAGCTGATAACGGCTGTGTTCAAGTTCGTAAATCATTTGAGCATGCTTTTTCTCGGTAATATCTGTTGCAACAGATATTAGGAGATATGTATTCATTTCGTCCTGTGGAACCATTACCATTCTACGGTTCATCCACAAGGTCTTTTTTCCCGAACGGACAAATCTATATTCTACTTCTTTAGGTTCACCGGTTTTGTATGACTCAACAATAGCACTTTTAATGACAGCATGGTCTTCCTGTGAAACAAAAAGAGAATCAAAGCTCTTCATTTCTCTCTTATAGGTTTCTGCATCTACTCCGATAAATTCAAAGAATTTACTGTTTCCGTAGACAAGTTCCTCTTGTCCATCATGAATCCTAATAAGAGAAATGCTGCTTCCAATGTTGTCAGTTATCATTTTTAGCTGTGCGAAATTTTCTTTTTGGGGAGTGATATCTTCAAAGAAACAAAGAGCACAATATTTGCCATTTGCCTTAATATATGAAACAGAAAGGCGCACCCACTTCACGCTTCCACCCTTCTGAACTATTCTGTATTCAGCACCGCAGAGTTCTTCTCCCTTACCAAGATCCAATCTTATCTGTGCAAGATTTGGTTCATCGCTTTGAAAGATTAGACTCTCATCGCGGTTATCAATAATGCTCTTGTATTCCTCAGGTGAATACCCTACCAGATCATAGTAAGCATCATTTAGAAAAAGGGGATTATGCTGCGTATCAAATATACCAACACCACATGGAATATTTGCAAATAATTTTTCTATATCTTCGATCAAATAATCCTGTTCATTCATCATCCGAAGTCCTCATCAGAAATCATAAGCTATTGGAAAATTTGTAATTACATCAAAGTATATTATAATTGTACGCTCAATTTGCTGTTAAAAAAAGGGTTCGCATCAAAATTGATACGAACCCTTTAAATAGCATATTATTTCTTGCTTCCCTGTTTTGCAACAGCGTTCATCTTTGCTTCAATAGCAGCCTGATCGCCAAGGTATTTCTTACTTACGAAATTTCCCTTATCATCAAACTCATAGACAAGCGGAACACCTGTAGGGATGTTTACTTCAAGAATCTGTTCTGGTGTAAGATTCTCAATATACTGAACAAGAGCACGAAGTGAATTGCCATGAGCAGCAACGATTACGCGCTTTCCTGCAAGCATATCCTTCTTGATATTCTCTTCATAGAAAGGTACTACACGTGCAATTGTATCCTTAAGGCTTTCTCCCTTAGGAAGAACTGTCTTATCAGCCTCATCTCTGTACTGATCCTGAAGAGCAGGATTACGATCATCTGTATCCTCAAGAAGTGGCGGTGCAATATCGTATGAACGTCTCCAGATCTTAACCTGATCTTCGCCATACTTTTCAGCTGTCTCAGACTTATTAAGTCCCTGAAGTGCGCCATAATGACGCTCGTTGAGTTTCCATGTCTTGATTACAGGAAGCCATGTTCTGTCCATTTCATCCATTGCAAATCCAAGTGTATGAATTGCTCTCTTTAAGTAAGAAGTATAGCAGACATCGAAATCATATCCTTCTGCCTTCATTACCTGTCCGGCAGCCTTTGCTTCTTCAACTCCTTTGTCAGATAGATCAACATCTGTCCAACCTGTGAAAAGGTTAGCTTTGTTCCAGATGCTTTCGCCGTGTCTTATTAACACAAGTTTCATAGTGATAGCCTCCATGTTCTTTATATCAAACGCTTTTACCACTAATAATATTCTAACTTTAGGGTCAAAAAGTCAAGCTATTTAGGCTTTTTTGACTTCTTTTTGGCTTAATTACTTAGCTCGCCCTTCGTTAGCCCTTAATTAGTTTTTACTACTTCTTCTCGTCAAATTAAGCTTATTTCACCAAGCTTTTTTGCTTTCTCTTTAGTATTCTCTAGTAGAGCAATAAGCTGCTCTGATAAATCTTTTGCTTCATTGTACAGCTCTTTTGCCCCAGACAAGTCATTATGCTCAATTCTATCAAATACAGATTTCCCCATCGTATGGAACGCAGCATGAAGTGTTCCTATCTTCTTCCAGTTATCGCTTAGAGCCTCATTACCAACCTTAATAGCATTATAATAATGCCCAAATGCACACTTCTTCGAATCTATCTGCAGTGGGTATTCCTTCCCATCATTTACAATCTTTTCAAGATTTGAAAGCCAAACGCCATGTGCCGCTTCGGCCTTATCAAGTATTTCTGCAAGCTCTTTTCCTGTAATTGCACCTTTTCCGTGCGAAACAATAGCAAAGAAATTCTCGGTTATACCTGAAAGCTTGTCATCAATACTTGAAATCTGCCCAGAAAAGTTTGAACTGTCTGATGCAGTTTCACTAACACTTCCTGCTATTGCAGACAAAGCCTGTGCATCACTGCTTTCACTCTCCATAGCTTTATTAACTTCAGCAGCTGAAGTTTTTATCTGATCCATCGATCTATTAATCTGCCCAACCTCATGAACAATGTGATGAAGGTTTTCCACATTATCATTTACTTTAGTAGAGACCACTTCAATCTTTTCGCCTATTTCATTTGTCGATGTCATTGAGGCATTAAGACTATCCAAGCTTTCACTTGCCGCTTCGCCTATCTTATCAACAAAGTCGCGCATCCCTGATAAATTTGTCTTCGTATTATCAGCAAGAACTCTGACTTCCTCCGCAACAACGGCAAACCCCTTTCCATGCTCGCCTGCTCTTGCAGCTTCTATGCTGGCATTTAACGCTAGTAAATTTGTCTGCGAAGCAATCGCCTGAACGCTTTCAACAATCTTCCCTATTTCGGATGACATTTCTACAAGTCTGTTAATGTTTTCACTCATTGTTTCTGTGTTACTTATGAGATCCTCTTTAAGCTTCGAAACCTCATCTAAAGTCATCTTGCTCTCATCGTTTTGTGCAGAAAGAGCCTCTGTATTAGTATTTAACCTGCTTACTACATTAGAAGTTTTATCAACGGCAGCATTTACTTCATTCATACTAGCTGAAGTCTCTTCAATAATTGAAAGATTTGCCTCGCTTAGATTCGTTAGCTCACTTGCGCAGCTTATAAGCTGCTTTGATATATATGTCATTCCTACATCAAAGCTACTAATTCCGCTAACAGTATCCATAAGCTCCTTGGCCGTTTTCGATACTTTCAGCTCGTTGTCCTCAAGCCTTTTTAGACGATCGATATTCTCTGAATTTGTACTTACTTTCTTTTCGTGAAAAAACATATCATCCCTCATTTTCTATATGGCAGAGCCATACCTCATCAGTTAATAGTCACCCAAATCAAAAGAAATACGATTTTCGTAATTGAGATAAATATCTATCCTACCTAATATTCTAAGCTATTACCAAAGAAAAATCAGCATATTAATAATTATTTCGTAAATGCACATGCCTACATAGTAGTTACATTGTTTCTATTATTATGACCCACTCGATTTGTAATGCCTCACTCCAAACCTCCATAAAAGATAGCTAGGTAGCAGAAACCACACTGCTACAAGCGTAAGAAAGATATACCACCATTTTGTCTCTCTTCCTATAAGATACATGAGAGGATAATACTGAATAAGAGCATAGGGAATAATGAACGTAGTGAATAAGAGAGCTTTTTTGCCATAAACAGCAATCGGATACTTTCCAAACTCTCTTGCCCCGTCAGTAAATACATTCATAAATTCGCTCAAAATAGCATATTTTATCGTACAAAAATCCTTCTCGAATAACGGAGAAAGATTAAGATATTATCACTATACAGATTTATTTACAAGCCTATTTGTTGCAATAAAATTTAATAATACTAAACTTTCATTCGCCACACATGGCTATAATAAAAATCTAGCTTCATAACAAATACTAGCGAAAGAATTAGCAGCAATGCTCTCCCTCCTGCTGAAAAAGGCAGCCTCTCGTGCAAGCACGAAAGGCTGTCTTTATATGTTAATAATATACGCTTAGCTCATAATGAGTCTACAAATTACTCTGTAATTGTAGCAACACGTCCTGAACCAACTGTACGTCCACCTTCACGAATAGCGAATGTAAGACCCTGCTCCATAGCGATTGGATGGATGAGCTCAATTGTCATCTCAACGTGATCACCAGGCATGCACATCTCAACACCTGCAGGAAGATCGCAAACACCAGTTACATCAGTTGTTCTGAAGTAGAACTGAGGTCTGTAGTTGTTGAAGAAAGGAGTATGACGTCCACCTTCATCTTTTGTAAGAACGTAAACCTGAGCTGTGAATTTCTTGTGGCATGTTACTGTGCCAGGCTTAGCAACAACCTGTCCTCTTTCAATGCCTTCACGATCGATACCACGAAGAAGAATACCAACGTTATCTCCAGCTTCAGCATAATCAAGAGTCTTACGGAACATCTCGATACCAGTAACAACAGACTTAATAGGCTCTTCCTTGATACCAACGATTTCGATTTCATCACTCATGTGTAACTGACCACGCTCTACACGGCCTGTTGCAACTGTTCCACGTCCTGTGATTGTAAATACATCCTCAACAGGCATAAGGAAAGGCTTATCAATATCTCTCTTAGGATCAGGAATATATGTATCAACTTCATCCATAAGTTCCATGATCTTATCGCCCCATTCTCCCTTAGGATCTTCAAGAGCCTTAAGAGCAGAACCACGAATGATTGGAGTATCATCTCCAGGGAAATCATATTCGTTAAGAAGATCTCTGATCTCCATCTCAACAAGGTCAAGAAGTTCAGGATCATCAACCATATCGCACTTGTTCATGAATACGATAATGTAAGGAACACCAACCTGACGAGCAAGAAGAACGTGCTCCTTGGTCTGTGCCATAACACCATCAGTAGCAGCAACAACGAGGATTGCTCCATCCATCTGTGCAGCTCCTGTGATCATGTTCTTTACATAATCAGCATGGCCTGGGCAGTCAACGTGCGCATAATGTCTCTTTGCTGTCTCATATTCAATATGAGCAGAAGAAATTGTTATTCCTCTTGTCTTTTCTTCAGGTGCCTTATCAATCTGATCAAATGGAACTGCGTTATCAATTCCAAGTCTATCAGCAAGTACTGTTGTGATAGCAGCTGTTAATGTTGTCTTACCGTGATCAACGTGTCCGATTGTACCAATGTTACAATGCGGTTTTGTTCTGTCAAACTTAGCTTTAGCCATTTCTAAAGTCCTCCTTAAAATAGATGTGAACTATAATTATTTTCTTAACCGACTAATATCGATTATATTAAAATTCCGATTATAATTCAAGCAAAATATGCTATTTATAGCACTTTTACTTGAATTTCTCGGAAAATAATAACTAAAAAGTAATTAGTTACCCTTTGCAGCTGAAAGAACCTTCTCCTGAACGTTCTTTGGAACTGGCTCGTACTTCTCAAAGAACATAGAGTAGTTTCCACGACCCTGAGTCTTTGAACGAAGGTCTGTTGCATATCCGAACATCTCAGCAAGAGGTACATAAGCCTTTACCATCTTACCGCCGCCGATATCATCCATTCCTTCAACACGTCCACGACGTGAATTGATATCACCGATTACATCACCCATGTATTCCTCAGGCATAGTAACCTCAACCTTCATGATAGGCTCAAGAAGTGTTGGAGCAGCCTTGCTCATAGCATCTTTAAATGCCATTGATCCGGCAATATGGAATGCCATTTCTGATGAATCGACTTCATGATAAGATCCATCATAAACTACAGCATGTACACCAACAACCGGGAATCCACCAAGAGATCCGGCTTTCATAGCTTCTTCAATACCATCACTGATAGGCTGAATGAATTCCTTAGGAATAGCTCCGCCGACAACTTCGTTGTCAAACTTATAAAGCTCTTCTCCATTGGCATCCATAGGCTCAAACTTAACTTTACAATGTCCGTACTGTCCACGTCCACCTGACTGTCTTGCATACTTACTTTCAACATCAACAGCCTTAGTAAATGCTTCCTTGTATGCAACCTGAGGCGCACCAACGTTAGCTTCTACTTTAAACTCACGAAGAAGACGATCAACAATGATCTCAAGGTGAAGCTCACCCATTCCTGCGATGATTGTCTGTCCAGTCTCTGTATTAGTATGTGCACGGAATGTAGGATCTTCTTCAGCAAGCTTCTGAAGAGCCTCTCCAAGCTTTGTCTGTCCAGCTTTTGTCTTTGGCTCGATAGCGAGCTCAATAACAGGATCAGGGAACTCCATAGACTCAAGAATGATAGGATGCTGCTCATCACAGATCGTATCACCTGTTGTAGTATCCTTAAATCCAACTGCAGCTGCGATATCACCTGAAAATACTTCATCAAGCTCAATACGCTTATTAGCATGCATCTGCATGATACGTCCAACACGTTCCTTCTTACCCTTTGTAGAATTAAGAATGTAAGATCCAGCCTTCATAGTTCCTGAATAAACACGGAAGAATGCAAGTTTTCCAACAAATGGATCTGCAATAATCTTAAATGCAAGAGCTGAGAAAGGAGCTTCATCAGAAGACTTTCTTGTATCTGGATTTCCATCCTCATCAGTTCCTTCAACATCAGGAACATCAACAGGAGATGGAAGATACTCAACAACGGCATCCATAAGTTTCTGAACACCCTTGTTTCTATATGCTGTACCGCAGCATACAGGAACAGCTTTACATTCAATAGTTCCCTTTCTGAGTGCAGCCTTAAGCTCTTCGTCAGAAACTGCTTCGCCCTCAAGGAATTTCTCCATAAGGTCGTCATCAAGTTCAACGATCTGCTCTACCATCTTGTCATGGTATTCTTTAGCCTGATCAGCAAGTTCTGCAGGGATCTCTTCTGTATCTTCATCCGCACCGTTATCGCCACGGAAATAGTATGCTTTCATTTCGAAAAGATCGATAAGACCTTCATACTGATCCTCAGCACCAATAGGAATATTGATACAAATAGGATTCTTTCCAAGTCTGTCTCTGATCTGATCTATATCAGCAAAAAAGTTTGCACCAACGATATCCATCTTATTGATGAATGCGATTCTTGGTACATTGTATGTATCAGCCTGACGCCATACGTTCTCAGACTGAGGTTCTACACCGTTCTTAGCATCAAATACACCAACGGCACCATCAAGAACACGAAGTGAACGCTCAACTTCAACTGTGAAGTCAACGTGGCCTGGGGTATCAATAATATTGATTCGATGCTCTAAAGCACCAGGCTTCTTCTTTCCATGTTCCTGAACTGTCCAATGGCATGTTGTAGCTGCAGATGTAATAGTGATACCACGCTCCTGCTCCTGCTCCATGTAATCCATGGTTGCAGTACCATCATGTGTCTCACCGATTTTGTAGCTTACGCCAGTATAATACAGGATACGCTCTGTTAATGTTGTTTTACCAGCATCGATATGGGCGATAATACCTATATTTCTGGTTCTATCCAATGGGTATTCTCTCTGAGCCAAAGGTATTTCCTCCTTATTAAAATCAGACAAACAGCTGTCTCAATACAAAATTCCAATATAATTAGAATCTGTAATGTGAAAAAGCTCTGTTTGCGTCTGCCATCTTGTGCATATCTTCTTTTCTCTTTACAGATGCGCCTGTGTTATTAAAAGCATCTGAAAGTTCTCCGGCAAGTTTATCGACCATAGTCTTCTCGCCTCTCTTACGTGAAAACATTACAAGCCAGCGAAGAGCAAGAGCTTGACGTCTGTCTGGTCTAACTTCAATAGGTACCTGATATGTAGCACCACCGATACGTCTTGCTTTAACTTCTAGTGAAGGCATGATATTGTTCATAGCGCCCTCAAATACCTCGAGTGCAGGCTTGCCTTCCTTCTCTTCAATCTGTGAAAATGCTCCGTATACAATCTTCTGTGCAACACCCTTCTTACCATCCAGCATTACGCTGTTGATGAGCTTAGTTACAACCTTGTTATTGTATAAAGGATCTTCTAATACATCACGTTTCTGAATATGTCCTTTACGCGGCACGGTTCTTCCCTCCTTATGAATTGTTCAATAAATCATCGGTACTCACTAATTAGTGTACGTGCGGTTTTCTATCATAACCATTGTAGACATAGCATTGTTGCATAGTGCATACAGATATATATGATATAGAATCCCAACACCAATAATTAGATTTTGTCGGCTGTTAAATTACTTTGCAGCCTTTGGTCTCTTAGCGCCATACTTAGAGCGAGCCTGCTTTCTGTCGGCTACTCCTGCAGTATCAAGAGTTCCACGAATAATGTGGTATCTTGTACCAGGCAGATCCTTTACTCTTCCTCCACGGATAAGAACAACGCTATGTTCCTGAAGGTTATGACCTTCGCCTGGGATATAGCTTGTTACTTCGATTCCGTTAGAAAGACGTACTCTGGCGATCTTTCTAAGAGCTGAGTTAGGTTTCTTAGGAGTTGCTGTCTTAACAGCTGTGCAGACACCTCTCTTCTGTGGGCTTGCAGTTTCAGTAGCTTTCTTATGTAAAGAATTAAAGCCTTTCTGAAGTGCAGGTGCAATAGATTTCTTGACTGATGTCTGACGACCCTTTCTGACTAACTGGTTAAATGTTGGCATTCTTTTCACCTCCTGTTGGAATAATGGTACTTTACTCGAATAGTTAAACTATTCGTATCTATGATAAAACATGCTAATCCAAAGATTCACATGCAATATCCTTTTACACGGTACAAAGCGGAGAGTCAGTTCGACCCTCCGATTCGCACACAATTAATAAGTATAAATAATCAACTATTTTTTGTCAATATAAAACTTATTACTTGTTCTTATAAACTGTAGGATTACAATTGATGTGACACTTTTCTGATATACAAATAGCGGCTGAGTC
>CAZJWA010000027.1:0-35528 GCA_964549585.1 uncultured Butyrivibrio sp. | reverse complement strand
CCAGGTGGATTCCGGACTTACACCGGTTAGAAACGTGCGCCGCCAGGCGCACCGTTAAAAAGCCTTGAGATTTCTCTCAAGGCTTTTTTTATAGCAGGGGAACAGCGATTCGAACGCTGATGAACGGTTTTGGAGACCGCAATACTAACCATTGTATGACTCCCCTATGTGTCGTCAACGTGTTGTATTATAGCATAGGTTGAAAACACATTTCAATACCAAAATCAAAAATAATTTGCATTATTTTTAAATCAATTCTGATAAGGAACTGGTTCCGAATTCAAATAGTCTTTCGGAAATTACTTTGTCTTTTTACAAAGCATTTCTATATATGTTCTCGATGTCTGATACGTCAAGTGGTTTAATTCTGGTAAGTTTAACGCTTCCCTGCATAGTTGCATCAAGTGAAAGTGCTCTGATATCATCTTCTGAAGGCTTTACTCCAAGCTCAGAAAGTGATGTCGGCATTCCAATTGATTTAAAAAAGCTAAGTGTCTGTTCAATTCCCTGTTCTGCTGCCTTAAGGTCATCGGTCTCAGAAATATTCCAAACCCTCCTTGCAAACTGCGCAAATCGTCCCGGAGCATCCTTATAAAGATACTTTGCCCATGAGCCCCATACCGCTGCAAGTGATGCGCCATGAGTAACGTCGTACTTAGCACTAAGCGCATGCCCAAGCTTATGAACTGAGAAGTCCTTGCCTCTTCCGCATTCAGTTAGATTATTATGAGAAAGAGAGCTCGCCCACATAATCTCTGCCATTGCATCATAGTTTTGTGAATCTTCAAGAAGGAGTTTGCCGTTCTTAATTACCGTTCTGATAAGTCCTTCTGCTATTTCATCTGTCAGATCGCATTTAATTCCCGGAATAAAATATCTCTCCATGGTATGCATCATTATGTCAGTTACACCTGCAAACATCTGGTAAGGAGGAAGCGTAAGTGCAAGTTCAGGATTCATTATCGCAAATCTGCATCTGTTAAACTGCGTGTTGATTCCAGCTTTTTTGCCAAGCTCTTCATTAGTAAGAACAGCTGAATCACTCATTTCGCTTCCTGCTGCCGGTATCGTAAGAACTGCTCCAACGGGAAGAGACTTTTCAAGCGGAACCTTTTTGGTCCAAATATCCCACAAATCATTTTCAAAATTTACAGCGCCATGCGCAATTGCCTTAGCAGTGTCAATCGTGCTTCCGCCGCCTACAGCAATTATCATATCAGCATGAGCAGATACTGCTCTTTCTATGCCCTCTTTTGCATGAGCAAGAGTTGGATTTGGCTTTGCGCCTCCAAATTCCTCATAAACGATTCCGGCTGCGGCAAGTGAATCTTCAACTCTTTTAAGCAGTCCGCTTTTAATAACGCTTCCGCCTCCGTATACCAGAAGAACCGTCCTCGCACCAAATTTTGCTGCTTCGGCTCCTGTCTTTTCTTCAACACCTCTTCCAAACACAACCTCTGTTGGAATACAAAACTCAAAATTATTCATTGCTAAACCCTCGTAAAAATAAGTGCATTACACTTATCTCTTTCCTTTCAAAATACCAATTGTTAACGTCCAAAATAATCCATCACGTCTTTAACCGAGCTGACTCCTATTACCTTCATTTCACTATCTTGTTTGTCTTTATCAGCAATCTTTTTCAGGCTCGCCTTAGGGACAATGCATGTTGTAAAACCAAGACGCTTTGCTTCAGAAATTCGATTTTCTGCCATGCTTACTGCTCTTACTTCTCCGGAAAGACCAACTTCTCCAAATGCAACTACTCCGGGGTCTATCGGCATATTTCTAAAGCTCGAAATAACTGCAATGCAAAGTCCAAGATCAAGCGCAGGCTCTGCCATCTTGATTCCGCCCGCAAGATTAATATATGCATCCTGATCTGAAAGCTGGATACCAATTCTTTTCTCAAGAACTGCCATCAGAAGATTTACTCTGTTATAATCCGTTCCATTTGCCTGCCGCCTTGGAAATCCAAAATTACTTCTGCAAAGAAGTGCCTGAACCTCTATAAGTATCGGTCTTGTTCCTTCAAGCGAGCACGTAACAATTGATCCGCTTGCACCCTTTGGTCTTCCTTCAAGCATAAATTCCGATGGATTTGCAACTTCGCAAAGACCCTTGTCCTGCATTTCAAATACACCGATCTCATTTGTTGAGCCAAAGCGGTTCTTTACGCCGCGAAGAATTCTGTACGAAGCATGCCTATCGCCCTCAAAGTAGAGAACAGTATCAACCATATGCTCTAAGACCCTAGGCCCTGCAACCGTTCCATCCTTTGTCACGTGACCTACGATAAATACTGAAATTCCGTAACCCTTCGCTATCCTAAGAAGAATGCTTGTCGATTCACGGATCTGTGAAACGCTTCCGGGAGCAGATGTAATATCCTCGCTAAACATTGTCTGAATCGAATCAATTACAACAATCTCAGGCTTCATGGAAAGTATTGCATTTTCGATTGTTCCTAAATTTGTCTCGCAAAAAAATCTTACGTTATCGCTGAATTTCCCTATTCTATTTGCACGTATCTTTATCTGCCTAAGTGATTCCTCTCCGGATATATACAAAATGCTATGTCCGTCCTTGGCCATATTGCCAGCGACCTGAAGAAGAAGCGTCGATTTTCCAATTCCCGGATCTCCTCCTACAAGAGTAAGTGAACCCTTAACAAGTCCTCCGCCAAGTACTCTGTTAAGCTCTCCTATCTTCGTATCAGCTCTGTCGTCATCTGTCATGTCAATATCTGAAAGGCTCTTTGGTTTCTCAAATCCACCACCGGAAATTGAAGCCACCTGGCTTGTTCTTGCTATTGAAGCCTTTGACTGCTGCTTAACAGTTTCTTCAACAAGTGTATTCCACCCTTTGCACGATGGACATTGTCCCATCCATTTTGATGATTCGTAGCCGCACTCCTGACATACAAATACAGTTTTCATTTTTGCAGGCATATATTACTCTTTTCTATTGAGATAAAAAAGGATGCAACAAAGCTGCATCCTTTTAATTCATGCTCTTAATTAACTATTTGGTAACCCGGACATTTGATGAATTTCCCGAAAGCTCCACGCTTAAATTAAGCTTTCCGCCAAGATTTGTCATCATCTTGCCCATGTCCATGTCATCAACAAAAACTCTATACTCTGTGTTATCATCAAGTCCAAGCGTTATCTGCGCATCTTCCTTGCCTTCAACCTTAAACTCTACGCCATCCTCGTCCTCAAAGAAGTTCTCTACACTCGTTCCCGGAACTGACTCATATACAAGCATTTCATTTGCTTCAAGCTTTGTAATATCTTTAAAGGTTTTTATCTTTAATAAATTTCCTTCATACTCAAAGTTCTCAAGCTTTGCCTTTTCGGGTAATTCATAATTACCAAAGCTTATGCTTCCGTCATCCTCTTCGCGTAGTAACTCATTAATAACAGCCATTGTTTCCCTCCAATTAGGTGATTTGAATAAGTATTCATGCTTTTCGAAGGAGCATGTCCTTTTGTCTATAAGAAGATTATAATTCAAAGCTTTCGTTTATGAAACATGTTAATTAATAATAATTTGTAAACAACTTCTTTCACTTGATTAAAATCAGGAGCTCTTTTTACGAAAAGACAACTTTTCCATCATGAAGGCCTGCCGTAACAGTACTTCCTCTTTGAATGTCACCCTTCAATAACTCCTCTGCCATTTCGTCCTCGATAGTTGTCTGGATTGCACGTTTTAAAGGTCTTGCTCCCATCTTCTGATCAGAATGCTTCTCGACAAGGAATTTCTTAACCGCAGGTGTGATAACAAGCTTAATATCAAGCTGCTTTGCAGCTCTCTTTGAAAGATCCGTGCAAAGAAGCGTAACAATCTGCATCATTTCCTTCTTATCGAGCTGATGGAATACCATTATTTCATCAATACGGTTGATAAATTCAGGTTTGAAGAGTCGCTTTACTTCCTCCATAACGCCGGCTTTCATCGTGTCATAATCCTTTGAAGCACTGCTGCCTGTATCAAAACCAAGATGCTTTGGAGCTACAATTCTCTGTGCACCAACATTTGATGTCATGATGATTATCGTATTCTTAAAGCTTACTTTTCTTCCCTTTGAATCTGTGATATGACCATCGTCAAGTACCTGCAAAAGTACATTAAATACATCCGGATGAGCCTTTTCTATTTCATCAAAAAGAATTACTGAATACGGATTTCTTCTAACCTTCTCGCTTAGCTGTCCGCCTTCATCATAGCCCACATATCCCGGAGGCGATCCAATCATTTTAGATACCGAGAAGCTTTCCATATATTCAGACATATCAACTCTGATAAGCGATTTCTCTGAGCCAAATACTGCTTCTGCAAGAGCCTTTGAAAGCTCTGTCTTACCAACACCTGTAGGTCCAAGGAAAAGGAATGAACCAATAGGTCTGTTAGGATCAGCAAGACCAACTCTGCCTCTTCTAATTGCCTTGGAAACTGCTTCAATAGCTTCCTGCTGACCAATTACTCTCTTATGAAGAATCATCTCAAGCTTTAAGAGTCTCTCAGATTCCTTCTCAGCTATTCTCTTAACCGGAATCCCTGTCCACTGTGCAACAACCGTAGCGATATCATTTTCTGTAACAACGTATGCGGCACTATCTTCTTTCTTTTGCTGAGCCTTTTTAATCTTCTCAGTTTTCTTAAGAAGCTCGTTTTGCTTGTGATTTAACTCTCCTGCTTTCTTAAAATCTTCTTTCCTAAGAGCTTCTTCAATTTCATCATCAAGCTCCTTGATTTCGCGGGAAATTTCGATTATCTTATTATTCTCGCTTCCGCTCTTTAAATGAACAGCCGAAGAAGCTTCATCAATAAGATCGATTGCCTTATCAGGGAGATTTCTGTCATTAATATATCTTCCTGACATCTCAACAGCAGCATCAATAGCTTCATCAGATATCTTTACATGATGATGCTCCTCATACTTATATACAATGCCCTTTAATATTTCTTTGGACTCATCCAAAGTTGGCTCTTCAACTGTGATAGGCTGGAATCTTCTCTCAAGAGCCGCATCCTTTTCGACGTATTTACGATACTCAGTAATAGTAGTTGCACCTATCATTTGTATCTCGCCTCTGGCAAGTGATGGCTTCAAAATATTGGAAGCATCGATTGCGCCTTCAGCACCACCTGCGCCTATTAGTGTATGCATTTCATCAACAAAAAGGATTATGTTGCCATTATCTTCGACTTCTTTAACAACCTTCTTGATACGATCCTCGAATTCCCCTCTATACTTAGAGCCGGCTATCATCCCGGAAATATCAAGTGTTAAAAGTCTCTTACCTCTAACTGTAAATGGAACATCTCCTGCTACTATTCTCTGAGCAAGTCCTTCTACAACGGCAGTCTTTCCTACTCCGGGCTCGCCAATAAGACAAGGGTTATTCTTGGTTCTGCGGCTAAGAATCTGTACGACTCTCATTATCTCATTTTCTCTTCCAATAACAGGATCAAGCTTTCCGTTTGCAGCAAGCTCTGTAAGATCACGCGAATACTGCATAAGCATCGATCCCTTTTTAGAGCCCTGTCTCTTACGCCCAAGATCTTCCTTGGTAATATTAGGGTCCTCTCCCATAGACATAAGGGTCTCTGCATATACTTTCTGTAAAGGAGTGTTAAGCGTTGTAAGCAGTCTAATTGCTACATTCTCTCCCTCTTTAATTAGTGCCAGAAGAATATGCTCTGTGCCAATCTTAGAAGCCTTGAATCTCTCTGATTGTCTTGCAGCCTCATCAAGAATTCTCTCAGCCCTTGGTGAATAGCCATTTCTGTCAAGTACGCTGACCTTTCCATCTGGAACGATAAGATCGCTAAGAAGTTCCATAAGGTTTGTTTCATTAACTCCATTATTCTGAAGAACTTTCGATGCAACAGAGCCCTCTTCCTTTACAAGCCCCATAAGAATATGCTCTGTTCCTATATAATTAAGCTTAAGGCTCTTAGCTGTTTTCTTGGCTATTTTTAACGCATTTTCTGCCTTATCTGTATATTTTGAATTCATCTGTCTGCCTCCAGGTATTCATCATAGATACTATTAACAATATCTATCATTTCATTTCGTCCAATATTCTTACACATAGCTCTTGCAATTATGACACTCATGTCATTCTTAGCTTCTGCAAGTGCACGTAGCTTATCTATATCAATTGCAATAACTGCGCCGCGTCTTCTGTCAATCTTAACAAAGCCCTCCTGCTGAAGAATCGAATAGGCCTTATTAACTGTATGCATGTTTATTCCAATCGTGTCAGCTAATTGTCTGACACTTGGAAGCTGCTCGCCTTCACAAAATTTTGAGGAAGCTATTCCTCTTATTATTTCGTTACACAACTGTATATATATAGCTTCATCACTGTTAAAATCGATTTCAATATACATATATACTTACACCATTCTTTCTGTTACCCGCATACTCTTTCTTACTCTAGAAAAAGAGCTTTCGTTATAAAAAGAAATCTCGAAATAGCAAAACTCTCTCTGTGTTACAAATATTATAACAGACGCATAGTGATGTCAATAAATCCGGCGTATCAAAAATATTAAAAAAAAAGAAACCTGCAGGCTTTCTGTATCATTAGTACTCATTACGATACAAAAACACTGCAGGTTTATATTTGATTATATGTCTTTACTTTTAAAGCCCTTGAAAATTATTTATTCTTTTTATTTCCATCTTCACTGTCAAGATCAAGGAATTCAAATTCAAAATCGTCCTCATCTACGAAATTTCTTGATCTCTTTGCTGAAGAAGTAGCCTGAGCATCTGCTTTTGGTCCGGAATTCTCATTACTGCTGCCACTATTATCGTGCTCATCTCTGCTTTCAGGAGTCACAGGTCTTCTGTTTCTATCATCTCTGTCATCTCTTCCTGCAGGGCGTCTGTCTCTAGGATCAGGTCTGCGCGGGCGACGATCATCTCTATCATCATCTTCGCTAGAGCGTCTTCTATGATTATCATCTACAGACTCTTTGGAGCGGCTTCTGCGGCGAGGTCTCTCATCTTCCTCATCGTCCTCGTCATCATCATCCTCATCTTCATCATCATCATAGTCATCGTCTTTATGTCTATGGAAGAGTCCTGCAAGTCCGCGTCTTGGACGTTCATCTTCTTCCTCATCGTCGTCCTCATCATCGTCGTCATCGTCATTGTCATCACGATCATCGTCATCATCATCGTCATCATAATAATCTGCATCTCTAAGCTTCATAAACATAACTACAAGAAGGATTATCAAAATAACAATTACAACGCCCATAACAATTGCAGCAATCTTTAGAATACTATTCTGGCTCTGTGCATCAATAAGACCCTGGATATTATTGGCTGCATCAATAAGAGAAGTAATCTGATATTTATTGCCTGCATAATTATCATAAAGATAAAGAACAGTTGAACCATCATCAGCTGTTTCATTTACAAGTGTATACTGATCACTTACAGGTTCCGGAGCAGGCTCTTCTGATGAAGCCTCTGCTGCAGAATCTGATGACATCATTGAAGAAGCATCAGATGCCATTGATGAAGAATCAGTGCTTTCATCTGTAGAAGTAGAAGTCCCTGAATTATCAGTATTTGTAGTGGTTGTTGTATTATTTGTAGTTGTTGTAGTTGTTGTATCTGTCTTTGCTGTAGCACCGATTTCAACAAGGTCAGCTCTTACAAATCCAACGCTGCCATTACCATATGTTATTTGATACCATTTCTTGGAATCCGTTCCTGTAGCTTCTCCGGTTACAGTAACCTGAGTATTCTGAGTTACAGATCCAACTGATGAATAAGCTGTGCCGGCTCCTGAACGAACCTTTGCACTTCCAACAGTAACAAGTGCGCTCTGAGAAGTTACTGCTGTAACAGAAGTCTCTGGAAGTGATGCAGGGGCTGTAGACGCCGATGTTGTCGAAGAATCTGTCGTCGTTGTTGTAGTTGTCGTAGTAGTCGTCGTAGCTGACGCATCTGAGGTTGAAATCAAATCGCCTCTTACATAGCCGGTTCCGCCTGTTACGTTTACCTTATACCAGGTCTGACCTGATGAATCCGTAACAGTTTCAAGTAGCTCAACTGAACTTCCCTGTGCAAGGCTTCCTACAACAGTACTTGTTGTATTCGTCTCAGCTCTTACCTTTGCAGATGCTACTGAAACAGTTCCTGTTGCGGCAAACACTCCTTCCGGCATAAGAATTACTGAGCCAAAAAGAAATGCAGTTGTCATAAGTGCGATTGTTATCTTCTTCAAAAAATTCTTCATTTGTTAATCCCCTATCAAAGTGATTCCAAATTGTCTGTTACATGCCAAACGTGCTTTAATATCCATTCTGTCAATTGTTACAGCACCTTAAGCTTTACTTTGCTTCGTCGATTGCCTTACCGATATCATGCCTCATATATTTGTTGTCGAACTGTATCCACTCGGTTGCCTTATAGCTGTTTGCACGAGCTTCTTTAAGATCTTTACCCTTTGCAGTAATTCCAAGAACTCGTCCGCCGTTTGTTACTATATCGCCTCCAACCTTCTTAGTACCTGCGTGGAAACAGTAGTAACCCTTTGAAGCATCAAACTTATCAAAGCCGGTTATCTTCTTGCCCTTTTCATAACTAACAGGATATCCGTCAGATGCAAGAACTACGCATACAGCAGCATTATCCTCAAACTCAAGCTCAAGCTTATCAAGAGTTCCATCTATACAAGCCTCGCATACATCAACAATGTCAGTTTTCATTCTAGGAAGAATAACCTGTGCTTCAGGATCTCCAAATCTTGCATTATATTCAAGAACCTTTGGACCATCCTTTGTAAGCATAAGTCCAAAATAGATAACTCCCTTGAATTCTCTGCCTTCTGACATCATAGCATCGACGGTCTTTTGGTAAACATATTTCCAGCAGAATTCATCAACCTCTTTGGTATAGAAAGGACTTGGTGAAAATGTTCCCATTCCGCCCGTGTTAAGTCCTGTATCACCATCTCCTGCTCTCTTATGATCCTGAGCAGATGTCATAAGTCTTATCGTCTTGCCATCAACAAATGAAAGCACTGAAACTTCACGGCCAGTCATAAACTCTTCAACAACCATCTGATTACCGGCTGTTCCAAATTTGTGATCCTCCATAATTTCCTTAACGCCTTCGACAGCCTCCTGCTTAGTCATGCAAATAAGAACGCCCTTACCAAGTGCAAGGCCGTCTGCCTTTAAAACTATCGGGTAGCTTGCATTTTCAAGATATTCAAGAGCCTTTGCGGCATCATCAAAAGTCTCGTAGGCTGCTGTTGGGATACTGTATTTCTTCATAAAATCTTTGGAAAAAGCCTTGCTTCCTTCAAGAATAGCAGCATTTTTTCTAGGACCAAATACGCGAAGATTTGCCTTCTCGAATTCATCAACTACGCCGCCAACAAGCGGATCATCCATTCCAACGATTGTAAGGTCAATTGAATTCTCTTTTGCAAAAGAAACAAGCTTGTCAAACTCCATTGGCATAATCGGAACGCACTCTGCAAGTGCTTCAATTCCGGCATTTCCGGGTGCGCAGTATATTTTATCTACCTTCTTACTTCTTGAAACAGCTTCTACAATCGCGTGTTCACGTCCGCCGCCTCCAATAACAAGTACCTTCATGGTCTGCCTCCGTAGTAAATGTATTATTCAAACATTTTATGTCTTTTATTTAGAAATATATACTTTTCTGTCTCTTATTTCAACTTTACCATTTGCAATCAGATTAATTGCTTCAGGCATTATCTTCCACTCAGCCTGCTCCATGACGCGTCTTTGAAGAGTCTCCGGCGTATCATCCTGCTCAATCATTATAGGCTTTTGAAGAATGATAGGGCCTGTATCAGTTCCGGCATCAACAAAATGAACTGTTGCTCCCGTTACCTTTACGCCTCTTTCAAGAACCTTCTCATGAACATGAAGTCCATAAAATCCTTTTCCGCAAAAAGAGGGAATAAGAGAAGGATGTATATTGATGATCCTGTTCTCGTACCTTTCTACCATCTCTTTTGGAATAACAACAAGGCAGCCTGCAAGTACTATAAGATCCGGTTTTGAATCATCAAGAGCCTTAAGGAAATCTTTGTTAAAATCATTCCTGTCTTCGTAATCTTTTGGTGAGATCACCGCAGTCTGAATTCCAGCATTTTTTGCACGTGTTATCGCATAAGCATTCTTATTGTTACTAAATACAAGTACAATTTCTGCATTGGTAATTCTTTTATCTGCAATAGAATCAATTATCGCCTGAAGGTTAGTGCCGCCTCCTGAAACGCACACGGCAATCCTTAGCATAACTGGATTCCTTTCTCGCCGGCTTCAATATGTCCGACAACATAGCCCTTTTCTCCTGATGCAGCAATTGCAGCAAGTGCCTTGTCTGTATCCTGAGGATCTATGGCAAGCATCATTCCAAGACCCATATTATATGTATTGTACATCATCTGATCATCAATTCCGCCTTTTTCCTTAAGAAGAGCGAATATTGGTGGAATATCATAGCTATCCTTCTCAATAACAGCAACTGCGCCGTCAGGGAGCATTCTTGGAATATTCTCATAGAAGCCACCGCCTGTAATATGGCTGCAGCCCTTTACTCTGACTCCGCTTTCCTTAACTGCTTTCATCATCTTAACGTATATTCTCGTAGGTGTAAGAAGTGTATCTCCAAGTGTTGCTCCAAGCTCGTCATAATATGTATTAAGGCTTTCCTTAGTCATATCAAAGACCTTTCTTACAAGTGAAAAGCCATTTGAATGAACGCCGCTTGATGCTACTCCGATAAGAATATCGCCAACCTGAATGTTATGTCCGTCAATCATGTTCTTAGCATCAGCAACGCCTACAGTAAAGCCGGCAAGATCATAATCCTCTTCAGGCATAAGGCCTGGATGCTCTGCTGTCTCACCGCCAACAAGACTGCACTCAGACTGAAGACAGCCCTCTGCAACGCCCTTAACGATTTCAGCAATCTTCTCCGGATAATTCTTACCACACGCAATGTAATCAAGGAAGAAAAGAGGCTCACCTCCTGCGCAGGCAACATCATTAACGCACATAGCAACGCAGTCAATACCGATAGTATCATGCTTGTCCATAAGAAATGCGATCTTAAGCTTAGTTCCTACTCCGTCGGTTCCTGAAATAAGAACAGGCTCCTCCATGTTCTTTATAGCTGAAAGTGAAAAAGCTCCTGAAAAACCGCCAATGCCTCCTAAAACTTCGGGGCGTGTTGTCTCCTTAACGTACTTTTTGATAAGCTCAACTGACTTGTATCCTGCCTCAATATCTACTCCGGCTGACTTGTAATCTACTGCCATGATCTCTCCCTTTCATTTACGTGATTATTTGTTGTAATTAATTTTATAGAAGAAAATTTTTCTGTAAAACCTGACTTCATACATAATACATTAAAATCAGATATTAGTCAGCATAATTCTTATAGCCTTTTTCCTGAAGTTTTGCATCCTTTGCAATAACGCTATCCTTTAAAGACTTTGAATATTCTTTTAGCTTATTAAGAAGCTCTTTATCAGAGGTTGCAAGGATCTTTGCTGCAAGAATTCCTGCGTTTGCGCCGCCGTTTATAGCAACTGTTGCAACAGGTATTCCTGTCGGCATCTGAACGATTGAATAAAGTGAATCACGTCCTCCAAGAGAAGTCGTGTGCATTGGAATTCCAATTACAGGAAGTGGGAAGATTGCAGCGCACATTCCAGGAAGATGTGCTGCCATACCTGCTCCTGCAATAATAACCTTATAGCCCTTTTCTTCTGCTTCATTTGCATACTTAAAGAATTCTTCAGGCTCTCTGTGAGCACTGATAATATTCATTTCATAAGAAATTCCAAGCTGATCAAGGATATCTGCTGCCTTCGACATTATAGGCATATCCGAGTCACTTCCCATTACTATTCCGACCTTAGCCATTATTATCTCCTTTGTTCAAACTCATCGAGTGGTTTGTTGAAAATTTCAGTTCCCTCAAGTACAAATCTTCCTTTTAAAATAAGAGGAATCACTTCACCGCTTTTTGTTACAGCGCTAAGCTCTCCAAGCTCATTATATGGAATCGTTATATCAGTATGGCAGTTAAAATATGCCTTTGAAGGATCAGTCTTTCTTAGAGCAGATATTTCATTTTCTCTTGCGATAATTCTTTTTCCATCAGGATTGCAGCTGATGTTATCTTCGTCCTGAGAATAGCAGGTATCTCCGACTGCAAAATGCGGACCGGTCTTCTCGGCAATAAGTATAGGAAGCTTTCCTGCAATATCGTATTTCTTTGCCATGATATAAGCTTCTGTGTTGGTTCCAATAGCAAACTCGCCAATTGGAAGAGTCTTATGATGGAAAAGAATATTGTCCTCGATATATTTTTTGTTTTCTGTCTCACTCTCATAATTCGAGCAGGAATAACATGTTATCTTGCCATCCTCAAATTTCAGCTCAAGATTTTTGAAATAGAGTCCTTCAAGATAAACGCCTGTTACATGAAGTGTTCCATGTGTTCCTTTAAGTAGCGGAGACGTAAAGACTTCGCCCACCGGAATATTTACATCGGCAACGCAGTTCTCAAAGTTTGTTTCCTCTTTGGAATTTGAAAGCGTGTGAAGACTAACATACATATCAGTATGGTTATCACCCATTCCCTTTACGATTACGTGATCAGCCTTATCGAGCGTATCAATGAGGATTTGCTGCGTCTTTTGATAAAGCATATAGTCAAGAGTATTGAGCTTAACCGTCTCAGCAAAAATTTGCTTATAATCTTTTCCAATTTCTTTAAGGGGAAAAGAAATAATGGTAAAGCTTCTCTCTTTTCCTATAATATATTCGTTCTGAATAAGGGATGCTTCAACTCTATAATCAGAAAGCATTTTTTCCTGAGCCTTTGATAAGTGAAGCGCCTTCTCATTTTCTTTTGGAGAAAAAGGCTTCTCACCAAACACTTCAATGACTGCAGGTCCGCCAAATAGCTTAGCCTCTGCCTTAAACTTCTCTCCGCTTTCTCTTACTGCTTCAAGACGTCTTTCATTATAAACGCTGTCCATGAACAGGGCATTATCGTCCTTGTGATCATAAATATACTGTTTATTGGCGCATGCTCCGGTGTAGCCATTAAAATATGTGGTATTTGCCATATGGAACATTCCGGGGATTGCTCTGTAAACTGACGATTCAAGTCCAATATTCTTAAAGTTAACGATTGCCTTTTTAATCATTTTCTCAAAGCCAAGGAAATATCTCACTGAAACAGTCTTTTTAAGCGAAATATCTTTTCCACAAGTGGCAAATCCGATTCGATAGCCTTCAGTATAAGTGTCTGCCATTTTCTGAATAGCTTCGTCAGACATTTCCATAAGATTCTTTGCAGATTCGATTTCATTATCTGAAATGTACTCGCCAAATCTGTACAGGTATGTTATATCATCAAGGTTACTATTCATAATGATATCTCTTGCGAAATCCTTTACAGGCGCAACTATCTGTTCAAATCTAAAATCACGCTCTTCTTTGGTATAGTCGCAGAAATACCAGTAAACAATATCCTTTATTTCGTCATATTTAGGAAATCTTTCCTGCTTAAATGCTGCAAGAAAAGAAGTATAAATTTCAGAAAACAGCTCCATTCTGATAAGAAGCTCATAAGTCTGCTGCTCAAATGCAAATGAAATCATGGAACGGATTTCAAAATACACACCGGAAAGAAGTGCTCCAAAGTCATCTCCAAGCTTTTCACATGCAAATGTAGGATTTGCATAGCTCTTTTCATAATTCTCAGGAAGAATATCTTCATATAATCTGTGATTAAGAATCTTTAAATCATCAAGCTTTCCGTTTGCAATCCCGCCATCACATGCAAGCTTATATGTCTCATCCATCATGAGGATAAAATCTGCAACCTTATTAAAGTAATCAGTCAGTTCCTTATTAAAAAGATGTTCCTTTTTCACTTCAAGAATACGTTCCGCAGCCAGCTCGTATCTCTCTGCAATTAGGCTTTCATCATCAAAATTCATATAAATATTTCCTTTCAAAAACATGTAAATCTTTATTTTGTAGTTCTTCAGATAATTTGAAGCTTTTTGAATATGCGTATGCTCACATACATCATTGGGCAGCTATAAGCTGCCAAGGATTACCATCAGTATCTGCTGCTACAATCGATAAATCATGAAGCTACAAGCTTCCAAGAACTACCATCCCCACTATGCACAGAATATCCAGGATATTTAGAAATAGTCCTGCATTTGGAAAAAGTAAAAACACGTCCTTCTGCTTTCTAGCCTTGATTCCAAGAACCACACCTGCTATTGAATAAACAAACGCAAGCATAACGGCAACTGCCGAGCTTGAAGCTGCAGCACCACCAGCAAGAAAAGCATCTCTAATAGAAAAAATAATTGTAACAATAGAAATCACACCCAAAAAGAATGACATTATCCCTCTTCTTGGATGTATTTTATCTGTAAAAATGTATTTTCCGCCTCTTTTAAGCATTGGAATAAGTGAGTATTTTTCTTTAAATCTATTTATTCCTCTGCGAACACGGATTTTAAAACTCGGTCTGATTTTTTCTTTTATTACTGACAATTAAAACAACACCTTCTTGCGCGCACTAAGAAGCTTGGCTCCGCTAACGATAAGGAGCACTCCTGAAGCTATTCCTGCTACGATTGCTACAATTCCAAATACCATGTTAATAACTCCGGCATTTCCAAGTAACTTAAATGATTTTTCGTCCATGCTGTCTCCTTCTGCTAATCAGCTCTTTTTTGCTGTATCTATATGCTTTTAGTGAATCAGTTCAATTATCACTTTATCTGTATGCTTTTAGTGAATCAGTCCTTTATAGTAGGTACTGCTCCGTACTCTTTGTAGTACGCATCTATAGCTTTCTTGGTTTCTGTATTTAGGATTATCTCTCCATCAATAGGTCTCTTGTAAAGATAATCTACAACCTCAGACATTGTAACGATTGAGTGAGCTCCAAAGCCATATTTATCATGGATTTCGTCAAGTGCGCTCATATCTGTTTCGATTCCCTTTTCCTGGCGGTTAAGTGAAACCATAAGTCCAACGATATCTGCATCAGCCTGTGCCTGAATTATAGGAACAGTCTCTTCAATTGATTTTCCTGATGTAGTAACATCTTCAATAATAAGAACTCTGTCACCTTCTTTTATTTTGCTTCCAAGAAGGATTCCCTTATCGCCATGATCCTTTACTTCTTTTCTGTTAGCACAGTATTTGATATCTCTTCCATATAATTCTCCGATAGCAATAGTAGTTGCAACTGTAAGCGGAATTCCTTTATATGCAGGTCCAAAAAGGATATCAAATTCAAGTCCGAATGTGTCATGAATTGCTCTTGCATAATACTCGCCAAGCTTCTTTAGCTGTGTTCCTGTAGTATACGCTCCCGCATTCATAAAGAATGGAGATTTTCTGCCGCTCTTAAGTGTAAAGTCACCGAATTTGAGAACATTGCTGTCCACCATAAAATTAATAAACTCTTCTTTGTAGCGTTCCATTTGTTGCCTCCATGCTGCGACTTATTTGTGGGTATACGCTCAATTTGAGAAGAGCTGCATCCCCCGCCGAAGCTAAATTTATTTTATTTCAGTACATTTAAGTACTGATTTGAACTTACATATAAGTTATTACAATTAGTTTATAATCTGCCCGGTAGTTTTTATTTCTTTTGGCAAAAAAGGTTCTAAGCTACTGCAATAATACGCATGTTAAGGTCAGTTTCTGCCTGCAAGGGCTCCGCTGATATCTTCCTTCATATCAAGTACTGCTGCTCTTGCAGCATCGCCAATATTTGCATCTCCGTACTTAGAATACTCCGGTTTCTGCCATGCAGCAATTATTCCTCTTGAGGAATTAACTATTGCTCCAAGTCCGTCTTTATTAAAGAAGTTTACAAGGTCTGCTCCCTTACCGCCCTGGGCGCCATAACCCGGAACAAGTATATATGCATGAGGCATGATGTCTCTAAGAACCTTTCCCATTTCAGGATAGGTTGCTCCTACAACAGCGCCTACATTACTGTATGCACCATCCATAGATGTAGCTCCCCATTTCTCTACCATGCTTCCAACTATTTCATAAAGTGGCTTTCCCTCAGCTATCTTGTCCTGGAACTCGCCGCTACTAGGATTCGATGTCTTTACAAGAACAAAGATTCCTCTGTCTTCCTTATTGCATACGTCTATAAAGGGATTAACTCCGTCAGATCCAAGATAAGGGTTTACTGTTGCGAAATCTTCATCAAAGCCTCTGATGACTTCACTACCCATTTTGATACTTCCAAGATGTCCTATGGCATAGGACTCAGATGTAGAACCAATATCGCCTCTTTTGATATCGCCAATTACGATAAGACCTTTTTGATGACAATAGTCAACTGTCTTCTTAAAAGCAATAAGTCCCTCTATTCCAAACTGTTCATACATTGCAATCTGAGGTTTCACAGCAGGAACAAGATCGTATACGCCGTCAACAATTTCCTTATTAAAAAGCCAGATTGCTTCGCCTGCTGCCTTTGCACCCTCGCCATATTCAGCTACGACATGCTTAATTATCCTCTCCGGAATAAATGAAAGCTTCGGATCAAGCCCCACAACAATCGGAGCATTTGTATTTACAATTTTATCAATAAGTTTCTGAATCATTAAAAATATTTCCCTTCTTGAGCGTGTAGCTTATATAACTTTTGCTTCGCAAAAGCTTGCACTAAGTGAGTTATGTGCAAAGCACATAACTCATTCGGTTAATATATTATCATAAATCTTCTCGTTCTACATTAAATTTTCCATTAATTATTTGTGTATTCTTTTGCCAAAGAAACGGGTTACATAAGCGGTGAGAAGAGTCTGAGGCAGCACTGCCAGCTTCTGACTATTCTACTCTGGTGCATATATTTCTTGGAAACATCCTCGCTTACTGCAAAGGTATCAGCAAAGTCTTCCCGGATATCTTTGATACAATCCACTTTATATAGAAAGCATCCGTTTTCAAAATGGAGATACAGACTCCTGAAATCCAGGTTTATTGTTCCAACTGTCGCGGTCTCATCATCAGAAATGCACATCTTGGCATGACAAAAGCCAGGGGCGTATTCATAAATCTTAACGCCATTTCGGACAAATCGGTTGTAGTAGGATCTCGTAACCTGATAAATAAGCTTTTTATCAGGGATTCCCGGAGTAATAATTCTAACGTCAACGCCTCTTTTAGAAGCATTGCAAATTTCTCTCGTCATCTCGTCGGTCGTAATCAGATACGGTGTTATAAAGTAGCAATATTTCTTGGCGTTTTTTAGAATATTCATATATACATCTTCGCCAACATGCTCGTTATCGAGTGGGCTGTCAGCATAAGGCTGGATGAAGCCGTTTGCTATTCCTTCATATTTATAATCGAATATGAATTTGTCAAAAGAGGTATCGTCAATATCAGATTTCCTTACTGCATTCCACATTTCAAGAAACATCACTGTCAAGCTCTTGACGCAGCTTCCTTCCATCCGAATCCCGGTATCTTTCCAATACCCATATGGATGAGTGATATTGAAGTATTCATTGGCAAGGTTATAGCCACCGACAAAGCCGACTTTTCCATCAATCACAGTTATCTTTCGGTGGTCCCTGTTATTCATAAAAATATTGAACAAAGCACTGACAGGATTAAATACTCTGCACTTTACGCCGACTGCTTCCATCCTCCTGATAAAGCCCGGGTCAATAAATCCGACGCTCCCGACATCATCATAGAAAAGTCTTACCTCAACGCCTTCTGCTGCCTTTTTTGCCAGAATCTCTTTTATCCCGGCAAAAGAACTTCCATCCTCAATAGCATGGTACTCCATAAAAATAAATTTCTCAGCCTTCAACAGCTCAGCCTTCTGGGCCTCTATGGCATCCGACGCTTCCGAATAATACGTTATTTTGTTATTGTCATAAATGGGATACATTGCGTAATCACGTATATATCTTGCCTGATTTGCAATAGAAAGATCCATCTTTTCAAGCTCTTCAAAAGTTCTTTTATCCTGCGAAAGGCTTGGAAAAAGCTTTGCATCAATCTTTGAATACCTAAGGCGCATACCTTTAGTGTTATTCGGTGTTCCCATGGTCAGATACAGGAAAAGTCCAACAATAGGGAAGCCCAATATCAGCATAATCCATGGAAGTTTGAAAGCAGAATTTATATGTCTTCCATAAATTGCAAGAACTACTATTACTTCCGTAATTGTAGTGAGAATTGTAATCAGCGTGCTGTAATTGTTAAGGAAATTCAGAACAACAATTGTCCAAAAAATCTGTGCAAGAAGAAGCAAACCTACGAAAACAAGGCGCCAGACACTGTTCTTTACATTAGATTTTTGCTCGGTTCGAAGGTTTTGGTACTTTTCGATTGGCCCGTTATGCTCTTTTGGTTCTTCGAATGAATTCATCTTTTTCTTCGCCTCCATGGTGGCAGATAAAATCAGACAGTTCAATGCTTTTGGTAGCTTTTTGTATCTCTTTACTGGTTCATTTTCGGTTCTTTATCGGTTCTTTTTAGTCCAAATATATTGATAAATAATTCACATAATTATTTTAAAAATGAGTATACCATATTGCAAAAAAAGTTTATAATTCAGTATTAGTGTTTGAAATAATGTCTTCGTTTTGTGATGCAGAATAGTCTATTGAAATTTGATGCCTTACAGGCTTTGAAGGTATCCTGACTGATTCTGAATTTTCAGATACTAACTATCTTATATTAACACAAAGAACGGGGAGTTTATATGAACAAGACACTAAAGAAATCAATATTAGTATGCACCGCAGTATTTTTTATGGGATTTTTCTTATCATTCCTTATCGATGTAAATCTTGGAACAGATCCTTGCACCTTCATGAACTTAAGTCTTGCAAACCGCTTAGGTCTTAGCTTTGGTAACTGGCAGCTTACCTGTAATCTGATTCTGCTTATATTAGTAATCGTCAAGGGAAGAGATATGATTGGTCTTGGAACCGTTGCGAATATGGTTTTCATCGGATATATTGCTGATTTTTTTGACTATGTCTGGGCAAAGATTATTCCTGATTATTTTTTTACGCAGTGGCCATACAGAGCATTCGTTTTCGTATTTGGGCTCGTTTTCTTCGTAATAGCTGCTGCCGTTTATATGAATAGTGAAATGGGATTGTCGCCATATGATGCAACCTCACAGATTATTGCTCGTGCGCTTCCAAAGGTGCCTTTCTTTATCGTAAGAATATGCTATGACTTCCTTGCAATTATTATTGGAATTCTTGTAGGAGGACTTCCTAACATCGGAACAATCTGCCTTGCTGTAATGATCGGGCCTGCAGTATCGTTTGTTGGCAAAAGATTAAAGTTAATCCTGAAGGATTAACTTTAACTTTGCAAGCTTCGCCTTTGGCGAAGTTTGCGGGTATGGCTAAAAACAACTATTCAGTCTTGAAAGACTGATTTTAATTTTGCAAGCTTTCGCTTCGCGAAAGTTTGCGGGTATGACAAAAAGTAATTATTCAATCCTGAAGGATTAACTTTGCAAGCTTCGCCTATTCACACTCTAAAGGCGCGTACTTGTTTTTGGTAGTGTAAATTCACTTTTTGCAAATCTGAATTGCCATGTATTCTCTGCCGGGCAGTTCTATCTTAAATTTCCCGGAGAATTCACCCTTTGGCTCCACGGTCATATTCCAGGTGTCAATTACTGATACTTCGAATTTCGAAGTATCATCAAAGTAAAACTCTCTAAAAGATGGCCTCATGAAAGAATAGTAGCAAAGGTAATAGCTGTATACGCCTCCAAAAATCTCTTTTTCCGGAACTGCTACTACTTCATCAAACTGGCACTTCTCATAGTGCTTAAGTCCGATGCCCGGAGTCTGCTTCATGATGTCATAGAGAAATTTAAATCTTGGCTCGCTCTCTCCATGAAGCACGCCGCCATGCGACCACCATAGCTTGTTGTCATCACTTAGATAGGTTTCTCCATGTCCCGCATATCCTCCGCGGCAGGTAGCTTCCCAGAATCTCCTAACCAGCTCCATTGCCGAAATATTGCCCCAGCCAAACTGAATGTTTCCTTCGTACGCTATTTCATCCATAACAACCGGCTTGCCAAATCTGGTTCTGTATTCATCCACAAGCTCTGTTGTCTTGTACAAATCCTGCCTTTGAATGCTGCAGTGCGTAATCCACGGCCTTGTATAGTCATACATATTCACGCAGTTATGGACTGAGCGTAAGTGATTATAGGGGTCTTTATCGCAAATAATAGCGGCATATCTCTCAAAATCTTTAATATCTTTTTTGAACATAAGATCATACTCGTTTGCAAGTGACCACCACACATTTCGATATGCCGAAAACCTCGAAACAATATAGTTAATATACAAGTCATCCTGATCAGGCTTCATCTCAGAAAAGCCCCATCTATCATACGGATGCATTATAATTAGATCTGCCTCTATTCCAAGCTCCGCCAGTTTTCCAATGCACTTTTCGATATGAGCAAAGTGCTCAGGATTAAACCTGTAGAAATCCCAGTCGTTTCCTTTGGCGTTTCCATTATAGTCATTAAAATTCTCCACATTAAGGACGCTGCTATCCATCGGCTTTCCGATATATGGATAGCTTCTTGGCTCTCCAAGATTATATGCATAATGCTTTGGGAATATACAGAACCTTATTTTGTTAAAAGAGCTATCAGCAAGCGCTTCAAGCGTCTGCTCTATCATTTCATCACTTTGAAACTCCCAGACATAGCACGTAGTTCCGATAGAATAGTATGGTGTTCCATCCTCATAAGCAAAGTGATATTTATTCGCTACTCTGACAGGGCCATGATTATTTTCACCCTGTGAAGTTACTTCAAAGTTTCCAGAGAGTTCTCCGCTTTCAACGCAAAAATTTCCTTCAATTCTAAAAGAATATTCGCCTGTAAATGATGGCATAAATCTGACTTTATAAACTCCATCTCCATCATAGAAGCCATCTACTTTTACTGTCTCGTTTTTCCCATAAAACGTTCCGCAAATAGTGTAATCAGTATAAGGATTTCCATCCTGCCTGCCCTTTACCGACACCTCCATAATTCCCCATTTTTCAACGCTTTTGCTATAATTCATTTCCATAAACGTCCTCCCAAAAAAACAACCATTATTTTTCTTGTTTTGCTTTATTATGGCACATGAAATAATTGTCCTACCTATATCAAAATAAAGCAACATACAAATCATTTTTAAGATTACTTTAAGGTTCGTTTATGCCTGTTATCAGATAAAAATGAACAAAGCAGGAAAAATTTAGCTTTAATTTTCTTCAATCACCAACGTACTTATTGTTCTTGCAGGCGCTGAGAATCTAATTATATTTCCAGCTATCCTGATTGTGTAAAAGGCATCGGAATTTCTTTTGTTAAGAGCTACTAATACTGCCGTACCATCAGGGTTTCTGGCTACAGTAATTTCTGCGTTGTCATCGCATCTGCTAAAGCCGATTCTAACTGCGCTAGGCATGATATACTCCGAGAAATGTCCTACGTAGTAATAGATCATATTCTTTCTGGCAAGAGCATTATCAATAGTCATGCCTGCTGTAAAGCCGCCAGGGATGTGTCTTGGTCCGCCCGTCATGTCTACGCAGAAATTCCAGTCAATCCATCTGTTCATGCCAGCATTTAAATTTCCAATAATATCATGTGCATAGGAAACTCCATCCTCATATTCCGCTTCTTCTGGAGTCTTTTCTGCTGGAAGGCCGAACATTTCCGCAAACCCGCTTTTCCCTGGCTGGTGGAGACCGCAGCACTCAGAAAGCATGAGCTTCTTATCTGGGAAAAGCTCGTGCGTCATCTGCACTGCTTCGAAATGATCCCCTGAGTACCAGTGAAAGGCTATTCCTTCAACCATTTCGCTTGTTTTGGTATCGAGCATATTCATTGACCACTCCAGTACTCTTTCCTTGTTGTGATCCCAGATATAGATTCCAACTTTTGAATCAAGTCCTGTTTTTTTGAACTCGGGATAGAGATTCTCTTTAAGAAATTTCTTTTGGTCAAAAGAGGTCCAAACGCAGCTGTCCCAATCTGTAGCCGCAATTGATTCATTCTGCATTGTCATCATAGTAACCGGTATGCCTTCATCAAGATATGCCTGCACATACTTTGCAAGATATTTAGCCCAGCTTTCATAGAATTCAGGCTTAAGGCTTCCGCCATTATTTCTTTGAGGCAGGCTGTAGTCCAGCTCTTTTGCATCAAAGAGCTTTCCATATACGGACGCATCATTTTGAGGCTTGATAGGAGGAGTCTTCCACTGATATGGCGGCGACCATGGGCTAAGAAGAACGCTTATAGGCTCGCTGCTCATTTCCACAGCTTCTTTTATCATAGGAATTATGTACTTCCTGTCACGCTCAAGTGAAAACGTGGTGAAATCAGGGTCTTTAATGGGATCACCAACTGCCTGGTATTCACCTAGTGAATAATCACAGCTATCAATCGATGTTCTGATGAATTTCATGTGATTGCCGCCCTCACCAAAGTAGTCCTCCAGGGCTTTCTTCCTGTCATTATCGCTAAGCGTGCCAAAGAGGTACGCGCTCGTTTCAGTCATCGCTCCGCCAAAGCCTTCGATTGTCTGATAAGTAATTTCAGGATAGATGTTAATTACTCCCGATTCTACATGCTTAATTTCATCCTTTTCGCTTGTTACAGCAAGGTTTTTCTCATATTTATGCGGTTCTCCATTTGAAGTAAATGTAGTGATCTGTCTGCATTTCATATAGGTTGTTTTATCCTTTCTAAATTGACGCTTTCGAAATTTCTTTTTCCAAAATCATGATAGTATTCATGATAGCAGAAATGCCGGGCGATTAAACCCGGCATCTCGTTAGCTCTTTTTACAAATCAGTTTAAACCAGCTACATATTCATCAAGCTGCTTCTGAAGCTCAGCACGAACTGTTTCGATTCCTGCTGCCTCCATCTTCTCTTTGTACTCGGCAAGACCTGTCGTAGCATCTGTGTAGCCAAGCTCTAGTGGCCACCAGTACTGCTGGTGAACGCTCTGGCATGCAGAATATTCAGTTTCAATATTTGAAGTATCCAGTGTGAATGCTGCATATTTCTCTGCTGTATCATCAGCTGCGATATCCTTCTCCCACTGAGCTCTGTCAGTAGTATAGCAATCAGCAGTACCAGCCTGGTTACGGTCAAGCTCGTTAGTACGTGCAGACCACATTGCCGATGTATTATATGTATTTGAATCTGTTATAGAGAACTCGCCCTTGTCATTTAATGTATAAGATGTATCAAGCACTCCATAATAGAAAGCATCGTATACTTCCTGGTCAGTTGTGATAAAGTTCCAAAGTGCAAGTGCTCTTTCAGGATTCTGTGATGTATTTGAAATAGCAAGTGAATCCTGTGTATATGGAAGATGTGCATTGTGCTCTACCATATTGCTATATTTGAAATTCCATTCAGGATGAAGTATGTAATATCCGTTGAAGGTATCAATATTGTGAACACGAAGAGCTGCAAGTCCGTTCTGAGTCTTTGTTGAATCTGTATCAGAAAGAGCTGATTTGGAGAAGAAGCCCTTCTGATTCCATCTGTTCATCATATCAAGGAAGTCAGATGTTCCATCATATTCATAATATGTAAAGAGCTGCGGATTATCGCTTGTAGGATCATAGAACAGGAAATCGTTTGTAGCACCCTTACTTGAATTGTAGCCATTTGCATACATCCACATATCATCCATCTCGGATCCAGCTGAATATACGTCAAGAGGCTGATAATCAGGCTCATTTTCGCTTATCCAGTCAAGATATGTCTCCATGCTGGTGAAATCTGTTATTTCATCTGTATACTCTTTGCCATCATCAAAGGTTGTATGATAGATTGGGCCATATGCCTTATAGGTTGCCTTCTGAGTAGGAATTACATAGAGATGTCCATCACAGGTTGCTTCTTCCTTTGCTGCATCTGTTGTCGCTGCGTAGTTGTCAGGAGCGTAGGTTGGCCACAGGTCATCAAGTGACTTAAATGCTCCCTTTCTTGCAAGCTGTGTCCAGTTAAGCCAGTTAGATGTATAAACCATATCAAACTGCTCTCCTGATGAGAAAAGAAGTGGATATTTATTAGCATAATCTGACCATGCAATCCAGTTGATTGTCAGTGTGCAGTTAAGCTTTTCTTTTAACAGAGCATTAAGATTCTCATCTACAGTGTCCTGTCCTGCCGGTCTGTCACTTACTACGTACATAACCAGGTTAACTTCCTCAGATGTGTCAAGTGCTCCATCCTGGGATGCTTCAGCAGATGTTTCTGACGAACTTGTTCCGGATGCTGCCTGGCTTCCACAGCCTGCGAGCATGCCAATTGACATCGTCATTGCCAGTAGTGTTGCAATAATTTTCTTCTTCATCTTTTACCTCCATGTTCCATTTACATTATATGTTGTGTTAGCCCTTTACAGAGCCAACAGTAATACCTTTAACAAAATATTTTTGTACAAAAGGATAAACAAGTAAAATAGGTCCTGTAGCTACAACCGCCATTGCCATCTTAAGTGAATTTGACGGAAGCTCTGTTACATTTATCCCTGCCTGCGAAGCAATTCTTGATAGTGCCTGTGTCTCCTGCAGCATGTTATATAGCATGTACTGCAATGGATATTTCGATGAGGAGTTAATGTAAAGCATTGCATTATACCAGTCATTCCAATAATTAAGTGCCATGAAAAGAGTTATTGTTGCAAGTCCCGATTTTAGTAGCGGGAAAATAATTGAGAAAAGGATTTTCCACTCTCCTGCGCCGTCAATCTTGGCTGATTCAATAAGTGCTGTCGGAATAGCCGATACAAAGCTTCTCATTATCAAAAGGTAAAAAACATTGAATAGTCCGGGAAGAATTAGTGCCCAAAGGCTATCCTTCAAATGCAGATACTGTATATAGAAAATGTAGGTACATACCATTCCGCCATTAAAAAGTGTTGTGAAGTAATAGAAGAATGAAAATTTATTTCTATATTTGAAATCTTTTCTGCTAAGTACATATGCAGTAATCGTGATTACTACTACGCCTAGAAAAGAACCCACTACTGTAATAAATATCGATACTCCATACGCTTGAAGCACTGTCAGCGGATTTTTGAAGATCAGACCATACGCGCTTAGTGAAAACTCATGAATTATCATGCTGTAACCATGATGCCTTATATAATTCTCACCTGTCAGTGAACTTGCAATAAGTATAATAAATGGTACCAGGCAAATTAGTGACATTAGTGTCACAACCAGGTAAGCGAAGAAATAAAATACCTTCGAAGAAATGCTAAGTTTCGTTTTTATTGTTGCTCTATTATCAATTTCAGTCTCTTTTGCCATATCAGGTTCCTCTTTTCTTTTCAAATTAGAACAATGCATAATCTTCGTTTACGTGCTTAACCACAGTATTTACTATCATAATTATGATAAAACACAAAAGCGACTGGTAAAATGACGCTGCAGCACTCATTCCAAGGTTTGAACTTTGAAGAAGTGATCTAAATACGTATGTGTCAATAACATCGGTTGCATTGTAAAGCTGTCCGTTATTTCCTACTATCTGGTAGAACATCTCGAAATCTCCTCGAAGAATTCGTCCTACGTTAAGAAGGAGCATTGTAATAACTGTTGGAAAGATTGATGGAAGAGTTATGTTCTTAATTCTCTGAGCTATAGTTGCCCCGTCTACAGAAGCAGCCTCATAGATTTCTGCATCAACTCCTGTAATTGCAGCGATATAGATAACTGAATTATATCCGCACCATTTCCATGCATTGAAGCAGCAGATAATTATCGGCCAAATCCCTGGCATGCTGTATACATTTACTGCTTCGCCCCCAGCACTTGTTATCATGTTGTTGAGGAGTCCTGTTTCATAATTGAATATTGCATATACAAATGTTCCAACGATTACCCATGATATGAAATAAGGAAGGAAAATAAGTGACTGCGAAACTTTCTTAAATAGCTTTTTATTAATCTCTGAAACAAATATTGCGATAACAATTGCAAGTATCTGTGAGGTTATCAGATTCACAAGATTATATAGAATTGTGTTCTTGGTAATCAGAAGCCCCGTTCCTGATGAAAAGAGATATCTAAAATTCTCTATTCCGTTCCACTCACTTCCAAAAACTCCAAGATCAAAACAATAATTCTTAAACGCAAGAACAAGTCCGCTCATTGGCAAATATGCAAATATGATTATGATTGCAGTAGCCGGAATAAGCATTGCGAAAAGAGCCTTATTCTTCTTGAATTCATAAAGAAAGCCCTCTTTATTCTTCATAACGTTCCTCCTTTTACTAATACCTTCTGTCAATATCCATGATTAAAGTATAAAGATTTAATAAACAATTTTCGACAGACGAATCTATGAAAAGGTGGACAAATTTATCATATTTTTATTATTTTGGTGAAATTTGTTATACATATTGACGGATACTTGCTTATCGAGAATAATGCAGGCATTACCATATTGGTGTTTATGCTCAATCTGGGTAATCATGACAGAATATGTTCTGTGAAAAAAAGCTGCCGGCTATTACGCCAGCAGCTCTGCAAGTTCATCAATATGTAGTGCTTTAATCCTTATTTTTACTTCTGTTCCGCTTTCAATATCTGTGTTGTACTTTATTCCATATTCTGAGCCATAACAAAGCTTAATGCGGAAATTGATATTACTTACGCCAAAGCCTTTATTTCCTCCAACCGGTTTTTCATTGTCAAAAGAATCCGCTATTTCCTGAGAAATTCCCGGTCCGTCATCGCGCACAGTGAAAATGATATCGCCTTCTTCCATAACAGCTGAAATAGAAATATTACATTTCTTAATGTCCGAATGCTCACCAATACCATGTACAATACAGTTTTCCACAAATGGCTGAAGCGTTATATTAAGGCACGCATAGTTTGTTATTTCTTCCGGAATCTCTTTTGTTACATGAATTGCCCCTTCATAATGCGCATTTTCAATTCTGACAAAAGAGTCTACGTGTTTGAGCTCATCTCCAATAAGAATCTCGCTGTGACCATGATTTAAAGAAAGCCTGTAAAACTGTCCAAGGCTTCTCGCAATCTCCGCCAGATTATCTGCGCCATAATCCATAGCACCCCAATTAATCAAATCCAGAGTATTATAGAGAAAATGCGGATTTATCTGCGCCTGGAGCGCTCTCATCTCAGCCTTAGAAATGCTTTTACCAAGCTTATACTGTGATTTCATGAGGTTATGAACTTCATCAATCATATAATCAAAGTTCTGGTAAAGCTTATCCACCTCATCATTGTTACCAGAATAGTTTTCAACAATGTATGAGTTAATACTTCCCTCTTTTACCTGATTCATATTGTTATTAAGCTGGTCAAGCCTTCCAACATAATACCTTGCTATGAGATACGAAACAATTGTAACAGTAATTGCCAAAAGAGCTACCATTACAATAAGAAGAAAGGTTATAAATTCTGATTGCTTTCTGAGTTCTTTGATTGGCGTAAGCGATATTATACTCCAGTTATTTCCTGCCATAACGTACTTATAGTTATAATAGGTATCATTTCCAATGCGCACCGTGCTCCATGATTCTTGACTGGCACAGTCAATTAGAATATCATGACCCATACCGGCATATTTTTTTTCATCGGAAACCGCAAGAACATTCTCATTATCATCAACGAGACAAATAAAATTCCCTTCTGTTATCTTGGCATTTCTAAAAATCTTTTGAATACTTGAAAGAGGAAGCTCTACTTTAATTACGTAGCTTACAGTCTTTCCACTATCAGTCTTAACGTTTATCCTGCTTATCCTGGTAAAATACCTTACTGCGTCAGCTGTGCCAAAATTCCATTTCTCGCTGACAATTCCATAATAATTTGTTCCTTTATCCAGCGAATTCATTATATTATCATAGTCAGGAAGTGCTTCAAGCTGAGATTCTGAATAGAAGTAGCGGTTATTATTTGAAAAGATATATTCATCAGGCACATAGATTCCAATGTAGTAGCCATCGTTACTAAGTTCAATGTTTTGAAAGGCTTCGTTAAGTTCTATAAAATCCGCATAATTCTCAGTGTATGAATCCTTAGTTCCAACTCTATCCTTTGCAAGAATATCCAGGATAGATTTATTAACAGCAATTTGATTTATTATTCCGTTCATGCTGTCAAAATCACTTTCAAGGAAATTATTGACCTGAAGACTTGACTGTTTGGCATTATAACAGAGCTGGTCATTATACTTTTTCTGTAATATTATTCCGGCACATGAAAATAGAATTATGCTTATTATAAAAATAGGAATTGAAAAGCTTATCTCCATCTTAGTGCGCATGGAAAGTCCATGAATTTTCTGCCTTATTATCTCTTTATATTTCTTCATTCTTATAATGCATCCCTATACTCTGTTGGTGTTTGTCCCATCGTCTTTTTGAACTGCTTGGCAAAATATTTCGAATCCTGATATCCAACCATTGAAGCCACCTGATAGAGCTTTAGCTTTGGATCTTCAAATAATTCGCAGGCTTTTCTAATTCTTGTATTTGTCATGTACTGTCCAACTGTTACTCCGGTGCTCTTCTTAAAAAGGCCGCTTAGATACGTTGGTGTTAAGAATACCATATCTGCAAGCGCACTGACAGACAAATCCTCTTCATCCATATGGTGATAAATATAGTCGCAAACAAGCCTGATATTTCGGTTATTACTATTTTCTTCATCAGACGAATCCATATATTCCTTCAAGTGGTTAAGCACATAATCGCTCATTGCTTCAATTGTCTCAGCTTCATCAAGGAAAGAGACTTCCGCCTGCTTATCATCCGCAGAAATATGCATGGTTTCCTCTGCCTTTGCAATTTCATGGTCTATATGATAAAAGACATTTCTTACAGCAAAATTGAGTATAGTTCTTGACGCTACAAGGTTATCTCTCTCCTTTTTGATAAAGCTCCTTGCATCTTCTGCCTTTTTCTCAAGCAGATTCTTCCTAAAAAGGCTAATAGCTTTTGCGTCAATTTCACCGCTGTATTCTGAAATCCCGCAGTCTTTATCTACTACGCTCCGGTTCCACCCCATAAATGAAAGAGCTTCCGAATTTCTATGTGCCTTCTTGTAAACATTCACTATTTTCTTATCAGAGGTGGTTTCTCCTCCACATGTCAGAAACCATTTTGAGTTTATGCTTCTAAATGACATCACTGCATCACAGGATGTGGCTACAATATCTTCATCAAAGTTAATATTCAGTATTACAGCAATGATGTAGTCCTTTTCACTGGCTCTGTCCACGATGCATTTTACAAAATCATCCGGCAGGGTACTTTTTAGTTTATTCGAAATATTACCGCTCATAGCAGTAATATCATCTGTGATTTCCTTTACATGAAGATCCAGTACAAGTGCATGGTCACTTCCACCCACGCAGATAATTCCGCTTTCTGTGTTCACTGCGTTGTCAGCTCTTTTGTCTAAAAGAGCATCATCACAAATTACGCTGTGAAGAGAATTCTGCTTATTGCATTTAATGACCGCTATCATGCCCTCGGCTTTTCTAATTGCAGCCGAAAGTTCGCCTATATCAATCGGTTTCTCAATATATCCTGCAACCTGCAGGTCTATCGCGGTAGTCAAATATTCCTTATCAGAGTAGCCACTGATAAAGATTATCTGACAATCGCTGTTCCTAGCCTTATATGACCTGCAAAGCTCAGTCCCATACATTCCCGGCATTCGTATATCTGAAATAATAATATCAGGCGCAAATTCCGCTGCCATTTCAAGAGCTTCTTCCGCATTTGAAGCAGATTTCACCTCGCTGACATCTAGTTCATCCCAAGGAAGGTGCTTTATTATTCCATTCCTTATTGGTGCCTCATCCTCAACAACTAATACCTTTATCATATAGTTCCCCATTATGTGAAGTGCAATCTTCGTACTATCGTTCATTCTATAATACAATAAATTCATCCACTAATCTAATTCAAGCACAAAAATACACTACAACTCGCGTTATCTGCAAATTGTAGTGTATAAATGCACCTTCGAATTATATACTCGTCAGCGAAATAATCATTTCTGCTGTTTCAACGATGTCTGTTCCTGAATCCATCGAACATTTCTGAAGATATTTATGTGCCTGGGGCTCTGTCATTTCGTGGCGTTCCATGAGAAGTGCCTTTGCCTGACGTATAGTTTCCCGCTCCTCGTCTGTGCGATTTCGCTTTGCTTCCTTAAGCTTTTTGCGGCGGATATTGTTCCTCTCAAGCATGATGTTGAGCGAACTTACAAGTTCATCGGTATGAAGCGGCGTTGGCAAAAAAACTGTATTATCAGATACACTTCCTCCATCCACTTTAGTCGGAGAAGCAATAAGAAGCATCTGAAAATACGATGGAAGATTTTCGGAAAGCTCAGAATAGATCATGTCGTTTAATCTATAGCCGCATAGAACTACTCCATTTCCAAGATCCTCCATCATTGAAAGTGCCTGAGCGCCGGAAGTGCAGACTGCGGCCACAGAAAAGCCCTTGCGTAGCAGAATACTTTTGAAGTTTTTGGCATCATCTTCTTTTCCGAAGGCAACTATGATGTTTTCCACTCGTCCACACGTCCTTAGTTAGATTTTTTTACAAAAAAGGTTTTAAGCAATTCCGGTTTAATTACTGCAATAAGAATAGCTGCAACATAGGGCACTAATTCATAAAGTGCTAATTTAATTCATAAAACAGCGTAATCAGAACTTATCCAGATATTCCTGCATTTCCCACTGAGTTACACACATGCGAAATTCCTTCCATTCCTTCTTCTTAGCCTCGAGAATCTTATTGAATATCTGCTCTCCAAGGATTTCTTTTACAAAAGAGTCCTTGCTATATGCCTCGATTGCTTCGCCAAGCGTCTCTGGAATGATTTCCTGCGGAGTATCGTCGCCATCTTTAATGCACTCCTCGACAGACTTTGGTGGTGTAAGCTTATTATTTATTCCATCAAGTCCGGCTGCTATACAAAGTGCGATAGCAAGGTAAGGATTACAAACAGAATCAGGATTTCTAACTTCTATTCTTGTATGCTCGCCCTTCTGAGACGGAATTCTGATCATTGCAGAACGGTTAGACGAAGAGCCAGACCACGTAACATTGACTGGAGCGTCATACCCAGGAATAAGTCTCTTATAGGAATTGACAAGCGGATTTGTGATAAGTGTTATATCTCTCATGTGCTTTAAGAGCCCTGCTATGAACATATAAGCTGTGTCAGAAAGCTTTAGCTTATCTGTATCGCTACTAAATATATTGTTCCCATCAAGGTCCTCAGCAATAATGTTGATATGCATTCCTGAGCCATTTACCCCTTCCTTGGGCTTTGGCATGAATGTTGCATAAAGGCCATGCTTCTTGGCAATCGTCTTTACAGCCATCTTGAAGGTCATGATCATGTCAGCCATCTTGTCAGCACGCTCCTCCATGAAGTCTATCTCATGCTGAGCAGGAGCAATTTCATGATGTGAAGACGCAATTACAAAACCCATATCCTCAAGATTTAAGATTATATCACGGCGAATATTCTCGCCCCAGTCAGCCGGTGCAACGTCAAAATATCCTGCATTTTCGTTAGTTACAGGCTGCGGTCTTCCATCATCATCGCATCCAAAAAGGAAGAACTCGAGTTCAGGATCAATCTTAAAGGTAATTCCCATATCTTTTGCCTGACCAAGCACCTTCTTCAAAATATTCCTTGAATCACCCTCAAACGGCTTTCTATCAAGTGTATAAACATCACAGAACATGCGCGCAACCTTACCGGTCTGCGGTCTCCATGGATAAATATCAAATGTATTCTTGTCAGGATATAGGTACATGTCGCTTTCATCTGTGCGGACAAATCCCTCGACCGATGATCCGTCAAACGTTATCTCATTATTTAGCGCCCGCTCAAGCTGTGACGGTGTTATCGCAATATTCTTAGGGTTGCCAAAGATATCGCAGAACTGAAGTCTAATAAACGCAATATCCTCATCCTCAACAATTCTGAATATATCCTCTTTTGTGTATTTACTCATTGGTTCTCCTTCCTTTGAAAAAAGAGCTGCCTTATCCTGGCAGTTCGCCATTACATTCTTAAGTGTTACTACGCAGGAATCTCCCGCGTGCATAAATGCTTCGTAATTCCATCGCATTTCCATATATTATTGTATTCTATAATTTGTAATTATTACAACATCAAAAGTTTAATCAGCAAACGATTATTCATTATCATAAATAAAAAAAGACAAAGGCCACAATATATGCATAAAAAAATATGCCCAGCGCCTTTGCCAGAAATGAATTCGATATTTGATTAAATAATTCCAATAGACTTTTGTAAAAAATCCATCTGTTTAACTATGTTACACTAACAAAGCCAAAAACTCAATACAAAATAAAAAAAATCCCTCCGGTATAAACAGCCATGCAGCAAAGCTAAAATAATCTATATAAAAAGAGCAAGTTAATCATAACTTGCCCTAATCTATTCTTTATGCAACTTTATCGTAATAATGTACCACTGCTATTTCTGTCATTGCATCCTTCATCTTATTAACAATTCTCTCTAACTGTTCAGTAACCTCATTGCTATATGAAACTTCGCCGCACTGCGTGCAAACCTGCGATGGAACATCTTTTACAATAATAATACAAGTTCCCAAATCAGCTATAAAATTAGTCAACTTATCTTCTAATGTGCCTTTACACATAAAACATCTCATGTCATAATTCCTTTCTGGTCTTAAAATCTTCCGACCACTTCGCGCTATCCGGGTAATATGCAGTAATCAGCCACAGCTCACTCTCTCCTACTCCGCAAACAACATGCAAAACTTTACTTTCAATTGTGTATCCTATAATCAAGCAGCTAGGATAAGGATAATCATCTAGATAATTCTCTATGATTTTTCCTTCCATAATAGCCTTAACCACATCCTTCGTCCCGATATTGCGTTGAGCTAATCTTACAAAAATATGGTTTGTCCACCGCAATGCTTTCTTGTTACATAAATCTTGAATAATTTTAATATCCATTTAGTATTCCTTCCGATATATACTTTATTATAACAAATATCAGCAATACGTGTATTGCTTTTTCAAAACCATCCCCAGAAAGTTGCTTCTATGTAAGGTCCTGTGAAGAAGTTCTGGCATCAACGTTTGCTCGAAATACATTGAATTCAGGTTGAAGATTATCATATTCCTTTCTAAATTCCTCATCCTTTAGCTGTTCTTCCAAATAATCATCGAATTTTCTCATACTTACTCGCTTCCCTGTTCTCTATTTAAGCGTCATTGTGAACATATGTTCGTCTACCTATAATATATCATGCACGTGACCATCATGCAACTAGTTTTCTGAGAATTTTGCGATAAATTAATGGCAAAAAATCCCTCCGGTATAAACAGCCATGCAGCAAAGCTACGCAGCCATCCAAATTCCGGAGGGACTTATATTTCATTTAGACTTCAAAGGTTATCAGCCTTTGATCTCGATTTTCTTGACATCTTCCTCTTTTGGAAGAGCCTGCTTCTTGGGAACAGTTATCGAAAGAACTCCATTTTCATACTTTGCATCAATGTCCTCAGGCTTCAAACCTTCTGCCTTAAATGATCTTGTGTATGAAGAGCTTCGGCGTTCACGGCGAACATACTTGCCATTCTTATCCTTTTCATCCTTATTCTCATTATGGGAAGCAGAAATCGTAAGCATATCGTTCTGAAGCTCAATACCTATATCACTCTTGTCAAATCCCGGAAGATCAGCCTCAAGTCTGTACTTATCGCCTTCATCAATAACATCTGTCTTTAATCCGTTATCGCTATTAAAACTATCACCCCAAAAATCATTAAGCATGTGATCCATCTCATCAAACGGATTCATAACATCATAATTATCATTATCTTTTCTCCATAACATTGGCATTAACATATAAATCACACTCCTTCTATAATAATTTGTTAATTGTTTTTTGTGAAAAGAGATTTCATATTTCTTTTTCTCTTCCCTCTTCATACATATGTTATAGCACATGTATAACAGTGATACAATTAACTAATCATTAAATAGAATAAATTAAGTGGGTCAATTTTATTAAGAAAAGATAAAAAGATCGCCTGGAAACTCAAAATTGTTCAACTAACGTCGAACATAAAGATAATTGAATTATCAACCAATTTTCCATAAATTCAGGATACTATTGCTCAAATAAGGCTTATCAGTCTACCTGCTTCATCTGCCATGAATAAAGGAATATTTAGTATATCTTGATCAAGCTTCAAATTTTCCAATGAAAAGCGAACTCTAACTCTTGTTTCATCACTATAAAGTTCCTTGTATTTTTTCAGGCTCCTTACCTTAATATTTGTATCCGCCTTTACTTCTATTGGTATTATCTCGTTTTCTCTCTGAAGAATAAAATCAACCTCAAAAGGCGGATTATTCTGTGACCAATATCGAAGTGGTACTTCAAATTGGTTTGAAAGCGCCTGTAAAATATAATTCTCAGTCAAAGTGCCTTTAAACTCACTAAAAAGTCTGTTTCCCTCTCCAAAAGCAGTTGGTGAAAGCATCGCTAATCTTCTCAGCAAACCCACATCAACCATATAGAGTTTGAATGCGGACAAATCATCGTATGCCGCTATCGGAAGACCTGGTTTTTTACATCGATAAACCTTGGTTATAAGCTTTGCATCTATAAGCCATTGTAATGCATACTCATATTCTCTAGCTCTCGCTCCTTCTTTTATCGCCGAATACAAAAAATTCTTATTCTCTTTTGCTAATTGCGACGGTATTGAGTGCCAAACTAAGGAAATCTTTGGAAAGTCTTTAGGAGAAGGATGTTTTGCAAAATTTCTTTCATATGCATCCAAAATATTAGTAAGAGCACTCTGCATAAGCTGGATATCGTGTTCTTGAGTCCATAAATAAACTGATTCAGGCATTCCACCTGTAACAAAATACATTTTTAATTTTTCAACAAGCGGATTATAAAAAGCCTGTGGAATAGGCTGTAATATTTCAACACTTTTTATATACTCGACTAAATTAGAATCGCCATCTGCCAAAAGAAATTCCGTAAACGTCATAGGGTTTATTTGTAGAAAATCAACCTTTCCAACTGGAAAGGAAGCAGGTTTTGAAAGTGCGACACCGAGTAAGGAACCTGCACAAGCAATATGATACCCCGGAGCATTCTCACAAAAATACTTTAGTGCATTCAGTACTTCAGGACAATCCTGTATTTCGTCAAATATTACCAGTGTCTTATCAGTACTAATCTTCTGAGCACTAGCCATCATTAGATTCTGAATAATACGTTCAGGATCTTTAGTTGTTAGATTCATGTATATCTCTTCGGCATTAAATTCACCTGAAGATTTCTTAACG
>CAZJWA010000026.1:0-36953 GCA_964549585.1 uncultured Butyrivibrio sp. | reverse complement strand
CATTATATACATAGTCTTTGAGATAAGGGTGCCAACTTTATTTATACAACATCATCATTCATCTGCCACATTTACCATACATGTTTCCGTGTAGTTATTGGGCTTTGACTTGAGTTGCAGCCTTACCCACATATATAGCCTGATGTGATTTCTGTTCGTCAGACCAAAGATTTGCCCTCGGGTTAGTATGTTCCCCGAATCCAGCTTCCTTCAGATTCCACCTCACGATGGACACCCTTGCCTTCGGCTATATCCTTCCCACTACCGGGCGGATTCCGGACTTGCACCGGTTAGAAACGTGCGCCGCCAGGCGCACCACGCAAAAGCCGCAGCAGAAACTTATCTGCTACGGCTTTTATTTGTACTTTATTTAATGTTTTTAACTACATCAATAATCAAAGTTTGTGAAATACAATACAGTTTGGCTGGTCAACCTTAATTTCAGGACCATTCATAACAAGAGTCTTCTTTCTCATATCAACCTTAAAGAATGTCATTGAATTGGACTCATGATTAAGCGATACAAGGTACTTATTATCAGGAAAAAGAGCCGCATCCTTAGGATACTGTCCTGCAATCGGAAGGCCAAGAATCTTCGTAAGGTGCCCCGTCTCTTTATTTACCTTGAAAATATCGATTTCATTCTCTCCCATTGTAGATGTAAGAAGGTAATAAAAATCATCAGAGAAATTCAGTGCACTAGTAGCCGTTCCGTTCATGTCCTTCGCTTCACAGGTTGGCTCAACCTGAATTCTCTCAAAATCAGGCATATTATCTTCTACCTTATAAGAATAAACTTCAACGCTGTTCTTCTGTTCGTGCACAATATATAAGAATCTTCCATCATCAGAAAATTTTAAATGTCTTGGTGCCGATTCCATATCACAATGAATAATATCAACAGGTGCAAGTCTTCCAGTTGAATGATCAAGAGAATATACATTCACTCTGTCCATTCCAAGATCGGCTGCGCACAGGAACTTATTATCTCTGGTCATTTTAACGCACTGAACATGAGGTCTATGATTACGTCCGGCAGCAGATCCAAGACCCTTTTGATAAATTTCATCAGTAATCTCACCAATGCTTCCATCTGCATTTAGTCTAAGAACAGTAATCTTTCCATCATGATAGCCTGCGCAGAATAGGAACTTGTCCTCATAATCTGTTGAAAGATAGCATCCTCTCATTCCATTTATAGGAGCTTCATTGATAAATTGAAGATTACCATCCTTATCAGGCTTATAGGCTTCAACACCAAAATCTGTTATTGAATAAAGATATTTCCTATCATGAGACTCTGCTATATAAGAAGAATTCGTGATACTAATCTTCTCCTTTTCGGTCATTCTGCCATTTTCAATATCTACGTCATAAACACGAATTCCGTATTTGTCGCCTGTTCCGCTTGTATATGAAGAAATATATGCAACATATTTATCTAAAATTTTATTATCTGTTTCTTTTGCCATAAAAAAGACCTCCTGCATAGCTATTTTTTCTATCTCCAAAATTTTATCATAAAAAATTATTTATGTTAAATAGTATTTCAAGTGTTTAGATAATTTCTGCCGTATTTTCTAAGCATTATTCTTTTCTTTGATATATTTTGAAAGTGTTAGAAATAATAGCTTTGTATCTACCGGCTTTGTCAGATGGGCATTCATTCCTGCATCGCTTGTCTCTTTAATATCTGACTCAAATGCATTAGCCGTCATCGCAATAATCGGAACAGTGCCGGAATCTGTTCTCTTACTACCACGAATTTCCTTTGATGCCTCTATTCCGTCCATAACAGGCATCCTTATATCCATAAGTATTGCATCAAAAAATCCAACCTCAGAAGAAACGAATTTATCAAGTGCCTCTTTCCCGGTCATTGCTGTTGAAACAATCATTTCTCCTTTTTCTAGAAGCTTTTTGGCAATTTCCAGATTTATTGGGTGATCTTCTGCCAGCAAGATATGCTTGCCCTTAAGTATACTTATTGCTTCATCATATTCCAAATCATTTTCTTTATTAAGAGTTTGACTCTGCCGCGCAGTAGTAATTTCACTTCCTTCTTGAAGCTTGAAATGAATTCTGAATTCGCTTCCCTCTCCAGGAGCACTCTTTACAGTCATAGTAGCGCCCATTAAATCTACTAGTTTTTTTACTATAGAAAGGCCAAGACCGCTTCCTGTGCTTTGCGCAGAGACTTCGCTGTATTCCTGCGTAAATGGCTCAAACATCTTTCTTTGAAACTCAGCGCTCATTCCTATTCCGTTATCTCTTACAATGCAGTCAACTGTTGCTTCGCCATTCTCTGCCATGCAGTTTTCTGAAAGAAGCTCAATCTTTCCGCCATTTGGAGTAAATTTAACTGCATTTGATAACAGATTAAAAAATATCTGTTCTACTCTTAGCTTATCATTTCTTACAATATAAGGAACTTCTTTAGGATCCGTAATAACGAATGTAATATTTTTTTCCTTGCACAAAGGTTCTATCATTGTCTTCATTGAATTGTAGAAATCAACATATGGATAATCAGAAATAACAAGCTCCATCTTACCACTTGATATCTTGTCAAGATCTAGGCTGTCATTAACAAGTCCAAGAATAAATTTGCTCGATTCATTTATCTGAGAAAGCATCTTAAGTATCGCATCAGGGTCATCCGCCTTGTCTCTTGCAAGCGCAGTAATTCCCATTATCGTACTCATTGGCGTTCTAAGGTCATGACTCATTCTTGACATAAAGTTAGATTTTGCAGCCGTGACCTCAACTAATTCTTTATTCTTTTTCCTGGTATAAAGAGTAAATACCAGCATAAATATAAGTACAAGAATAATTGCAGAAAGGCCTATTGCAGCACCAACTGCGAGCTCTGGTCTGTCATAAACAAAAGCCTCTACGATATCCTGATTAGGATGCATACTCGTATTTTCTATGATAAGGTCATTCCACTCTTTATCAGTTATCGAATCAAATGTCTTATTAAATGCTGATGTTAAAAGAAAATTATTATCGTTTAATATTCCAAGGGAAACCGGGTTACTAAATGATGTCAGTCTTTGATTTAGGCGATTATACTTATACTTCAAAAGATAATATTCAGCGATATAGTTATTCATAATCGTTGAATCTGCCTTTTTGTCTCTTACCGCGTCAAGACATTCTTCAAAGGAATCACAATACAAAACTCTTTCCTCTGGATATATTTTCTCAACATAATTTGTTACAAAATAATAATTCTTTGGAACAGCAACAATTCCGGTAATAAGATTATCGGGAGAATCCTTCCTATAAACCTGGCTGTAATCCATATTCATATAAGGATCTGTTTTAGAAAGCTCTGATCTTTGGTCAGTAAAATCTCCGTTAAACGCCACTTTTGGAAAAATGTATGGATGATTCTCATTAAGAGTTCCTGACCAGTCAGAATTTGGAACCTCTACTGCTTTATAAGCAACACCAAGCTTTGAGCATATCAGCTTTGCCATTGAAGGAAGTATGCCGACAAATTCGCCATTTTCCTTTTCACAAAGATATCCCTGCCCATCCCAGAAAACAAAATCAAGTTCTCCAAGTGACTTTAAATATTTCTCCTCATTTGCTGTTAGAGGCGTTACCGTTCTCTCAGGATAATACTTCTTGTATATATCAGCGAAAAAAGTTGGATTCTCGATTTTGATTTTTGCAATTGCTTCACTAATATCATATATTCTGTCATCATCAATTGGCATTGCTATATAATTTGAAACAGTATGAAACTTCTCGAGAATTTTCATACTATCAGAATCATAGTCCATTATATTGGAAATTAGTGCATCGACCTTTCCTGCTTCAAGAAGTGCAAGACTATCGTCATAGGTATCACAGAACACAAGTGAATCCTTACTGATGCTGTAATCTTCAAGATATTCACTAAGAGCATTTGTATTATATAAGCTTTCAGAAATTGCTATTTTTAGTCCTTCAAAATTATCGTAATCCTCATATAATAAATCATCTCTGTCAGAGGTTGTCATTAATGCATAATAAGTATCGATAATACTGTGTTCAGAATATCGATACTTAGTTGACGTTTGAGCCGGCATAGACGCAGGCATGCGAATATCAATCTTGCCCTGCTTAATATAATCTCCGCCTTGTTCCCATGAATCCAGCTTCACATATTCAAATTTATATTTTGAAAACTTGGATATCTCGTTTAATACGTCTACTCCATATCCGCATTCATTACCGGCAGCGTCATATTCAAAAAATCCCTTTAATGGATAATAGCCTACTCTTAATATTTCTTTGTCATCTGCATAAGCCTTGCCTGGAAAAAAAGTCATAGAAGTGCCAATAATAATCAAAAGCACAAGGAAAAAGGAAATAGCTCTGAATTTTACTACAGTTAAGAAATTACCAGCCTTCTTCATAAAAGACCTCCAAATGTTTCCCTTTGGTAATAACCACTATGTTCTTTTTATCATATGAAAAGAAATAAAATGCACTCTATATTTAGTATATTTTGTTTATCATTCTTCGGCAAGCTTAGAATAGTTTTTTCTGTAATTTTCATTCATAATAATGCAGTCTTTTTCAGATAAGAAGTTTCCCTTCCCTGTTCCAAGAGCCGCAAGCATCGTAACTGCTCCCTTTTCAAGTACAGCCTCTACTGCCTCTGCATCATCAAGGTTTGCTCCAAAGCAAAGTACATTGCCATTTTCCGGGTCAAAAACAACATTTGCTAAATCATCAATAACAAGAGCTTTACCTGCAGCACAGATTTGTATTTTGGTACCTATTAGCTGAGCAAAATCATCAAGAAGCGGTCTCATCTCTGAAGCTCCGCTCTCTATAAGTCTTTGCACTGCCTCTGAATTATTAGATACAATATATGAAATATCCTGCCTATGACTAAAGATTTCTTTTAAAAGTCCCTCATTAACCTGATCATTATAAGAGCCTTTCTCTAAGCTAAAGCCTTTTACAGCATCTCTTACAGCAATAAAATCTGTTTTTTCTCCGGAAAGCTCTAAAGCTGTAAGTCCACATCTTGAAAGAAGATAGCTTCTGCAAAAATCTTCCATCTGCATTGCTTCATCAAATGCCTCATCACTCGTATTACTTATGCAAATTGTGCCATGATTAGACATGATAAGGCTGCTGCAGTCAGGATTCTTTTCAAGCGTGTTCTCTACGTTTCTTGCAAGCTCCTCGCCTCCAGGAAGTGCATACTTTGCAACCGGAATATAATATTTACTGCTTCTAATAGAAATATCAGATAGTCCAAGTGACCCAACCGCAGAAGCAAATACCTGGTGAGTATGAATGATGAAATTATTCTCTGGTCTTTGTCTATAACAGGCAGCATGAACAGCCTTTTCACTTGAAGGCTTGATATCTCCCTCATAAAATAGATCTGATATTCTTACCGGAATGATCATTTCCGGCTTAATATCTTCATATCTAATTCCGCTTGGAGTTATAAGGAAATGTTCTTCACCAATTCTTCTGCTGACATTCCCCCATGTTCTTACTAAAAGGCCGCTGTCATGAAGCTTTTTACCGGTTTCAATTATTTCTTTTCTATATTCAAAAAGAGTCTTTTCGTCAATCATAATCCACCATATTATTATCTTATCTGTCCATCGCCAACAATCTTATATTTATACGACATAAGTTCGTTTAGTCCCATCGGTCCTCTTGCATGAATCTTCTGTGTACTTATACCAATTTCAGCACCAAAGCCAAACTCAAAGCCATCAGTAAATCTAGTCGAAGCATTAACATAAACACAGGCTGCATCAACTTCATCAAGGAATTTCTGGGCATTTTCCTTATTCTCGGTTATTATTGACTCTGAGTGGCCTGTATTATATTTATTGATATGAGCAATTGCTTCATCAATACTTCCCACAGTCTTTACAGAAAGAATGTAATCTAAATATTCTTTTCCGAAATCCTCGTCAGTTGCCGGAACGCCTCCATCAATAAAATCAATTGATGCATTATCTGCGCGTATCTCAACATTCTTTTCTTTAAGCTTTAATGTTAAAAGAGGTAACAGCTTTTCTCTTATCTTTTCATGAACAACGAGGGATTCTGCTGCATTACATACTCCTATTCTCTGCGTCTTGGCGTTGAAAATAATAGGAATAGCCTTAGATATATCAGCAAACTCATCAACATAGATATGGCAGTTTCCGGTTCCTGTTTCAATAACAGGAATAAGACTGTTATCAACAACCGTTCTGATAAGCCCCGCGCTTCCTCTTGGAATCATCAAATCAATATAGTTATTTAATCTGATAAGTTTATTAACAACACTTCTATCCGTATATTCTATAAGAGAAATTGCATCCTCTGAAATTCCTTTTTCTTCCAGAGTCTGCCTTATTATTTTCGTAATAGCCATATTAGAATAAATTGCATCACTGCCGCCCTTTAATATTGTTACATTTCCTGCTTTAAAGCAAAGCGCAAAGGCATCTGCCGTAACATTTGGCCTGGATTCAAAAATTATTCCAATAACTCCAATAGGAACTGCTACCTTACTAATTACAAGGCCATTTGGTCTCGTAAACTTATCAAGAAGCTTTCCGTTTGGATCAGGGAGCCTTACAACCTGTTCAAGTCCCTCTGCCATCCCATCTATTCTTGCTTTGTCAAGCATGAGCCTATCTAGAAGACCCTCATGCATTCCTTTTTGCTTTCCATTTTCAAGGTCTTTACTGTTCTGACTGATAATGAAGTCAGAATTTTGGCGAAAAGCTTCTGCAATAGCAATAAGTGCTTCGTTTTTTTTCTTTTCAGAGAGCTTTTGAATTTCATATTTTGCCTTTACAGCATTTTGCCCTATTTGCTCCAAGTATTCATCAATTTCCATAATGACTCCGTGTATTTAAAAGAATGAACTGCACAAGCATGTGCAGTTCATTCAAGTTAATTATCTAAATCTACTGTTTATTATTCATTAATTCCTGTAACTGTCCATTCACCGTTATCGCCTGTCTTTGAAAGAATAATATCAGGCTTTGCACCGTCCCTGCTAAAGACAAGACCTGCTTCAGAAATAGTAACGCTTGTTAAATCTGTAGCTGATACTGAGCTGACAAGTGCATCTGTAAAGACATCATCTGCCTTATAGTCTGCAAGAAAGCTCTCCTTGCTATCTTCTTCTTTGCCATCACCAATTCCAATATATACAGGATATGAACAAAGATCAGCAAAAGCATCAATATCCTTATTACTAACAGCAAGAATAACATCTCCTGCTGCCGCAAGTGCATCAGCATCTCCTGCTGCCGTATCAGCATCCTCTGCTTTAATAAGGTTCTCATCTGCGTCATATGAAACCTTTATTCCATGGCCAAGAAGTATTCCATCAGAAAGTGCTGATGTATCAGAATCATCTGCAATCTGTAAAGAAAGTGCTTTGCCATCTGTCGTTTGAATGCATAAATAATTCATACTGGCATCGATTACAACGCCGGTTGCCTCACTTGATGATGTCTCTTCAGAAGCAGGAGCCTCTGAACTAGCCTCTGCCGCCGCTGCAGTTTCAGTATCAGATACATCTGCAGTTGCAGCTGATGTAGTAGTGCCACACCCTGAAAGGCATGTAGCGGTCATTCCTATTGCTAATAAAATACTAAGTGTCTTCTTCATAATACAAATCTCCTTTATGTTGAATTAAAAGCCTCAAATCGCAATAAAATTTAATGTGTTTGTCATAAGTCATATTTAATATTATAACAATAGTACCAAAAAGGCAAAAATATTTTGATAATTCGTTAATTTGTAATCAATCAGTACCAAGCGCCAGATTATTAATCCACATTCCACTTCTGACGAGAATAAATCCAATTGTGCACTTAAGAATATCTACAAGCTGAACCAGCGCATAAATAGCTACTATACTCAGTCCTGTAAAATGAACCAGCACAAATGCAACCGGGATAATCGCTACCCATAAGAAGCATGAATCAAACAGGAACGTAATAATTGTTTTTCCGCCTGATCTTATTATGAAATATGACGCATTTTCAAAAGAATACATTGGCATGCAGCATGCAGCAACTACAATAAATGAAGTTGCAAGAGCCTTTACCTCAGACGTAGTATTATAAATTGATGGGAAAAGAGGTGCAAATACCACCATCAGGGCTCCTGTTACTACACAGGAAATAACCGAGAAGAAAATCAGCTTATATGCATCGCTCTTAACCGTTTCTGACCTTGCTCCCAGCTCTTTTCCTATAATAATAGCGATTGAATTACCAAGTGCAATCATAATAATATTAAACACATTTGAAAGGGTCGTAGAAATATTCATCGCTGCAACAACATTAAGTCCCAGGAACGAATAGGTCTGTGTAAGCATTGCCTGACCGCCTGCCCAAAGCGTTTCGTTAATTAGTAGCGGTGTTCCTTTTAAGAAAATCATCTTTGCAAGAGGAAGTGGTATACGCATCGACTTATATGCTCCAACGATAAATCTGTTCTTAGCAGTATGCGTATGAGTCCAGATAACAATTATCGAAAGCTCAACAAATCTTGAAATAACAGTTGCAATTGCAGCTCCCGTAACTCCAAGTGCAGGTGCTCCAAATTTTCCATAAATTAGAATATAGTTAAAAATCAAATTCACAAATACAGCAGCGATACCGGCTTTCATCGGAAGAATTGTCTCTTCTGTCTCTCTAAGCGTACCCGCATATGCATTTGTAATTGCAAATGGAATAAAATCAAGCATCATTACAAGTAGATACTGTTTTGCATAAAATAAAGTCTGTGCGGCATCATTTCCGGCACTCTCTCCGTTTAAATATAAAGAAATAAGGTTATCTCCATAGAATGAAAAGATTCCAAGAGCACAAAGCGCGATAATTAGAACCAGAATAATCTTATACCTAAATGTATATCTTATTCCTTCATCATTATTGCTTCCGTAATACTGTGCAGTAAAAATTCCTGCTCCTGAAATGCCGCCAAAAATACAAAGATTAAATATAAATATCAACTGGTTAACAATAGCTACGCCTGACATCTGGTTTGTTCCAATCTGTCCAACCATAATATTATCAAGCATACCAACAAAGTTGGTTATACCGTTTTGAATCATGATAGGTACTGCTACAAACAGAACCCTCTTATAAAAATCCTTTGAACCAATCAAATTTTTCATAACTGACCTCCCCGTCAATAAATAAAAGAGGCACTTCTACCATGGGTTTTGATAGAGGTGCCAGAATAATAAAAGTATAGAATTTTATCTTCCCATAAGAGAAGTAATCTTCTTAGCAATTGCCGTGCTTGCCGCCGCATGAGACGGGAAACCCGGATGCTGCCTTGAACCAAAACCATCTTCCATCGTATCCGGAAGTTCCAGGAACGAAACTAAGGCATCCCCTGTTTCTTCGCTGTATCTTCTTACCGTATCCGATAAAGGTTTTGATAATTCATGACCAAGCATTCCATAACACCAAATAATATAGCTGCCCTCGTTGCATCTCCTTACCATTCTAAGGAAGTTGTAAGCAGCATTTGTAATTTTTTCAAGATCCTGCGGAACCATCTGTCCGTTATCGTCTCTTCTCATAGTATTTGAAAGAGATGTCAATGGATCAACAAAGTCAGGCTGATCAAAAGAGCCATTATCATTAGTTCCAAGGTTAATAATAACAAAATCAGGATTGTAATGATTAAAATTCCATTTTGTATGTGCTCCAAGAGATTCGTTTCTATCGCCTTCAAGCACTCCGCAAACATCCTCATAAACTCTTGGAAGCGTATTATGCACATTTCCGTCCCAGCCACAGTATATTCCCCAACCGCTCTGACTGATACAGTTATAGACCGCATCAAGCTTCTTCGAAGTCATAAATGCATATTCTCTATAAGCATTAAATACCATAGGAATCCATTCCATCTCGTCATGGGCTCCGTTTGCGCCTTCACCGGAAGTGATACTATCACCAATAAACTCAAGTTTTAATGCATATTCCTTAACCGGACATAAATTACCCTCAAAGCTTATTGAATTTAAGTTAAGCATATTACAAGGGTCTCCGCACATCGCCTGAGTATCTCTGATTATTCTGATATTACGTTTTATGCTTCCTTCTATTCCTCTAAAGATGCATATTCTGGCTTTTCCTTTTGGAAGCATAAGTCTTTGTGAAAGTGCTCCGTCAACAATAACATCAATCCAGCATTCATAAAGTGAATAATCTGTTTCAAACTCTGCCCAAAGCTCTGTTCCTTCAAAAGAAATCTCGATTCCTGAAGCCGTCCAGAAAAGAGTCAGCGGATTAAGCTTTCCATTTGTTCTTCCAAGTATTATTCTTTCTTCTTCAGGAATTTCATTTATTTTAAGTTCTTTCATAAAAAAAGCCATGCCCTTCTAATTAAACTTAGGATATCAGTAAATTCATTCTATCGTCAAAGTACTATGTACGCAAGACTATTGTTGCCTAATGCAACCTTTTTTGCGAATAATTGCTTAAATTATTTAAAACTGGATTATAATATACGCTTTGGGCAAAAATCAAGGAAGTCCCCTGATACAAGATAATAATTTATTCCGTCCACGAGGCCTTTATATGAATCATTATATCTTTCCATTCCATGGCAGTGCGAATACACGACTATCTCTGCTCCGTATTCCTTTGCCATTTTTGTAAAAAGAGATTCCTTCTCCCCAATACTTGTAGGAGGATAATGAAGGAACATGATAAACTTAGAAAATCCTGCTGCCTTTGCTTTGTCAAATCCCTTTCTAAGTCTAAGCGCCTCTCTTTTCATAAGCTTCTCATAATGCTCCATAGGCTCATCTCTGCCTTCATAGCAGTAGCCCTTTGTTCCAACAAGAGCATAATCTTCATATGAATAGAAATTATCCTGCATAAAAAAGAGCCGTCCCTCGAACATTTTATTAAGCCTCTCGGTCTTATTTGCTTCCCAAAACATATCATGATTTCCTCTAAGAAGTATCTTTCTGCCAGGGAGCTTTTCTATAAATTCAAGATCTAAAGATGCATCCTTTAGATTCTTTCCCCAGGAATGGTCTCCAGTTATGACAACCGTGTCATTATCTCTTATAAGCATTCGAAAGTTTCGAATTATTTTATCTTCATGGTTTACCCATACAGGTCCAAACTTATCCATAGATTTATCTGAATTAAAAGATAAATGAAAATCTCCAATTGCATAGAGTGACATGAATAGCTCCTTTCTTTGATACGCTCTAAATAATCCCGTCTTCGCAAATAATCTTTGCAGGTTTAATATCATATTCTCCAAAAGGAAGAGAATTACTCTCAAATAACTGACATGAAAAGCAAATTCCTATTGAAAAAGCTTCTCCATGCATACATAAATATCTATCATAGAAAGAGCCGCCATAGCCAATCCTTGTACGTGACTTATCAAACGCTGTTCCGGGGACAATAATAAGAGTATCTTTATCATTATGAGTGTATCTCTCACTCTCATCTTTACTAGGTTCAGGAATTTTCATATAACCGCTTTTTAATGAATCAAAGCTCCGTATCCTGTAAAACTCCATAATGGCATCTTTACCACTAATTACTGCCGGGCAATAAACTCTTTTGCCTGTTTCAAGTGATCTTTCAATAATCTCATTTGTACTTACTTCCGACTTTACTGATACATAAACAAGGATATCTTTGGCCTCTTTATACTCCTTTGTACTAAATAAAAGCTCAGAGATTTTTCTGCTTTTACCGGTAAGTTCGCTTCTACTTTGCAAATCTCTTTGGGTAAGAGCTTTATTCCTATACTGTTTTTTTAATTCGTAAGGCTCAGTCATCTTTGTCCTTTCACGCGCCCAAGGTTCGCCTTAGGAAAGGTTATATTACTAATAAAAGCTCTATCTTAGTTACTCTTATAGACCGCGGCTATTTGTTCAAATACCTTTATTCCATCCATTGCAGCAGACATGATTCCGCCCGCATAGCCTGCGCCCTCTCCGCAAGGGAAAAGTCCTTCCACATTTTCAGACTCTAATAATTCTCCTCTGTTTATTCTAACAGGCGAAGAAGTTCTGCTCTCTATTCCATCAACAAGAACATCTCCATTTGAAGAATATCCCTTTATCACTTTGTCAAAATAATTCATTCCTTCTACAAAAGCATCATAAAGATCGTCTGGAAGAATCTCATGAACATTTGCAAAGGTATACTGTCCCTTGATCTGCGGCTTTATTCTGTCATCCTTATCTTTAGCATCTCTTTTTACCTTAAAATCGTCATAATACTCAACCGGTATCTTTCCGTTTCCTACACTAAAAGCTTTCTCTTCAAGCCGCCTTTGAAAACGCATTCCGCATAGTGCATCGCCTTCCCCATAATCCTTTGGAGTTACAGAAACAACAATCGCACTGTTTGCGTTTGTACTTCCTCTATCCTGATAGCTCATCCCATTTATCGCAAGGCGTCCCTCTTCCGATGAAGCATTAACCACAAAGCCGCCCGGGCACATACAAAATGAATACACGCCTCTTCCTGATTTACTAGTCATAGCAAGCTTATAGGGCGAAGGAGGAAAAGAAATAGCGTCTGTCATTCCATACTGAACTGCATCAATCATCTTCTGACTATGTTCAACTCTAAGTCCTACTGCAAACGCCTTAGGCTCCATCGAAACCTTCTTAGAAAGAAGCATTTCAAAAGTATCTCTAGCGCTATGTCCTATAGCAAGAACAGCCACCCCAGAATTAATAATTGGGCATTTATCATTGTCAGTTTTTACACCTTCAACACGCATCTTTGTCAGGTCTTCTAAGCCGCCACTTAGGCAAAGCTCTGTTACCTTTGTATTAAAATGAACTTCTCCGCCAAGATTTATTATTTCATTTCGAATATTCTTTACAACCTTTGTTAGAATATCAGTTCCAATATGCGGCTTTGATTCATAAATTATATCGGCTGGTGCACCATTTTTTACAAAAAGAGATAGCACAAGCTCTCCTCTGCCATACTTATCCTTTACAGCAGTATTAAGCTTTCCATCAGAAAATGTTCCGGCGCCGCCCTCTCCAAACTGAACATTTGTGCCTATGTTAAGCGCTTCGCCGCTCCAAAAGCTTTCAACTATCCTTTGCCTTTCATCAACGTCAGCGCCTCTTTCAAGAAGAATAGGCCTATAGCCACTCTTTGCAAGCATATACGCGCAAAAGAGCCCGGCAGGACCTGCTCCAATAACTATTGGTCTATCCTTTAGCTCTTTATTCCCGGCCTTTGGCATATGATATTTCATTTCACCCGAAATTACCTGTGCATTTTTGCAGTGAGACCTTCTTATCGTTTCTTCTTCCTTAAGCTTTTCTAATAAAGAGATATTAACCGAATAAATATCATAAATAAGCGGTTTTTTTCTTGCATCTATCGAATGTTTTGCTATTGAAATCTTTGTTACATCGCTCCTATTTACTTTAAGCAATTTGCATACAGCCTTAAGTAAAATCTCGCTAAGCTTCTCTTCATTTGGAAAACCATGCTCATCATAAAAGTCGAGCTTACCATTATTTTCTATTTTGATTTGATTTATTCTAATCATAAATTTGTCACTCCATTTTTCATTTAAGCCAGTATCTCTACTCTCTGCAAAGACCTGCAGCTGCCTTGCCGCTAATAATTCCTGAAACAAATGCAAAATGAAGATTATAACCTCCGCATCTTCCATTAACATCAAGAAGCTCTCCTATAGCATAAACACCCATTTTCTTTTGTGTTTTATTATTAATAAGTTCAAAAGAATCAGAAATACTATCAAGACTCACTCCGCCTGCTGTAACCTGTGCCTTTTGATAATCCTCAAAGCCAATGATATTAAGTTTAAAATATCTGAAGTATTCCAGCAATTTTAAAAGTTCCTCATCATCTTCTCTTTCTATCTTATCAAAAGCATCATAGCTAAAACGTCTAAGCACGTTTGCGCATATCTGCTCATTACAAAATCCATTTAGAAACTGCGAAAATGTTAGGTATTTTGATTTCTCTTTTGCCCAGGAAATTCTCTTAAGGCAAAGCTTTTCAAAATCATCCACGCTATATTCATGAAAGAAATCAATTTGTGCAATAATATTATCACTAAAATCTCCAATTACATCGCTGCTTGCCTGAAGAGAAGGAATACCGGACAGACTAGCTTCAGTAAGCTGAATTTCGCCAAATTCGCTCGTAAGAAGCTTAAGTTCGCTCTTAGAATGTCCATGCGCCTTTGTACTACCTTCTTCTAGCGCACCTTCCTCCTTCTTGTAAAAAGAAATTTCACTCTCCGCTCTGACTCCGATATCGGAAATAAAATCACCCTTTTTAATTTTAAAGCTTACAAGCGCAGGGTGCTGAGGAATAATTTCTGCGCCAAGTTTATTTAATATATAATACCCATCTCCGGATGAGAGCGTAGACTTTGGTCCTGCAAGGCCGCCCGTTGCAACAATAACGCCCTTTCCTTCGTAAATATTATCAGCCCCCTTTGACACAGTCCTTATTCTTACGCCCTTTTCGTTATCAAAGACTTCAATTTCTTTGAGCTGCTGATCATATTTTATCTCTACTCCAAGTGCATTTAATTCAGAAATAAAAGCATTTCTTACAGTAGAAGCCTGCTCACAGGAAGGATAAATATACCCATCTCTTGATTTAAGTAATAGTCCCAGAGAATAAAAAAAGTCTTTGACATCACTATTCGTAACGTCCAAAAACCATTTATCAAGGCGATTTCTCGCAGAAGCATTATAATCTGAAGAACCAAGCTTATCATTTGTTAAATTGCATTTACCATTTCCGGTCATAGAAAGCTTGACTCCCGCCGAATTATTCTTTTCAAGTATTACGACTTTGCAGCCGGCTTTGGCAGCCGTAATTGCTGCAGTCATGCCTGCAGCTCCACAGCCAATAACATAAAGCGTATTGTCCACCTTAATCTCCATTTCGTTTTGGATTTATTCTTCTTACTTCATCACCTAAGTATATGAACTGCCTTTAGTAAATCAGCCAGCTTATCCCCGCCTGGAAGCGCATAGATTTCAAACTCATCTATCCCCTTTAGCACAACCAGAAGGCATAAATAAATAAGAGTCGTCAGTACCAGGCAAAGTACAATCGAAAGGATTTCGCCAACGAGATTAACAAAAATTCCATTTAAGAAATACATAATAAGAGCACTGATTCCGCAGCTAATCAAGGTCACGGCAACGCTGTGAATCCATTCTTGTTTGTAATGAATTATCTTTGATATTTCAAAAAAGCACAGATAATCATAAACAATAAGCATGATAGCCATAGAAGCAATAACTGCGTGAAGTCCGAGGCCAAAAAGTCCTGAAAGAACAATAATCGAAATAAGATGAATAACTGCAGGAATAACAGAATTAAGCACAATAAGTGAGCTTCTTCTAAACCTCGCCATAATAATAGTGAAATTCACTGCAAAAGCACCAAACAGCACAATAACACTTCCAAAAGAAATCATTCCAACTGCAGCATCATCCGGAATGCCAAAGAATGTAGTTTCAAGCGGTTCTGCCATTATAGCAACAAATGCAGTTCCATAAAGAAAAAGCATGAGTCCCTTATGAATCATCTCTGAAAAGTTATCACCTGCAAGTGCAAAATCAGCATGTGCCACCTGAGCACACAGCTTAAAATCACTCTTTAATAAAACGAGTGATAGAACAAGTGTAATAATAAGGACAATTGGAAGAAAATTTCCATACATTATTCCAAATGATTCCATATAGCTTCCGCCTTCACCACGAAGCCTGAAAAAGATTACGTAAATAATAAAATCAGCTATAAAAAGAAGTACCGGCATCCCTGTCATCGCAGAAAAAGATCTCTGACCTGGGAGCGAATTGATTTTCAAATCAGAATTTTTCCCTCTAAGAGAATCCCCTGATTTTGCTCTTTCAATTGCAAGAAGCCTTAACTTATACGCCCCTGCAATATGGATAAGTGAAACAAAAAGCGCTGCTGCAAGTCCGACCATTGCTCCAAGCGCGCCATAAGCAGGCGCACATAAATCTGTTCCCAAAAGTGCATTTAGCTTAAGACCGTATCTTGTAAAATATCTTGCAAAAAGAACTGCAAAAAGGATTGATAAAACGCCCTGAATAATCATTGAATGAATAATAGTCCGGTTTTTCCCTGTTCCTTCAAGAAATCCCCTAAATACGCCTTGTACACTCATTAAAAGGATGCAGACACTTGCAACTAGCATTGGCAAATATAAAAGCTGCATCTTTATAATATGAGATGATAAAACCATAGCGAGAATAACTGTAAGAATCGCGCAAATAATTCCTCCAAGGAGTGCTCTTCTAAACGAAAGCTTCATAACCTTCTTAGCATTTTTTTCCTGATTTCTCTTAAGAAATGTGCGAAGCATTGATGACACTGACATTCGAAAAGAAAAAACAAATACGCAGTATGAAAGCATATATATTTCAAACGGTATAGCAAAAAAGCCCATACCAACCGCGCCAATGTTAAAGGTGAGCACTATTCTTAATATCATGAATGAAATTATTAGTATTATGCCAAAAAAGCTGATTACATCCGGTCTTATTCTTTGGCCTTCCTTAAGCTTTGCCATTAAAGCGTGATCCCTTCTTCGTTAAATGATTAATCTCTCTTTATCCCAAGTTCATCAAGTATCTGACTCTGCTTGCCTTCCATAACCTTCGCTTCGTCTTCTTCCATATGATCATAACCGCATAAATGAAGCATACTATGAGCTGTTAGAAATGCAAACTCTCTAAGAGTGCTGTGTCCATAGCTTTGTGCCTGTTCTCTTACTCTTTTTTCATTAATTACTATATTTCCAAAAGCAATAAGACCGGTATCAGGGTCAAAACAGTCGTTCATTTCATTAGCTTCAACACATGAAAAGTCTCCCGCAGTCTCATACTCAACATTTGGAAAAGAAAGTACATCAGTTGGAGCATCAATTTTTCTGTATTCTTTATTTATTTGATGAATTCCGTCATCATCAGTTATCAGCATCTCTATTTCCACATCAAAAGGACACTTTTCTTCTTTAAGAACTGCCTCGCAGACCTTCCTGCCAATCTCTTCGATGTCAAAATCAAATTGTGCATCTACTTCATTTTCAACGTAAAAAGTCATAGTAGAGCCTTTCCTTTTTAAGTAATGTTTTCATTGTTTCAAACTCTTTAATTGATAAAGCGGAGTTCTTAAGTTCTCCTGCTTCAAGCTTTCTTGCAAATACTTTTTCAATAAGTTCATCGTAATTGATAACACTATTTTTATCCTTATGGAAAACATACATAATTGTCGCCACAAGGCTATCACAGATATATACAACACTTGCTTCTTTTGAAGTAATTATTCCGCCATCATCCTTCGAAAGCTCCAACAGCGTTTTCGCTGCTTCTTTTGGAAAAGGAAGAATTTCGCTACCATTTTCTTTAGCAAGCATGTTCATTTTCGAACCATTTGATGTCCAGATTCTATGATAATACGCACTGGTTTTGACTACCTTCGTGCGAAGTAAAAGAACATTAGAAACTCTCTCTGAAAGATATGCTGTATGTACCGCCCTAAAATATTCCTCCGGTTTTCTCTTCTTAAGCTCAACAAGAAGCTGATACTCCGGATCATTTATTTCCATATAGATATCGCCGTCATGAATTATCTCAACCTTACTGAATATACTAATTACAATAAGAAGCAGAATAAAATTCACGGCAAGATTCATTATTGGCATTAGGAGAAGACTAAATGAGAAAAAAGTGCTTGCAAATATTACTACATATGCCGTCAAAAGAACTGCCATTACCATAAGTGAAATAGCAATCGGAAAGCCTACATCCATATTCTCATCAAGGTTTTTAAACAGAATAACTCCTACTACGCCAACAATAAAGTATAGAGCAAATTCTGAAGTAGTCCCGTTTTCTTCAAGAAGAACTGTCATCATCAGTAAATAGCTTCCGGAAAGAATACCTATAGTCATATTAGAAAAGAGCTCTAGCACTACGAAAACTATCAAAAATGGCCAGATTGAAGGACTGAGCATCGGCATAATTCCTGCGCAAATAGTAAGTGCACAGATAAGTATCACAAATCTAGGCGTGTGATCATCATTGTCATAGAAAAGCTCACCGCTTTCTTTGGCACTAATAAAAGAAAAAATTATCGCTCCAAGAAAAATCACTGCAGAGAAAACATTTCTCTCGGTGATTGCAAAGCTTTTGCCATAAATAACAGCAAATATTAAGTTGGATAAAACGCAAAATAAAAACATAATTGTAAGAAAAAGCTTATCTCCCACAATTGTTTTTTTATTCTCATCTTCCATTTCTCTTTGAATTCTCCGTGTATTTATTTGTTCTTCTCTTTGAAGCCTTTACTTCTTTATCTTCATAATCCTCATACGCCTTTACTATCTTCTGAACAAGCGGATGACGAACTACGTCCTTACTGGTCAGCTTACAGAATGAAATATCATCTATATTATGAAGAACCCTTTCTGCAATATCGAGACCGGATTTTGCATCTGGTGCAAGATCCTTTTGCGTAGAATCTCCTGTTACAATAACCTTCGAGCCAAAGCCTATACGAGTAAGGAACATCTTCATCTGAGACGGTGTTGTATTCTGGGCTTCATCAAGAATAATGAAAGCATTATCGAGAGTTCTGCCCCTCATATAAGCAAGGGGTGCAACCTCAATAAGACCTTTTTCGGTATTCTTCATAAAATTCTCAGCGCCCATTATCTGATATAGCGCGTCGTATAATGGCCTAAGATATGGATCAACCTTGCTTTGAAGATCTCCCGGAAGAAATCCAAGCTTTTCTCCTGCCTCAATAGCAGGTCTTGTCATAATAATTCTGCCAACCTCTTCTCTTTGAAAAGCGGTTATTGCCATAGCCATACCAAGATAAGTTTTACCGGTACCTGCAGGACCAATCCCAAACGTTATCATATTCTTTCTGATTGAATCTACATATTTCTTCTGTCCAAGAGTCTTTGGCTTAACAGGCTTGCCATTAACAGTATGACAAATGCAGTCCTGTTCAATATCAAGAAGAACACTTGATTCATTCTCAGCCTTACTTGCAGACTCCTCCTCTTTCTTAAGAGAAATCGCATAGTTCACATTCTGCTCTTCAATCTGATTTCCATGTCTTGATAGGACAGAAAGCTCTCTGATAGTCCCCATCGCCCTTGAAACATTTTCGCTTTTTCCAATAAGATGAATTTCACCATTTCGGTCGATTATTTCAACATCCAGATTACTCTCGATTTTCTTTGCAAAATCATCTCTCCCGCCAAAAACATTTTGCATGTCGTCTACCGACAGCGCCATCTTTTTTTCAACAATATCATTCATTTATGATACGGTTCTCCATTCATTATTCTATAGCCTCTATATATCTGTTCCAATAATATAACCCGCATTAGCTGATGCGGAAACGTCATATCTGAAAAGCTGATAAGCTCTGACGCTTTATCATATACTGATTTATCAAGGCCAAGCGACCCTCCGATAATAAACTGCAGATTACTTTCGCCGTTTACCCCATCCATCTGAATTCTTTTGGAAAAAGAAACTGAATCCAGCTTTTTGCCTTCGATTGCAAGTACGTAAACTTTTGCCTGTTCATTTACATATTTAAGGATTCTCTGTGCCTCTTTTTGCTTAATCATATCTTCAATAGCAGGAGGCGCATTCTCCGGAGTCTTCTCATTGGAAACCTCGATGATCTCAAGCTTACAGTATCTTGAAAGCCTTTTAATGTATTCATCAAGTGCGCTGTTCCAATATTTTTCTTTGATTTTTCCAACACAAATCACTGAAATCTTTATCACGTGTTATTGGTATCCTTTTCATTCTCATCTATAGGAGCATCATAAATCTGTGAATAAAACTCATCAACAAAATGGTCAACAAGCTCTTCATCGAGATTAAGGAATTTCTCAGAAATCCTTTTCTTGATATATTCAGTTCTTTCAAAATACAAAGACTCATCCCCTGAATTAACATCGTCATATTCAGATGAATTTTCTTCTCTTACTGCCTCGTCAATCACATCTCTGCTTAGCTTTTCGGCACACCAGGCACTTATTGCATCCCGGAGTGTATTTTCCTTAGATGCCTTCTCCCGTAGCTTTCCGTAATCGCGCATCGAAACTGCACCCATAACAAAGAACAAGACAAAAAGTGCTCCCATAACACCGGTTGTCAAATACTTGTTAAAAAGCGGCATTCCAAAAGGATTTGCCAGAAAATTCACTAAATCAAAAATGAAACCCAACCCTCCAACTATCAAAAGCATGTATGCTGATGAATGATTATCTCTTGCCTTTTCTTCGCTGCTTTGATATTCCAAACTTTATGCCCTTCCTTTCTGCTAAAACTATATGTTATTTACCCCATAATTCTTGTTCGCATCATCAGACATCCAAATATAATGATCCTTGTTCTGAGACTGATACAAAACAGGTGAATTACCTTTGGAATCCTTACTCGTAATTGCCTTCCAGATACCATTTAAACAAGTCCCGTACCACTCAGTAACAGAGCTGTCACTTGACTGCGTAATTACGTACATATCTCCATTATAGTACCCCTTTGAAAATGTTCCTATAACATTTTGAGCATAAAATGATACGCCGTCCATTTTAGATAAATCGTATGTATAATTTTCCTGTCCCTGCCCATCTGGTAAATCGTCAAGAAAAGATCCGCTATACATATGCTCATCTACAGTACCGGTATCATACTCTGGATAGAACTGAAACCACGTTCCTTCTCCGCTTCTTTTACCAGCCTTCCATTCGCCAAAATAATATCTGTCATTTGAATAAACGGCAAGCCCCACTCCTTCAGGCTCTCCATCTGTATTTTCAGCCCCGTAATAAAGGAATGAACTTTGTGAAGTAACAGAAGCAGACATAGCTTCAAAGCGTTCAGTATGAACAAGCTCTTTAACTGCATCGAGATTATTCTGATTCCAGTAATCAAGCAGCTCCTTAAGCTGCGATGAAGAATCAAATTTGACATTCTTATATAATTTGCTCTTAAGAACAGTTCCCTCTGCGTCATATAACGAATTGCCCGAAACATCATTTCTGTTCTTATTTGATTCAGAATCAAGGTCTCCCTTAATTAAAACCGACTCATCTGATGAACCGGTAAATGAATCCGGAGTTACTAAATTATTCTTATCGTCAAAAGAGCTGCCTTCATCACTACCAAATAGCCCCGATTTATTTGCGTCATCCATCGAAGCTATGCTGTTTGCGTAATCTACAATTTTAGAATTTAAAAGGCTCGCATCGTCATCCTTTTTTGAACTACTATTTCCTGATGAAAAGATAAATAAAACCAAAAGAAGCAAAATGATTATAAGTGTGCAAGCTGTAATAATTATTTTATTTTTTATAAGAGCGTTTAGTAGCCTCTTCCAAAATTTTCTGTCCATATTATATTGTCTCCCAAATACCAGACCGCTAATTTCAAAAGCTTTCACAATTATAACATAAAGTAACAATTAATTGAAAAGAAGCAGACAACATTTACATGTGTCTGCTTCTAAATTAAATAAATTTAAAGAAAATAATCAAAGAGTCTTAAGATACTCATCAATTCCCTTTGCAGCAGCTTTACCAGCTCCCATTGCAAGAATAACTGTTGCAGCTCCTGTAACAGCATCTCCGCCTGCGAAAACGCCTTTCTTTGAAGTCTGTCCGTTCTCTTCTTCAGCAACGATACACTTTCTTCTATTCACATCAAGTCCCTTTGTTGTAGCAGAGATAAGAGGATTAGGAGATGTTCCAAGTGCCATTATTACTGCATCGCACTCAATATCAAATTCTGAACCTGCTATTTCGATTGGGCTTCTTCTTCCTGACTCGTCAGGCTCTCCAAGCTCCATTCTAATACATGTAATAGACTTAACCCAGCCATTCTCGTCTGCGTTAATCTTTACAGGATTAGTAAGAAGATCAAAGATAATGCCCTCTTCCTTGGCATGTCCAACCTCTTCCTTACGTGCAGGAAGCTCTTCTTCACTTCTTCTATATACAACATGAACCTCTGCTCCAAGACGAAGTGCTGTTCTTGCTGAATCCATAGCAACGTTTCCGCCGCCGACAACAACACACTTATTTGAGTGCATTATAGGAGTGGTTGAATCCTCTCTGAAAGCTTTCATAAGGTTACTTCTTGTAAGGAATTCGTTTGCAGAAAATACTCCAAGGCTCTGCTCTCCGTCAATATTCATAAATCTTGGAAGTCCTGCTCCTGAGCCGATAAATACAGCGTCAAAGCCTTCCTTCTCCATAAGCTCGTCGATAGTAACTGACTTTCCGATAACAACATCTGTTTCAAGCTTAACACCAAGACTCTTTACGTTCTCAATTTCCTTCTTAACTACAGCGTCCTTGGGAAGACGGAACTCAGGAATACCATACACAAGTACTCCACCTGCTTCATGAAGAGCTTCGAAAATTGTTACATCATAGCCCATCTTTGCAAGATCTCCTGCACATGTAAGTCCTGAAGGGCCAGAACCAATTATTGCAACCTTGCGGTCAATCTTTGTAGTAGCTGCAGCTGGTTTAACGCCAAGCTCTCTTGCCTTATCAGCAACATATCTCTCAAGTTTTCCGATAGAAACCGGATCACCCTTAAACTGACGAATACACTTACCTTCACACTGGCTTTCCTGAGGACATACACGTCCGCAAACAGCAGGAAGTGCTGAAGACTTACTAATTACCTGATAAGCTTCCTCAATATTTCCATCCTTGACTTCCTTAATAAAAGCAGGAATATTGATTGCAACAGGGCATCCCTTGATACACTGCGCATTATTACAATTAAGACATCTAGTAGCTTCTGCCTGTGCCTCTTCATCATTATATCCAAGACAAACCTCTTCGAAGTTTGTAGCTCTAACCTTAGCATCCTGCTCGCGAACAGGAATTCTCTTTAATACATCGACTTCCATCACTTTGTTCTCCGTTTCTGAAATTATTGACAATTACCGCATCCGCCGTGGTGCGTGTCGCCTTCCTGTGCCTTAAGAAGAAGTCTTCCCTCTTCAGTCTTATACTGCTTCATTCTCTCCATAGCAAGATCAAAATCGACCTTGTGTCCGTCAAACTCAGGTCCGTCAACACAGGCAAATTTAACCTGATTATCAACTATAAGTCTGCATGCTCCGCACATTCCAGTTCCATCAACCATGATAGGATTCATACTGATAACTGTAGGAATCTGAAGTTCTGCAGTAAGCTTACAGACAAATTTCATCATAATCATAGGTCCAATTGCAACGCAGTGGTCATATGTGTGTCCTTCTGCAATAAGATCCTGCAGACACTTTGTAACCATTCCGCTTCTTCCATATGAACCATCATCTGTTGTAATATACAAATTGCTGACTGAAGAAAGCTTGTCCTCAAGAATAACAAGATCTTTATTCTTGGCACCAACGATACAATCAACAGTGATTCCATGTTCCTTAAGCCATTTGCACTGCGGATAAACAGGTGCTGTCCCAACTCCGCCTGCAATAAAGACAATATGCTTTTTCTTAAGATCTTCTATGCTCTCTTCTACAAGATCAGAAGGATTTCCAAGAGGTCCTACAACATCTGCAAGACTGTCCCCTGCATGAAGCTGCATAAGCTTATATGTCTCTGCGCCTATAGCCTGAGCTACAATTTCAACTGTTCCCTTTTCTCTGTCATAATCACAGATAGTAAGCGGAATTCTCTCTCCATCTTCCTTAACTCTGATTATAAGGAACTGCCCGGGAAGACAGCTTCCTGCTACACGTGGAGCCTCAATTATCATCTGGATGATATTTGAAGTAAGGTTATTTGCTTCTAGAATCTTAAACATTCAGGTACCTCTTTCTTTAATTATTTGCTAAGCCTAAATTTCTTTTTAATAATATATAGTAATTAGAATTATTACAAGATGATATATTTACTTAATTTAATTGATTCTTATTGTTTAATTTCTACGAGGAAGTAATTTCCTGAAGAATCATATGACATTCTGCAGACAGTTCCATCATTGGTATTGACTGCGTATAAGTAATTTGTCTTTTCTTTTGACCCATCATTATACTCATGATATTCTACGATTTCATAATACTCACCATACCCCTGAACCGTGATTATCTGCTCAGAAGCATATGAATTTACGCCGTCAAGGCCTCTGACCTTTCCTGTCGTATCAAGAAGAACATCCTGGCCCACAAGTACATTTATTACAAGTGAAATTGCCTGATCAGATGTAATATTCCTTGGAAGTGTCAGGTTGTATTTCCTGGTAACGACATCGCTAGTCTTTCCATTTCCATCTACTGCAATAAAATTAAATGTAGAATCTCCAAATGGCATTGATATAGGCGACGTATATTTCTTTGAAGCAGAGGAAGGCTTTGAACCATCATCCGTGTAATAAATACTGCACCCATCGCTTGAAGAAGCAACAATCTGTGTCGCCTTCGTGTAATTACCGCTATCCTCCATAATTACTACATCAGCAGGTTTATCTGATTCAATATTGTATTCTACTTGTGCCTCACCACTTTCAAAGCCAAAATCATTAACAAATACAGCTTTGACAGTATAAGTTCCAGCTTCTGCAAACACCAGCTCATTCGAATAAATATATGTAACACTTTCGCCTGTAGAAGAAGCCGCTGCAGAGTCAGACGTATTAGAATCCGCGCGGGTTTGAGTATCCGGCTTAGATCCATCTATCGTATAATATATTGTTCCATTATCTCCATCTACCGTAATATGAAAAGAAGTATCTATGGGATATTTCCCGCTTTCTAAGTCAAATGTAGGAGCATCAGGATTAAAATCCTTCTGATATTTTGATATCAGACTCGCATCCTCACTTGAATCAAGAAAAGCTTTTGCTGCAAGATAATCTCCTTTATCCTCATATAACAGAAGCGTCTGTTCATTTGCTCTTCTATAATCATCCTCAGTAAATACTGCAGAATTAAGTAACAGCGATAATGTCTTTATTGCTTCATCATAATCTTTATTACTCTCATAAAGACTTGCAAGCTCAAAATACCCTTCTGATTCTTTAGGATAAGCTTTAATGCATTCTCTCAAAAGCTGCTCCGCTTTATCGCTTTCTCCTGACTCAGTATAGTCTTGGGCCTTAGATACATACTCTTTTAATGAAAGAAAATTTTCTCCTGAATCATTACCAGTAAATATAAAAAGGCACAGTGCCAAAGTGACAACGATTGCTACAGCAAATATCCCATAAAACAGCACCGGAGATTGCCTTTTCTTTCTTCGTATTTTCTGTCGAAGGCTGGGAATTTCTGCTGTATCACCAAGGTTATCTGAAAGACCATCTAGTGATTCCTTTATTTTATTTTCTACCTCAGGATCAAATTCAGGAACGATATTTATTTCCGTACCGCACTTTTCACAGTACATATTTCCTTCCGGAATTTCAGAGCCGCAATTTGGACATTTCATAGTAATCAGCCCTCGGAAATTATTTCTCTATTTGAATACCATGATGTCTGCAGGCGGCTTCATAGCAGTTATTCATAAGCATCGCAATCGTCATAGGTCCAACTCCTCCGGGAACAGGTGTAATCGCAGAGCAGATATCAACTACGTCTCTATATTTTACATCCCCGCAAAGTTTACCCGTTTCAGGGTCTCTGTTAATACCTACATCAATTATTACTGCCCCGTCCTTAACATAATCTTTGTCTATCATAAGAGGCTTTCCAACCGCAGCAATAATAATATCTGCGCGTCTGCAAACCGCCTTTAAATCATGTGTCTTTGAATGAGCAACTGTAACAGTCGCATTTTCTCTAAGCATAAGAAGTGCCATCGGCTTACCAACAATATTGCTTCTTCCCACGATAACACACTCTTTGCCATTCATTTCTATTCCAGAGCGCTTCAATAGCTGAATTATTCCGGCAGGAGTACAGGAAACATATCCCTCTTCTCCAATTACGAGTGCTCCGACATTAACAGGATTAAAGCCATCAACATCCTTTGAAGGGTCAATTGCATCTATTACCTTCTTCTCGCTTATATGTGAAGGAAGTGGCAGCTGAACAAGTATTCCATCAACATCTGCCCTATTATTTAGATCATCAACAAGCTTTAGAAGCTCATCTTCTGAAGTTTCATCAGAAAGTTCAAAAGAAAGAGAACGATATCCGATATACTCACAGGCTTTTTTCTTATTACGAACATAAACCTGTGAAGCAGGATCTGCTCCTACAAGAATTACAGCAAGAGCTATTTCAATATTTTGTACTTCTTTTAGGGCTTTCGTTTTGTCTTTAAGTTCATCTTTTATCTGTGATGAAATAGCCTTTCCATCAATAATCTTTGCGCTCATATTGTCCCCTTACTGTGATCTGTATTTTTAAAATAACCCCGTAATCATTCCATTATCATCAACATCTACGTTAAATGCAGCAGGCTTCTTTGGAAGACCCGGCATAGTCATAATATTTCCAGTAATAACAACAACGAATCCGGCTCCTGCAGAAACATAGCACTCTCTGACACTAATCTCGAAATTCTTTGGTCTTCCAAGCTTTGTAGCATCATCAGATAATGAATACTGCGTTTTGGCAATACATACAGGAAGGTTTCCAAATCCAAGATCAGTAATTTTCTTAAGCTGGTTTGAGGCAGCCTTTGTATATGTTACGCCATCTGCGCCATAAATCTTCGTGGCGATAGTGTTTATCTTATCCTTCAAATTCATATCATCAGGATATAAAGTCTTAAATTCAGACTTCTTATTTGAAAGAGTAGAGATAACCTTAGTAGCAAGTTCTTCTCCGCCTTCTCCGCCTTTTTCCCAAACTCTTGAAAGTGCGAATTCGCATCCTCTCTCTTCACAAAACTCTTTAACAAAAGAAGTTTCAGCTTCAGTATCACTTACAAATGAATTAAGTGTTACAACTACAGGAACGCCATACTGCTGCAAATTCTCTATGTGCTTTTCAAGATTGACTACTCCCTTTTTAAGAGCATCAACATTTTCGCTTCCAAGTGCATCTTTAGGAACCCCGCCATTATACTTAAGAGCACGTACTGTAGCTACTAAGACACAGGCGTCAGGCTTTAGTCCTGCTGCTCTGCACTTAATATCAAAAAACTTCTCAGCTCCAAGATCGGCTCCAAAACCTGCCTCTGTAACTACATAATCAGCAATTGATAATGCTGCCTTAGTAGCTCTTACCGAGTTACATCCATGGGCTATATTAGCAAACGGGCCGCCGTGAATAAATACTGGCGTATGCTCCATTGTCTGAACAAGATTAGGCTTTATCGCATCCTTAAGAAGCGCTGCCATTGCTCCAACAGCGTGAAGATCTTCTGCTGTTACAGGCTCTCCTGCAAATGCATATGCAACTATAATCTTTGAAAGACGGCTCTTTAAATCCTTCATATCTGTTGCGAGGCACAAAACAGCCATTATTTCAGATGCAACAGTAATAATGAAATGATCTTCTCTTACTACTCCATCAGCCTTTGCTCCGATTCCAACGACAATGTTTCTAAGAACACGATCATTCATATCCTCGCATCTCTTCCATACTATCTGTCTTGTATCTATTCCAAGTTCATTTCCCTGCTGAATGTGATTATCAAGAAGAGCTGCTAAAAGGTTATTTGCAGAAGTAATAGCATGAAAATCGCCTGTGAAATGAAGATTGATATCTTCCATCGGAACAACCTGTGCCATTCCGCCGCCTGCAGCTCCACCTTTCATTCCAAAACAAGGTCCAAGAGAAGGCTCTCTCAAAGTCGCCATAGTCTTATAACCCATTTTGTTAAGGGCATCTGCAAGTCCAACGCTTGTAGTAGTCTTTCCCTCTCCTGCAGGAGTAGGATTTATTGCTGTAACAAGTACAAGCTTGCCTCTATGAGAATCCAAAGAAAGCTTTGAAAGATACTCTTCAGAGAGCTTAGCCTTATACTTGCCATAACACTCAAGATCATCCCCGCTTATTCCAATTGTCTTTGCCACTTCACCAATAGGCAGCAGCTTTGCTTCATGTGCGATTTCAATATCTGATTTCATATTATCCTCCTAGCTGCGCTTCATTTAATTCGAAGTTATGCGCAGCAATAACTTTTTTATTCATCTGAGCTTTCAAATGTCTGCTCAAACTCCTCAATACTCATAAGTACCTTCCTTGGCTTTGTTCCCTCTTCTTCACTGACTACCCCTGCTTCATTAAGCTGATCCATAATTCTGGCAGCTCTGTTAAAACCAATTTTAAACACTCTCTGAAGCATTCCTATTGAAGCCTTTTCCTTGCCAATAATAAATTTACCGGCTTCAACGAAATATTCATCATATGACGAATCCTGTCCTGCCCCTGAATCTGAGGAATCCATACTCTGGATGTTCTTGATATCATCCTGAATATCTGTATTATAATCCGTTGTAACATTTTGTGCCTTAAGAAAATCTGTTATCTTTTGAATTTCGCCATCAGAAACAAATGCTCCCTGAACTCTTATAGGCTTTGGTGCATCCTGCGGATCAAATAGCATATCGCCCTTTCCAAGAAGCTTCTCAGCACCTTTCATGTCAATGATTGTTCTTGAATCAGTTCCACTAGATACTGCAAAGGCTATTCTGCTAGGCATATTTGCCTTAATCAGACCTGTAATTACATCTACAGAAGGTCTCTGAGTCGCAATAACCAGGTGAATACCCGCAGCTCTTGCAAGCTGTGCAAGACGGCAAATAGCCTCTTCCACTTCACTTGCACTTACCATCATAAGATCAGCAAGCTCGTCGACAATAATAACAATCTGTGGCATCTTGATAAGACTATCATCTTCATCCTTATTAAACTCGACATACTCATTATAACCCTTAAGATCTCTAACTCCTGCATCCGCAAATTTCTTGTATCTTACAGTCATTTCCTTAACAGCCCAGTTAAGAGCAGCTGCTGCCTTCTTAGGATCTGTAACTACAGGAATCATCAAATGCGGAATACCATTATAAACGCTAAGCTCAACCACCTTAGGATCAATCATGATAAGACCAACCTCTTCTGGTTTTGCTTTATAAATTATACTAAGAATAAGCGTATTAATACATACTGATTTACCAGATCCGGTTGCACCCGCAATTAGAACGTGAGGCATCTTGGCAATATCTGTAACGAGCGTCTTACCCCCGATGTCCTTTCCTACTGCAAAAGCAAGCTTTGACTTAAAATTCTTATACTCAGGAGATTCAATTAAATCTCTAAATGATACGGTTGCAATCTCTTTATTTGGGACTTCAATTCCAACTGCAGCCTTACCCGGAATAGGAGCTTCAATTCTTATATCAGTTGCAGCAAGATTCATCTTAATATCATCTGCTAGATTAACGATTCTGCTAACCTTAACGCCAATCTCCGGCTGAAGCTCATACCTAGTAACAGTAGGTCCCTGGCTAATATCTGTAACCTTAACATTTACTCCAAATGACGTGAGCGTTCTCTCAAGCTTAAGCGCCGTCTCCTTAAGCTCTCTCTCAGAATCGGTATTCTTGTTCTTAACACCAGGCTTTAACAGATCTATAGGTGGAAACACATATTTCTTAGTAGGAACAGGCTTTTTCTTGATCTCCGATGACTCTTTTGCCGCAGCATCATTATGTGATGGTAGCGGATCTGGCTGCCCCAAAATCTGCTGTTTTGATTTAGATGGAGATATATGATCCTGCGTATGAACCGTATAACCATCATTAACTTCCGAATTTTCTCTGTGAACGCTTATTTCAGAAAGCTCTTCATCGCTAAATTCATCTTCTGTGCTTGCAGCTCTTGCAACAGGTCTTGTATCCTTAGCTGCTTCATTTGCAAAAGCTTCAAGCTCTGTAAAGTCCTTATCATCTAAGTTCGAAGGCTCTTTTTCTATAGGAGCTATCTCTTTATCCTGGTCAAAAGAGCTATCAAGCTCCGCGCCCGGAACTGGCAGCGGAACAGGCTTCTCCTCCTGCCCTCCCATGTATGGTGTAATCCTTGGCTCGGCAGCAAGTAATCGTTCGTGCCCTGTCTCCTTCTCATCAGGTATAGGCTCAGCCTTCTTCGTATTTTCAAACACCTTGCCATTTATAGTAATCTCATGAATATCATCATGAATGTCTTCATCAAATGCCGGAGCAAAAATATTATCATCCTTTGTTCCTTCCTCTTTATTAGAAGAAACGGATAAATTACTGCTAGAAGAATCTGCAATACCTGTAGCAGATTTATCAGTACTCTTTTCGGAGCTTTCATCCTTCGAGCCAGACTTTAAATCAGGTGGAATTAGAGGCTTTGAATTCTCTTTAGCTTCCATGCGAAGAATTCTATCATTTTCTCTCTCCTCCATCATAAGCTGCTTTTGCTCACGAAGCTTATTCTTTCTCTCCTCACTTCGAAGTCTTCTCTCTTCAAGCTGCTCTCTATAAATTGCTGCATCAGCCTCAGCCTTTTCAGCAACATTTGCAGAGCCCTTCTTAATAGTTCCAATTACAGATCTCTCTGTTAATATAACTATACTGACTGTTCCAAGAACAATTATAAGAATGATCATTCCTGCCATTGACAGCGTATGATAGCAAAGATATGCAAGGGAACCCGCAATAGCGCCTCCACCGTTTCTGCTTCCTGCAGCTCCATTAAAAATAGCTACGATATCATACCCCTCATATGTCTGCAGTCTTCCGGATATTACCTCTGCAAGCATACCAAACATGACAGCAAGAGCATTACCCGAAATGATCTTACGGACTGCTGCAGCCGAACCAAAATTTGAAATATAAAATACTGCTGAAAAGAATATGATAATAGGTGCTACATATGCAAGAAGTCCAAAAAGGCCAAACATAATATTGGCCATTACGCTTCCTACCGCGCCGCATATTCCAAAATTACACAAAAATAAAAAGACCATGACTGCCAACAGCACTATAACTGTTATCTCGCTTCTAAGTGCATAATCAAGTGGCTCATTATCTTTCTGTGGTACTCTGGATCCGTTCCTGTTAGCAGATGCCCTTCCTTTAGTCGAAGTGTTTCTTGAAGCACTCCTGCCTCTGCTTCCTGAATTTGATGAATTTGTTGTTCTCTTTCTCTGTCCTGCCATTACTTACCTGTCAAAAGAATTATTTTCGGTCTTCTAATTAATCTAGCAAAACCGACTGCAATGAGTATACCATTTCCATTTCCTTTATGCTATACTATTGTGTGATTTTAAGAATGGCAAAAGAGTTATTAATAGCGGAACAGGAGATATTTTATGGAATTCAAACAGGTACTTGAAACAGGCTCTCTTAAGCAGGTTGGTGCAGATTCTTCAGCAGTAAAGATTAGAGACGTAGCCGATAAATGTAAGCTTGTAAAGACAGATAATGGTGTAAAGGTAGATTGCAACTATACAGGTCCAAACGCAGGCAGCTATCTTCAGTATATTGAGAAGCATAGAGAGGAAGTAACACAGTATCTTATGAACCCTGATATCTGTGATTACTATGACTGGCTTGAATCAAGTCATCAGACTGCTATCACTCTCAAGAAGCATGAGAAAGAAAAGCTCATTATATATGTAAGCTTTGATCCTTCTACTAAGATCATGGAAACAGGAATATCAGATGAGAACATAACATTAAAGCTTGGCAGTCCTCTCATTCACCTCAACATTGATGAGATAGACAGAGATACCTTCAAGCTTAAGATTTATAATATGCTTCTTCTTGCAGATGAAATTGCTACAGGAATGGACAATGCAGAGCTTAAGACAATGTCAGGAATCAGCATGGTTAAGACATATCTTGCAGATATCTATGATACATATCATGAGGATAACTTCTAATTTCTTTTGACAAATAAACAGGTTAAATAATCAAGCGTATGCGCGTAGCATGCAGCATTGATAATAGTTAATTTATCCAAGCCAATATATTTTTCAAAGCAAGACAAAGCTCTATAACACGTCATGTGCTATAGAGCTTTTTATTTTATATAAAATGAGTTTTTTTAATTATTCTTAGTTCTTTCCTACAAAAAGAGTTCCAACAATCTTCTTCTCGATAATCTCATATAAATGCTCGGGATTATTTCCGTTTGTAATAAGTACGTCTATTCCGCGCGAAGTCGCAAGTTCAGCTGCTTCAAGCTTCGTAATCATACCACCCGTCCCTCTGTTAGAGCCAGAGCCTGATGCAAGCGCCCTTATTTCATCATCAATATTCTCAACTCGGCTAATGAGCTTCGCATCCTTATTAGTGTTTGGATTCGAATCATAAAGTCCTTCTATATCAGATAAAATGACAAGCTTTGAAGCCTCACAGAACACTGCTACTACCGCAGAGAGCATATCATTATCGGAAAAGAGTTTCTTATCTGATTCTATTTCCAAATGAGAAACTGAATCGTTTTCATTCACAATTGGAATGATATGATTCTCAAGGAGAGTATCAAATGTGTTCTTCAGATTCTCTTTTCTCTCAGGAATCTCTACATCATCGCTGTTTAAAAGAATCTGCCCAACCATTCTTCCGTATTCTCCAAAAAGCTTATCATATAAATGCATCAGCTCTGTCTGACCAACTGCTGCAGCTGCCTGCTTCTCCTTAACAGCCTTTGGCTTTTGCGTAAGACGCATCTTATTTGCGCCAACCGCGATTGCTCCGGATGAAACAAGCACCAGGTCATATCCAAGATTCTCAATTCCGGAAAGTGCCCGGCAAAGTAAATCCATCTCTCTAATATTAATGACACCATTCTCATTAGTAATTGTCGAGGTACCAACCTTTACGACAATTCTCTTTTTACTTAAACTCATAAAATCCTACCTCAAACGTTTATTCCCAATATATGCCATCTTATCTGCTATATGGCACGCTGGGTTTGATTAGCGCTTAAGGTTCTTAAGCTCCTGAAGCATTGAATCAGATGTAGTAATGACTCTGCTGTTTGCCTGGAAGCCTCTCTGCGCGGTAATCATTCTGGTAAACTCATCAGCAAGATCTACATTACTTGCTTCAAGAACACCTGTAGAAATTTTACCACCATCTGCCGTCACGTCAACATAAGTTGCTGCCCCTGAGTTCTGAGTTACCCCATAAAGATTATCGCCAACCTTTTCAAGACCTGATGCATTGGCAAAAGAAGCCGTGGCAATCTGTCCAATCAGCCTTGTTGCACCATTTGTATAAGTAGCATTTATCTGTCCGTTTTCAGATACAGTAATTCCATTCATTGTTCCTACTGCTCTGCCCTTGCCGTTTCCATCGGTATCTCCTGTCGCAGCCTTAATTGTTGAAGAGCCTGTAGTAGTTGAAGCGTAAGCGGTTGTAGCAGCAAGCCCTACCGTAATTGTTCCTCCCATTGTTCCCGGAAGATTTAAAGTTACGTTTCCGCTGGTATTTCCATTTGCACTTACAAAGTTGCCTGATGTTGCATTATAAACAAGCTTTATGTCAGAATTCGTTCCCATCGTAAGGGATTTTCCATCCGCATCAGTCGCACTCTTAAGAGAAAGCGTATATGTGGTATTATCGCTATCATCTCCATTTGTCAGCGCAAAGTTCAAAGTGTATTTCTTGCCATCATTTCCATATACTTCAAGCGAAAGCGTCTTTCCATTATCAGAATTGACACTTGTATCATCTTTATCAATATTTCCGGTAAAGGTAGCATTTGAAGTTGCGGCAGCAGCAGATGTATTAAGTGCGGTGCTTTGAAGTGTAAGCTTTCCAATAGCCCCCGTTGTGCTAACTGTACTTCCATCCGTACTTGTCCATCCCTGAACATAGTAGCCACCATTTCTAGTTACAAGATCCCCCTTTGAATCCACGTCAAAAGAGCCATCTCTTGTATAATAAGTCCCCGTCCCATTATTTACAGCAAAGAACGTGCTCCCGGAAATCATCATATCAAATGGATAGCTTGTAGTTGTCGCAGAGCCCTGCGTGGAAATATTGGTTGAAATAGCCCCTGTCATAACTCCAAGGCCAATCTGCTTTGGAGAAACACTGCCGGTTGTAGCAGTTGCACCAGATGCATTCCTTGTCGTCTGATACATCAAATCACTAAAGGACAAAGCCTGTGATTTATAAGCAGTTGTATTTACATTTGCAATATTGTTGCCGATCACATCCAGTTCCGTCTGATGTGTGTTCAGTCCTGAGACTGCTGAATAGAGTGATCTAAGCATATTTTTTGCTCCTTATTTAAAGAAGATTATAGTTCGCTATATAGTTTATCGGATTAATCTATAGATTGTTTAGAGGAAATCTCAAATTTTTTTATTCATTAGGGAATAATAAAAACTCATTAAAATATTCCAACGATTTAATTTTTTATGGTATGATAAAAAACGGTTTTGCCAGAAAGCAAAACAAATACTAGTTAATAGGGGAGAAATAGCTTGGAAACAAATTCTACAAACGAACAAAGCGGTAATTATGATGCAAGTGATTCTAATCGCTGTGCATGGTGCCACGTCAGAATGGTTGACAGATCGCACAACCCAAATTCATGCCTATGCGATGATTGCAGGAAGGAGCTTACAAAGCTTAGAATACCAAACAAAATTAAGATAATCAGTCTTATCTTTGCAGCACTGGTTATTGCAACCTTAGTGCTATCCTATCCTGATATGAAGGATTATGGTTCTTACAAAAATTCTGAGGCAAAAGCCAGTGATGGATATGTCGTATCATCAATGGATAACCTTGTAGATCTTCTTGATAAGTATCCAAATTCAAAGGATATCGCCATTGAACTTGCCGACCTTGGAATGGAATACGAGTATTACGACTACGCAGCATATGCCATAGACAACTATCTTATTGGTATAGATCTGTCAGATTCTGAATACAATAAGCTTTCTGATTATATTGATGAAATCAATATCTACTATGACACAACTGATATTGCAGATAGCCTTTCAGATGACGCAGGTCTAAATGATGCTACTACTTCAGACGAATACATAAGTGCTATGGATACATATTCCGAAAGTCTTTCAAATCTTCTTGGAAACGAATCCTATAATCAGCAGCTCATTTATTATTATCTTGCATATTTTGCAAATAATGATGATGACAGAAAGTATTATCTTGAAACCTGTACTCTTCTTACAAAGAATAACTTTGATGCAAATGCCCAGCTTGCTAATTATTACAGACGCTACGGTGATCTTGATAAAGCTGATGATATTATCACTGATTCTTACAACCGGAATAAAGAAGACCCTTCAACTTTAAGGTCCATTGGAATAATCAAAATGCTTCAGGGGAATCTAAGTGAAGGACTTGATTTTGCCAAAAAAGCTTACGACACATATCCGGAAGGCGACTACGTTACTGACACATATATAGTAGCACTTGCAGCAAAATCTCAGCTAGATAAAGCTAAAGCTCTTAAAGATCAAAGCGAAGAAGACGGATATTATTTTGACGCAGAAATGGATCAGTATCTAAACGGTGAATTAAGTTTAGCGCAGTACTACGTAGATGAGGAGGATGAATAAATGGTTTATGCAATACCAGGTGTTGTAATTACAGCAGTAACTTTTCCGGGAGTAATTGTTCACGAACTCTCCCATCAAATAGCATGCAGAATATGTAAAGTTCCAGTATTTGAAGTGAAATATTATCAGTCAAAGAATCCTGCAGGATATGTAGTTCATGAAGTGCCTTCAAATCCTTGGAAATCTCTTTTTATCAGCGTAGGTCCTTTTATCTTTAATACAATACTCGGAATGATTATCACACTTCCAGCTTACAGCATAATAGACGGATTCTATACAATGGACACTTCTATTGGAGCTCTGCTGTTTCTGATGAAAATCGTTTTATACTGGCTTGGAATTTCAATAATGATGCACGCCTTCCCAAGTACCGGCGATGCAAAATCAATGACCAAATCTATTCTGCAAAACAAGGAAGTCAATATCTTTGCCAGAATAGTCTCTGCTCCGCTCATCGGTCTGTGCTACATCGGAGCAATCGGAAGCATCGCATGGCTTGATCTATTCTACGCAATTGGAATGTCAGCTATACTGCCAAATGTGCTGACGATGTTTATTAATTAACACAATATACACAGCTGCATTCATTTAAAGAAAACCGCGTGGTCACAGTAATAAGCTGTGTCCACGCGGTTTTTATTAGTTCGTTCAAGTATTACTGCAGATTAATCTTTCCATTAGCAAACTGCTTTGTTGCGAGAGCATGAGATGCGAGAACATAAACAGCAATTGGAATATTGATATAGAAGAAATTCTGTAGGAATGAAATTATTTTTTCTCCTATTGATAGAGTAAAGCCATCTGCCGGTCTAATAAAAACAGCCCCAAGTGAATATACTACAATAAGGATAATATAAATGACCGCAGAAACATTTGCTACTTTTCCAGCTTGCTTCTTCCCATTGAATATCATCATTACAGAAACAAACATTACGATGGAAGCAATGATAATCTCAGCAGAAAAGATTATTCTAAATCTAAATCCAACAACTCGTAGCATACTTTCAATAATAATAGTTTGGAAAAAATCAGCAGCTGTTGTAACCAATGCTATAGAAACACCTATTGGATATAATAATTTATTCTTATTACCAAATAGCACCATAAGCGATGCGCAAACAATTCCAAAGAAATATATGTTCGCCTGAGTTGTCATTGAACCCCCATATGTAAACTGAGCCGACATAGTAACGCCATCTTTATTTGTATTAAAATTAGCAATGTTTAAGAAAGTCGTAATAATAGAAAAAATCAGTGGGGACAGGATAAGAAAAAAGCTTATAACATTAGGATATTTGTACTCTTTCTCTTTCATTTCCATAATTACCATTCTCCTTTCATGAGAGTGCGACCCGTTTCGCCGCATAAATAAACAAAAGGCGAGGGTTGCAATTAGTTTA